>CAYWXK010000010.1:0-93034 GCA_964462515.1 uncultured Pirellulales bacterium
TGTTGCGCCTGCAGAACCGACAATCGACTTTTTCAAAAAATCACGGCGACCAAAACTTTGTGACATAGCTCACCTCTTTTTCGTCCATTCAATTTTACGAGCTGCTAAAATTCAATACCACGTCTGGCAGTAATTCCTTTATCGAACGGGTGCTTGATATTTTTCATTTCCGTTACCAAATCCGCCAAAGCTATCAATTCAGCCGATGCACCCTGTCCGGTCAAAACAATCTCAACACAACTGTCCCTTTTATCTATAAGACTTTTGACGTCTTCAAACCTGGCCAATCCCTTCGAAAGACAATACACAATTTCATCAAGTATCAGCACATCATAAAATCTTTTTGCAGCCGTTTCAGTAAGTCTTGCAAGGGCATCTTTGATTGCAGCCTGCATTTCTCTAACGGCCTTTTTGTCATTTAAGGACCTGGCCATATCCCACGGCACATCGAGCACCTCAAGTCTTATCCTGACCGCACCCAACTTTAATGCGAAACGTTCGCCCATATCAAGCGATGGCGGCTTTAAGAATTGATAAATCAAAACCTTATTTCCCTGCCCGGCAGCACGCAGCGCTAAGCCGAATGCTGCGGTGGTTTTGCCCTTGCCATTGCCCGTATAAACTTGCACAAGTCCTTTTTCCAGCATAACAACATATTAAAAATTAAAAGGCCAAAAGTCAACCCGCCTTATGTCTGACATTTCCAAGCGGTGTGTTATTGAAGTTTGAATTGTCGAATAATCAGTAGTATGCAGAGTGTCATTCCCGCGACCTGTTCCGAGCAGTGCCTGCCCTGCTTGCGCTGAGCCTGCCTGCACTGTGCTTTGTCGAAGTGTCGAAATGAGCGCAACCGAAGGGGCGAGAGAGCAGGAATCGAGAACTACTGAACCCCGATATATCGGAACCTTATCAAAGCCTGTCCTTAGCATAGTCGAACTGGTTTGGAATGACAAATCCTCAAATCGGTTTGATAAACAGGCGTTGCCGCTTTCAGTCGGAAAAAACTCGTGATGACCCATTTTTTAAGATACCTACAATATGCAGGTGTGACTTGAAAGCCATCTAAGCATATCTATGCCGGCTTTTACTCAACGTAGTAAATTTTTTAACGGTTCCGAGCAATGACATTTACAATCTTACTTTAATTGCCCTGAAACTCGACTTTTACGGCTAAATCACTGAAAAAAATGGGTCGTCGCCGGCATTTTCTATTGACTTTCGCAGCCACGATAGGTTAAGATTATAGTAATCAAATAATCAGTGCCAACTTTTTAAGGAGGCAGAAAAATGTCAAGCTTGAGGACATTTAGGGTATTGTGTTTGGTCGCGGCGTTGCTGCTTGTGCTGTCAGGGATAAGTAAAGGTGCGATATCTTTGACGGTAAACGGCGTGGATGTGAGCGAGGTGGTATTGCAGTCGGGACAATCATGTACCATCGAGATGTTCTCAAACAACAACAGCGAATATGTAGCGTATGTAGGTTTTCAGAAGGCCGACCCTCACGGGGCATTTGGTCATACAGAGACCAGGCCGCAAGCTGCGACGTTTGCGATGGTTAATCCGTTCAATCAGCCGCCGTTTTCCTTTGCCTATGAGGTCGCGGCGTTGGGTGGTCCGTCGCCAGGAGTGCATTTTGTTTTCCAGTATCTGGCAAACACGCCCGGTCAGGTAGAGCTTGGACTTTGGAACTCCGATGTTCATAAGATTGATGCGGTCTCGATAACAGTGATGCCTCCGCACATCCGCAATGATTGGCTTAATCAAAGAGAGGTGGATTCGGTCTCGACAACAGTGCAGAAGGTGCGCGGGGCCTGTTTTGATCCGTGGACTTGCATGTGCTGGATAGAAGAAGAAGTGAATTGCCCCAGCCCCCCATACCTTTGGCTGGGAGGCGACACCGATTGTTCTATGTGCCCGGAGTGTGGGGCCTGCTGCGATAACTGGGAAAAAGGTCTCTGCTGGCACTCGGCAGGACCATCGTTTTGCCTCCCACCAGCCGATTGGCTGGGTCTCGGCACAGACTGCCGTATGTGCTGTCTTGGTGGACCGTGCCCGTGCACGCAGCCAGGCCAGCCAGGATTTATACTCGAATCCGAAATCAACCAGTGCTTCCAGGACACTGCCCAGGCCTGCGCCCTTATCGAGACAAAGCCTTTTGTCGTGAGGGTAACCTTGGTGGGAACACAAACGTCAGAAAACAAAACGGTTGTAGTCAAATTGGAGGTATTTAACGACGCTACAGGTGAAAAGATAAGCAAAACACAATATTCGAATCCGATAAAAGTAAAACCCTGCTCGTCGTCGCAACCATACTATTTTTTCTTCCTCGATGACGACACCAAGGATATGAAAGCCGGTAACTACAGGTTTTCTTTTAGTGACGCCGAGCTTCTCAACGAAACGAGAATCTACCAATTCAAAAGCTCTAAAACAGTCCGCTTTCTTGCCGTAGAGACATTTGTATACGAACCGAATGGGAACGGCCCAGGTGGCCTCCCGAAATTCGTTCGTAATTGGAATGACTTATACATTAGTTTTGCTGAGCAGGTCTTTCCTGCACCAAAGATGGACAGAAAAAACGTAAATCATCTCGATAGAGTTTTTGAACCACTTTTAATATACACGGTAGATCCTACAAATCCGCATGACCCTAATAAAGACCCGGAGAATCTCGTGTCTGTTTTGGAAACAAAACTGAAAGAGTATAATAATGCCCATTCTGACGCGAAAGCTGACTTTATATGTTGTGTTGTACCTCCGGACCTCTGCCCTTATCTCGGCGTGAGGTGTGGCAATACAATACGACTTAGGAAGCCTGCACCCCTTGTCGAGGAAACACTCGGTCATGAAATGGGCCATATATATGGTCTTGGGGAAGAATATGTTTATAGTAATAAAAACCCCGCAAACCCCCGCTTTATTCTGGACCAGACGTTCAGATTCGATAAAAATCCGCCACCTTTGAAAAAAGACAAGGTCGGACATTTCATTATAGCTGCTCGCCGTCCGGACCCAAACCAACTCTGCAGTTGGGCCGACGATAAAAGTTCTTATGACTATAAAAGGCGTACAGAAACTTCCTCACGCTTATGGTGCACAGGCCGATTCGTCGTGCCAGATAAAGCAGGTTACGATGTGAAAAATAAGAAGGAGGTGCGATTCGACCCATATTCTCCCACGAAGAATACGTTTACTATGATGAGCGGAGGAACCGCTCACACCTGGATTTCCGGGCCAGAGTACAAAAGTCTAATCGCCGCATTATTACCAACCGCCCCCAAATCAAAAGCATTGTCAACAACTGCAGCGCCACTTACCTCTGGCCAAAGGATGCTCGTAAGTGGAATTATCGATATACCTGCAAGAACCGCAGAAATTAGTCCCCTTATCCCTGTCCCAAACCTCGAAGTATCGCAGGAGGCCTCGGACCCAAATTGCCGGCTTGTATTTAAGTCGAGCACACAAGCAGTCCTGGGTGACTTCAACCTTTCTCCTCTGGAAAGTGAATTGCCGGGTAGCCAATTAAAAGGACCCTTCTCCGTCATAGTTGACCTGCCTGCTGGCACCGCACGCCTCCAGGTTACTATTGAAGGAGAAGTAGCCGGCGAACTGCAGCTTACTGATAATAGCCCGACAGTTTCGGTTCTATCTCCCAACGGCGGAGAGCAAATAACCGGCGAAATGGCCATTACCTGGACTGCCTCGGATGTGGATATTAATGATACTGATAACCTTAGTTACACCGTGAAATTTTCACACGACAACGGAACCGAATGGTCTGCTCTCGTAATGGACCACGATGTAAATGAGCTTATCGTTGACTCTAATTACTTGCCTGGAGGACCTAATTGCCTCGTCAAAGTCATTGCCAGCGACGGCTGGAATCGCGCAGAAGACGTCTCTAATTCTGTATTCTCAATAACTACCAAGCCACCGCGAGTTACTATACTCGACCCTGAGGATGGCACAATTCTGCTTAGTTCTGAAAGTATGCAGGGTCGCTGCACGGCCTACGACCCGGAAACCGGCGATGTCAACGACCCCAATGCCATAGTTTGGTCGAGCAGTATCGATGGTTTTCTCGGAAAGGGTGACCTCGTGGGTTTTGCGCTTTCTGTGGGCGAGCATATACTCTCGGCGACAGCCACCGACCCTGAGGGCAAAACAGGGATAGATACAGTTAGTATTAAAGTGCTTGCAAACGCGTCAGATTTTAATTGTGACAACCATGTTGACTTCCTCGACTTAAGTAAGTTTGCAGAGAAATGGCAGGCAATTTGCTCACCACCTAACTGGTGTGAAGGAGCCGACCTTGACCGTAGCGGCGTCGTTGACTACGATGACCTTGCTGAATTAGCTAAAAACTGGCTCTGGCTGGCTGACTGATACGAGTCATAAGAATTAAATGCGTTTTGCACGTGTGTGATATTTGCTCAGGAATGGCCAACATATCATTCCCGCGAAGGAGATTTGGTAGGGTGGGCTTCAGCCCACCAATTTCCTCTTTTCAACATCGCTGAACATCATTTATTCTTTATATCGTATGCCATAAGGACATCTCCGTGGCGGATGTAAAGTCGGCCATCGGAAATTGCAGGATGTGCCCAGTGTTTGCCTGAGCCGAGCGCGACGCGAAAAGAGCTAACAATCTGGAAGCCGGCAGGTGACGCCTTAACCAATGCCACATCGCCGGTGTTCTCGTCATAACAATAAAGCATTCCATCGGCATAGACAATTGCGCCTTTGTTTCCGTTCCACTTTGCCTCATACATAACCTGGCCGGTGTTCCAATCGAGGCAGACCCAGTCACCACTCGGAATACCGTCGAAGTTTGAGCCGTAAAGATAACCATCGACCAGCACAACGCCTCCGTGGTGACAGTCGAGGACCTGATTTGTCCACTTTGTGGAAACGCTCGTACCATCGGCTGATAGCGAAAGCATCAATGAGCCGCGATTAAATTTACCTTCGCAGACACTTGTAATAAAGATGCGGCCATCGTGATAAACAGGCGTGATGATACCTGTGTCGTAGGATATCTCGTAAGGAAATTGCCAGACAATCGCCCCGCTATCTGCACGGACACAGATAACAGATTTCTGTATCATATTGACTAAAAGGCGATTCCGGCCTTTCTGAAAAATAATTGGTGAACAATAACCGGCAGCTTCGGTCAAGCCGGTTGTCGCCCAGATAGTCCTTCCTGTGAATTTATCGAGGGCAACGATTGTGCCTTTGCTGCCTCCGGGCGTGCAGATGACATTGTTGCCGTCGATAAGCGGCGAGCCGCTCATACCCCAGATAATGTTCTTGCCTTCGAACTCTTTGAGAGTATCGACCTGCCATATTTTGTCGCCGGATTTTGTATTGAAGCACGTCAACGCACCCAGTCCGCTAAACACATAGACCCTGTCACCATCAACAGTCGGCGTGGTGCGGGCGCCTGGGAACGAGCCTCGCCATTCTTGTCCATACGGAAACTTCCATTGCAACTTGCCCTCAAGGTTGCAAGCAAACAGAAACCCTTCTCGCTCCAGCATACCAGTCGTATAAATAAGCCTGTAGGCAACGGCAGCAGAGGAAAAACCGATACCGAGGCCGTCGGCAGACCACAAAAGTTTTGGCCCGCCGTCCGGCCATTTTTTCAAAAGGCCGGTCTCCGCCGATTTTCCATCGCGGTTCGGCCCGCGGAACTGCGGCCAGTCATCGCCGTAAGAGATACGACCGGCTACAAGAATAACCACACAGACGGCTATGATGTATTTCATATTATTCATAGACAAAGGCAGAATTTTAGATTTTCCGGTCTAATAAAAAAAGAAACATTTCTGCGGCGTGCCAGGAGTGCGGGGCACAAATTTTTCTATCAACGTATTCCTGCGATACCATTTTCATCCCCACATACCTTGCCTGACTGGCATTTGCCTCCCACGTCAATGGATACTGTTCTTGAAGGGACATTGGCAGAGGCCAATTGTGAAAATGTGCCTCGGCCCATACAAGATAAGGATAATTACGCGCCATATCTTGTGAAAAATTAGAACCTTTGACGTGGGCATCCTTGAAATCCATCCAGAATAGGGCCGAGTAAGAATCGAACACCGCAGGTATTTCATAATTGTCTTCTAAGTGCAGCGCTCGCAGCCCGAACTTGAGCCATTTGGTTTGATAAACAGGGTGCTCAGCAAAATCCGACATTCCAACTATATGCTTACCTTTACGAAACTGCGGAATCGCCTGAAGAACTTTATTTACAACCGGGTGATTGGCATCGGAAACAAGAGAAACCAGATATAGAACCTGGCCCAGATTGTCGGCCTCCTGGTGGTCTGCATTGTTGCGGTCAAATGGGTCATTGAGTTGCACAATCCAAGGCTTAATTAAATGCAGGTTATTGGTTTTCTGCAGACACATAGCCACCATAGCACCATCGCGATACCACGGCTTGGGATAAACGAAAAAGTTTGGGACAGGTTTGGAATCGACGATGTTGATGAGGATTTCTTGATGTAGGATGCGTAAAAACCCCGCATACGGATGACCTTCAAAATTCGGCAAATTGATATGCCCCTCGGTCAGGCTTATCCGTTTCCTGTCATCTTCGAGCCATACGGCCTTTTCATTTTCTGCTATGACAATGGTTTTGCTGTCAGAAGTTTTCAGCCTGACGGCGTATTGCGAAGGCAGTATTTTTTCCTCTACAACCTCCCATTTGCGGAAGACCTCACTCGTCCGCGCATCGAAGAGTGTTCCATTCCTATAAAGAAATTTTCGGCGATTGCCCATTCCAAACAGATAGAACTTAACTTTGGGAAATTGCATCGTCCGTTTCGACTCTTGTCCGCCTGTGGCGGATTTATCCGCCAGATTCACCCGCCATACATTGTGGCGGGCAAGTGTGGCGGATTCAGCATAAACTTCGCCGCAAAAAAATACAAAAAGAAAACACCAAATAAGACCCGCAAACAAAGCAGCGTGGCGTGTGTTACTATTCATTACTGCACTCCGGTATCTGGTTTATAGGTGCATATTTCGTCCCATTGGAAAAAAGCAATAAAAACGATGATTGGGATTTTACGGAAAACAGCCGAAAGCGTCAAACGCAAACCGTAGCGCAGCAGAAACTCGGCGTTTCTCCACGTTTTAATGGGACTAAACAACCATCAATGGAACCGAATCGGCCCGTTTCAACAGCGGAAAAATTAAGGTCTTGATTCTCGATTATCTTTTTACCATTGGACACAGATTTTGTCAAAATTATTTTAACTTAAGACGACAAGAACGACATCGAGTTTTGGCCTTGCTTTTTTATAAAAGAATGTGCTATATTATGCCTTACCAATTGAACTGTTGGTGGCACGGCCATCTTGGCCGTGTCTTCGGCCAATTGGTGCGGCACAAGTTTTCTCGTGCTACATAGCATTTTGCAGAGTTTAGTGGAGTTTATAGTATGAATTTTTGTATTGATGACACCCGCAAAAAGCCGGTGCCAAAGTTAAAAGAGCTTATCAGAGATGGGATTATCACATTAGATGACGCAAAGGATTGGCTGCGGACAATTTACGAAATCCGGTTTTTCGAGGAGAAGGTTTATGACCTTTTAGGTCAGAATATCATAAAAGGCGCATCACATCTTTACGCCGGCGAAGAGGCCGTTGCGGTGGGAGCCATTGCCACGATCGAGCGCGGCGACGTCATTGCTTCAACACATCGCGGCCACGGGCACTGCGGCGCCATCGGAAACAAATACTGCGACAGCGAAACTGACCGCCAGAGACACTGGAACCAGATGATGGCTGAGCTGATGGGCAAAGAGACCGGCTACTGCAAAGGCAGAGGCGGCTCAATGCACATCGCCGAAGTAGAGAAAAATAACAACCTCGGCTCAACCGGCATTGTCGGCGGCAACCAGGCGCCGGCAGTCGGAGCGGCGTTTGCGGAAAAATACAAAAAGACCGGCAAGGTCGTGCTTTCATTTTTCGGCGACGGCTCAACCAACTGCGGCAGCTTCCACGAGTCAATGAATATGGCGGCAACCTTCAAGGTGCCAATGGTGGCCATTATTGAAAACAACCTTTACGGGATGAGCGTGCCGTTCTGCGGCAGCGAGGTTAAAGGCACTCTAAGAGCCAGCAATCTCGTGGACATCGCGGTAAGAGGTGCCGCTTATGATGTGCCGGCTGTGATTGTTGATGGGCAGGATGTTGTTGCGGTATTTCTTGCGGTGCGAACGGCAGTAGAAAGGGCAAGAAAAGACTGCCAGATGACAATGATTGAAGCCAAGACCTATCGCTGGTATGGCCACAGCCGAAGCGACCCGCGAGAATATCGAACCAAAGCCGAGGAAAAATGCTGGCGAGAACGCGACCCTATTATCGTTTTAAGCCAAAAACTAATTGAAGAAAAACTCTGCGCACAGGAAGAGCTGGACAAGATAAAGGACAAAGCATTTTCAACAATTGAAACGGCCACGAAATTCGCAATGGATAGTCCCTGGCCTAATCCGGCAGACGTTGCAAAAGATGTCTATGTTGAGGAAAGTTACTCGCAGGAGATTATCGAATCAGAGAAGGCAATGGCGGCAAAGGTGATGGAGGCAACAAATGCCTTCAATGAAATTGTCGCCTCATCCGGTGCCAGGACAAAGAAAGAAGCAGCCGAGCAAGCCCGAGCGCAGATTAAGGCCAGATACAATATGGAGCTTATGAATATCGCCCAGGCGGTTTCGCTCGCTCAGGCAGAAGAGATTAGAAGGGACAAGAACGTTGTCGTGATGGGCGAAGACGTCGGCCTTTACGGCGGAGCATATCAGGCAACACGGGGCTTGTTGGCTGAATTCGGCACCGAGAGGGTCATTGATACGGCAATATCGGAGGCGGCGATTGCCGGCGCCGCAGTTGGCGCAGCGCTTCGCGGTATGCGGCCGGTGGCTGAGATTATGTATGTGGATTTTGTTACGATAGCAATGGACCAGCTCGTTCACGTCGGCGCCTACAACCGCTATATGTTCGGCGGCAAGGCAAAGGTTCCGATGGTGCTGCGAACCGAAGGCGGCGTAGGCAGGTGCATCGCTGCTCACCACTCCGAGTCGCTGGAGGCTTGGCTTATGCACCCGCCGGGTCTTTATGTGGTTATGCCCTCAACGCCTTACGATGCAAAAGGATTGCTCAAGGCTGCTATACGCAGCGATAATCCGGTCGTGTTTATAGAGCATAAATCAACGTATGGTCAGGTAGGCCCGGTGCCGCAAGGCGATTACATAATTCCTCTTGGCGTCGCCGATATCAAAAGGCAGGGCAAAGACGCAACGATTGTCAGCTACAGCAGAATGGCGATGTTCTCACTGGATGCAGCCAAAATATTAGCTGAAAAGTATGATATTGATGCCGAGGTAATTGATGTGCGAACGCTAAAGCCGCTGGACATAAAGACAATAGCAGAATCGGTCCGCAAAACAGGCCGGCTTATAACGGTCAGCGAAGGTTTCTGCACCTGCGGGGCAGGCAGAGAAATAACCTGCCGGTTTATGGAATACCAGTTTAGCGATGGTTCGTTCGGCTTTGATTATCTCGATGCGGCCCCGGTGAATCTCGCTGCACTGGACGTGCCGCCGCCGATGAGCGAGCCGTTGGAGTCGGCAAGCATTCCGAGTGTTGAAAAAATTGTTGAAGCAGTGAAAAAAATCGTTAGTGGATAATGGAAAATCGTTAATTGATAGTTGACCCCGTTAGAAAGAGAAGTTGCCTTTCTAACGGGGTAGAGGAAATGTAAATGGCAAGAGAAATCAGATTGCCGCAGCTTGGCGAAACAATGGACGTAGGAACAATCGTTAATTGTCTGATTAAGGTAGGCGACCAGGTCAAAAAAGGCCAGGTGATTTTTGAAATAGAGACCGATAAGGCCACATTGGAAATGGAATCACCGGCTGACGGTTTTGTAAAGCAAATTCTTGCTGAAGTGAATCAGTCGCTTCTGGTGGGAACGCCAATCTTGATTCTCGGCGAAAAAGATGAGCAAGTGCCGCAAAGCTTTATTGACTCGCTCAAAGCCGGCGCACCCGCCTCAGCGGTGGCGGCTGCACCTTCAGCAGCAGAACAAGTTAAGGCTGAGCCTGCAGCCGGCAAATCGGCAGGCAAAGTGCTGGCATCGCCGAGAGCAAAAAAGTTAGCTGAGAAACTTGGCGTCGATTTGACAAATCTTACCGGGACCGGCCCTGGTGGAAAAATTACAGAAGAGGACGTCAAAGCAGCCGCTGCTACGAAGCCCACAAAGCCTGCTGTGCCAGCGGCCGCCGGAGCGGAGGTTAAGCTGGGCGATACCATACTGCTCAATCGGCTCCAGAAAATAACCGCTGAAAGGATGTTAAAATCGAAACGGGAAATCCCCTGCTTCTATCTGACCGTTAAAGCCGATGTTACCGAGCTAGTGAAACTGCGAACCAAATTAAACGAAACAAACAATATAAAAATCTCCTACAATGATTTTATTATGAAGGCGGTCGCAATTGGTTTAGAGAAATTTCCGATTATGACAGGCCAATTGGCCGGCGACGCTATCAAATTGGCAGAAGCAATTCACGTTGGCCTGGCGATTTCGGTGCCGGATGGTCTTGTTGCGCCGGTCGTCAAAGATGTGAATAAGAAGGATGTCACCCAGATTGCACGCGATAGTCTGGCCCTGATAGAAAGGGCACGTAACAATAGACTTTCACCTACCGATCTTGAAGGCGGCTGCATCACCGTAACCAACCTCGGTGCTTTCGGGATTGAGTCCTTTATCCCGATAGTTGTGCCCGGACAGTGCAGTATCCTCGGCATAGGCCAGATAACCGACACCTGCGTGCCGGATGATGGGAACATCTCAGTTCGCAAGCTTATGAATATGACCTTGTCAGTGGACCACAAGGTTACCAATGGTGCTTATGCTGCACAATTTCTGGACTTTGTAAGAAAACTTCTGGAAGACACCTCAACCTTTGGAATTAAAAGTTAAGTTGCAAATTTCAAATCTACAATAAAGGAGTGATTGCAATGGCAAGGAAAATTGAGGCCGTATGCCTGCCGAATATAAGAAAAGTCACGCCGAAGGTCCCTGTTATCGGCGTTTTTGCAACCAGCGACCCGCGAATTGATAAAGAGAGCCGGCAGCGCTGTCAGAACATCGCAAAAATGGCTGCCGATACCATAAGCGGCTCTGTGGTTTTGCCTGATAAAACACCTGTGCCGGTGGTTTATTCCACCGTGCTGGTAGATGGCGAGGCGCAGGCTGACATCGTAGCGCAGCAGTTTCGTAAAGCCGGCGTCGATATTCTCGTATGTGTGCCGGACACCTGGGCATTTCCGCAGCTTACTACCATTTCATTGTTGCAGCAGTTTTCGTCAAACACACCCATAAATATCACCTGCGGCAACAGCGGCCCCAAGCCCGGCGTGGTCTATGCTCACGCACTCAATGGCGCTATCAGCCAGTATGGGCGAATGGTTGCGCTAAATGTCGGAACCTGGCCGGATACGGGAATGGAACCGAAAATGACCGACCAGACCGCAAAAGCTCTTATCGACTGGTGCTATGCAGCGGTAACGGTTGTTGCTTTGCGCGGCCGCAGAGTTGTAATCTTTGGCCACGATTCAATGGGAATGGAAACAGCACTTGCCCATATAATCCCGACGCGAAACACATTCGGCCTGGAAATTACACGCCTCGATATGAAACTTCTGGCTGATATGCTGAACAAAAAAGCGTATGACGAAAAGGAACTGAAAGCGCTGCGAGGCTGGGTCAATAAATATGTCGGCAACAGAGTGCAATTGCGTAATGAAGACGACAGCGAACGATTCAACAAAGAGCTGGCGATGTATCTAATTGTCCGTGACATTATGGCCGACTTAAACGCCGTTGGCGGCGGCTTTATGAGCCAACTGGAATGGGGCAGCGACAATCGAGGCATCCCACTGCCGGTGGCTGACGTGATGGAGTCCTTCTTTAACAGCACATTCGACCATAGAGGCCGAAAGGCACCGCTCCCCTACGCTACCGAAGCCGATGTGCAGGGACTTTTGACGATGCTATTTATGACATATCTATCCGGCGGCAATCCACCTTTATTTATGGACTTTAGAAAGGTCTGGGAAGCGTGGGAAATCAAGGAGCTGGCTAAAAAGATTGGCATCAAATCTCTGGATAAAAAAGCAGACTGGTCCGCCAGAAGTGTGGCGGACTGGTTCAATAAAGGTCTGGTCGATGGCGACAATTCCGGAAGCGCCGCCTTCGATTGGGCAGCAAAACCAGGGGCGTCCATAAAAGAGATTATGGATGGCGTTAGTATGCCTCTTGCAGATGAATCTTATTTCCCCGGAGGCGGCAACTCGGTAACATTTATGACGCCGGCTGGAATCGAAGGTGTAGCCGGCCGGATGGCTTACAGCAGCACTACAGGATTATTTAGTATTGTTTGGGACGAGGCGCGAACAACCGAAGTGCCGAAAGAGCTCGGCCAGGCAATGTGTAATCTTACTACGCCGACCTGGCCGCACACATTTGTCGTGCCGAAGTTCGCCAGTATGGTTGAGTATAAGCAATATCCGCCGGCCAATCATTTTCATATGACCTGGAACTTGTCTGTCGCAAGATTGCAACACTGGATGGATTTAACCGGAGTATTGAGCGTTACGCCTTGGGCAGCCCGGCCAAAGTTCATCGAAGGTGTTGACAGACCTCAGCCGTTAATTCATCTGATAAACGGCGGCGAGGACACCTTCAAACTAATGAGGCCTCGCAGTTAGGAGTTCTGTTTGGTGCGAATCGCATTAGGGCAATTCAATGCTGTAGTAGGTGATTTACCCGGCAACGCCGAAAAAATGCGCACAATCTACGACGAGGCAGCCCGTTCCAATGCAGATTTAGTAGTGTTCCCTGAACTGGCTGTTTGTGGCTACCCGCCGGAAGATTTGCTGCTAAAAAAGCATTTTTTAGAAGACACCCGATTAGCAATTGAGAAACTTGCCCGCCAGACGTTCGGCGAGTTGGCCGCCGATTGTCCCGATAGAACTATGATAGTCGGCTTCGCTGAGAGTTTCCAAGGCAATAGCTACAACTCCGGGGCCATCCTGCAGGGTGGCCGAATAAGCAAAATCTACCGAAAAAGTATGCTGCCAAATTACGGCGTCTTCGATGAGCGAAGATATTTCCAGTCCGGCGACAAACCGCTCATTATCAACCTAAAAGGCCTTAACATCGCCATTACAATTTGCTTCGATATCTGGGATATAGTTTGGCTTAAAAATTTCCTCGAAAGTGCCGGGCAAATCCAGGTCATTATAAACATCTCAGCCTCCCCCTTTAATGTGGGCAAGATTAAGAAAAGGCAGCAAATACTTAGCCGCTGCGCAAAAGAGTTCAATTGTGCAATTTGCTACTGCAATCTTGTCGGCGGCCAGGACGAGTTAGTTTTTGATGGCCGAAGTATGTTTGCCGACTCAACAGGCAGAATTATTTCACAAGCCAAGGCATTTGATGAGGACCTAATAATCGCTGATGTTACTGCCTTAACCAATGGGGGGGTAGAGGTTAAGCCGTTACAACCTCCAGCCCCACAGCCGGCTAATCTTACCGATGAAATCTATCAGGCGCTCGTTCTCGGCACAAGAGATTACGCGCGCAAAAATGGATTTAAGAAAGTCCTGCTCGGCCTGAGCGGAGGCATAGACTCCTCAGTTACTGCTGCTATCGCCGTTACCGCTTTGGGGGCAGAGAACGTTACTGGTATTACAATGCCAACAAGATTCAACAGCACTGAAACAATCGCCGACGCCGGCAAATTAGCAAAGAATCTGGGCATCGAATTTTTAACCATTCCCATCGAGCCGGTCCTCAAACAATTCGACGATGCGCTAAAGACATCTCCCGTCTGGACAAACAATGGTTCGACAGGCTCACCATCCCGAGCGGAGTCGAGGGAAAGTATCGCCTACGAGAATTTGCAGGCCAGAATCCGCGGCTGTATTTTAATGTCACTAAGTAATCAATCTGGCGCACTGGTCTTAACGACCGGCAACAAAAGCGAAACAGCGGTCGGCTACACAACCCTCTACGGCGACACTGCCGGCGGCTTTGCCGTGATAAAAGACGTGCCGAAAACTATGGTCTATAAATTAGCTGAACATATAAACAGAATATCTGCTCGCCAAATCATACCTCAGGATGTAATTACCAGAGCGCCCAGCGCCGAGCTAAGGCCCGACCAGAAAGATACCGACTCTCTGCCGGATTATGATTTACTCGATAAAATCCTCGAAGGCTACGTAGAAGAAGACAAGTCCCCACAAGAGCTAATCAAATCGGGCTTGCCGGCGGATGTAGTCCATCGTGTCATCCTTATGGTTGACCGAAATGAATATAAAAGAAGACTTTCTCCGCCGGGAATAAAAATTACGCCGAAGGCCTTTGGAAAAGACCGGCGGCTACCAATCACAAACCGCTATATCTCCCGTGCCAATACTACATAGCGGGGTTTATTCCTCTTCATAGGCTGGGCTTCCTGCTCCGACTTGGCCTCTGCCGAGACGAGTCAGCCCACCAATTCTCTGGACAAAACCGCATCTAATTTGGTAAAATATTATAAGTCTTAAAATTTGCAGTTTTCTTTCAGAGAGAAAAATGAAGAAGTTAACGTTTCTCTTAGCTTATCTACTTCTGGTAATCTTTTGTCAGGTCCAAACTGTCGAGGCGGCGACAATAGGTCCTGCTTTAGGCCTTATGTTCATAGACGTAGGACCGCTTCCGCCGCCGATAGTTACAGAAAACTGCGTGGAAATCTGCCTGAACAGCAGGTACTCACAGCATAGTCTGAGTGGCACTGCCACTGACCAGCAGATAAGTAATATTGTATGGGCTGCAGGAAAAGCCCCGTTCACAGGGACTTACAGGAATATATATGTCGTTACACCAACCGGGACATATTTATATGACCCAATCGGCCACTCACTAAGCTGGTATTCGAGTGAGGTGGTGTCTGGGGCTGCCTTCGCAATTAGATATGAAAGCGAGCTTGATTTCGATTCCGGGGTCTCGTTTATGCCGGCACTGCTTGCATCTGTTTCTCTGTGGAAGAGCACTCAATCCGCCGTGGCGAACTGCCCAAAAGGACTTGGATACCCGACGACAAGGTTGTTTTTCGGGGTCCAGACAGTTAAAGGGCTGACATCTGCATTGTCAGCGCATTCTTCTATACCACAAGGTCAGCCCGGCTGGCTGCCGGACCCTTGCACCACGGGTGAAAACAATCTTGAAGAAGTGCTTGGCAATCTGAAATACGTCAGCAGTTTTACTCAAACGAATTTGACACTGCAGCAAATCTCCCAGATTCTATGGGCAGGATATGGCTGCACCGCTCATACAACATCTAACAATAAGGCAGGCTTGACCGTTCCTTCGGCTTATGCCAACTATTATTTAACCCAGCGCATTTATCTGGCAAACGAAAATGGCGTTTATCGTTATCACAATAGAAATCCCAGCACAGACACGACTAAAAGAGACCACAGAATCGAGCAAATAAACGCCGCTGATGTTAGAGGCGCTCTGCAATCTGCCGTCAGCGGTTTGCCGCAGGCGCCGTGTTACGTCATACTTTGTCTTAATTCAACCGATGTAGGACAGGAGTTCGCTCGTTTGGAAACGGGTTTTGTAGCCGGCAATTTGCTTATCCAGGCTGCTGCAATTGATTTAGGTTGTAACTTCAAGACTAAACTGACCTCGACCGAGCAAGGAAGTATCCAGTCCGCTGCAAATATACCCGCATCGCACATCCCCCAGGCGATAGTCAGCTTAGGGCCGACAGGAGCGTTGGTATCTATTTACGTGGGTCTTCAAGGTGATGGCCGCCCTTATGCAGGGTGGGTCGTTCCATTGACCGTCAGGTTCTTTTCGCCGGGAGCTGATGTCCTAAACGATATTCCGACCTACCAGTTCCAATTGACCACTAAAAAGATAATTAACTCGGCTGTCTGCGAGGCTGCTGGTGTTGCGCCGGGCACCTATGATATCACCGCGCTTAGCGAGCATACTCTAATGAACGTCAAAAGAAGCGTAGTCATTATGGCGCCAAAGACGTCAGTGAACCTGGGCACACTTCGGGAAGGCAACGCCAACCAGGATAACATAATTGATTTTGGCGATTATGCCATTCTGGCGATGTGCTGGCTGGCGTCCCAATCGCAGGCCGAGTTCAACGCTATGACGGATTTCGACCGCAATGGCCTTATAAACAATTCTGACCTTCGTCTGTTGGCTGCCAGCTGGCTGAGCATCTCCCCGGCAGAAATCCCGTAGGTTGCAAAAACTCATACGACCAATATAGAGCTGTGGCAGCCCTTGCGAAATTCGTCACCTATAGGAAAGCTCAGCTCAATACAAAAGCTTAGGACCGTCAAATAGAGGTGTTCATGGGAAATTCCGGTGAAGATAAGGACCATTTCTTGCCTAAAAAGTTTCGTTGGTATACGCTCGGCGCGCTAATTCTTCTCCTGGGACTGGGGATCATCGTAGCAATTTCAGGCTTGTTTAACTTTCTTCTACTGAGTGTGGGAGAATTTGCCTTGTATTTTATCTACCAGAGAAAGTGGAGAAAGCTCCACCAAGTCCTTGAACCGGTCAGCGGACAAAAGGCGGACACTATATCATTTCCTTTCGGCCGGTATGTTCTCTTGACCTGGGTCTATGCGATGATTATGGAATTCTGTGTGGATTTCGGTGCTTACGGCACGTTCAATCCAGGTACCGTTCTGGTCATAATGGTCGTGCTCACACCGCACTATTTCTTCATGGCCGCCGTCTTTCGCCTGTGGTTTCGGTGGTTCACTTACTCCCCTCGCCAGGCGTATTTTACGATGGGGCTGGTTGGGTTCTTATTAGAGTCCGTTATTTTGAAACTCTTTGCCGGAACATTCGAGTTGTCGGGCATCTTGCTTTTCCCGATAGATGCTCCGGTTCATATGCTAAATTATGGGGGATTTGTGTTAATTCCCACGCTCCGCCAGAATCAAGCCGAGCAAAGAGAACCCGTGAGAACGAGAAAGAAATACCTCGTGGGCATCTTGGGAACCTTGGCCCTGACGCTCCCCGAAATCGCCGGGACTTATTGGTTTGTCTATAAGGTGCTCCTCAAATGATGTGATAATGGGGATAGCTGCCGCGCTAATACAACACAATTGCTTGCCCGACTTCGCCTTCACGCTTGCCCTGCTTGCACTGAGCCTGTCGAAGTGAGCTTGCCGAAGGGGCGACGCAATCTGCATCACACAATACGACCTTGTCATTCCGAGTGCAGCCGAGGAATCTATTAAATAATTGTCATCTTCTTCCCCATTCATTCCTTAAGAAACCGCCATTCGTGTCCGTCCCTATTTATACATTTAAATTATCTTGAAAAGCATCAACACCAGAGCTACAATTTGTATTGTTTATGCTCGATATATCTAAGAAAAGATGTCTGTTAAGAATCGTGATTCCGGCTTGCCCGGCCTTCAACATTTATTCGCGCATCGCCCGAAAGACTACAGCTTTGGGACCGGTATGTGTAGCCAGTGCTGTAAATAAGATGGAAGGATGGGATGCCGAGGTTATCGACGAAAATAATCTTCGCAGGTACGGCCCAAGGAGTACTTCAGGCGGGGCTGACCACGAAGTCCTTCAACAACGGAGAGCCGCAGACATTGTCGGATTTTATGGAGGGCTGACGAGCACCGTCCCCAGACTCTACAGACTGGCCCGTTTTTACAAAGATAAGGGGGTTACTACTATCGCCGGGGGACAGCATTTTGTTGA
The DNA here is from genome assembly GCA_964462515.1 of uncultured Pirellulales bacterium. GTDB lineage: Bacteria > Planctomycetota > Phycisphaerae > Sedimentisphaerales > Anaerobacaceae > CAYWXK01. Next base: position 17,824 of record CAYWXK010000010.1, read on the forward strand.
AGATAATGTGGCTGAAGCGTTGTCCTCCAGCATCGACTATGTAGTCATAGGTGAAGGAGAAGAGACTATTAAGGAGCTTCTATGGGCGATAGAGGGCAAGCGGAAGGTAAGCGAGGTCAGGGGTATTGCTTATCTGCATAATGGCCAGGTCATTCACACTCCTGCGAGAGAACCCATCACTGATTTTGATAAATTGCCTTTGCCGAATTTTTCCCTGGTTCGTTATGCCAAAATCAAAATCTATCCTGTCGGAAGGATACGGGGCTGCGGCATGGACTGCGAGTTCTGCACGGTCAAGGGCAAACCCAGATGTGCTTCTGCCGAACGACTGCTTGAGCAAATTAGTTCCCTTGTGGAAACAGTGAACGCTAAAAATTTCTTTATCGTCGATGACCTTTTCGGTCAGCAGCGCGACGAGACAATAAGATTCTGTAACCTGCTTGGAGACTATCAGAAAAGTATCGGGAGAAGGCTTGTCACCACTGTTCAGATAAGACTGGACAAAGCCAAAGACCTTGGGCTGCTCTCTGCTATGCAGAAAGCGGGCATCAGGACGGTAGCCATCGGTTTTGAATCGCCAATCGAAGAAGAATTGATAGCTATGAACAAGCACGTAAAAGCTGAAGATATGCTGTCACTCACAAGGATATTTCACAAGTTTGGTTTCATGGTGCACGGTATGTTTATTTTTGGCTACCCGCAGAGGCAACAGGTAACTTTCAAGATGCCGGTGAAGGAACGGGTGAGACATTTCAGGAATTTTATTAGAAGAGCCAAAATTGACACTGTGCAGGTTTTGCTGCCTGTTCCTCTGCCCGGGACAGAGTTGAGACGCAGACTTGAAAGACAAAACAGAATCTACCCGATTGAGGTTCTGGGGTGGCAGTATTATGACGGCAGCTTTCCACTGTTCGAGCCGGATGAGCCGATGAGCGCAGAAGAGATGCAGAATTCCGCCAGAAATATTATGGCCAGGTTCTACCGGTTCAATTATATGTTTTTGATAGCCCTGAATATATTTTCTTTTCCAGGTATAATTTTCTTCCTTCATAATCTCCGGTTGGGATGGAGCAGGTGGTACCGCTCATGGCGCAACTACCTGATTCGCTTTGGCGGCTGGATTACAATAAGGAGGTGGACTTCAGAATTTAAAAAGGACGATTTCCTAAAAAAACTACGGAAGAACAATAAGTGACCTTCCATTTTCATCCTATTTTCGAAATAGTGGGACAAAATAATATGGACATCTACCGTTTTTTGTTCTCCATCTTCACAGGTTTTATTCTTTTCTCCCCGATTTTCTGGATTCCCGCCTGCGCGGGCATGACAAAAAAGTGATACTCACTTTTTGAAGACAGCATTAGCAGATTACCTCCCCGCAAGGGCGTCTAAAATGGCCTGGCCGAAGGGAGCGGCGGCCAAAGGGCCGCTGGCAGTTATTATGAATCTATCCCTCTCAACAGGAGCGCCGGTATATATAGCGCCGGCCCGGACGAGTCTCTCACGTTCGGAGAGAAAACTGGTCGCTCGCACACCAGTTAGAACTCCTGCGTCGGCCAGGACCGAAGGGGCTATGCAGATTGCCGCAAGGACCTTCATCCTGCGAGCCGCCTCACGAGCGATACCCAGGGCAATTGGATTGCCAAAATATTCTACTGCCCCTGAGCCGCCGATAAAAACTATCGCATTGTAGTCATCCACCCTCACTTGATTGACCAGAAGGGTCGGCTCGGCTGTGCCTCCAAGCATACCCCTTATAACTCCTAATCTCGAACTTGCAATGGTCGTCTCCACTCCTGCCCCATCAAGAACACGCTTTGTTGCGAAAAGCTCCTCATCCTGAAAATTCTGGCTGGCAACAATCAAAACCGCTCTCTTCGCCGGTATTACCGGCGTTTGGTCGGTTGGTTTCTGCTGCGCACCCGCCACGACATCCTGGCCGGCTGAATCTTTTGTTACGGGGTAACCGACACAAATTATATAAATCGGCTCAGACTCCCTCGAAAGCTTGCAAATCCTGCTGAGTTCCCCCGCATTAAAACCACCAATAGTTACAGACCCTAAATCGAGACAGACAGCCTGCAACTGGATATTTTGTGCTATGTGGCCGGCCTCCAGCAGCATATATTTTCTGGCATCCTCGCGGAATTGAGTAGAGAGCTTTTTTACAGAGCCTGCAAGAATGATGTAGCCGCCCGCCTGAGTCACTCCGCCGGATGGGGCGGCGGATTGTGGACCCGCCTTCGCATAGCCCGCTTCGGCGAGCGAAGTAAGGCCGGCTGTTGCGCCAAGCATTTGACGGATACGCTGTGATGGCTCGGCTGAGTCAATAACCTGCTCAAGAAGATGTCCCTGCGGCCGATAGACAAACAGCCCATCTTGCGTGGCAAAATATACCTCTATGGGGTAGATTGCTCCAGCCGATGGCGCCGTTCGAAAACCTTTTTGAGGTTCTGTTATGCCCTGACCTGCCCAGGCCAACTGGGCAATATCTGCCATTTTGAGTGGCTGGCCGGTGAACTGCCGCACACTTCTTCGCCTGGCTAATGCTTCTTCCAAGCTAATCTGACCCTTCAGTTTTGGTTCGGCAAGCTGGATCATTTTAAGCCCGCCAGTCCGTCTGGTGGGCTGCGAAGGCCGAGGCCGATACTGGCCCGTCAGACGTTCGGCGGGCTGGCCAAAGCAAAGGACTGCAAAAGCTCCTAAGATTACCGTAAAAATCGTCAAGCGTTTCATTTTTTCAGACCTCCAAAGCAGTTAATTAATCCGCCGGACGTCCGGCGGATTAAGCCGATAGATTACCGATGTTTATATTATACACTAAAATCTCTGATTTAGCTACTGGCCAGTCTCCGATATATTAGGAATTGAAAGTCATAAGGCTTAAGCCGAATCACATGAGTTTTTAAGGCAATTTTGATGAATTTATTACAACGGCAAAAGATAATAACAATATCACTTATACTTTACTGGCCAATTCTTTTTATCCTTGCGCATATACCCGTCCCGTTACTTGTTCGCAAAGCAGGAGTTTCCGATAAATGCCTGCACTTTCTTGCGTATTTCATTCTGGTATTTTTGTTCTGGTTTGCTGTCAGACCAAATCTTAAAGTCAACTGGCGCAAAGCTACCGCCTGGTGGATTCTTTTAGTGGTGGCTGGTTATGGAGCTGTCGATGAGTTACTTCAAAGGTATGTGGGACGCACTTGCGACATTGAGGATTTCGCAGCAAACTTGGTGGCCATAATTGCAGGCCTGGCCCTGTTTTCGTTTTTTACATTCTGGCCTGCCGCTCTTTTAGTGGCAGGAGCGACTATTTTCGGTTTGACGAATGTTGCGAGAGCGAATTTGGCTCTTCTTTTGCCGGCTTTGAACGCAATGTTTCATTTATTTTCATACGCAATTTTTACAATGCTGTGGCTTCAAGTTATTCATTTGAACCTTACGCCAAAACCTCCTAAGCTTAAATGGTTGATGGTTTCGCTGGCTCTGCCGCTGGCGCTACTATTAACCACAAAGGTATTCTCCGTAATTATTGGCAGAACTTTCGGGCCTATAGATGTAATACTTGCTGTTAGTGGAATTGCAACTGTCGTCGGCGCGAGTTACCTGACAACTTTATTTCGCCGGCGGTAGGAAAAAAGAAGAGAAAAAAAGTCAAAAAATAGGGGGAAATATGGGTTTTTGACGAAAATTTTGAAAATGGGGTGGTTAGCGATAGACAAAGGCGTGATTTTATAGGACATATTGGTTTTTAGCGTAAAAATGAGGGTAAAAATGAGCACTTTTTTGCACTTTTTTGACAGAAATTAACAACTTTTTGCAACTTTTAGCAAAAATGAGTCACTTTTTGAGCTGTTTTGAGCAGGTTTTTTCCACGAGGACACGAATGTAAAAGACACAAAAGCAACCACAGATTTCGCAGATTACACAGATTATTTTCATCACAAAAGGCGCAAAAGTAACCACGAATTTACACAAATAAACACAAATTTTTCAGACGCGGATTCGTAAGCTGTGGCGGGGCGGTTTGAGAAGCTTAAAGAGTAGTACCGGCTAGCCAATGTTCAGCAAGCTCGCGTAGGTCCTGCCAGTCAACAATACCATCGCCATTCTGTGGAGCTATATCTGCAGGTGGAACTCCAGGACTCTTAAGCCACTGATTGGCAAGAATGGCATAATCAACAAAGTCCACATCGCCATCCTGGTCGATGTCGCCGAAGGGGATTACTATGGATACAACACCATTGGTTCTTGTCTCTTCAGGAACGCTTGGAAAATAAACAGTTGCGAAATTCATTATCTCGTCGCCTATTCTGACGCTATTTCTTACATTGACGCTGAATTCGGCGTAGCCGCCCTGATTAGGGTCAACCTGACCTACAAACCATGTGAGGGTTCGCGTTGCAGGGCTATAAGTGCCTGGTGGGGCAATTTGAACCCCACTATTAACATCGATGACCGGACTGATTTCTAACGTTGAGTCATTCAAATCTTCATCCAAAGTATCAGTAAAGTAAACACCGAATGCGATTACCTAAGCTGAAGCTCCGTTCATCGAGGAACCGGCAGCCGATCAGCACCACGCAAGAGATTGGACGCAAGACGCAAGTTGGGATTTATTATTTACTAAATACGACATACTACATACGATATACGAGAGACGAATATTGTTTCCCGTTTTATAAAGTTCGCCAGCCCGCCAGTCCGCCTGAGGCGGATAAAAGGCGGGTAAAAGGGCGGATAAAAGGCGGGTAAAAAGCGTATAAAACTGTATAATCATTGTTAGGTGGAAAAGGAGGCCTAATATGCTTTTAATGAGCACTTTGAGGTGGATACTTATTGTTGGTGCGGTTGTTGTGATTTTGGTTGTGGTTATTGGAGTGAAAATAAAAGATAGATATTTTTAGAAAGGATGGGGGTTTTCACCAGGTTTTTAGTTTGAAAGCGTAAGGCAGGGCGCCTGCTTGTTTGGGCTTGGCAGGCAGAAACCCCGATGAGATAGAGAGACGGCATCATCTCACGGGGTAAACAGTCTGTTCCCCGCCAGATGCATGCGGGGACAAGCTTTCACGTTTTATACAGACTGCTCCGCATAACCCGATAGGAAGGAAATTATATGATTACTTGTGTGTGCATATTCTTTGCCTTTAGCGGTTTATTAGGTACGTTAATGACCTTCTTGATGCGTGAGCCGAAATTCTGGAAGTGTTTATCAATTGTTTGGACTTCTTTCTGGATCTTAATGATTGGTTATCAGTTTTTTGGCAACAAAAATTCAAACAATTCTGCTTTTCCAGCGGAGTTTATGGATGATCGTGCAAACTTCGTGCAATCAATTACAGTTTTTGGAAAATCTAGTGATTTAATTAATAAACCAAGTAACAATTTAGGCGAAGCATATACTATACCGAAAGCAACGGAACAGCAGATATATTCCAAAATTGAAGAAGGTCTCGCTTTAAGCAAAAAAGTAGACAATGCTTTTCTTGATTACATTCACCCCGATTTGAAAAATTATTATCGCAACAAACTTGTTGCTGGTACTGAAATTTATTATGAAGGAATAAAGTCTAATAATAGCGGCAACGTTTCTTTAGGCGTTAAAAGACAAATAGAAGGAAATAATCTTATGACTGAGTGGGTTAATTGGTGGAATTCTCATAATAAGGATTTGGCAAATAAAGCCTATCCTAAGGATTAAATTATGAAAGATATATTTTTAAGTCGACCAAACTGGGTGGGACCAGAGTTTAAACAGGGACTTGAAGCTTTTACAAATATCCTAAAAAGCTATGAAATGAACCCCAGGACTTTGGGTGTAAGTGACTATCCAGTGAACACTCCCCTTGATGAAGTTATATCGATTATGGATCAATGCGTTGGTACTATAATTCTTGGCTACCCCCAAATCGAAGTTAAAGAGGGTGTTTTAAAAGGTGAAACAATTGATTCATCTGTTATTTTGGCAACTGAATGGAATCATATTGAAGCAGGCTTAGCCTATGCCAAAGGACTTCCTCTCCTTGTTATTCATCACAAGGGCGTGCAAAGAGGCATATTTGACAGAGGCGCTATCAGTAAGTTTCTTCACGAAGTAGACCTTAGTAACAGCACTTGGTTTTCAGAAGAGCCAATTATTGGAGCCATTAGTGCTTGGCGGGAGAGATTGAACAAAACTTCCCCCGCGGAACGTTCCAAATCACCCCAGCAAGATGATTTGCAATTTGATCAAAAATTAGGGATTTTCATTTCTAAGAAAACTGGATTCAGCTACTGCTCAAGTTGTTATCATTTATCCCCATCAAAAAAGGTTGAATTGCAAGTAAAAGATAATGGCTGGCGTTGTCATGCTTGTAAAACTTTTTACCCAAACCCAAATTATGACCGGCCAACACACACAGAAAATGACTATAATCGATTTGGCTACTAGGGAATTCTGGGCAAGAAGCCCTCGACTCATTCGACTTGGTTTGGCTCTGCCGTCAGGCATCCCTCAAGGGATTTCGACTATGCTCCCTACTTCGCCCTAAACGACAGGGCTTCCGACTTCGCTAAAGTTACGCCGGACAAGTCGCAGGGCAAGCAAGACAGGTTCTGTGGTTGTTTTTTGAACTTTGTCCTTTGGTTATTTGAACTTGTCCGCCTCTGGCGGATTTGTTTAGGGCTTAGTGCTTATGGCATCAGCCATCCACATTCTAAATTCTCAATTGCAGGACGCTCTTCACGAGATACCAATGACGAGCAACGAGTCACGAACTACAGCCGCCGCACGACCTTGATTATTCGATTTTTCCTTTAGCCGCCCATTCCACGCCGCGGACAATTAACTTCTGCACATTCGGATTCAACAGTGCCTTGCGGTCGTGGCCGAAGGCGTTGTAAACAGAGCGGCCCTTGCCGTAGTTCGAGGTGAATAGCAGCGGCTCGGTCTTTTTGCTCCAATCGGAGTCAGCCGAAATCAGCACGTTGATTTCGCCCGTGCCCTGTAACTTGGCGTATAGCTCATCGTCGGTCTCGAAGTCGCTCAACCCTGCTGTGATGGGATGTTCCTTGTTGACTATATTGGCCTTGAAGACGCTTCTCGGCCCGTGACCGGAAGTGCCCATTATCCATTTGCGGCTGCAGAGCTTGCCGAATTCCTCCCAATTGGGGAACGAGGCGCTGGCCATGTGCTGGACGAAGAAGCCCTTTCCATCCTTCACGAAATTCAGGAGGTTCTCCTGTGCTTGTTCGGGAATCACAGGAACGCGCTGGCTGTAAATTGTAAAGACGATGACGTCATAGCTATTCAGTGCGGTTTTCGATTCGAGAATCAGGGGGTCTTCGCAGACCCTGACATCGAATTTGCCTGAAGCAACCATCGCTTCGCGCGTGGTTTCGGAGATATCCCGCCAGGGATGAGCCGACACATCGTCTCCTGTAATTAACAGGACCTTAATCTTGGCTGTCTGCTGGGGAGCTTCGGCTGCAATACAGAAACCGGCTGCTACGACACCCATCAGAACCAGAATAGACATTAAGCGCTGCATCTTGTTACTCCTTTCTGCTTGAAAAGCAAGTATAGCACTTACATTTCCCATTTGCCTTGTTTTGAAGCACTTTTCTACAAACCCGCCTTCGGCGGGCACCTTTTACACCCATATAATATCAAGAACTTTTTGCATTTCAATAATGCAAAGCCTGATTTTAACAAAGTATGCTACTAAAAAAACATCAAAACTTCAAGAATTTACGCATAAAAAGTTAGACAAAAGCCGTCCTCTCTGATAACACATCGTTCTAAAGACAATTAGTGCCAGGCCGATGACTATAAAGACGGTAAAAACTAAAAAGGTTGGAATCTGGTATGCGGGATTTTAGCAAAACAAAACGAATAGTAGTAAAAATCGGCACGAACATCCTGACGAAAAACGGCGGTATAGACTCTGACTATGTCCGCCAAATCGCAGCACAGATAAGCTCCGTTCTTAAGACCGGCAGACAGGTCGTCATCGTTACATCTGGCGCTATCGGTATGGGTATTGGACAGTTATCAGAGTATCAGGGTATCAGGCCATCAGGTATTAGAGAGCGTCAGGCGTGTGCGGCCATTGGTCAGCCGCTCTTGATGGCCGAATACCGAAAATCATTTCTGCGCTATGGTATCACTGTCGCCCAGGTTCTGCTGACTACTGATGTGCTTAATAATAGAAAAACGTATCTTAACCTTCGCAATTCCATCGAGACTCTGCTTAATTTGTCCGTTGTGCCGATCTTAAACGAAAACGATAGTGTCAGCACCGAGGAAATCGGCTCAGCGTTCGGCGACAACGACCGGCTCAGCGCTCTTGTGGCCAGCAAAATTGATGCGGACCTTTTGATTATGCTGACCGACATCGATGCCCTTTACGACAAAGACCCGCGGAAATTCGCCGATGCAAAGCCAATATCTGTCGTCTTCGAGATAACCGAGGAGATTGTGCGAAGTGCAGGCGGAAGGGGCAGTCAATTCAGCACCGGCGGAATGAAACCCAAAATAGAGGCGGCGAAAATCGCCTCCAACGCCGGCTGCCGAATGGTGCTTGCCAATGGCAGAGAAAAAAACGTCATCGAGCGCATCTTCGCCGGCGAAGAAATCGGCACAGTCTTTATGCCGAAACGAAAGTTAAGTAACCGCTCCAGATGGATTCTAAATAGCGCCCCAGCCGGGGTAGTCTATATTGATGATGGCGCAATGCAGGCAATTAGAAACCACAAGAGCTTACTGCCAAGCGGCATAACCTCTATCGACGGCTCGTTTGAACGAGGCGATGTTGTTATGCTCAACGACAAAGCAAAGGCCGTTACAAACTTCAGCAGCTCACAGTTAAAAACTTTGGCCGGCAAGCACACAAGCGAAATAAAAAAGCTCCTCGGCCCCGGCCACAGAGACGTCGTCGCCATCCCGGAAGATATCGTTTTCATTGACTATTAAGAACACAGGAGCATAAGGTCATAAGAGCAAGCGGGGGAAGGACAATATCGTGGGTAAAATCGAATCTGTAATACTGGGTATGTTTTTTGGGTTCGTGCCGATTGTTTTTTGTTTTCTGGCAACTATGGTAATTGCTTCTATCTTTTTCGGGAAAGAAGCTCTTGGGCCGTGGGTGTTATGGTCGCTGGTGCCGGCGATAATTATAGATGTCATCTATCTAAAAAAGTGGGTCAGAAAGGCATATCAAATCAACAACAAAGTGCTCGCGGGGATTTATCTATTCTACTCGGTAGTGGCGCTTGGTTTGGGTATGGGGCTGCCGATATTGAACCTTGCTTTAGGAACAGCAGCCGGCGTTTATGCTGCAAGGAGAATGCACTTTATAGGAGCAGATGAAGAAAGACGCAAACAGGCTTTCAAAAAGACGGCGGTGTTCAGCGCACTTGTTATGGCGTTTATGTGCTGCCTGATAACGCTGTGGGCGATAGCCGGCAGAATGATAGGGTACAGATTTGAAACGCCGCTTCTTTCATTTACCTTTACAGTGCCGATATTTACTGCGGTGGTTCTGACCGGCGGGGCTGTGCTGGTTTTGCTGCAATACTGGCTGACCAGAACAGCAGCAAAGGTTACGATTAGGCTCTTACCCGTGACCCATAACTTGTGAATGGGTATAGCGGGAGGATAAGTTGTGATAAGATTTAAGTGCATTTATTGCGGGCAGAGGATATTCACTCGCGAAGACGTTCGCGGTAAAAAGGGCAAATGTCCCAAGTGCAAACATCTTCTTATTGTTCCAGAGACCACCAAAGGCAGACCAGCAATCAGTTCGGATAAAGAGCCAATGCCCGAGCGGCCCAGGCCGCCTGTCCCGGTATGGGACGGAGACGCCCGAACCTTACCCGACGGCGCCGAGGATATATGGGTTGAACTCTATAAGGAAAGTTTCGGTTTTCTTATTCCCACATACGATAAATTGTCGCTATTTCTTATGGCTGTAACGTTTATATTGCTGTATGCGACAAATATCAAGATGCTTGGCCAGACGCGAGATTTGATTCACCGTTTTGCTACTGACCCCGAATACCAGCGATTATTCAACACTATCTTAATATACCTTGCTGGTTTTCTTTTTCTGGTTCTCATCATACCGAGAGAAAAAATCGACTACAAGAAATGGATTATGTTAGGTTTCGCTGTCCTGACAAATGCTGGAACCGGCATCATTGCAGGAGTATATGTAATAAGGAATACCGCCGTCATCAACTGGTTACTTGTTTTTCCGGTATGGAACATAATCAACAGCGTGCTGATGCTTCTTATGGTCTCTTTAAGAGTCATTGATGAAGAGTGTATCAGCGACCGCGAAGCCACGCTCGTTCAGATTGTTCTCGGCCTGATAGCAGTCCTTGTCATTTTCATACTCTGCAACTATGTCTTCAGATTGTATTGGGCAATCACTTTCTCAATATGTATCGTCTATACAACCAGTTTTGACAGGGCACTGCAAAACGTCTTGCCCGGCCTGATGAGTGAACAAACCGAACAACCCAGGTAACCCATAACTTGTGAATGGGTATAGCGGGAGGATAAGTTGTGATAAGGTTTAAGTGTATTTATTGCGGGCAGAGGATATTCACTCGCGAAGACGGACGCGGCAAAAAGGGCAAATGCCCAAACTGCGAGCACCTTCTGGTCATTCCCTGGACCACCAAAGGCAGACCGGCAATCAGTCTTAATAAAGAGACAATCCCCGACCGAACCAAGCCGCGTGTCCCAGAATGGGAGAAGGACCAGCGTTCCGGGTCTGATGAGCAGGCAGATAAGTTGATAGATCTCTGCGAAGAGAGTTTGGGATTCCTTGTCCCTACATACGATGAGCTGTCGCTGTTCCTTACGGCGGCGACACTTATCCTCCTGTGGATTACGAACAGCAAAATGCGAGATGAGGTAATCGGATTCGCAATGCGCCGCATAGATGCCCCACGCTTGTGGATTTGTTCAATTATTCTTCTGGCCGGAATGTTTTTGTGCCTGTACCATATTTTCACCAAGAGGGAAAAGACGGACATTGAAAAGCGACTTATGATGATTTTCGCGGTTACGATAAACGCGATTACCGGCATAGTAGCCGGCATCCATACGGTTAAGGAATCAGTTGGCTGGCTGCTGGTTTTTCCAGTATGGAACATAATCAACGGTGTTCTCCTGCTTCTGATGCTGCGATTCAACGTTATCGATGAAGAGTGTATAAGCGACCGCGAAGCCACGCTCGTTCAGATTATTCTTGGCCTGACAGCAGTCCTTGTCATTTTCATACTCTGCAACTATGTCTTCAAATTGTATTGGGCCATCACTTTCTCAATATGTATCGTCTATACCACCAGTTTTGACAGGGCACTGCAAAATGTCTTTCCCGGCCTGACGCACGGAGGCGACGAACAAGCCGAACAACCCAGGTAACCCACCACAGACGCAATCTTCCGCCTTTCCACAAACTGCTACTGTTTGCGATTGACAAAAAATAATCAATAGTAAATAATAAACAATAATTTTTTTGGCCGAAGTGGCGGAACTGGCAGACGCGCGGGACTCAAAATCCCGTCCTGGCAACAGGGTGTGGGTTCAATTCCCACCTTCGGCAGTTGCTTGTGGTGCGTCGTGCGTATTTTGTGGAGCGGAGTGTTTAGCTTAGAGCGTTTAGGATACAGGCGCCGAGAAACGCTAAAAACAAAAATCTCGACTTATCTGCTGATTAGCTACAAAGGGCGATAGTTGGCGGAGGCGGGTGAGGATTTGGGGCATTTTTTGGATTGTGTAATCGACCTCTTCCTCGGTGCTGTATCGGCTTAAGCTAAACCGAATCGAGCCGTGTGCGGAGGGAATGGCAGATGCACTCGATTTTGCTGTAGATTGTGAAAAAGCAATATGTGCGAGTATCAAATTTTGGTGGAATTTTCGATTTTGTTGGCGATCCTCTCAACTGCACGGACAAGGCGACTAAATAACCATATAATACAGACCAATACGCCAATGTAGACTACCACTGCTATCAGAGCAGGAATAAATTCTAAAATGCTCGCAATTATCATAATTAATCCCTTTCCTTAAAAAATCCTATCCGTCGATTATACAGGTTCAGCCAGATGCTCACGATTATAAAGTCTTTTATTTATTTTGCCACGAAGGGCGATAATTCGCGGAGGCGGGTGACGATTTCGGGCATTTTTTGGATTGTGTAATCGACCTCGTCTTCGGTGTTGTAACGGCTTAAACTAAATCGGATTGAGCCGTGGGCGGCGGTGAAAGGCACACCCATAGCCCGAAGGACGTGGGAAGGTTCGAGCGAGCCGGATGTGCAGGCTGAGCCGCTGGAAGCGCAGATGCCGTATTTATCGAGCATAAGCAAAATTGCCTCGCCCTCGATGTATTCGAAGCTGATATTGGTTGTATTGGGCAGGCGATTTTTCCTATCGCCATTAACCCGGCTGTCGGGACAGCTTTTTAAGATAGCATCTTCGAGTTTGTCACGGAGGTATTTGACTCTACTATTTTCATAATCGATATTTTTAGCAGCTATTTCACAAGCCTTGCCCAGACCAACAATACCCGGCACATTTTCTGTGCCGGCCCTTCGGCCACTTTCCTGATGGCCACCGAGCATAAACGCCGACAGCCGGGTGCCTTTACGGACATAAAGGACGCCGACTCCTTTGGGCCCGTGCAGCTTGTGGCCGGAAAGACTGAACAAATCAATGTTACTTTTCGCCAGATTCAGGGGAATTTTACCGACGGCCTGAACCGCATCGGTGTGAAAAACTATTCCTTTATCGGTAACTAATTTGGCGATTTTTTCTATCGGGAATATCACGCCCGTCTCATTATTTGCATACATAATAGTAACAAGAGCTGTATCATCATCGAGCCGGTCTTCCAACTCTGTTAAATCAAGTCGGCCTTGTTTATCCACGCCCAGCTCCACAATCGTATAGCCGTGGTTCTGCAGGTCCCGGCAGACCGACAAAACGGCTGGATGCTCAACTCTGGTTGTGATGACTTTGCGCTTATGAGGCAGAGCAGCGAGCGTGCCTTTTATAGCGGCGTTGTCGCTCTCTGTGCCGCAGCTTGTAAAAATAATTTCGTCTGGGTCACAGCCAAGAATACTCGCTACCTGCTCGCGTGCCTTTTTGATTTTTCTGCCGACCTGGCCGCCGAATGTGTGCATACTCGAAGGATTGCCGTAAAGCTCACAGAAGAACGGCTTCATTTCCTCAAGCACTTCATCAGCTACTTTTGTAGTCGCATTGTTGTCAAAATATATCGTTTTCATCTGTTATTCTCAGGTTTTATTTTTAGACACAGATTAACGCTGTTTTGTTCATATTTTTTTGTTATTTACGCATTGACCCGACATACGGAGTGTCGGGCAGGAACCAAGAGTTGGTGGGCTGAAGCCCACCCTACTAAGTATTATCCGGAGTCCTTGATTTCCTCGACATAAAGGTCTTTTGATACAAACTCCCTCAGCTTTGCTTCGACGACATCTTTCATAGTAACATCGGTCAGCTTGCACTGCGCACACATTCCTCTAAAAGCCACGATGACTTTATTTGCTTCGATATCGACCAGCTCAATATCGCCGCCGTCAGCCCGCAGGGCGGGTCTAATTTGTTCATTTATGGTCTGCTGAATCAATTGAATCTTTTGAATGTTGGTAAGTTTGCCTGCTCGCGAAGGTGCTGCAACAGCGACCTTTTTTATCCTATCGCCCTGGACCTTTTCAATTATTTTTTCGATTTCACCCTTGCAGCCGCCGCAGCCGCCGCCCGCCTTGCTATAATTTGTTACCTGCTCAACGGTTGTCAGATTATTCTCGCGTATCACCCTCTCAATTTCTTTATCGGTTACGCCGAAACAGGTGCAGACGACATTGCCTTCAAGCTGGCGTTTTTTTTTGCCGCCGCCTCGATAATTTTCGATTGCTGCTTCAAGGGCTTCTCTGCCCATAACCGAGCAGTGCATCTTTTGCTCGGGCAGGCCGCCGAGGTAATCGGCTATGTCTTTGTTTGTAACCTTGGCGGCTTCCTCCAGAGTCATACCTTTTATCATTTCGGTCAAGACTGATGATGTCGCGATTGCGCTGGCACAGCCGAATGTCTTGAATTTTGCATCTGCAATTTTGCCGTTCTTATCGAGTTTGAACGTCAGCCGCAAGGCGTCGCCGCAGGCGAGTGACCCGACCTCGCCTACGCCATCGGCATCTTCAATCTCCCCGACATTTCGCGGGTTGAAGAAGTGGTCTCTAACCTTGTCCGTATATTCCCACATAGTTTTATTCCTCGTCGCTCGTGACTCGCGGCTCGAAAAGACTCAAGCTACTGACGAAAATCAATTTCAATATCTGTTGAGCCACATTTTTCGCACTGATATTCAGGTTCATCGTCCATTTCTTTTTTGTCTAGTTTATTGCCTTGGCCATCCACTAAACAGGAGTAAAGATATTTGGCTATGAACTTCTCTGCATTCCGGCAATTCTTACAAGTGAGTTTTGTCATAACATCCAGAATTCTCATTTTATTCGCTTTATTCTAACATTTTTAAAAACTTCACTAAATTTATTGGAATTTAAATTCTCGAGGTACTTTTCATGTCTTTTTACAAAGTTTTGGTTGCATGACCAAACCTCCGCAACTCCAGCGGCATAATATAATGAAAATAGATGATAGAAATCTATAACATCGTTAATCGTTACTTTTTCCCTATACACGGTATTGATAATAGGCTGTAGCTCGCTAAAAAAATCTTGAAGTGAATACTTATTATTAACGATTTTTATTTTCATTGAAAGTTCTCTTCCATGAGCAGGCCGAACCAGTAAGACATAATTCTTGATGATTCTATAAGTATTTCATCGGCGTCATCTTTTAGAGTTTGAAAATAGACACCCCGTTTTTCATTAAGTGAGTTTTCTAAAGACCCCCAAAAGTCATCTGTGTTCTCGTTAATATCCCAAAGACAGTCGCTCCATCGAAGCGTTTCTTCTCGTCCGTACCAGTTTTCTGCCAAAGATTTAACAAAAACGACTTCGCAGTGTTTGCAACTTTTAATACTATCCCTTTCTGAAATTTCTTTAGCCTTTATAAGAGAGTTTTTAGCATTTTCGTAGCTTGTTTTTATTTGGTCTTGTGCCTCAATCACGGAATATCTATCCGTTATAAATTTATACCCTTTTTTCAAAGCATCTGAGAGATTAATTTGCAAAGGCAAAGTCCTCGGTGTAATTTCAATAAGCGGCATTAGACTTGAAGTTTCTAAACCAATAGTTTTTGTTTCCTTTTCAATCATCGAGAAATCCTTCGATCATCTTTTCTACCTTTCTAACCATAAAGGCGAATTTGCCATTATGATGTGCAGGACTTTCGTGTTTTTCAGGATAAATTCTCTTACATATTGGTATTGGGGGTTGGAGAGAATACCATCAGGAAGGACGATAACAATGAAACCTGCAACATCAGCCAGTTTTACAAAGATTTCGAGAAAGAGTATTTCAATCGCCTGGCTTTTTTTCAAATTCCCATTATTTTTAGCTAATTCGTAGTTAGACAATATGTCTTCTGATTCCACCCGCTGGAACCAACTACTGAAAGGAGGATTTCCGACAACAAGGTCAAAACCACCTTTCGAGAGAACCTGTTGAATTTTAGGCAGTTGCCAAGTTTGTCGTGGAAGACTGTCGGCGGGAACAAAATAAGAATTCGGCAGGATGGATTTGTTCAATGCAGATACTACCTCTTTGTCAATGTCTATTCCAAACAATTTTGCATTTTTCCATTTCTTTGATGCTGCCCTTAGAAACACACCATTGCCTACCGCAGGGTCGATGATGTTCTCGACCTTTGACTTCGGAATAAATGAAAGTGCCTTTTCCACCGCAAATTCAGGAGTAAAATATTGATTGTGGTTCTTCCTGTTGCGGTGTTTCTGAATCTTGTCTTCTTCGATATAAAAAAGCTGTTGTTGTTCAAAACTCATAGTGAGCTTTCCATAGCTCTTGATTCTGCCAATGCTGACTCAATATTAGTAATCAACTGCGACTCCTTCAACAGATAATTATAAGAGGTTCGGCGATAAATCAAAGATTTTTCGAGGCCGTTTACTTAAATCTCAACACTTAGAACTGGCTTTCAGAGCTTGTTTGAAATCATTTATTATATCATCAATGTGCTCTGTGCCGACCGAGACACGAATATAATCTTCAGTTACGCCGGCTGCAAGCTGCTCTTTTGGGCTTAGCTGCTGATGAGTCGTGCTGGCCGGATGTATCACAAGAGTTTTGCTGTCGCCGATGTTGGCAAGATGACTTGCGAGCTTGACACTATTTATAAATTTAATGCCGGCTTCCTTGCCGCCTTTGATTCCAAAACCTAATATGCCGCCCGCGCCATCGGGCAGATACTTTTTTGCAAGCGCATAGTCGGGATGAGATTGAAGCCCTGGATAATTGACCCAGCTAACCTGCGGCTGTTTTTCGAGCCACTTAGCAAGTTTGAGAGCATTCTCGCAGTGTCGGGGCATACGAAGATGGAGCGTCTCAAGCCCCTGCAAAAATAAAAAGGCATTAAACGGCGACATACAGCTTCCCATATCGCGCAAGAACTGGGTCCTGGCCTTTATAATGTATGCCATATTACCAAAAGATTCGACGTATCTGACGCCGTGATAACTCGGGTCGGGCTCCGTCAATTCAGGATAGCGGCCATTTGTCCAGGCGAATTTTCCCGAATCCACAATTGCTCCGCCGATGCTGCTGCCGTGGCCGCCGATGAACTTCGTGCAGCTATGAACCACAATGTCAATTCCGAACTCGACCGGCCTAAACAGTATCGGCGTTGTAACGGTATTATCGCAGATTACCGGGAGACCATTTTTGTGAGCGATGTCGGCTATCTTGTCGTATTGCAGAATGTCGTTCTTCGGGTTGCCGATGCTCTCTATGTAAATCAGGCGAGTATTTTTCTTTATCGCCTTTGCAAAATTCTCCGGTTTCTTGGGGTCAACAAATGTCACCTCGATGCCGAGCTTGGCAAACGTCTGGCTAAAAAGCGTAACCGTCCCGCCATAGAGCGAATTGGATGAAACAATATGCCCGCCTGCGCCGCATATATTAAAAATGCTCACGTAGATAGCCGACTGGCCCGAACTCAATGCCAGGCCGCCCACGCCCCCCTCCAGAGCAGCCAGCCGTTTCTCCAGAACATCGGTTGTGGGATTCATCAGCCGCGTGTAAATGTTGCCAAACTCTTTCAGGGCAAACAGGTTCGCCGCATGCTCAGTATCCTTGAACACATAGCTTGTCGTCTGATAAATCGGCACGGCCCTACTGCGGGTGTCCGAATCAACCTGCTGGCCAGCGTGTAATGCGAGCGTTTCAAGATGATATTTTGGTTCTTCTGCCATCTTTAAGACCTCTTTATTTTCCAGGTAAAATCTGAACCATTCTGTCGAGGGACTTTTTTGCTTTTACTCGAATCTGTTCCGGGACGGTAATTTTATATTGCATATCCTCCAATGCCCCGATGACCTTATCCAGAGTAATCTTTTTCATATTGGGACACACGGCCCGCTCACTTGCGGGGATAAATTCAGCTTGCGGGTTTTGCTTCTTCAAGGCGTGAATTATCCCTACTTCGGTGGCAACTACAAAGCGTTTGGCTGTGCTATTTTTAACGAACTTTAGCATCTGGCCTGTGCTGAGGAGCTGGTCTGCAAGGGCTTTTACCGGCTCGGTGCATTCCGGATGTGCCATTACAACGGCATCAGGAAACCTTTTTTTTGTATTCCTTATGTCATCTTCGGTTATGACCACGTGCGTTGGGCAATAGCCAGGCCAGAGCACAAGGTCTCTACCGGTCCTGTCCATCACAAATCGACCGAGGTGCTGGTCAGGGACAAAAATGATGGGTCTATCCTGCGGCATAGACTTTACCATTTCAACCGCATTAGCGCTCGTGCAGCAATAATCGCTTTCGGCCTTGACTTCCGCAGGACTGTTCACGTAACAGACCACAAACGCCCTCGGATATTTGCTTTTCAATTGGCGCAACTGTTCTGCTGTTACCATATCGGCCAGCGGGCAGCCGGCGGTCCTATCCGGCAACAGCACCGTCTTTTCCGGTGAGAGAATGGCGGCGGTTTCAGCCATAAATTCCACGCCGCAAAATACGATTGTCCGCGCATCGGTTGCCGCTGCATTTATGCTCAGCCCCAGAGAGTCGCCGCAAAAGTCAGCGATGTCCTGTATCTCACCGGGCTGATAGTTATGCGCAAGTATCACCGCGTTGCGCTTATTCTTTAAGCTCTTTATTTTTGTAAGCAGCCGTTCGTCCAAAAATTTCTCCCGAATTAGGAAATTGGTGGGCTAAAGCCCACCCTACAATATCTTTATTTTCTCAAGTAACTGTTCGCTCAAAGAAACCACCTGAATTACTTTGTTTTTACTTTTTACCACTTCGCTTTTTGTGCTTTGTATATACTAAATCCGGGTTGGGCGTCGTAACGGTAACGCCGGGAGGCACAGATTCTTTTATCCAGACGTTGCCTCCGACTACCGCACCTTTCCCGATTACTATATCGCCCAATATCGTGGCCTCGGCGTAGATTATGACATTGTCTTCTATTGTCGGATGCCTTTTACCGCTCTTTATTATCCTGCCTCTTTGGTCCTTGCGAAAGCTCAAGGCGCCGAGCGTAACACCCTGATAAAGTTTCACGTTATTACCTATGACCGATGTTTCTCCTATTACCACACCGGTGCCGTGGTCGATAAAAAAGTTCCTGCCTATACTTGCGCCTGGATGTATGTCGATACCGGTCCTGGCGTGCGCACATTCGGACATTATGCGCGGAATCAACGGCACCTGTTTAAGATACAATTCGTGGGCAATGCGATAAGCTGCTATCGCTATAATACAGGGGTAACTGATGACAATTTCCTCATAGGACTTAGCAGCGGGGTCGCCGTCATAAGCTGCACCGACATCGCCTTTGAGCATCTGTCTTATCGTGGGTAGTTGTGCCAGCAGATGTTTGGTAACATTCTCAGCCATCGTTCGACAATCGCAACCATCGCACTGCCTTATTCTACACTGATACCTGTAAGCGCGTTCTATCTGTTCTGAAAGCTCGCTATAGAGCTGGCACAAAATGTCGCCGACAATAAAATTAACGTTAGATTTTGTAACTATTTTTTTGCCGGTGTAACCTGGAAAAAGCACTTCAAAAAGCAGCTCAAGAATTTCCAGAATCTTTCCTCTGACCGGCAGATTAGAGGCATCGATAAAATTTATCCCTAAATCGCCTCGATATGTCTGGAGAATTTCTTCAACCAGATTTTCGATTTTCTTACCAGCCGATTTTTTCTTTTGCATTGTTGACTCCTCTTGATAGATAAAGAATTCCCTTACCCGAACAATTCAGTCGAAATATACCTTTCTCCCGTGTCAGGCAAAATTACCACTATCGTTTTGCCTTTGTATTCTGCCCGCTGTGAAACCTGCATCGCCGCCCACATTGCAGCACCCGAGCTTACTCCTGCCAGTATCCCCTCCCTCTTTGCCAGTTGGCGTGCTGTCTCCATAGCGTCTTCATTTGAAACCTGGATAATTTCATCAATCACATCAATGTTCAAAACCGCCGGCACAAACCCTGCCCCGATACCCTGTATTTTGTGCGGGCCGGGCTTGCCGCCGGAAAGCACCGGCGAATCTTTCGGCTCCACAGCTACTACCTTTGTGTCCTTATTGCGGTTCTTGAACACCTCGCCGCATCCGGTCAATGTCCCGCCTGTTCCAACGCCGCAGACAAAAATATCAACCTTGCCTTCGGTGTCGTTCCATATCTCTTCTGCAGTGGTCTGTCGGTGAATTTGTGGATTGGCAGGATTTTTAAATTGCTGTGGTATAAAAGCGCCGGGATTCTGGGCCATAAGCTGCTCAGCCTTTTCTATCGCCCCTGCCATACCGCGCTCGGCAGGGGTAAGCACAATCTCTGCTCCAAATAACTTCAGTAACTTCCTTCTCTCTATGCTCATCGACTCTGGCATAGTCAAAATCAACCGGTATCCCTTCGTAGCGCAAATAAACGCAAGCCCTATTCCGGTATTGCCGCTGGTTGGTTCGATTATAATGCTACCGGGCTTTATATGCCCTGCTTTCTCAGCATCCTCTATCATTGCCTTTGCGATTCTATCCTTTACACTGCCGCAGGGGTTATGGGATTCCAGCTTGGCCAGAATCGTTGCCTTCTGCGAGCCGAGTTTGTTAATTCGCACCAGCGGGGTGCGACCGATTACGGCTGTGATATCTTCGAATATAGCGCTCATGATTTTTCCTGTATTTGTCTATATTTGATAATCTAATGTTTTTTTGTCTTTCACTTTGTCAACCAAATCCTGTAATGTCACAGATTGCAGGACATTTTTAATTGCCTCCTGAACCTGGACCCACAGCAGCCTGGCCGCACACTCGGCAGCCCGCTCGCAATAATCTATGTCCTCAACGCATTCAGCAGTGATTACAGGTCCTTCCAGGCAGCCAAAAACATCAATAAGTTTAATTTGGTTCGGAGGTTTGGCAAGAACATATCCTCCCCGTGCACCTCGCACGCTCCTTATGACCCCACCCGACCGAAGGGCCGACATCAACTGCTCCAGATACTTGATGGATATATCCTGACGCTGAGCAATAATTTTAAGCTGCAATGGCTTGCCAGACACGTTTTCTGCCAGCTCCAGTGCCGCTCTGATTCCATATCTTATTCGAGTAGAAAGTTTCATATCATTTCTCCTACTAATCCTATTACATTAGTAGAGTAATATACGATTTTATCATTATTTGGTGCGAGAAAAACAAAAAATAACAAAAAATTTCATAAATTCTTGTTAAAAACCTGTTTTTAATGTGGAAAAAATGCCCAAATTGCCCGCAGGTGTGCATTTATCCTCTCTTGACTCTCTCTTTGCTTGACTGGTAAATCAGCTTTCTTTACAATGCCTGAAGTTCGTTTTGCCAGTTTTTTAGCTAGAATGCTGCCTATGGCCAAAAATTTTATAAAAAAGGTTGCCTCCGTCTCTTCCCTTCCCCCAGAGGACCATTCCGTGGTATCGCCAGCGCAAACACCTTTTAATGCTGAATTGCCTGAAGCCTCGTTAGAGCACCTCGAAAGGCTGAGCGATGATACAGGGCTTTTTCAGCACGCCAGATTTATCCTGCCGGATCGCAAGGAAGGCTATTGCGCTGATGATAATGCAAGGGCTGTAATCGTAATGACCAAGTATTTCTCCCTCTACCCAAATTTTGCCCGGCAGAGACAGATTCGCCTCTTCGATACTTACCTATCTTTCATCCTGCATTCTCAAAAAAAGGATGGCTCTATCCGGAATTTTATGGATTTCAACAGGACCTGGCGTAAAAGCGAGCCACCGGCAGATGCTTTTGGCAGGGTGTTGTGGGCGTTTGGAACGGTTATCTCAAAACCCCCTTTGCCTTCGTATCTGCCAGTTGCACAAGAATCCTTTGATAGAGCTATTTGGCACCTGCAAAGGTGTGCCAAAGGCGCAAGGGCTGTGGCATACTCAATACTGGGTATATCAGAGTATCTATCGCGATTCCCCGAAGCCGATGACATCAAACAGCAGCTAAAATTCGCCGCAGACCAGCTTATGGCTCAATATAAACAAAATAGCTCGCCAGACTGGCAGTGGTTTGAGCAAAAAATTACTTATGATAATGGCGTGATACCGCAGGCACTGTTTGTTGCCGCTATAACGCTTGATAATGACAAATACCTTGAAGTTGCAAAAAAAGGGTGCGAATTTCTACTGGCAAACACCTTTAATGGAAAGCACTTTAGCTTTGTCGGCTGTCACGGCTGGTTCGAACGAGGTCGCACAAAGGCTTTATTCGACCAACAGCCTATAGAAGCTGCAAGTATGGTTTTAATGCTAAAGGCTGCTTACGATGCTACACAGGATAATAGATTCTTGAAACTTCAAAGAAAGGCCTTCGATTGGTTCCTCGGTGAAAATGACCTGCATATCCCCCTTTACGATTCTAAAACCAAAGGATGCTCCGATGCCCTCACGCCTGATGGTGTTAATGTCAATCAAGGTGCAGAAAGCATTCTTAGCTTCCTGCTGGCCCTACTGACTATGATCGTAAGCAAGACCACTGCTGACCCACCTACGGCGGGCAGGTAAGAACAGGCGCCGCCTGAAGAACCGGTTTAATGCTCTGCATCTGATTCTCAGACCCACGACGCAACGTCAAACCGCGGCCACGGAGCCGTTGACCTGTTTTATTTTCCTTCCAGCAGCCCGGCGGTTGCATCAGCGGTCCAGGTAATATCTTTGCCTACTCCTGAGACAGTTTGACAGCTTGCCAGCCAGAAAACCGCTGCAATTAAAACAACTACTAAAAGTATTTTTCTAATCATATTCTCGCGTTTTCTTTTCGATAACTTGTTAGCTTCTTTTTACACCTATAAAAATACCCGTAGAAAGCTGTAAATATCTTGATAAAATTATATAGGCCCTTGACGACTACGCCTAATGTAATTTTTTACACTTAAAAATCTAATTTGACCTATAATATAATATCGGCTAAATGAAGGTTGCCAGCTTTAATGTTAATTCACTTCGTGCCCGTCTGGACATAATAATTGGTTGGCTCGCAGAAAACCAGCCGGACATCCTTGCCGTTCAGGAAACCAAGGTTCAGGATAAGGACTTTCCAGCCGAGGCGTTTGACAAAACCAGCTACAAATACGTCTTAAAAGGCGAGAAAAGCTACAATGGAGTAGCAATATTCAGCAAAAGTGCGATTTCAAACGTAGAATTTGGCTTCCCGGATGAGCCAACTCGTCTCGGCGAAGGCGCAGCTCTGTCCACAGAAACAATAGGGACGCCGAGCCGTAGCCGGAAAGACCCTGCCCGGCTGATTAAAGCGGAAATTAACGGCATTGTGGTTGTTAACACCTATATCCCGCAGGGCTACCTGCCTGAGTCTGTGAAATTCACTTATAAGCTACACTGGTTCAATCGGCTGCGTAAGTACTTTGAAAATAATTTCTCGCCTGATGACCCGATTGTCTGGGTTGGTGACTTCAATATTGCTCCTCTTCCAATAGATGTCTATGACCCGCAGGGTTTGTTGGGGCACGTCTGTTACCATCCGGATGTGCACAAAGCGCTGAATGAGGTTATGGAGTGGGGATTTGTAGATGTATTTAGAATCCACTGCCGCGAGGCAGGCCAATATACATACTGGGATTACAGACCAATAAACGCCTTCAAGCGCAACCTCGGCTGGCGATTAGACCACATTTTGGCGACAAAACCGCTTGCAAAAAAGAGCACCGCCTCTTACATCGATAAAAAGCCCCGCCTCGCAGACCGCCCCAGCGACCATACACCAATCGTTGCTGAGTTTGCCTGGTAGTAAGTGGCCTGCAAAAACAATTTTTATAAACTTTATAAATTTTACAAATATTTAAATTTTTTTCTTGAAATCAGGTTTGTAATATGCGATACTATACAAAGAAAGGAATATTTCTATGACCAAAGTGAGTATGACAAAGGCAAGACAGGATTTCACCAATATAGCGAACCGCGTAATGTTCGGTGATGAGCGGATATGCATACAAAAGAACAATAAAGCCGCCTTTGCTCTTGTCTCTGTTGAGGACGTAGAGATACTTGAGGCATTGGAAGACCAAATTGACGTTCAGGCAGCCAAAGCAGCCCTTAAAAAAGGCAGATTTATCAACCTCGAAGTCCTGGCAAAGCAATTGGGGGTATAGTCAGGGATGTATCAGGTTAAAGTGGCAGAGGAAGCCGCCAGGTTTATCCGCAAACAGGATAAACGCCTACAACGCCAGATTATTAACCATATCAGGGAACTTGCCCAAAATCCACGCCCGCAGGGCTGCAAAAAATTACAGGGCTATAAAGAATTATACCGCATACCTTCGGGAAATTACCGGATTGTCTATACCATCAAGGAAAAAACTCTTCTTGTTTTTGTCGTCCGGGTAGCTCACCGCAAAGAAATCTACCGCCGCTTAAGAGGATAATCACCATTATACATTGACGATACCCAGCGACCACACGCCAATCATCGCCGACTTTGATTGGCAGTGAACCTGTCGGTCCTTGTTTTTCCCGAAAGCCTGAACGACAAATCCTAAGGTCGTTTTGAAGTTATCCATAATTGGGCCATTACAAATAGGCCCTCGCCTCTCAATTTGTGGGAAGAAACCTTATCTTTAGAGAAAATAGCCTGGAGGAACGTCGGACATCTTCTTGGTTTTTGCCTGGTAATTTGGTATATTGTTATTTAAGAATAACTTTTTGCAGGAACACAAAAATAATGTGTGAAACCAAGCTGAAAGCCTATCTATCGATATTGCTGTTTCTGTCGGTAATCGAGTCTATATTTCCGGGACAAACTCTTTGTGTAAATGTTTATGGAACAAGTAATTACAGCACAATTTGGGACTCTACTTGTGCGGGCGTTAAGTTCGACACCGTTACCATTTGGATCCCGGAGATGAATGAGCCATCCATAGGATTTAAGGACAAGGCCATATATGGGGATGCAAAAGTCGCCACCAAAGATAGGCAAGAGTACGCACCCGAACAGATAATCTTTAGACTTGCCGGTCCTGACAGTCAGCGCAGCATAAATCCTCTAAAGGCTCAACAGCTTCTGCAACGGATTGCGCTAAAGCATGGATTAATTCAAACTGTCCCAGTTTTTGCAAAGGTTATGGGGGAACCATTGAGGCATATTTATCTGGCGCATCTGCCAGCCGGCGTCTCGCCTGTCGAGGTTTGCAAACAACTACAGTCTGACCCAGCTATCAAATGGGTAGAACCTAATTATTATTACCGATGTCAGTTGACCCCCGATGATACTTATTACAGTTCCACGGGCAGTTGGGGACAGGGATACAGGGATATGTGGGGGCTGCACGCTATCAATCCGGAAAACGCCTGGGACCAAAGCCAGGGTGACAATATAATCGTGGCAGTAATCGATACCGGTATTGACTACAACCATGAGGATTTGTATCGGGACATGAACAGCAACGGTTACCTGGATTCCGGCGAACAGTACAATGTGTGGATTAACGCAGGCGAGGACTTGAACGGAAACGGCGTTGTTGACCCTAATGACTTCAATGGTAAAGATGATGACGGCAACGGCTTTATTGATGACATCCGCGGCTGGAACTTCATCGCCAACAGCAGCAACCCTACGGACGACCACGGGCATGGCACACATTGTGCTGGAATCATCGCGGCCGTTGGCAACAACAGCATGGGAATCCTTGGCGTAGCACCGCTTGCCCGCATAATGGTTATCAAATCGCTCAACAAAAATGGTGAAGGAACAGCTACTCAACTGGCAAATGGCATTATGTACGCTGTGAACAACGGTGCCCACGTGTTGAGCAATTCCTGGGGTGGCGGGGGCGCCAGCCAGTTAATCACGGAAGCTATTGACCATGCCAGAAATCAAAATCGCGTGGTGGTGGTTGCGGCCGGCAACGACGGTCTTAATGCAGCATTATGGTCGCCGGCGAACATTCGCGGTGTCCTGACGGTCGCGGCATTAGAACCATCTCTAAAGCGGGCGTCTTTCTCAAACTTTGGCTCGGTGATTGACTTCATCGCCCCAGGCGTCGATGTGCTCTCTCTGCGTGCAGCCGGGACCGATATGTATGGCGACGGTAAGCATTTTGTTCCCGCAGGTGACCCCAGTGCAAAGTATTATCGTGCCAGCGGCACTTCAATGGCGTGCCCTTTTGCTGCAGGTGTGTCGGCGCTTCTTCTGGGACAGAACCCGTCCTTAACTGAAACAGCTGTTCGACGAGCATTGGCAGCATCGGCAGGACCGGTTGGGGTCACCGACGTTTACGTGGGCACAGGATTAGTGGACGCCGAAGTCGCACTCGATATTGCAGAACAGGTCTCTGACGTTAATGCCGCCATTGTCCAGCCACAAGATGACCTTGAATCGCTTGCAACAAACAAAGTCCTGGACATTCTGGGCACAGCCGATGGAGATTCCTATCTGCTTGAGTCTGGAGAAGGGTATTATCCGAATATCTGGACCACCATCAGCACAGGAACATCTGTAACGAATGGCCTGTTAGGAAACCTTGACCTCTCGGACAAGCGAGGTCCTTACCACATTCGGCTCACGGTCAGCGATGGAACACAAACGGCGATTGAGCATACTGTGTTTTGGGCGGAGCCGGACTTGCACCCGGGTTGGCCTGTCCGATTGGGAGGAAGTGTTTTTCGTTTTGGCGGTTTTATCCTTGGGACGTCCCTCAATGCAACCCCTGCTGATGCCGACAGTGATGGGAGTGATGAGATTTTTCTGTGTAGTATCGGCCGGACATTTGGCTTGAGAGGAGATGGGACGATACTGCCCGGCTGGCCGAGCACGCAAGTCAAAGAACCTGCATACGCCAGCAACGCTGCTTTCCCCGGCCCATCGGTGGCGGACGTGGACAATGATGGGGATACGGAGATTCTCTGGACACTGCGGGACTACTGGCCTGATTACTATGGCAGCCCTTCGACAGTGTGGTGCTTCAACGGCAAAAATCTGGATGGGTCCAATATGAGCAGCTTTCCTCAACAGGCGATTGAGGAGCCCTCGAATGCATTTAATATGCCTTTTGTTCTGGCCGACCTGGATGGGAACGGAACGCTGGAAGCGATCGCTGCTCATACCAAGGGCAACAATTTTAATTATTATCGCATTTCAGCTTTTGCCCACTCGGGCAGCAGACTGTTCACGCACGATTTTCCTGACAGCAATGAGAGTATATACTCGCTTTCTTTCGGTGACATAGATGCTGACGGACAAAAGGATATCGTGGCGGTCTCAAAAGTCGGCTACGAAAGCATTCGGCTTCACCTATTGGATAAAAATGGCAGTGAGCAGCCCGGTTATCCTATTGCCCTTCGTAACCTGAATAATGAAGATATTTCAGCTCCGCCGTTTTTGGCGGACCTGGATGCTGACGGTGATATGGAGGTTATTGTCGGCACTACCGGAAGTCAAAGCTACATCCTGTGCTACCACCATGATGGGAGATTACTTGCAGGGTTCCCCGCTCCTATTGGTAACTACGACACTCAGATATTTAACTACTGCTTAGGTGACATCAACGGAGACGACCAGCGGGAGATTATTGTTCTGGCCAACTATAGGCTGATAAGTGGTACATACCGTGTGTACGTAATACGGTTGAATGGAACGGTCTTGCCGGGTTTTCCTTTTGATGTTCAAGAATGGCCTACAGGCACCCCAGCCGTGGTGGATGTGGACAACGATGGGAGACAGGATGTCTGCTTCACGACATTCAGCGGTTCGGTCTATGCCTGTTCCGGCGATGGGCAGCTTGTCCCGCATTTTCCTAAGAAGATGAGTTTTGCATCTACATCGGGCGTCAGTGTCGGAGATGTCGATGGCGATGGTTTGTTCGAGCTGATAACGGCTAATATGATAGGCCACGTCTATGTTTGGGATTTGCCTACGCCTGCCGAACCAAGGAACACCGATTGGCCGATGCGCCACGTGAACTCCCGGAATACGAACGTGTTTGGAGACCGCGTACTCACCCGCAACAATTGCGATTTGAACAGCGATGGCACTGTTGATTTCGCCGACTACGCTATTCTCACTGACCAGTGGCTTCGGCCACCTGCCTTTCCTTCTGCTGATATTGCACCGTTACCTGCCGGTGATGGGGTGGTTAATTGGCTCGACCTCGCTGAAATAGCTGAACATTGGCTCGAAGATACTACGCCTTAAGCTCATCCCCGTCAATAGTTTTAATTTCAAGAAGCGGATTGTGAAGATAAAACTTGACTGACATCTGGTTTCATAACCGGCGCTTTGGCAAAGGCCTGTTCATAGATAAGGATGGCGATGTTTATTACGGCGAGGACGATGAAGCCGGCCAGGCCGGAAACGCCGACAAGAAATAATCGGCTGGCTGAAGCCCACCCAACATTACCTATCGAGAAATATGTTTCGGAAGCTATTTGTGACTTTGGAAGATTGACGTGATATTTCTCCAGCTTAGGATGGTGGCGGATGTGCGTTTTTGGATTTCATCGCCTCCATAAACCACGAACGCATTTTTGCCGGTTTCGCCGGCCAATTTGTCCCAGTACCTTATCCCTGTAAAAAAATCTTCGGAGATTGTCTTGCCGGCTTTTATCTCGACACGCAGAACTGAATCGCCTGCTTCCATTACGCAATCGATTTCATTGCCTTTTCTATCCCGCCAGTAGAAACAATTTGGCTCCATTCCTTTATTGAATCTGTCTTTTATGATTTCTGAAAGAACAAGGGATTCAAACAAACCACCCTTGAGGTAATGCGTGTCGAGCTGAGCGACAGTCTGGATACCCAACAGCGAACAGGCCAGCCCCGTGTCGTAGAAATACAGCTTCGGCATCTTAATCAGCCGCTTGTTCAGGTTTCTGTAATACGGGCGAATTAAAAAGACAAGGTAAGTCGCTTCCAGTATAGAAAGCCATGACTTGGCGGTGTTGTGCGTAATTCCACAGTCGTTGCCAAGCGACGATAAGTTAAGGCACTGCCCGGTTCTGCCGGCGCACATCTTCACGAACTTCTGAAAGGCGTGCAAATCCGATATGTTTTTAATCAGTCGCACGTCCCTTTCCACGTATGTCTGGATGTAATTGGGATACCAGTCAGCGGGCTCGATTTTTTTGTCATATATCCGCGGATACAATCCCGTGAAAAGATACTTTTCGGGACTATTAAGGGAGTATTTTGTATTTTTTAATTCTTCAATGCTCAAAGGAAGCAATCTCAAAATGGCGACACGTCCGGCGAGAGTCTGTGAGAGGTTCTCCTGAAGCAGGATATTCTGTGAGCCGGTTAGAATAAACCGGCCTGTCTTGTTTTTGCTGTCAACGGCTGTTTGAATATAAGAAAAGAGATGTGGAACTCTTTGGACCTCATCAATTACCACACCTTTGTTGTGGCTGGCTAAAAATCCTCGCGGGTCGTTTATGGCAAATTCTCTTGTGTCCGGGTCCTCAAGCGACACGTAATCCATATCGGCAAAAACGTTTCTGACCAGAGTTGTCTTGCCTGACTGCCGAGGGCCTATTACCGAAACGACCGGTAGCTTCGACGCCAGCTTCTTTAGTTTTTCTGCCATTATTCTCTTTATCATAGTAGAACCTTATAGGATATATCGGACAAATTGTCAATCCGATTTACAATTTGTCCTCTAAACCGCCTTTTTTGTAAAAAAATAGAGTTTTTGTCCGAATTCTTTCGCCTTCGCGATTCAAAAATCTGCGATCACACATTCATTGTTGCAGAATTTGACTGGTATGAATCCTTCTCATTTTTGACAATAAATTGCTCGTAGATGAATATGCAGATATTAACTACGGCGAGGACGATAAAGCCGGCCAGGCCGGAAACGCCGACAAGTAAGTCACTCCCCCTAACAAATACGATAGCCAATCCATAGGTGGCATTGAGCGAGCCGTGAATTATGGCGGCGGCAATTACGGATTTTGCCTTCAATCGGATGTAGCTGAAAATCGGGGCAAGCAACATACACCAGCCAGTCATCAAAAATACCCCTATAACCGGGTGCTGCGGATAGTTGTGACCTTTGAGAATTAGCGGGGCGTGCCAGATTCCCCAGATTGCGCCAATAAGAATAGATGACTTCCAGAATCCGATAGAGCCAAGCTCTCTTTGCAGTAGTCCTCTCCAGCCCAGCTCCTCACCGAAGCCGGCGAGAGCGTTTACGCTGATGCCGGCAATAAGTCCCTGAACAAGTCCAAGCCAGAAGGGATGAATCGGAAAATCAACCATTTGCTTCTGGATTTTTTCGAATTGCTCAGGTGGTAACATATACCTGAATCTTTCTGCAATTCCTGCCATATCTGGAGAATACCCAACGCCAGGCAAAAGCAAACTCACACCCAATGTAGCAAAGGCAATAACCAGCGGCAGAAACCAGGCCACCAGCCACCAGCTATTTATCCTCCAGGAGATACCGAGCGGCTCTTTCAAAGGTTCTTTGAAAATCAGCTTTTGAACAATAATAGCAACGGTCATCGGCACAAACATATAAATCGCGCCAATAATAGCCGCATAAGGCATTACCCATTTTCCGCCCAACGCGAAGTATGCAAATACGAAAGAATAATTAAAAAAGAATGTCAGAGCAATAAAGAGCAATGACTTCTTGATATTCTTCTGCATCGCAATAACCTCGACCGCCGCGCAACAACACTAATCTCGTGGAACGCTTATTGGTCCGATGTATTTTTTCGCGACAACAATATCATCGAACCAGATTTTACTTATGTGTTCTGGCGGGGCCTTGGTGGTATATAGAAGCAGCCACAGAAAATTCAGCTTCAGGTCTTCGGTATTTCGCCACTGGAAACCCTCAAAGGGCTGGCCCTTGGAGTCCGGTATAAAGCTATCCCAGACCCATTTACCTTTTGGGAATCCTTTTCCGAGGTGACTTATAACCTGGCCATTCTTACTGAAGGACTTGCCATCAATCCATAGCGATTGCTCACCATTTTTATCCGTAACGGGACTGTTCATTTTCATCATCAGCTCAACGCAAATCCATTTGCCCCGTTCTGCCTTCAAGCCATCATCGTTGATAAAATCGTGCCCCCAGGATGCACCATCAGGTGAGCTTCTCATTCCCATCCAGTATGAGTAGAAATCCCATCGCCATTTTTCGCCATAAGGTTCTACTCCTGTTGTAAATCGCTCGTTGCCGGCGGGTCTAATTCCTGCACCTCCCTGAGGCCACGGTGTTGGAGGATTGTAGCCCCCAACGTGAACAAAGTGGTGAATCGGATAACAATCGGGGTCAAACTTGACGTAAAAACGAACATAGAGCTGCTCGTAGCCGGGTAAAAGGCGTCTGTATAAATGCCCACCTGTTCCTTTTCCGCCTGTATGCGTCATTAAGAGTGAATGTTTGCCGGCGCTTCCAGCCGGCACATCAGTAGATAGCGACATAATCTCGATGTCTTTTACACTTTCCCAGCGCGATTTAACAGCATCCAGAGAATCTGCTTCAAAGTTTTCTGCAAAAATCACATCCGGGTCGTTTTCAATCCCTTTATCGCCCTTGTATTTGCTTGCCAGCCCGGTAGTCAATCCTTGTTCGGCTCCCGATTTCGGTTTATCTTTATTCGAGCGAGGGGCGGTCGGAGAAACTTCCAGCGTGGCCTTTTTCACACAGAAGGCATAGTAATCGCCGTCGCCTGAGAAGAGCAGCCACATCGTTTTGCCGTCTCTACTAATCCATTTTGTCGGGAATTTGTGATGATACGTCCGGCAGTCCTTGCCTTCAATTACGGACCAATGGTCATCATAATAAACCGTTGTCCACGGCCCCCAGGGCTGAGGCGCATCAAAAACCCCCAAAGCCGCCGTGTGCGTTCCCACCGAACCCTCAGGCTGATGGGACGTTGTCAAAATATATCTGTCAAGGGCCGCATTATACGTAATCGCTATCCGCTGTGTGCCGCTGGGGTCAGTGAAAATGGCCTTGCGTTTTTCGATGTCAGGCGACCAGACAGCCTTCCTGTCAGCATCAAGACCGGCAAAAAATTCATATCGGCTCCTGTCTGCAACCTTATCTTTTGGCGCCCTCGCCATCACAATATCGGGTGAATACTCGTAGGCGCTATCGTTTGCCTGGGAGACTATATAAACATAATTGTCCTTTGCTCCTTCATGGTTTTTGCCAAACTGCACAAACTCCGGACATCCAAACGTGTCGGAAAAATACCACTCGGCCCACTTCCAATGCTTACCGCCATCTTTTGACCAGGCCAATCGAGAATTGGTGAAGTCATCGCTGCCGGGCGGCTTATAGTTTCTCACAAACATATACAGAATTCTATCCACCATAAGCAGCCCGCTTGCTTTGATGCCATTCGGCCCACCTCCTGCCGGTGTATCCGCATCGCTTTCAAAATTTTTCCCTTGAAAATCTGGTGGGTCACCCGAAACCGTAGCAAATCCAAGCGAAAGCTTGGGTATGGCGACAGAATCTCTTTCAAAAAAACCCGGCCCATCACCCCAGCAGGTTATCTGCAGCTTGTCATCCACCCAGGTAATCGGCCAGTTATCGCCAGTCCTGCCTTTTCCGCATTTAATCACCTCCGAATCCCAGGTGAGCTTTGTAATGACCACACTTGGCGGATAAGGCGGCGAAGATTGTGCTATCGCAAGGTTGCCAACGACAAACAATAATCCCAATGCTAAACTTGCCGACACATTATGCCGTAAGGCATCCTGTGGAGATAGTCTGCTCATTTCACTCTCTACCAACAACTGATGTGTCAGTTAATTTTTTTGCCGGTTACCTCCCTGGTGCCCCGCGGCGTGACGGACTGGCCTTTGAGGGTCGTCCCGTCAAGCTTGCACTTAAATTCCATCGTCACTTCCTGCTCGTTGAATTTCATATTCACTTTGAAGGATACCTGGTCGCCTTCGACTTTCAGGTCTGCGATGGGCACTTCGCTGTCACGAAGCGTGTATGTGCCGGACAGGTCTTCCTTAATCTTCAGTGTGCGGGTACGCTCTGGGCGGTCTGTGGTGGCGGCCTCAGTGATTTCCCACGTGCCAACGAGAGCCGCCGAGGCCATCTCTACCTTTTTGCCGGTCAAATCACGGGTGCCGTTGGGCGTGGTAAGCTGGCCGCTAAGGGTATTTCCATCCAGCTTGCCTTTGAACTCCATCGTGAACGTCTGGTCGCCGAAGCCGGTCTCTATGTTGAAGGTTACCTGGTCACCTTCAAGTTTTATTTCCTTAATGGGAATCTCGGCGCCAAAGATTTCATATCTGCCGGTCAGGTCTCCATAGACGGTCAGCAACCTCGTCCGAGGACCCTGCCCGGACGTGCTTGTCATCTCCCACTTTCCGACAAGTGCCGCCCCTACGCGCCGGCCATTGGCCTGCCACTGGCCCATTTCGCCTTTAAGCATCCCTGTCAGCTCGTTGCCCTTGACAGTTCCCTCATACGTTGTTTCAAACTCGAATTCATCTATTTTGCTCTTTCGAGTGAAAGTAAGTTTTCCATCCTGGAATTTGACATTGGATAATACGTGCTCGCCAGGTTCAGTCCACTTACCTTCAAGTGCGCCTTCCGGTTTCTCATAGACAGTCAGCCGGGCTGTTATCTCTCGGTCACCGACATTAAATTTTATGTCCCATTGACCCAGAGCAGGAATCTTGGGCTTCTTTCGGGCCCCGTTCGCAGCGAACTCGCCGCGGTCAGATGTAAATTTGCCTGCGAGCTTGCCATCCTGAAGAGTTCCCTCGTAATTCATTCTGAATTCGTTATCCTGCATTTTGATGATGCGAACAAAGGTGAGCTTTTGTCCGTCGAATTTAACATCGGACAGCTCCGCCGAGCCCCATTTGCCTGCGAAAGTGCCATCGGCTTTTTTGGCAATAGACAACGCGGCAAAGCTCTGCCGGCCGCCGAAATCCATTGTGATTTCCCAATCACCTGTAATATCTTCGGCCGTAAGCACAGGTGATGTCCCAGCCGCTAAAGCAAGGATGAGGACCAAAAATAAAGTTTTTCCTAATGTTTTCTGAAATGTTACCTGGTTCATAATATGGTCTCCTAAACAAATAAATTTAAAGAATTGGTGGGCTGAAGCCCACCCTACATTTACTGTCAAATTAAGAACTCATAATATCTTCTGAGCGTGAATAGTGCAAGAATCTTTCACCGCCGATTGAAGATTCAGCCTAATGTTATTAAAAAGGTTTTCGATCTTTACTGGCAGGAAAAATGCTTTGATTGATTGTCAACACTGGCTTGTGCTGAGCAAGGCTGTAGGCCAAGTCGAAGCACTACAGTTTCTTCAGCAGCACCAGGTCTCCACGGATCAGTGCCAATTTCTTTCTTCTTGTCCAACCCTTTAACTGCGCCTCTCGCTTGAGCGCATCAGTCCGAACAGAGAACTTTTCGCGATAAAGCAACCTTTGCACGCCGGATCTATTTGTGAAATGGCCGTCTTGACCGTTTTTGTGCCGCATTAACCTTCTTTCCATGTTGTTGGTTACTCCTGTGTAAAGACGGCTATCAGAGCATTGGACAATATAAACATACCACATAATTGCGCTATCCTTCGACTCCCTCGCTGTTGCTCGGTCGCTCAGGATGGTTCGACTCGCTCGCAATGAGCGAGCGAGTCGAACCACTGGGGTACTAGGATTCGGACCTAGACTAACTGATCCAGAGTCAGTTGTGCTACCATTACACTATACCCCAAAACGCCTTATGCAAATTTCCATTTACTCCGTTAGAAAGCCTCGCGTTTCAACACGGGGTAAAATATACATTCTTGACACGGGGTCTAAACTTGTCCGCCGAAGGCGGAGCCGCGTCTCAGTTCCTGTAGAAAGCTTCTTTCTAACGGAGTTTACTTTACACAAAACTGGCCGATATTGCAAGAAGATTAAACGCTACCTTCATTATTTAAGAGAATATAGATTTGTCCAGCGACATCCTTTGAATTAAAATAGTTTTGTAAAGCACTGAGGTTATGATAATCTCGTGAACCTTGGGCGTGACAAGACGATTTCGGATATAATCTCCCGGCTAAGGACGGCCAAAAGCGACGAGAGGGCGGTCAAAGTAGAGGGAGCGTGGGGGTCGTTTGCGCCTTTGCTGGCTTCTTATATATCGGAGAAAATCGCCAGGCCGATTTTATATATCTCGCCCCACATTGACGATGCCGACAAGGTTGCCGATGATTTGCGCACCTTTGGAGGCGAAAAAATCGAGCTGCTGCCTGCCTGGGAGGGTGAGGAGGAACTGGCAGACGCTACCGATGAGATTAGAGCAGAACGGTTGAAACTCGTGCTTCGTCGCTCGTCCATTCTCCGTAGCAACCCCGACTTACCAGCCTTCGCGAAGCCCGTTTCGGTGGGCAAAGGAAGGTCGGGGGCTTCCAGCCTTCGTAGCCGAAACTACTTCGGCGGAGTAGGCACTGCGAAGGATGAATCGCTCGTGACCCGAAACGCAGGACAGAGAGAACAATTCATTATAGCAGCGTCTGTGCAGGCGCTGTGTCAGCCGATACCAAAGCCGGAAGTTATAGAGCAAACTTGTCTTCAATTGGAGGTTGGGGGCAAACTCTCGCCAGAAGAGGCGGCGGCGTGGCTGGTTGAAAATGGTTTTGAACGCGTTGAGAAAGTTGATTTGCCCGGCCAATTTGCCTGTCGCGGCGGAATTGTTGATATTTATCCGCCGTTAACCATTGGAAAATTATTTCCGGGCGAGCAGAACGAGATGCAATCGCTGGCAGACCCCGTTAGAAGTAAAGCACCTGAGGTCGCTGTTTCATTATCAGCAAGAACTTCTAACGGGGCAAAGGCGGTCAGAGTCGAATTTTTCGGCGATAATATAGAAAGCATCCGGGAAATAAATCTCGATACACAGCGCTCGACCCAGCAGATACAAAATATCAGCATAGTTTCGGCCGTTCAGGGAACCACTCCTGAGGAGAGGGAGCTTTTTCTGAACATCTTACCGCCGGAAACAATAATCATTTTTGAAGAGCCGTCAACAATCCAGGAAGTTGCCGATGTATATCTTAACCGGGTCGAGGACGCAGCACGGCTATATAGCTGGACGGATATCTATAAGGCAGCAGCCAACTTCGTTCAACTCCATATATGCAGATTTGCGACAGAGGCGGACGATTTTCTCAAAGTCGATGTTAAGAGCGTGCAGCAA
Source organism: uncultured Pirellulales bacterium (assembly GCA_964462515.1). Taxonomy (GTDB): domain Bacteria; phylum Planctomycetota; class Phycisphaerae; order Sedimentisphaerales; family Anaerobacaceae; genus CAYWXK01. The sequence continues at coordinate 53,660 of CAYWXK010000010.1, forward strand.
TTTCAGCACAAGGCAACGTCACTGTGGGCGGGCAGCAAAAAGGCGATTGAAGAGCTTGTGGGTGAGGCGAAGGGAGGAAAAGAGGTTCTGCTTTATTGCGAAAGCTCGGCGGAACTAAAACGAGTCGGCGAGATTATAAAGCAGATTAACGGCGAGATTCCGACCAATTTCGAGTTGCTGTTGGGATTCATCAATCAGGGTTTTGTCATAGATTCGCTGAACACGATTGTAATAAGTCATCACGAGCTGTTCGGGCAGTATGCAGTGCGCAGGAGAATGAGGCCGGTGTGGGCGACATCGCCGGTGGATACGCTTTCCGATTTGCAGGAAGGTGATTATGTTGTTCATACTTTGTACGGGATAGGCAAGTTTTTGGGTGTGGAAACAATACAGGAAAAAGGAGGAGCAAACGAGTATCTTACGATTGAGTATGCCGATAGCGCTAAAATCCAGGTCTCGGTCCGCAACATTGCGCTGGTGCAAAAATATATTGGGACGAGTCCGAAACGGCCAAAGCTTAGCAAGGTCGGCTCAAAGAGATGGCAGAAACAGAAGGAAAAAGTCACAGCTTCTGTTCAAAACCTCGCGGCTGAATTGCTTGAGATTCAGGCCAAGCGTCTGGCAACGGGCGGCATTGCTTTCGGAGAAGACTCAAACTGGCAAATAGAATTTGAGGAGTCGTTCCCCTATCAGGAGACTCCGGACCAGATTTCAACTGCCGGGGAAATAAAAGGGGATATGCAGCGGCCTATGGCGATGGATAGACTGCTCTGCGGGGATGTGGGCTACGGCAAGACAGAGCTTGGGATGCGCGCGGCCTTTAAGGCGGTCGAAAACGGAAAGCAGGTGGCAATACTTGCACCGACAACGGTGTTGTGTGTGCAGCACGGAAGGACATTTACCGAACGGTTTGCAGATTTTCCTGTTTGCATTGAGATTCTAAACCGGTTCAAAACGCCGCGAGAAGCTGTGGACATAATCGAGCGAACAAAACAAGGCAAGGTTGATATACTCATCGGAACGCACCGGCTCTTGAGCGGGGACATTGGCTTTAAGGATTTGGGACTTTTGATAATTGACGAAGAGCAGCGCTTCGGCGTTGAGCACAAAGAAAGACTCAAAAAACTACGCACAAATGTTGACATTCTTACGATGACAGCTACGCCGATTCCGCGGACGCTGCATATATCGCTGTTGGGATTGCGTGACATAAGCTCGCTGGCGACGCCGCCTTTAGACAGGCGAAGTATAGTAACAACTGTTACGGCTTACAACGATGAGCTTATTAAAAAAGCGGTCATTCGTGAGATGAATCGTCAGGGGCAGGTGTTTTTTTTGCACAACAGGGTCAAGACTATTGAGAAAAAGGCCTGGGAAATTCAGAAATTAGTCAGCGATGCAAGGGTCGCTATCGCACATGGTCAGATGTCAAAACACGAGCTTGAGCGGACGATGATAGAGTTTGTGCTGGGCAGGATAGATGTGTTAGTGTGCACGACGATTGTGGAATCGGGGCTGGATATTCCAAACGCCAATACAATTTTTATAAACGATGCTGACAGGTTTGGCCTGGCGGAGCTGCACCAGCTTCGCGGCAGAGTGGGTAGATACAAACATCGTGCGTTCGCTTATATGCTGCTGCCGAAATCGAGGCCGATTACGCCGTTAGCTGCGAAGAGACTAAAGGCCATTGAGGAGTATTCGCACCTGGGTGCGGGCTTTAAGATTGCCTTGCGGGACCTGGAGATTCGCGGGGCAGGAAATATTTTAGGGTCAGAGCAATCAGGCCATATCCAGACGGTCGGCTACCAGATGTATTGCGAGCTATTAGCCGATGCGGTTAAAAGGTTGAAAAACGAGCCGATGGAGCCGATACCAACAGCGGTTGTTGACCTGGGCTTTGCTACGTATATACCAAAAAATTACATACCTGCCGACAGGCAGCGGATGGATATTTATCGAAAAATTGCCGTTGCAAGATGTGATGAGGACCTCCGGCAGCTTGAGAGCGAATTAGCAGATGTCTATGGCCCCGTGCCGGAGGAAGTGAAGTTGCTATTGGATTTGGCGGAGATTAGAATTAAGGCAAGCAAGTGCGATATAAAAAGTATCGTTGTTTCGGGACAGGAGCTGATATTTTCGTTCGGCAAAGAAATTGATGTGAAAAGCGAAAGTTTATTTTCAAAAATTCGCGGGAAAGTTAGAATGCCGGAACCGAAAACGGTATATTTGCGTTTGCCGGTGAACTATTTCGGGCCGAAAACGCTGATAAGCATCCTGCGGAAAATGTTTAACCGCTGAGGCCGCAGAGAACGCAGAGAAAAATATCAAAATCGAAAAATAGAAAGGCAAGAGAGGGGTAAAAAATGAACTGCCCCAATGAAACTACAAACGAAACAGATATAAATACACAAGGCCAAGGGCCCAAAATAAGCATACTCACGATAGCAAAAATAGCCGCAGCGGTAATCGCCTTTCTCCTGATAATCGCGATTCTTGGGCCTAGTCTTATTCATTTACGCGAATATCGCCACCGAATCAGATGCGCTGAGAATTTAACAGGGCTTGGAAAAGCCATGCTAATTTATGCCGGTGTGGGTGATGATAAGTATCCTATAGCGGATAAATGGTGCGATTTATTGATTGAGCATGCCGAAGTAACCCCTAAATCGTTTCGCTGCAGGGGTGCACCTGAGGGTCGCTGCAATTACGCTATGAATAAGAACATAGAAAAGCTGGGGATATATGCTCGTCCTGATATGGTTCTGCTCTTTGAGAGCAAACCCGGCTGGAACCAGTCCGGCGGGCCGGAGTTATTGTCTATGGAGAATCATAAGGGCAAGGGCTGCAATGTGTTGTTCAACGATTTGGGACCTGCGCGATTTGTGACCCCCAAACAGGTTGGGGAGTTGAAGTGGAAGGCGGAATAGTTTTGAGTTTGCTTTGTAGAAAAGACCCACTGTCATTTCGACCGAAGCGACGCGTAGCGCCGCGAAGTGGAGAAATCCACTCAAAAACAGATTTCTCGACTCGCCTGTGGCTCGCTCGAAATGACATTCTGAACTCTTTTCTATGGAGCATTTCGAGTTCTTAGTTTTGAGTCGGTGAAAGGTAGGTCTAAAAATGAATAGATGGAGTCGGTGTATTTGGGTGGCGGCGGTGGCAGTGCTTTTTATGGCGGGCTTGACCTGGTCGGAGGATAAGGAGCCGAGGACACTGGAAATCGGGGAAAAGGCGCCTGATTTTAATCTTGTCGGCGTGGATGGGCGATTTTACAAGCTGGCGGATTTTGCGAACGCGAATATCCTTGTTGTTGTTTTTACGTGCAATCACTGTCCCACCGCCCAGGCATACGAGGAGCGGATAAAAAGAATAGCAGCCGATTACAAGGAAAGGCGAGTCGCTGTCGTTGCGATTTCGCCGAACGACCCGTGTGCGGTGCGTTTGGATGAGCTGGGCTACACGGACATAAGCGATTCCTTAGAGGATATGAAAATTCGTGCAAAAGATAAAGGATTTGAGTTTCCTTATCTTTATGATGGAGACAAGCAAACGGTTTCTCGCAATTATGGCCCGGTTGCAACGCCGCACGTTTTTATCTTCGACAAAGAGCGAAAGCTGCGATACGTCGGGCGGGTCGATGATTCAGAAAAACCCGATAAGGTCAAATCTTATGATGCCCGTAATGCGATAGAGGCATTGTTGGCAGGGGAAAAAGTTTCTGTTGAGAAAACCCGTCCATTTGGCTGTTCTATTAAATGGTCAAGTAAGCGTGGGTCAGTGAAAGAAGCCTTAGCAGCGTGGGCGAAGGAAAATGTCAGTCTGGAAATGATAAATGCAGACGGCATAAAAGAACTTGTCAAAAATAATTCAGGCAAACTGCGGCTGGTCTATGTGTGGGCGACCTGGGGCGGCTGCTGCACGGCAGAATTTGAGAAGCTTGTCACCATAAACCGGATGTATCGCGGGCGCGATTTTGAGATGATTACCATAAGCGCCGATTCGCCTGATAGAAAGGATAAAGTCCTATCGTTTTTGAAAAAACAGCAGGCATCCTGCAAAAATTATCTATTTGATTCGGAGGATAAATACCAGCTTATGGAGGCGGCAGATAAAGATTCGCTCGGTGGCATTCCATACACGCTTTTGATACAGCCGGGCGGAAAAATTATTTACCGACAAGTAGGATTGATAGAGCCGCTGGAGCTAAAGAAAGCCATTGTCGGATACCTCGGTCGCTGTTACAAATAAATGATGAAAGCATCGTGATGATTGGTAGATTAAGATAGAAAAATTGAATAAGAAGGAGAAAAATCTATGCGGCTAAAAGCAGGCAGAGCCCTGATTTTGTTTTCAAGTGTGTTGCTGGCGATAGATTGTTTAGGGCAACCAAAGGCAAGTAAATCGCCACTGGAAGAGCTGCCAACGTATATAAAGCAGGTAACACATTTTGGAGAAAGGGCGGATTGGTCGCACGATGGCAAGCGGATACTGTTTTTAGAAAAGACATTTGGAGATGCTTATGAGATAGAACTTGCGACTGGTATTATCCGGCCAATGACGCACCATTATTTTCACGAGGGCTATACACGGGCGCTATATCTAAGTAATGGCGATATTCTGCTTTCAGGGGCACGGCGGTTTGATGCAAATGACCCATGGCCGAGTCGAAGCGAGAAGAACGCCGAGCTTTGGGTATTGAAAAAAGAGTTGTCCGGCCCGCCGACACCATTGGGTGAAAAATGCTCCGAAGGACCAGCGGTCTCACGCAGACAGATGCGAATTGCGTGGACCTGCGGCGGAGCATTCTATATGGCAGACATTGTTTATAAAAATGATAAGCCGGAACTTGTAAACAGGAAAAAGATTTTAGATAAGAAGGATTTGCCCTTTGAATGCGGTCTTGAGACGCAGAATTTTCGGCCGTCTGATGAAAAGGAGCTTATATTCAGCGCTTATGAATACCAGGGGACAGAAGTTATGGGCATCAATTTCGAAACCGGCAAGGTAACAAATTATTCGCTGGCGCCGAATCAGTATGATGAGCCGGAAGGAATTTTTCCTGATGGCAGATACACGCTCGTTGAATGCGATAAGCACGACCCGAAAGGCTCGCAGCATGTTGACATTTACAGACTGGCCCTCGATGGCTCCGGCAAGACTGAACGCCTGACGAACTTTGCCGACTATCCGGACTACAAAGCCTCCAATCCCGTAGTCAGTGACGATGGGCGATTTATGGCATTTCAAATTCCCAAAAAGAGGGACGTAGCAGGCATCGGCAGAGGAATCTTAGTTTTTGATTTTGAAATGTATCGAAGAACAAAAGCCGGCCCTGATGAGCGAAAATAACGATTGCAATTTAGAGGGATTGGTTTTAGATTAGTGGCGTTTCCAAACTACAACCCTGCAATAAATTGCAGGGCTAAATAATTATTTTATGGTGTCCTGGAGCAAGCTATGGCAGAGGTCAGGCCAACACGCGATGAAGCGTTTTCGTTCCTGAAGGAATATAACAAAAACGAAGGGTTGATTAAACACGCCTTCGCTGTTGAGGCGGTGATGCGCTACTGCGCCCGCAAGCGGGGCGAAGATGAAGAAAAATGGGGCATTATTGGATTAGTTCACGACCTGGACTATGAGCAATTTCCGCAGCAGCACTGCCGCAAAACGGAGGAAATTCTTACCTCTCACAACTGGCCGGCTGAATACATAAGGGCTATCCTATCCCACGGCTATGGATTATGCACCGATGTTGAACCTAAAAGCGAGATGGAAAAGGTCCTTTACGCTGTTGATGAGCTTGTTGGGCTTGTAGCGGCCACCGCGTTGGTGCGGCCAAGCAAAAGTGTGATGGATATGGAGGCCAAATCCGTCAAAAAGAAATGGAAGGAGAAATCCTTCGCTGCGGGTGTGAACCGCGATGTAATCGAAAAAGGAGCGGCGATGTTGGGTGTAGAGCTAACCAGTCTTATCGAAGATGTAATTATGGGAATGCGTGATGTTGCCGACCAAATCGGGTTGAAGGGGAGTCCTGAAGTATCAACCTAAACTTTCCAACAACATTAACAGCTTTTCGGTAAAGTAGGAATAAGCTAAAATGAATCAGAAAAAAAGATACAGGAGTTTACAGAGACTTTCAGCCCTATGCTTTTTTGCTTTATGGTTCGTTACCGGCTGCGGCGACAGCGGCAAGTCGGCCTTGACAGAAAGTGAATTAGCGCGAATTGCTGTCGCAGAAAAAATAAGGCTTGTGGAAGCTGAAGGCGGGCTTGTGTTGATGGTAGGCGGCGAGGCTGTAAGCAGCGATGAGATTATAAAAGCGCCTGTGGAATTCGGCCGGAGCTATATATCGCCGCTGGAACATTTTGAACCGGTTGTCAAAACAAGCTCACTTACGCAATTCAAAGAGCGTGCCCGGGGCGAGCTAAAAGCGATTGTTTTCAACAAAATATCGCAAATGTTGCTTTATCAGGAAGCAAAAAGACAAGCTGGGCCGAATATCGACGAATCTCTGGAAAAGGCGGCAGAAAAGGAAATGAGAAAATTTATCCTCCGCTTCGGAGCAGATGAGGCCGAAGCCGACCAGGCACTTAAGAAAATGGGAATGGACCGCAAAAAATTCAAAGAACGCCAGAAAAAACTTATTCTCACACAATCCTATATAGCATCGAAAATGCCAAGGTATCGTCCCCCAACTTACCAGGAGCTGCTGGACCTCTATAACCAGATGAAGGACAAATCTTTCTTTAAGCCAGGGATAATACAGTTCCGCCTGATTGATATTGAAGTCGCAAAAGTGGGCATAACAGAACCAAATCAGACTTCGGCGAGTTCAGTCGAGCCGAACAAGTTGGAGGAAGCCAGGAAGTTAGCCGGCCAGTTAATGAGCCGAATCATAGCCGGAGAAGATTTCGCAGCCCTGGCACAGCAGTTTTCGCACGGGCACAGACGTGAATTTGGTGGTTTGTGGCAGCCAATACAGCCGGAATCCCTCGCCTCGCCTTATGATGTTCTTGCGAGCGAGGCAGAAAAAATCCAGCCAGGTCAAGTTGCAGAACCGATAGAAACACCCGAGCATATTTTTATAATGAAATTAGAAAAAAAACAGCCGGCAGGCTACGAACCATTCCAGAATGTGCAAACGCAGATTGAGGGCAAGATTTTTAACGACCGCCGCAACGAAGTTATCAATAAACTTAACGCCAAGCTCTTAGAGCAAACCGAACTTGGCCAAACGAATGAGTTTGTAGATTTCTGTCTGGAAAGAATCTACCAGATGAGCAACCAATAAGGGGAGTGGGTGCTAATTATGAATACTTGCAAAGTATTAGAGACGAAGGTCGTTGCCTTTACAAAAAATATTGTAAATGAACCCAAAGAGCAAGAGTTGATGTGAGAAATCTCGGATTATAATTTGCAGAACGTTCTGAAATTTAGTGGGGTAGAAGTATGGAAAACGCCAAGGTATTAATTGTAGATGATGACCCGGACCTGACCAAAGCACTCAAAGCTACGCTGGAAAGTAAAAATTATATTGTAATTACCGCATCCAACGGCTCGGAAGGTATGGACAAAATCAGCACTGACAAGCCAGATTTACTCATTCTTGACGTTATGATGGCAACAGCGGAGGATGGATTTGAAATGGCCAGAGAGCTGAAAAATGACCCACAGTTCAAAAAAATGCCCATACTTATGCTAACTGCGATAAAAGGTAGAACAGGCATAGATTTTAAATCCAGCGCTGGCGACCGAGATTGGCTGCCAGTAGATAGCTTCCTCGATAAGCCCGTAGAGCCACAGGTTTTACTGGCAGAAATAAAAAGACTTTTGTCACCGAAGACTTGATATGGAACAAGACCCTCAGAATACCAGACTTATCAAGCGAGCTTACTGGCTGATTAAACTGCGATGGACAGCCATAGCAGGTGTGTGCCTGGCTACTTTCTTTGCCCATAATATAATGGGGGTATCGGTTGAGGATGTTCCCCTTTATTGTGTGGCAGCAGCGCTTGTTTTAGAAAATATTATTTCATTGTTGTTGCTTAAACGTATCATCGGGGCAAGTTTTAATAATGCACCTATCAAGAAAATAATCAATTTTCAAATAACGGCCGACCTTGTGGCTTTGACTATTTTGTTGCATTATTCTGGCGGCATTGAGAATCCCATTATTATTTATTTTGTGTTCCACATGATTATAGCCAGCATTTTGCTTTCAGTCCGAGAAAGCTATCTGCAGGCTACTTTAGCGGTGTTTTTGATAAGTCTTCTGGCTGTGCTCGAATACAAAGGAATCATACCTCATCACTGTCTGGAAGGTTTTGTCACCTGTAATATGCCTCAGGGTATTTTTTATGTTCTGGGTCACGTTTTTATCCTTGCTACTACATTGTATCTGGTGGTCTATATGACCAGCTCCATCTCCATACAATTAAGAAACCAGGAAGAAGCTTACAGACAGGCAAATATCCAGCTTCAACAGAAGGACCGCATAAAGGATGAATATGTTCTACAATTGACTCACGACATCAAAGGGCATCTGGCAGCTATACAAAGTTGCCTTAGCGTTCTTGCTAACGGAATAGCTGGCCCGCTTAGCGAACAACAAGACGACTTTGTTAGCCGTACACATGACCGCACCAAAAAACTTACTAAATTTGTAAAGGCCTTATTACGGCTGACAGAAATGCGGCTAAGCGATAAATTTGAAATGGATTTCTTTTCCTTAAAGGATACAGTCTCCAGCGCCATCGAATCGGTCAAGACCAAAGCAGAGGACAAAAACATAACTTTAAGTTCCAGCATCGAGCCCACAGTAGATAAGGTGTTTGGTAATCAGTTTTCCATTGAAGAAGCGATAACGAATCTGCTGCTTAACTCCATTAAATACACGCCTGCAAATGGAACCGTTCAGGTTCAGGTCAAAGACAATGGCGAAACAGTTCTTGTGGAGATTTCCGACACAGGGATTGGCATACCCGCAAACGAAATAGATAAGGTTTTCGATGAGTTTTTTAGGGCAAGCAATGCAAGGCGTGTGGAAAGAGATGGTACAGGTCTGGGACTTTCCATAGCAAAGCAAACTATCCAAAGACATGGTGGCCATATATGGGTAGAAAGCCAGGAAGGCAAATGGACCAAAATAAGTTTCACGTTGCCCAAATATCCGTTGAGGCAAGCCGAAAAAAATCCAGATTCGGCTAATCAAATCATTAATTTGGATTAACAGATGGAAATTGTGGCACACGGCATAGACCTTGTTGATTGCCCGCGGATAAAACAAATGATAAAGCGCCACGGCAAACGCTTTCTTAATAAGGTTTTTACAGCCGGTGAACAGGCCTACGCCAAAGCAAATAGGAATAAGGTAGAAAAATTAGCAGGGCGTTTTGCTGCAAAAGAGGCCGTTCTCAAACTTATGGGCACAGGCTGGCGAGGCAAAATCGCCTGGACAGATATAGAGATAATAAACGACAGCACCGGCCAGCCTAAAGTTACCCTTGACGGCGAAGTCAAAAAGATTGCCCGCAAGCTCGGGATTAAGCAGATAAGCGTCAGTATTACGCATACGGCAAATTTCGCGATAGCATCGGCGGTTGCGATGTGCCACAAAGACTCGAAGACACAAAGTAGACAAAAAATTCGAAATCCGAATATCTAAATCCTAAACAATATCAAATGCTCAAAATTTAAATTTTCAAAACGTTTTGATTTTGGTAATTCGGATTTGTCCTTCGACTTCGCTCAGGATGGTGAGCCTGTCGAATCATTTAGTATGTTGGATTTAGAATTTCGGATTTCTCCGCCGTCGGCGGAGTAGATTGTCTTCAATTTCAATCTCCCAAAGCACATAGTGCCCTGCATAGCCTTTAGTAAAGAAAGCGACGTAAAATGCAGGCAGAAGCTTGATTTCTCTATTCAATCTTCTGACTCTTCAGAAAATTGTCAAGCTTCTTTCCCAGGAGGTTCAATGATTCTACGATGGAGGCACCGCAAAGGAATACGGCGCCGATGAGGAATAGTATGAATGCTTCGCTCTCGTGTATGGCGCTTTGAGCAATTGTCAGAATTCCTGCTCCAGCCAGAAAAGCAACAGTAGCCAATAGGAACAAAAGTATGCGCATATTTTTTCTCCTTTCATGGAACGTATGAAATGATTCGTCAGGTTTTTATTTTTAATTCTTCTCTTATTCTCGAGATAAAGAGGAATTAGCATCTTCCAGCCTCTGTTGTTCAACAGAACATATAAAATTTTCCATCAGTTCAATTTCGTCATTGTAGTCGTATAATTGGAACTTGCTTCTTCCAGCTTTGTCAAAAAAGATGGGTCTGTAAAAGGCTCAGGATTTATTTGAATAGTGAACCATACTGGTAAAAATGATTTCAACGCATCAATTCGATATTCCAGTCTTTTTTGCGCTACATCCTGCATTCTAGACAGGTAACCTGTAACAAACCAGCCAATGGCAACAATAATAGCCGATATTATCATTATCCAATTGCTGATGGTCATTTCCTTGTCCTTCCCGTTCTTGCTAAACTATTGCTTATATGGTCTTTGTATAGGACGCCAAACTTGGCGAATTCTACGATATAAACCACACATATTATTAGAAAAATGACACTTATTGTCAAGAGTTGATTAAAGAGTTTAAAAAGATATACTGACTAAAGGTGTCTGACAAAAAAGAGTGTTTTACCGTTGTCATCCTGTGCTTAACACGGACTCATATTTTTTTCTGGATTACTGCTTTAGCAGGAATGACATTGCGTCATTTTGTAAATATGTCTAACAAAACAAAAAGAAACGAGTTTGATTGCATTGTTATCGGTGGAGGGCATGCTGGGGCTGAGGCGGCTTATGCGGCCAGTAAAATCGGCGCGAAAACCTGCCTTATAACGATAAGCCGTGACACGATAGCCAAGATGAGCTGCAATCCGGCTATCGGCGGTCTTGCAAAGGGACAGATTGCCCGCGAGGTCGATGCTCTTGGTGGGCTGATGGGGCTGGCAACGGATGCAACTGGAATACAATTCCGGATGCTTAACCGCTCCAAAGGTCCCGCCGTGCAGGCGCCGCGGGCGCAGACGGATAAATACAAATACAAAGATTTCATCCGCGCTCAACTCGAACAGACTCCGAACCTAACCATCATCGAAGCTGTAACATCAGAAATTATCACAGAAAAAGACAATGTGCGAGGGGTGCGCTGCAGCAACGGGATGATATACAATGCACCGGTAGTAGTCCTGACCACAGGAACGTTTCTTCGCGGCTTAATGCACGTAGGCCCGGAACAATCTGCGGGCGGACGGCTCGGTGAGCCGGCGGCGGACAAGCTATCGGAGAGCTTAGAACATATAGGGCTGGAACTTAAACGGCTAAAAACCGGCACACCGCCAAGATTAGATGCGGCAACGGTGGACTTAAACAAACTCGAAATTCAATACGGAGATGAGAATCCGGCGCCTTTTTCATTTATGACCGAAAGGATAGAGCGGCCGCAGATTCCCTGCTGGATAACTTATACGAACGAAAAGATACACCAGCTCATCCGGGACAATCTGCACCGTGCGCCGCTTTATACCGGCCAAATCACCTCTGTAGGTCCGCGGTATTGCCCGAGTATTGAGACAAAAATCGTTCGCTTTGCTGATAAAAACCGCCATCAGGTTTTCCTTGAACCGGAAGATGAAAAAAAGACAACCATATACTGCAACGGTATAAGCACTTCTCTGCCGAAGGATGTGCAGGAGCAGATACTGAAGCTATTGCCGGGGACAGAAAATGCGAGGATTGTTCATTACGGCTATGCGATTGAATATGATTATTGTCCGCCGATTCAACTAAATAGCAGCTTGGAGACCAAAAAAATATCGGGGCTGTTTTTGGCGGGGCAGATAAACGGCACCAGCGGCTATGAAGAGGCAGCAGCGCAGGGGATTATCGCAGGAATAAACGCAGCAAGAAAATTACAGGGTAAAGAACCCATAGTTCTCGGCAGGGACCAGGCGTATATCGGCGTATTGATTGATGATTTGATGACCAAAGGTATCGATGAGCCATATCGGATGTTCACATCGCGAGCCGAATATCGTTTGCAGCTTCGAGCCGACAATGCAGACCGAAGATTGACACAAATCGGAAGGTCCGTCGGACTCGTGGATGAAAATCGATGGACAAAATTCCAGAAAAAACTCGCCGACATCGATAAGCTCAAAAGCTACCTGAAAAACACCCATTTAGAAGGTATAAATTTATGGGAGCAGCTTCGCCAACCAAATAATCCCCTTGCGGAAAAACTTTTTGATAATCCTGATATTAAGAAAATGAATATCACCGAAGATGTGCTGCAGGCGGTAATCATCGACGCAAAATATGAAGGTTATTTGACGAAGCAAGAGCGTTTGGTAGCTAACCTTAGAACTCTTGAAAATAAGAAAATCTCTCCCGATTTGGATTATAACAGCGTCACACATTTGCGGGCGGAGGCGAAGGAGAAGTTATCTGTTTTCAGACCTAGCACGCTGGCTCAGGCCTCTCGAATAAGCGGCATAACACCGGCAGACATTACCGTGATTCAGATTCATCTGAAAAAAAAGTTTTCGAGTGAATCTACTCAAGGCGTAATACAACCCCGCAATAAATTGCAGGGCTAAATATAGATTGCCTAAGAATCAGGAAACAATGACAGAACTGCTTGAGAACATTTATAACATAGAGGCTGCACGGCACGAGCCAAAATTTAAGCTCTGGCGGTCGGCGGGGTTGCTGCTTACGTATAAGTGCAACGCCAGTTGTGAATTTTGCTATTACAACTGCTCGCCTGAAAAGAATGGCCTTATGTCTGTCGATACCGCCATAAGCGCCTGGCAATCTCTCAAAACTTTGGCTGGTGATGATGCCAAGATTCATATCACGGGCGGCGAGCCCTTTCTGTATTGGGAACAACTCCAGCAGATATTAGAAGAAGCAAAAAAACAAAACCTCGGCAAAGTGGATATGGTGGAGACAAACGGTTTCTGGGCAACAAATGAAAAGGTTATAACAGAGCGATTAAAAATTCTCGATAAACTCGGCGTTGGCCGGCTGAAAATCAGCACCGACCCATTTCATCAGGCATTTGTAGATGGAGAACAAGTGCGCCTTTTAGCTGATATTGCAAACAAGATTCTGGGTCCCAGCCGAGTGCTGGTTAGGTGGCGAAAGTATTTAGAAAACCCCGTTGATATGAAAGACCTCTCACCTGACCAGCGCAGGCAGCAATACATCCGTGCCGTAAATGATTATCCCTGCCGTTTCACGGGCAGGGCGGCAGGCAAACTCGCCGAGCTCGTTGCTTCAAAACCAATAGAGACCTTCGCTTCAATGAATTGTAAGTCGGAGTTTCTGGCAGCAAAAGGTGTTCATATTGACCCATTCGGCAACGTCTTTAGCGGCACATGCAGCGGGATTATAATTGGGAATGTGAACCAAAATCCCCTCGAAAATATCTGGAGGGAATTTTATCCTGAAAAAAGAGAAATCGTCGGAACGCTGTTTAATTCCGGGCCGGTTGGGCTGCTCAATAAGGCATTGGGATTAGGCTTTAAGACCGCAAAAGTCTATGCGGGCAAGCCCGCCACACGCTGGGCGGGTAAATGTCATCTTTGCGCAAGCATACGCCAATTTTTATTTGATAAAGGACTTGAAAAGTCCACAATAGGCCCGGCTGAATGCTATTCGTGAAAGATTGTTTGGTGGAATAAATAAATTTAGATTTTCAAACCATCCGTAAAGTATGTGTTTAGCCGTATAACTGACCAAGTAGTTTCCTAATGTGGCACGGCCAAGATGGCCGTGCTACCGGTACGCCTTCTCAATTCTTTGTCGGGTCGGAGCCGGGTGTTATCACAAAATCAGGCAAGGATTTATTTTGCTTGTAAAGTTCAATTCGCTGCTCGATTTCCGCTGCCAGTTGTGTATCGCCGACAGCACGGGCCAATTGTAAAGCCCTTTGTGCAGAAAAAAACGCCTCGCGGAATCGGCCCGCTTTCGCATAATTCATTCCCAAAATGTCATGAAGCAGGGCAGAACTATCAACATCCGGATTAAGGGACACAGCCTTCGAATAATGCTTGACAGGCTCATCAATTTTCCCCTGGGCAGCCAGTGACACCGCTAAATCATAATGGACCCTGGCATTGTTCGGGTCAAGCCTTGCCGCCTCAGATAAATGTGCTGATGCCTGGGTGAAATTTCCTTTGTGGAAGAACGCCATTCCCAATGCTTGATGCATATTTACAGCGTTATACTGAAGACTGATACCATACGGCATTTTTCGTAAGGCCTCAGACAAATGTTTAATTGCCTCGTCGAATTTCCTTTGATGAAGAAATGCCATACCGAGGTCGTGGTGTATTCGCGGGTCGTTGGGGTCAATCTGCAGCGCTTTCTCGTAATGCTCCATCCCCTCTTCGTATTTCTCTTTGACATTATATAGAAGAAAACCGAGCTTGAGGTGCGCCTGGATATTGTTTGGATTCAGCTCCAATGCTTTCCTGTAGGCAGGTATGGCATTGTCGGTGTCACCTGCCTTGAAAAACTCGTTACCTGCCCGAACGAAAGAATAGTCGTCAAGAAACTGCTCGTTGATTCTTCTGATAGCCGCAGGACTTGTATTGACAAATTCGGGTATGTTGGCAGCTCTATCAGGGGCAGTAAATTGCGATAAGAGAACGGGCGGACTGCTATTGCCTTCTTCGTCAATATGCGTCAGAAAAAGCTGAGTGTAGTCGGTGTTGGCCTTTGAGGAAAAGACAAGCCACCTGCTGTTCGGAGACCAACTGTGCCAGGAGTTCATTCTGCTTGTGTTGCACTGCAATCTCCTGGCCTGGCCTCCATCAGCAGGTATGATATAAAGCTCACTATCAGATTGAAGCAGCATAAACGATTTTGCCTTGCAGAACACAATCCATTTGCCATCCGGCGAATATCTGGCAAAGTAGTTGCTCATACCGTTGTTGAAAGCCCCTTCGATGGGTTCGGGCGTGCCGCCTTTTCCATCATTGAATGGGATTCTATAAAGGTCGAATAAAAATTGTTTGCCCTCTTCGAGGAACTCTTTGCATTCTTCATGCGTCAGCAGTATCGTGTCGGGGCCGCGAGTGTTTCTAAGCTCGTATGCTTTGGTTTTAGCAAAGACAATGTATTTTCCATCCGGACTCCAGGTAGGATTACTCTGGACATAATTGGGGTCGTCTGCTCCTGGCAGAGCGGCAAATGTATCATTTTGCGTGTCATATATGCAAAGAATGCCCTTTATGGGGAAAAATAGTTGAGAGAATGCTGTTCCCGGCCTGGGAACAAAAACAGAGCGGTCCTTAACCGTGCTGGCTACAAACCTGCCATCCGGTGAAATCTGAGAAAGCAATCCGAAGGTCTGTTTGCCGTCTTCTTTCCTGTAATCATTCCAGGTTATGATGTTACTCGTAGCCAGGGACATCTGTTCTGCTACACGGGTAATTACATAAGAGCCTTTGCTGTTGGCATAGTCAATGTCCATCGCGAGGGTAGTCGCATTAGCGGAAAATGAGTGACAGTTTCCGCAGACAGGCAAATTTTTCAAAACAATCGGCGGCTGTCTCAGCGAAGAAATCGAACCAAACCGCCACTGAATTCGAGAAGGGTCTTTGACTGCATCGACAAAAGGCAAAGTCACCTCACGATAAAATAAAGGTGCACCCACAGGGTCCTTTGATGTTTTTATTGTAACTCGTCCTGCAGAGAGAGCTTTCTTGGGATTAGAGCTGTCAATACCCAAAATGGTTACCTCTGCCTGCTTTTCGAGAGAGCGTTTTTTTATTTCCTCCCACTCTTTCGATAGGGGTGTCCACTGCTGTCTGCGGCTAAGGAAATTCAAACGTTCACTGTCATCGCCAAACTCGATTGTGATAAGCCACGTATCGCTTTGGTTGTTGGCTTCCTTCCAGTGAAGTGTCGGGGGGGCGATGTCCGGCGGAAAAAGCGTCTCATCAAGGGGGTAGCTAATCGCCAATCCGCCGTATTGGATTTTATCGTTATAGACCGCCAGAATGTCCTCTATCCGGGGCCGGAGCTTGTAGGAAATAAGCAGCCCGACCACTACGACAGTAATGGCCACAGCAGCGATGCCAAGAATAAAATGTATCTTTGAGCTGCGCATAATAGTTGTTTTCAGTGAGCATTAAACAGGCAACATATTAAACATCGTCAATAGCGAAGTCAATCTTGACTGCTGATGCAGGTTTTTCGACAGTGCCCCAATAGTTCGTAGGGGGCGATTGTTTGTTATGACACATACAAAATGATACTTTATGGCGGACTTGCTATTTTGTTGCGTTTATTGCATCACAAAGACTGATTCTGCCTTCGTATAAGCTTCTGCCGATTATCACCGCCGCCGCCCCTATCTTGGCAAGCTCTTTAATATCTTCTATTTTGCCAACGCCTCCGGATGCGATGACGGGTAATTTCACTGCCTCGATAAGTGCTTTTGTCCTTTTAAGGTTTGGCCCAGTCATCATACCATCTCTGCTGATGTCGGTATATATTATTGCCGCTATCGGCAAAGTCGCTGCTTTGATTGCAAACTCCAGAAGCTTCTGGGGACTATCCTGGGTCCAGCCATCAGTTGCGATGCTTTCACCCCGGGCGTCGAGGCCGAGGACGATTTTGCCGCTGAACTTCTCCGCCATTGCTCTAAACCACGCAAAGTCACTTACCGCTTTTGTGCCGATTATTACCCTTTCAACGCCGATGTCGAGCAGCTTTTTTATAGATTCTTCGTCGCGCAGTCCGCCTCCTACCTCGATTTTGAGTCTTCCAAGGGCTGCAATGGATGATATTGTGTCTGTATTAACCGGCCTGCCCAGTTTGGCCCCATCTAAATCCACAATATGCAGCCATTCTGCCCCGGCAGAAATAAACTCCTCAGCCTGTTTCACAGGGTCGTCCTGATAGGTTATCTGGCGGTCGTATTTGCCCTGGATAAGCCGGACACATTTGCCGTCTCGCAGGTCAATTGCCGGTATTACATACATTCTTTAACCTCCCGAATCTGGAATTTCAAATTTGAAGTTCCATATTTAACAATTAAACTATATATTGTGAGTAATTTCAAGTAAGTATGCTCCTGTCTTCCGACAGGAAGACGCGGGGGCGGATTAAATCTTAGGGCTAAACTATATAAGGATTAAGGCTATGAACCTGAAATTTAAGATTGGAGTTTTAGTATTATTTATGGTCGCGATTATCGGGTGCATCTCAAACATTAACTTAAACTCGTCGGAAAAGAAAAAAATACCTGTCATTTTTGACACCGACATCTGTGATGATATTGATGATACGTGGGCGTTGGCTTTACTTGTTCAGTCGCCGGAGTTCGATATCAAGCTGATTACCACCGCGGTGGGCAATACTGAATCAAAGGCCAGGACAGTGGCTAAGTTTCTACAAACGGTGGGAAGAACAGACATACCGGTCGGTATAGGTGTGCAACAACACAAACGCAGCCACAGGCAGGATGCCTGGGCGAAAGATTACGACCTGTCGAAATATCCAGGCAAGATTTATAAAGATGGCGTGCAGGCGTTGATTGATACCATAATGAAATCTCGCCAGCCGATAAAACTGATTGCCACAGGCCCGCTGCCCAATATCGCTGCTGCGCTTGAACGTGAGCCTCGAATAGCCAACAAGGCCGAGTTTGTCGGAATGCACGGCAGTGTCCGCCTGGGATACGAGGGGAGGCCGGAACCCAGCGCCGAATATAATGTCGTCGCTTATGTGAAGGAGGCGCAAAAGGTCTTTACTGCACCCTGGGATATGACAATTACACCTTTAGACACCTGCGGGATAGTCCATCTGGATGGCCTCAAGTATCAAAAGGTGCTGAAAAGAAAAAGTCTGCTGACAGATGCGCTGATAGAAAACTATCGTGCCTGGCAAAGACAAGGAGTGCTAAATGAGAACAAAGATTTAAGCGACCAAGAAGCAGCCAAAAAAGCGGACGAGAAGGTCAACAGCAGCAGCACGACACTTTTCGATACGGTGGCCATCTACCTGGCTATGTCAACGGACCTTTTAAAAAAAGAAAAACTTGGCATCAAGGTTACCAATAATGGATTTACGCGAATTGATGAGAAAGCCAAGATAATTAACTGTGCCACCGAATGGAAAGATTTAGGCGCCTTTGAGGATTTTCTGGTCAACCGATTGACAAAGTAAAGAAGAGTTGACCGCTATCAAAAACTATCCAGTGCGAGGTCTAAAAATCAAAAAGCGAAGACCTAAAATCGTTGTTGTCGGCAGTTCCAATATGGACCTTGTGTTGAAAGCTCCGAGGCTTCCCGCCCGCGGCGAAACTATCCTCGGTGAAAATTTTTTAATGACACCCGGAGGCAAAGGCGCAAACCAGGCGGTGGCAGCTGCTAAACTGGGTGCAGAGGTCTATTTCGTTGCCAAACTTGGCAAGGATATATTTGGACAGAAGTCTCTGCAAAACTTCAAAAAAGAAGGTGTTAATACGAAATATGTTACTCAAACTAAAACTGCTCCATCCGGCGTAGCTTTAATTACAGTGGACGACACAGGCGGAAACGAAATTGTGGTAGCTTCAGGGGCAAATCAAAAACTATCTCTACTTGACATCAAAAGTGCCGTATCGGCAATCGCTTCATCAGCCGTTTTAGTTGTCCAGCTTGAAGTGCAGATGAAAACCGTTGAGTTCGCTGCCCAATTAGCACATAATTACAAACTAACCGTTATTCTTGACCCCGCTCCGGCACAAAAGCTAAGTCCCGAACTTCTTAAGATAGTCGATTGTATTAAACCTAATGAAACGGAGGCCCAGATTCTTACGGGCATAGAGGTAATAAATGAAGCTTCTGCCCGCAAGGCTGCTAAAAATTTGCTAAAATGCGGCGTGAAAGCGGTCATCTTAACTATGGGTGCAAAAGGCTTTCTGTTGGCAACCACTCAAAAAACACAATTCGTTCCTGCAATAGAGGTAACCGCCGTTGATACCACCGCAGCGGGAGATGCTTTTACAGGAGGTTTGGCTTTTAGCCTGGCTGATGGCCAAAACCTTTTCGATGCTGCAATGTTTGCCAATTATGTCGCTGCACTATCCGTAACTAAAATGGGAGCGCAGTCTTCGATGCCCACCAGGCAAGCCGTGGAAGGTTTTATTAAAAAAACAAAATTACGCAGGGAGTAAAAAATGAGTAATTTCAAAAGATTGACATTAAGTATTGTTTTCTTTTGTGCTGCGGTTTTACCTTTTCTGCAAGTCGGATGCAGACAACCTAAACAGCAAATACCCAGAATAGCCTTGATAATGAAGTCGCTGGCCAATGAATTTTTCAAAACGATGGAGGAAGGCGCTCAATCCCACCACAAGGAGCACGCCGATGAGTATGACCTTATAGCAATCGGCATTAAGGATGAGGAGGATGTGGCCAAACAAATCGACATTGTTGAAATGATGATTGCACAGGAGGCAGACGCCATAGTGATTGCCCCCGCAGATTCGAAGGCGCTGGTTCCTGTATGTAAGCGGGCGATGGATGCGGGCATAATCGTAGTCAACATTGACAACAAATTTGATGCTGCGGTGCTCGCAGATAAAAAGGTGAAGATTCCTTTTGTCGGGCCGGATAACCGCAGAGGCGCAAGACTTGCCGCTGAGTACCTTGCCAAAAAACTAAAAGAAGGCGACAAGGTAGCGATAATTGAAGGAGTGCCCAACGCCTTTAACGGCATCCAGCGCAAGCTGGGCTTCGAAGATGCTATGAAGGCAGCGGGAATGAACATAGTCAGTTCCCAGTCGGCTTACTGGGAAACGGAAAAAGCAGAGCCGATTGTCGCCGCCCTTGTTACCGAACATCCCGACCTCAAGGCCGTTCTCTGCGCAAATGACAGTATGGCCCTCGGAGCGGTTGCTGCCCTTAAAGCCGCCGGCAAATCCGACCGGATTTTTGTCGTCGGCTTTGACAACATCCTCGCGGCCCAGCGATTGCTCAAGGATGGAAAACTTCTGTGCACAATAGACCAGCACGCCGACAAGCTGGCTATATACGGCATTGAATATGCCCTCGAAATGCTAAAAGGAAAAGGCACGCCATCGGACAGGGAAACTCCGGTTGACCTTATTACTGCGGAAATCCTTAAATGACACCTGCCGTCAGTAACACACTTTTGACAGCCTCCCGAATTAGCAAATCATTTCCGGGTGTCCAGGCACTTTCTGAAGTCGATTTCGACCTCAGAGAAGGTGAGGTCCACGCCCTCGTAGGCGAAAACGGCGCCGGCAAAAGCACACTTGCACGCGTAATAGGCGGAGTGGAGAGGCAGGATTCAGGACAAATGCGGCTTTATGGCCAGCAGTATCAGCCGGACGGTAGAGCCGATGCCGAGGCGCAGGGTATCCGAATGGTAATGCAGGAGCTGCACCTTATCAGTAACCTTACTGTTGCTGAAAACATTTTTATCGAAAAACTGCCCGCCAGATTTGGGTTCATCAATTACAAAAAGCTTAACCGTGCCGCAAAAGAAATTATGGGCCAGGTGGGCCTTGGAGACCTTGACCCTTCTATACCGGTAAGGTTTCTCGGAGTCGGCGAGCAGCAACTGGTCGAGATAGCAGCGGGCCTGTCGCGCCGCTGCCGGATACTGGCTTTGGACGAGCCGACAGCCTCGCTGACCGATAGAGAAATAGAGCTTCTTTTCACCCAGATAAAGAAACTCAAGGCCGAAGGCGTGGGCATCATTTATATTTCACACCGCATCGAAGAAGTTATGCGCATAGCAGACCGCGTAACAATCCTGCGGGATGGAAAAGTCATTTCAACGTCTCCGACAGACAAGCTAAGTGTCGGTAATATTATCAAAATGATGGTTGGCCGCGACCTGGAGCACGAGCCTTTAAGACACGATAGAGCGGTCAGCGAAGCAGCACTCCGTGTTGTCGGCCTTACCGCCGGCCGGAAAGTCAAAGACGTTAGCTTTGAAGTTCTCCGTGGTGAGATATTCGGTGTTGCCGGGCTGATGGGGTCTGGCCGAACAGAGACAATGCGAGCTATCTTTGGCGCAGATGAGCCTGAAGCCGGCCAGATATATTTATATGGAGCAAGCAAACCGGTCAAAATCCGTTCACCTCGCGATGCTGTGCGAAACGGCATCGCACTTCTAACCGAGGACCGCAAACAGCAGGGTCTATTTTTGCCATTACCCGTCCGCGTCAATATCTCACTGACGCGATTGCGTGACATCAGCCGCTTCGGCTGGGTTAATATACCAGAGGAAAGAATTGTTGCCACCCGCTATATCAACAGTCTGGATGTGCGATGTTCGTCCACCGAGCAGCCGGTCGGCCAGTTGAGCGGAGGCAATCAACAAAAAGTCGTCATCGCAAAATGGTTATACAGAGACTCAGGTCTTCTTATATTTGACGAGCCTACACGGGGCATCGATGTCGGCGCCAAGTTCGAGATATATCGTATGCTCGGAGAGCTTGCCGACAAAGGCAAGGCCATTATATTTGTTTCTTCAGACCTAAAAGAGCTTATGGCAGTCTGCGACCGCATTATGGTGATGTCGGCAGGCCGCGTCGCAGCCGTATTTACCCGCAAAGAGTGGTCTGAAGAAAAAATAATAGCCGCTGCTTTTAGCGGTTATGTCACCGGCTAAATCCCGCACCGTATGGTGCAGGGTAAATAGTTAATAAGTAACAGGAGACATTTATGCAAAAGGCGGCAGAAAAAAGAATGGTCGGCCTGCGAGTCTTTGTTATGGATTACATTGGGATGGCTCTGGCACTATTCTTGCTGTTAGTCATATTTAAGTTTTTTGCCAGGAACTTTTTTACTTTCACGACTTTCAGGACAATTGCTAACCAGATACCCGACATAACAATTATCGCCGTTGGAATGACGCTCGTATTGATAATCGGAGGAATAGACCTTTCGGTAGGCTCTGTCCTTGCCCTTGCAGGAGCGGTGCTGGGAGTGTGTTTGGATAAATTCAAGCTGCCGCTTCCGGTTGGAATAGCCGGATGTTTAGCAGTGGGCATCCTCTGCGGGGCCATCAACGGCCTGGTTGTCATAAAATGGAAGCTCCCTTCATTTATTGTTACATTGGGGATGCTGGAAATTGCCAGAGGGGCCGCGTATCTTGTGACCCAATCACGGACTATATATATCGGCGGCCCGGTAGAGGTAATCACGGGGACATCAATTTTAGGTTTCTCGCTTCCATTCATTGTAGCCCTTGCAATTGTGATTGCCGGCCAATTAGTTCTATCGTTCACCGTCTTTGGACGATACATCGTGGCGATTGGCACAAACGAAGAAGCACTGCGGTTATCAGGAACCGACCCTCGCCCGCTTAAACTCTGGGTTTTTATCCTGTGCGGCTTTCTAACATCGGCTGCCGCCGTAATACATACCGCAAGACTCTCATCGGCAAATCCTAATGCCGGCTACGGCCTTGAGCTGCAGGCAATCGCCGCTGTCGTAATCGGGGGAACAAGCCTTATGGGCGGACGCGGGTCGGTCGTAAGCTCATTTTTTGGTGTGCTTATCATCGCTGTCCTGGCAACGGGGCTGGCACAAAGCGGCGTCCAGGAACCGACCAAACGCCTTATCACCGGCTTCGTTATCGTCGGAGCGGTCATCCTCGACTACTACCGACACCGCATCAGCAGACCACGTTAAGATATCGAAGTGAGCAAGCGCAGCGCGTCGAAGGGATTTTCTTTGGTTTAGCCGTCGCTGGAACGGCGACGTCCCTAAGAACCCCAAGCGTCAGCGCGGGGTTATTTAGCCCGGCGTTTTACGCCGGGTTGCCTTCCATCATGTTTAACCCCCCAATCTTGCCCTGAGTGTAATCGGAGGGTTATTGGCGGGTTGCCTGCCATGAGGTTGTCGAAGAATCCTCTGTGTCAAAATTTTTGTTGAAAAATAGGCAGAATTTGGTATAATACCAATGTGAGCTCGTGTAGTTCACGATATGCCCGCCATGAGCGGCAAGCACGCGGCGTCCCGCACGCTAAGGAACAGCAGTTCCAGTCAAATTTAGGCGTAAATTCATTTACACTAAGGATTAATGTATGTTCAATCACCAATTACCAGTTACCAATAACAAATTGAGGTGTTCCTCATGGCTACCGAAGCTCAAATCCTTGCCAACCATCGTAACGCCCAAAAATCGACCGGCCCGCACATGCAAAAGGTTCTTGAGATTCGCTCTATCGCTATGTTCCTTTGTGCCGGAGCCTGTCCGCCGTAGCTTTTGTGAAGGCGGATGCCTTTGTGGCTATGAGTCAATTATGCAAAACAAACCCAATTTGCTAAATACTCAAATGAACGTAAGCTCTGTTTTAATAGAGGATTATGAAAATGAACGACTTTGCAAACGCGAGAAAAACAAACCCAATCAAACCCAATCTTATCCGCCTTTTACCCGCCTGCGGTGGGCCGGCGGATTCAAACCTGACCTTTCAAAATTGGCCATCGCGAAAAAATCCTTGCATTTTCAGTATGGATTTGATAACTTATGACTACAGCAAGAGATAACCATACTATCAAGGAGGATGGCCGTCAAAGCAGCTTTGAAAAAAGGTTATCAAGACACGCATTTATATTGCAGTTAGTTTGGAATTTTGAGTTTTTGGTCATTTGAATTTGTTTAGGATTTAGAATTTAGAGATTAGGATTTCGGTTTCTGCCACCGGCCGCGCCGGGAAATCTGTGGTTAAAGAGACAACTTTTTAGGAGGTGAAATTATGTGGCGATTAATAGTTGTTCTTATGATAGTTGGCTTATGCGTCCATACTGCTTCGGCTTTGCCCGGCTCTGGCACACAGCAAGACCCCTATCGTATAGAGTCGCTGGCGGATTTTGACGAGTTTGCGGCTGACCCGAATTACTGGTCTGGCTTCACCCGCCTTGAAACCGATGTCAATCTGGCCGGGCGAACCTATACCACCGCCGTTATCGCACCGGATGTTAATAATTCCGATTGGTGGTTTGATGGCACTGCCTTTACCGGTGTCTTTGACGGAAACGCTCATAAGATAACAAATCTGACCATCGATGACGCCGGGGCCGGTAATGACTATCTGGGTCTGTTCGGTTTTATCTATGGCGGCGAAGTTAAGAACCTTGGCCTTGAGGGCGGCTCTGTTAGCGGCGACGACTATGTCGGTGGCCTGGTGGGGGAAAATTGGGGCACTCTATCGAACTGCTATTCCACAGGAGATGTTAGCGGTGGTAACTGGGTCGGCGGACTGGTGGGGGAAAATTATCTTGGCAGTGTCTCGAACTGCTATTCTACAGGTGACGTCAACGGAACCGGGTGGAGTGTTGGCGGACTGGTGGGAGATAATTACGGCAATATCTCGAAATGCTATTCTACCGGCGATGTCAGCGGCTCCTGGGATTATGTCGGCGGTCTGGTGGGTTCTAATGGTGGCATTGTCTCGAACTGCTATTCTACAGACTCTGTCAACAGTGATGGTGTTGCCGGCGGACTGGTGGGGGAAAATTGGGGCAGTGTCTCGAACTGCTATTCGACTGGCTCTGTTACCGGGAGCGACTATGTCGGCGGTCTGATAGGTGCAGGAGGATGTGCCATCAATTCCTTCTGGGATATTGAAACCAGCGGCCAGACAGCAAGTGCCGGCGGGACGGGTAAAACAACTACCGAAATGAAATTGGCAAGTACCTTTTTTGGTTGGAATGGTTGCGGTGAGATAATCTGGACCATTGATGAGGGAAACGACTATCCGCGGCTTCTGTGGGAGGATAGAGCCGGACAACCGCTTCCCGAACATCAATTACGAGACTTCGTTCAAGGTAGTGGGACAGAGACCGACCCATATATGATTTCTACCGCTGAGCAGCTTAACCTCATTGGCTTATTTCCTTGTGAATTGGATAAGTGCTTTATACTCGCAAATGATATTAACCTTATTGACTACAAGGGCACATCCTACAACATCATTGGGTCCGGCACTCCCTTTTCCGGTGTCTTTGACGGAAACGACCATAAGATAGTAAACCTTACTATCGACGGCGGAGCCGGTAACGATTTTCTGGGGTTGTTCGGCTATATCGGAGAAAACGGCGAAGTCAAGAACCTCGGCCTTGAAGGTGGCTCTGTCAGCGGCGATTGGTATGTCGGCGGGATGGTGGGGTGGAATGTAGGCAACATCTCGAACTGCTATACTACGGGTTATGTCAACGGTGATTACTGCATCGGCGGACTGGTGGGCTTAAATAGGTATGGCAGTGTCTCGAACTGCTATTCTACAGGCAATGTCAGCGGTGATGGGCGTGTCGGCGGACTGGTGGGATTGAATGAAGCCGGCAGTGTATCGAACTGCTATTCTGCCGGCGATGTCAACGGTAATGCCAGTGTCGGCGGACTGGTGGGGGATAATTGGGGCAATATCACGAACTGCTATTCTACAGGCGATGTCAATGGTGTTCAGAGTGTCGGCGGATTGGTTGGATGTAACGGTTATCTGAAGCCGAGGGAGTGGTCCAGCCCTGGGTATATATTTAATAGCTACTCTACAGGAGATGTCAATGGCATCGATGATGTCGGCGGTTTAGTTGGATATAATTTATATGGAGACATCGAAAGGTCATTCTGGGATGTGCAAACCAGCGGCGAACCTAATATGTGTGGGGGCCAAGGCAATGCTACCGGCTGTGACCCAAATTGCGGAAAGACAACTGCTGAAATGAAGACAAAAAGCACCTTTACCGATGCCGGCTGGGACTTTGTCGAAATCTGGGGCATCGGCGAGCACCAGACATATCCATATCTGAGGTTTGCACCGGCTGGTGATTTCAACTATGACAAAAAAGTTGACCTTGAAGACCTTGCGATTTTGGCCTCGCACTGGCTGGAGGAAAATTAGCCACGAAGACGCAAAGGCACAAAGATAAAAACCAATTATATCATAAATCTTAGTGTCTTAGTGCCTTGGTGGCAAAAATCAGTGGCCTACCATTGGCTTGAGGAAAAATAGTGTTGAACACTGAACTGGCTGCGATTAAAATTAAACCTGTATGGAACAATAATGAGGAAACTGAATGCGTTTAGTTTTAAGACAAAAAGATGGCGATGCGAGGGAATTTCAATTCAAAGAAGGGCCTATTTCTATCGGCAGGGCGGCCGACAGCCAGATTTTACTGGCCGATAGGGCGGTCTCAAGAAAGCACGCCGTCATCCAAAGTACAGATGATGGCAAATGGACGGTCGAGGACCTGGACTCAGCCAGCAAAACATACCTCAATGATGCAGCAGTCCATAAAGCGCAGATACAACACGGCGACAATATTCGTATAACCGATTGGACAATCGAGGTCGTTCTCGAAGAAGAAATCACAACCGATGAGTCGATTCATCTGGAAGACACCTTCCATCTCGAAGCTGCTCTGGCAATACCGCCACACGAAACCGTAGTAAGGAAACCGGATGCCGGCCACGCCCCGGCTATGAGATTGGCGGCAAAGAGATTGACGGATTTCTCGAAAGCGGCCGAGCGAATCTGTGAGGCCCGCAGTCTCGATGAGCTGCTGGTAACGTTGCTGGATATTACATTAGAGCAATTCGATGCATTTCATGTCTGGTGTGCACTCAGAAAACTGCCCGGCGGCCCGATGATTTGTCACGGCGGAAAGAAAAAAGACGGCAAGCCGGTCGAGCTAAACGATATAATGCTTAAGGAAAAAGTTATTCAAGCAGTTGAAAAAGGCCAGTTCCTCGTTATGCCGCGCGTCTCAGCCCAGATAGAAGAAGAGGAGGCGATACGTTCAGGATTGGTAGCAGCTATTATGAGGCCGAATGGCTGTCACGGCGTCCTGTATGTTGACAACTCTATGAAGGAAAAGCATTACAGTCTCAGCGACCTCGATTATCTAATGCTCATCGCAATGCACACCGCCTCAATAATGAAAAAGTTCCTCGATTAACAGATTAGTGCAAAATGCAAAATTAGCCACGAAAGCACAAAGTCATGAAGATAAAAATAAATATATCATAGACTTTAGCGTCTTTGTGCCTTGGTGGCGAAAAAGCAAAATTTACCTGACCTCAAGGTAGTCAAGGTTAATGGCCCCGCTATTGCTGCTGCTAAAGTATATAACAATTTGATGAACACCCGGCTTGAGCCGCATAGTAAGCGATGCGACAGCCCAGGTGTCCCAGTTGGTCAGTGGCGGAAATGATACATTGCCGCCGTAGTCGCCGTCAGCAAACACCCTCCGCGTCGCAGTTGCACCGGTAGCATTAGCATAGCGAAACCACAATGAATAATCGTCTTCGGTTGGCACAGCGATAACAAATGAAACGCTGTCGCCGGCGCTGCCAAATTGGTCAACAAAGCCTGTGCCCGAATATCCGCTGTGGTTGGTATTTATGGATACCCCTGATTTGACAGCATCTTCGGCCTCATAGCGGTCGCCCGCCGGTGGTGTTACCAAACGTTCAAAGTAAATCATATCCCAATACGATAAGCTCGGCACCGTAAAGGAAACAAAACTGCCCTGTGCATCAGAGTTAATAATGTATGGAAGCGATTGCCCGCTGCCGTGATTCAAATCGGGCGAGGCCAAATATACTCTCTTGACCACGGCATTAGGCCCCAGCCTGTATTTTACCGCCAGATTATTCAATAAAGGCGGAGTATTTGCGACATTGCGCCACTGGTCATCGTTGCCGAGCAGGTTAATCAGATGCAGAACCTCGAAATCACTGCAGTGTCGCGACAGAAACCATATAGTGTTGCCGGCGCCGTTACCGGAAACCGGCTGCCCATCAATAGAAATCCACTGTAATCCTGTATCGCCCATATCCAGCTCGGGCGCAAATAGCAGCGACTCGTTCGCTGTAATAAAATCGTAGTAATCCTTCATCAAGGATTTTAGCTCAGCGGTCATTTGCCTGGAGCGGTTGGGGAAAAACTCATTGCCGAGCATCTGGTCGCCGTCACCAAGCTCAATATGAAACGCACCGCTGGCAAAAAACGCCGCATCAGCTAACCGAATACTGTCACTGTCAAAGTAACCGCCGGTATCCTCATAGCGGTTCACATAAGCAGCCAGCACCATACCCTTGCCGCCGGACTCCGCACGCGATTTTTTCACAAAGTCGTAAACGCCTTTATACGTTTCGTTATTCCAAAGCTCACTATAGAGAAAATCGACAAGACTGTTACGGACCACATCGTTGACGCCCCAGTAGTTCACGCCGCCATCTACCATATTGAACGTAAGTGCATCGTGCCCGACCAGGCCGGGATATTGCGTCTCCAGATAATCAAGATGGTTTTTGGACAGGTTAAGCATCGGCGAGAAGCTGTTGCCCAAGTCAACAAAATTGCCGTTATAGTCGTAGTATGTCCCGCCTCCGATATTGCCTAATTGGTCGAGGTGTATCCCGTCAAAACCCACGCTCAATAGCGCATCGGAGTATTCGCCGGTTAAGTGATTTTGCCAGTTTATATTGACCGGATTGAAAACCCAAAAATTAGTATTCCCCGCCGTGTGGTGAAACTGGTTTAAGTGACTCTGGTCGGAAAATAGCCCCCATTGTCTGCTGACGCCGGAAATCTGCTCATAGCCATCAAGCCCGATGTAAACCTGAAAATAAGGCATAGCTGCGATGTTTTGCTGGTGTGCTTCATCAACCAGGTCCGTCAAAACATTATACGAAATACGCTCACCTCGCCAGTCAATCCACGGGTCAACAATGAATGAACCAATTCGCTGGATGACATTTTCGTGCCGCCACATCCAATCGTAAAACTGCACACAGTTAATGTGATAATTGCGAGAAAGCTGATTGAAAATGTCAACTGCTCGCTGATGAGGCTGTCCATCGTAAAACTCCGTAATGTAGCCGTAGCGCTGATACCGCCGCCAATCACTGGAAACATCAATCGCACTGACAGCGAAAGAGCCGTTTGTCAACCTTGCCTCAACAAGATAGCCCTGAAAATCACAAACCAGCGTCCGCCAGGTAAACACTACCGTCCTTGTAGTATTAGGCTCCAGTGTAACCGGCTGCCTTGTCGTAAAGATAATATGTCCCGGCCTGCTTATACTCAGTATCACCGCACCATCGAAATTATCGACCGGCCCGTTAGAAAGCTCTACTGTTAGAACAGCTTCCTCCCCCGGGTCATATCGTGCCTTGTCCGGATAAACTCTATTCACAACCGCATTTTGTCCGACAGTCGAATCGGACAGCCAATCGCGCGCCAACAAAGATAACTCATCGTAATTGTAGCTGCGCATCCACCCGTTGGAGAGCAAAGCAAGGTCCCTCAAATCCACCCGGCCATCCCGATTCAAATCGCCCGGAATCTGAACAGAAAAGAAGCTCACCCCGTTAGAAAAGAAAGTTGTCTTTCTAACGGGGCTCACGCTGCTGCCCGCTTCAGCGACAGCAGTGCCAGGATATTTCTGTTCTGTCATCAGCTTGCCCGCTGAACCGGTTTGATTCAGCAAAACAAGGCACGCTGACAGAAAAATAATCCATATAAGCCTTTTTTCCATTTCGTTATCTATTACTCCGGAGTGTCTTTCAATAATATCACTTATATTATACCACAAATGGGTCGTTTTGTCAAAAATTCCCGCCGCAGGACGGGTAAAGGCTCATAGATAAATGGTATGGATTCGCAACGAGCAGCGCAACCGTTAAACGAGGTTTGTGTTATTGGAGGTTGCGTTATCGGGTTGTGGTGACGTCAGCCATCTTGACGATTGCGTGGGACATTCGGCTGAGCTCAGTCGAAGCCCTCGTCACGGTCCAGCCTTCGTAGCCACTACGGCGGAGAGGGCTTGCGTTATCCCGTCAGGTATGGCTGACGCCTGCCGTAAGGCATGGCCAAGCCCAAAACGTCCTACGATGTGGATTAAGGATTCACCGCCTTATTGTAGATTCGGACATCATCAATCAGGCCGTACCAGAAAGTGCCTGGATTGCGGTTCCGACCGGTACCAAGATTGAGACCTGTATTTGAAGAGACCAGATTAGCAAGAGGATTGGGGTCTTCAGCGACCTTAACGCCATCCGCGTAGAGGCGGCGGCGAGAGCCGTCCCAGGTAACGACGATACAGTGCCATTCACCATCGGTGATTACAAATTCCGAGACAAGAGGAGAAGTGGATGGACTGCCATCTGTTAAGGCGGTCATAAGTTTGCCCCCTGTTGGGTCTGCGCAAAGCCAATCTTTCCCAGCAGGCAAAAGGAAGGTGGATTGTTGAGATAAAACTACCTGTCCCGGGCTGCCTCCTTTAACCCAGGCCATAGCAGTAAATGGGCCGCTGGAAGGATTCAAGACAAAAGGCGTGCTGACGTAATCATCTGCTCCATCAAGCTGGAGTGCACCACGTACCGCCCCACTAACAGGCTGCCAGATAGGATTACCATTGAGTGTGCCGTTCTTATCGCTGATGCTATCGTGGGCAATAGTGCCTTCGGTCTCATCCAGCTTCCAGTGGGATATCCGGTTTGGCTCAGGAATTTCTGGAATTTCCTGAAGCCAATACTGACTTAAGAGAGCAAGGTCCTTTACATCTACGATGCGGTCACGCCGAGTGGCAGGAGCAATGTCAGCAGAAGACTCACCCATGTTCCAGGATTGAGCCAGCAGCGAGAAATCTTTTAGGTCAACCTTCCAGTCGTTATTCAGGTCTGCACGCTTGGCGAGCAACATATCCAGAGCAGCTCTTGCATCGACGCGGCCCCAGCCGTAGTAGTCATCTCGACCAGGGTCTCCCAGGTCTTTCGCAGACCGCTCAAGGATATATTGCACTTGGGTATTGGTTAGATTGGGGTCAACAGAGAGAATCATGGCTGCCACGCCGGCGGCAACCGGAGTCGCCGCAGAGGTCCCAGAAAATTTCTCCGCGTAGTCCAATATGTTGGGATCACTATTCCATTTGTTCCATCCAGGCAATCCAACCTGATCCGTGGTCCACAGGAGACCTTGAGATAATGTATAAAACAGATCCAAGTCATAAGTATGCACTCCTCCGCCCCCCGGCGCTACAATATCTAATTCAGGTCCGAAGTCACTCCACCAACTCCGCAGGTCATTGTGGTCTGTTGCCCCAACGGCGATGACTTCGGGATATCGAGCGGGATAACGAACAGGCCCGTTATAGTTGCCCGCGGCGAAGAGCACAACACACCCTTTCCCGCCGCGACCGATACCGCCTGATTGGGTGACATCTACGATGCCGGAGTAAATGATTGGAAGGGGATTTTGCCCCCAACTCCAACTGTTGCTGAGGATGTCGGCCCCGTTGGCTGCCGCCCAGCGTAAAGCCGTTGCTCTATCGGCCTGCGTGGTCCAAACTTCCGTCCCATCGGCGCGGACGCTAAAGATACGGATGGGCATGACCTTGCAGTTCCAGGTAACCCCTGTTACACCTATAGAGTTGTTGCCCCGTGCTGCTATAAGTCCGGCACAGCAAGTGCCGTGGGCATTCAACCAGTGGTCAGTTGACGGGTCCGGCCGGTCGTCATTGTCATAGAAGTCATAACCCGGCACCAGATTGTTGACCAGGTCCGGGTGGTTGGAATCTACACCGCTGTCGAGCACGGCGACCACGATGTTCGGGTCTCCTCTCGTGATCTCCCATGCTTCCGGGGCGCGGATATCCGCGCCCGGTGTTCCGCCCGACTGGCCCGTATTTTGCCAGTGCCACTGCATCGGGAAATATTCATCGTTGGGTATAACCTGACCACAAAGCTTCGGCTGAGACGCGGTATTCGGAGCCGCCCATTCTATCCATTCAACATTATTGAGGTTCTCCAACGCTGTGAAAACAGCTTCAGCATCAGGCCCCAGGACTTGCAGCAGATACTCCTGTGTCGTGAACTCCATCGGCTTGATTATGGCAAGGGACAAGGACTCGCAGAGGAAATGAACCTGCCTTGCATCGACTCCAGGATGAACGCGAATTACGATCTCAGGAATGACGGCTACTATTTCACCATTCGATGAGAACAGTGGTGCGACATATTCGGCTGCTCCGTTGTAAATCAGTTCGGCCATAACTGCATCGTTCCTGGATGAGGGGCCATCATTCTCCACTATCCAGATGCCGTGACGGTCCAGGCCGCCAATGGGCTGGACCTGGCCCTCTTCCAGAAACAGCGTCCCGGCTAAAGCGCTGATTCCCGCTTTCGGCTTAGGCTGTTTAACTACATAACCCTTTTCGGCTTGCGGGATGAATCGAAGCTGCTCGTTGCCTACCGTCAGAACGTATTCTTTAGCCGGGCTTTGGGCAGGCCATAAAACGAGCACTACCAACAGTAACGTAATTTTCGAATCATTAAGCCATTTCATTTCACACCATCCCTTCTGCCGCCTGAGCGGCAAGCAATGTAGGGTGGGGCTTTATCCGCCGAAGGTGGATTGCCCCACCAATTTAATTTCTATTCCTAAGTTTCCTACGGGCTCACGGCCCGGTTGTATATTCGGACATCGTCAATCAGGCCGGACCAGAAACTGCCTGCGGTGAGGGTTCTGCCGGCACCGATGCACAGACCTGTGTCTGCAGAGATAAGATTAGCCAAACTGCTGGTATCCTTAGCAACTTTGGCTTCATCTGCATAAAGGGACCTATGGGAGCCGTCCCACGCAACGCCGATACAGTGCCAATCGCCATCGGTAACTATGAATTCAGATACCAGTGGAAAGGTGGATGGGCTGCCATCGGTTAAGGCGGTCATAAGTTTGCCCGCCAGTGGGTCTGCGCAGAGCCAATCTTTCCCACGAGGCACAAGGATGCTGGATTTTTGAGATATAACTACTTGTCCTGGACTACCTCCTTTAACCCAGGCGAAAGCTGTGAACGGGCCACCGGCTGGGTTCAAAATAAAGGGGGTGCTAATGTAATCATCGATGCCGTCGAACTGCAGAGCGCCGTCTATTTTGCCGCTTTCAGGCTGCCAGATAGGGTTACCATTAAGGTTGCCGTGTTTATTGCTGATGCTATCGTAGGCGATAGTGCCTTCCGTCTCGTCCAGCGTCCAGTATGAAACCAACCCTGGAAATGCAAGCCAGCTCTCAGCTAAAACAGCAAGGTCGTCATAATCGACTATACCGTTGCCAAAGGGATGAGGGGCGATGTCAACCCAGGAATTATCCTGGAACAAGTATTGAGCAAATATCGAAAAATCTTTGAAGTCCACTTTTCCGTCGCCGTTAAAGTCAACATCTGGAGTCAGTGAAACCTGCCACAGTTCGATGCCATTTCCGGTGCCCGAATTGCGTGAATACTGCTTGTCGGTCGGATTGTTCCAGTGCTCGTGAACGCCAAGACTTGCCAGCCGCGTTCCGTCTTTTTCCGGGTCGTAAAATGTCCCCGAGGGAGGATTATTTGCCAGCGCCGCCTCGTGGAGATAATCATCGGTCGCCGCGTGAGCAGGACCGTTGGTTTCAGGCCATTCGGCGATAAGAAAGTCAAAGCCCACCGAATCGAGCGCTATTTGGTCCTGTGAGACAAAAATGCTCGAGGGCCAATCATTATTGAAGGGTGTCATCTGCCATTTTCGCGGCAGATTATTTGGGTAGCTCAAGGCGTGCTTACCGGCGAACAACCCGTCAATCATACAAAGAAACGTTTTGCCGCCGACATCGCGGTGGCCCATAAGGTCAACCATATTTCTGTATTTGCCGCTCTGAGAGATAGTAAAGGGGCAATCCGAATGCATATCATAATATCCACCGGCATTTGGCTGTCGAAGGGAGCCAAAATGGTTCTTTCCGCAAAGGGTAATTCCCGCCACGTTGTAATGGCCTTTTAGAGAGGCCAGATTGATAAAGTATTCCGCATCTACGTAGGATTGCAGCACATAGTCCTGGGTTTTTCCTGAGGCTTTTGTCGTGCTCCAGTAAAACGCAACGTTAGAATACTTGATTTTGGTTCGGTTATAGTAGCCGAGATAATCCAGATAATGAACGTTTGGGAAATCCGGGTGAATCATATTGTAGAACTCATTACACCATAAGCAAATTGGGTCGCCGATTGTAATGTCGGATTGCGCTACGCCGACAATATTCACAAGATGGTCCAGCAGCGAATGAATAATTTGTGGTGAGCATATCGCATACTCAGGTGTGTGGTTGATAAGGTTATAGTTGGTATTTCCTCCGGATGCAATCATATCCACAAAATTCACCTTTATCGTAATCTTCTCGCCACTTTTGTAGCCTACATCTCCCTTGCCCTGTTGTTGATTGAAATATCGAAAAAGGGCATCCCAGGCCTCCGAGATATTCGACACACCAGCCAGCTCGCGGATGGCTTGAAATATCATCCTATCGACCACCTCCTGGTTAGTATGATTGCTTTGCCACCAGTAGCCGTCGCCCAGACGCGGACCTTTCCAATCAGTAGCATTGGGGTCATGTGCCCAGACGACTCTTCCGGGATGGAGCCCCTTGGCGACTCCTATGGGACTATTGGCAGAATGCGGCTCGGCTGCTTTTGCCTCCTTTTTCGCAGTCAATGTTAGTGAAAGCCATACAAAGCCGATACTGGCCACTATGCAAAAGATACCGATGAGGTAACGTGAACGTAAAAAAGAGCTTTTGGCCTTGCGAAGGGCTGCTGTGGAACCTCCTAAACCCATAAGCCAAATGATAAAAGCCGAGGCAAAAGGAAAAGCGACCCGTTGACAGGGGTAAGCTGCTCGTGAAGGCTTGGGCACTACGCGGACCAGGAACCAGATTAGTGACGCCAAACCTACAACAGGAAACAACCATATTAACCAGGGATATTTCCTGAAGAATCCAGCGGACTTGCCTGTCTGTGGACAAGCTGATGGAACCTTTTTCTTCTTGCTAAATAGCATTTCCCTATCTCCTTAACCTCCAGCCGTGTTTCGAAAACACAATTTACTCCGTTAGAAAGCCCCGTGTTGAAACACGCGGTAAAATATCTCCTGGCACGGGGTCTAAACTTGTCCGCCGAAGGCGGAGCCGCGTGTAAGTTCCGTTAGTCCGCTTGGGGATGCCTTGCGGCAAAAGCTCCTTTCTAACGGAGTTTACTATTGCCCAGCAATCCGATTACATTATGTTACCAAATCCATCCTGAAATTGCAATTGTTTTGAGCCTTTTTGTGGGAGTTTTGTCGCTGTAACCGGTTAATCCGCATTTCTGTCCTAAGGACAATGGATTCCTGTTTGCACACCAATGACCTGGAGAGCTGCGCGCAGAGAAAAAGCCCCCCTAAGGGGGCTTTTTGTGGTTTAGTTTAAGTTAAGGACGAGCGGAGGGTATTGTGGAGCGGGTTTCCACTCGGCGGCCAGGAGCGAGTAGTCGAGGAAGTTGATTATGCCATCGCCGCAGAGGGCCGCTATATCGACCGAAGGCTCACTTGACAGCCAGTGGCTAAGAAGGATTGCGAGGTCGTCAAAATCGACGTCGCAGTCAGTGTCGAAGCCGAGTTTATAGGAAAACGGCAGACACTTCGGGACGACGTGGATCTGCGTTGTGAACTTGTGCGGGATGCCGAGGCCGCTGTCAAAGGTCAGCTCTACGAAGAAGGCTGTCCAGCCTTCGTTCGGTTCAGGGACTTTGGCGATATAAATGCCGCCGCCCTGATCGGAGAGTGGGGAGGATTTCCATACGGGGCCAATGGTTTCGAGTCGGAAGTCGCGGGTCTTTGTGTTGGTTGCCTGCCAGAGATTGACCGCTGTCGGTGTGGTGGTAGTTTTGACTTCGATTGAGTTATTATCTTTGATTGTCCATGAGAACTGGGGGCGGGGTGAGCCGGCGAGGATGGATTTATAGAAAACCGTCAGACTCATCGGGGCATCGGAATTGCCGAGGCTGTGGTCGGTGTTTGGGACATAGCGGAGGTATTTTTCGGCGATTAGGTCCTTAAAGTAGAATTGGGCGGAGTCCGGCAAAAAGAACTGGTCGCCGGACGAATTGACGCCAAATTTGGGCATTGTGTAGCGGGAGCGATACTCATACGGGTCGATGAATTTTATCAATGCCTGGCCTTCCGGCGTGCCAAGCCGCTCGAATACCTTCAGTTGAACATAATCGTTAATTGCAGAAGAGTAAAAGCCGTAGGCGCTGTAGTGGTGCTTCATTTGCTCATCCATATTGAGGACGTCGATGACAGCGGGGGCGATTGCGACGACCCGCTTATCGACCGCTGCGGTGAGCCAGGTGGTCCAGCCGCGTTTTGACCCGCCTGATATGAAGAATTTATTTATTTTGAGGCCGCCGTTGGTGGCGGATGAGATGTGAGACTGGACGGTGTCCATTGCGCGGACGGCGCTTTTGACCATCGGCAAGAGCAATGGCCAGGTGGGGTCGCCGGTCTTCATATATTTATCGAATGTGTAGGCAATAATCGCATCTTCGGAACGCGGGCCGCCGCCATCGGGGAAGACGAGGGGCTCGTTCGGGACCATTTTGAGGTCCGCCACGACCGTGTTGGCGCTAAGGGCGATGCCGACTAACATCATATCTGCTGAGGATGGAGGAGAGCCTCGATTACTGCCGCCATTTATCCATAATAGGGCGGTGTCCGCGGTGGCTGCATCGGGCTTGATTATGGTGAGCCAGTGCTGCCATAAAGTCCTATCGACCTCGCTGCTTTTTCGCCAGGACTGCGATTTCAAATCGATAATGTATGCGGTGTGGCCGATGCCTTTGACAGTGCTAAGCAGCGTGAAACTGTAATTAGGGTCCGGCGCTGCAACGTAGTCATCCAGCGGTGTAGCCGGAGAGAGTTGTGTCGTGATAAGAATCAGTGCAAAAAAGACCGAGAGAATGTTAGATTTCATTTTGTGCCCTTTCTTTTTTAATTGTCAGCAATTTTTTCCTTTTCAATTATACTTTCGATGGGAAGATTTGCCGCAGGTATAGACCATCCTGTCGGACCGTTTCTTCTGCGCCGAGGGGCGTTTTGACACTTTCGATTACGAGCCAGCCTCGGTAGCCGATGATATCAATTGC
The DNA here is from genome assembly GCA_964462515.1 of uncultured Pirellulales bacterium. Taxonomy (GTDB): domain Bacteria; phylum Planctomycetota; class Phycisphaerae; order Sedimentisphaerales; family Anaerobacaceae; genus CAYWXK01. The sequence continues at coordinate 90,701 of CAYWXK010000010.1, forward strand.
CTGGCGGACTTTTTTGAAGTCAATCGAACCTTTGCCGAGCACGTCTTTGTAGTCCTTGGCGTGTATCTCGCAGATTTGTTTGGCGAGCAGGCGAATTTCCTTATAGATGTCGTAGCCGGCTTGAGTGGAGTTGCCTACGTCGTAATAGACTTTGACGGCAGGGGAACCGACACGGTCGATGATGTCGAGGTGCTGCTCGGCGCTTAGCCAGGATTCGATGCCGAGGATAACGCCAGCCTTTTCGGCTTTTGGTGCAACCCGTTTCAGCCGTTCGACAACTGTATCAATACCCTTTTTGTCATTTTTCACGTCGCCATTGCCGAAGAAGGCCAGCAATATAACTTTTACATCCATAGCTCTTGCGACATCAATGGCTTCGCTTACCCACCTTTCGGCACGCGGGTCACTCTTGTAAGGGACTTCGTTGAGAACGCCCATCGCAAGAGAGGCAATCTCAATTTGCTGTTTTTTCGCCTGTTCGAGGAATCTTTTTTGCAGGTCCGGATTGCAGAGCTGAAGCTTATTCTGTCCGCCCCCGAAATCGACCTGAACTCCGTCAAGGCCGAGACGTTTGGCAGCTTCGAGCGAAGCAGGGTCTGCCCTTTTGCCGATTGTCCAGTCACAGACGGCGAGATTGAAGCCTCGGGGGGCTTTTGCGAGCTGCGATAAAGAGGCGCAGGAGGTCATTGCGAGGCCGGCAGCGGCGCCGGCTGTGCCAATCAGAAACTGGCGGCGGTTTATAAACGAACATTTCATTTTCGATACCTCTCAAAAGCACCCCCTTCTTGCTTTCGCCTGCTGCCTCGACTTGCGTCGAGAGACGCAGAGGCAAGCAAGAAGGCAGGGGGTCTTAATTTCTCTATATTTATGCTTTCACACCTTTAAGATTTGCATCGAGCTTTTCGGTACTTTTGACGATTTCATCCCATCGCACGAGGCGGTTCTGGTAGGCGGCAGTGCGGCCGAGAATTGTTATCAAATTGCTGCGGACACTCGGTTCAACGGTTGGGTTGGTGAAATCGCCGTTGGTGATGCTCTGATAAAAAGTAGCGATATTGTTGACGGCACCTTGTCTGTATATGTCGCTGGTGTCGCCGCCGCGATAGAAGGTCTCGCCCTGGCCGCGAATTAGCACCTGGCCGCCATATTCGGTTTCAAGAACGCCTTTCGAGCCGAACATTCGGTTTCTGATGCCTTCGGGCTGGGTGCCGTGGCCTTCAAATTGTCTGGAGCTGAAGGTGATACCGACGTTGTTTGGATACTGGAAGAGGACGGCGAAGTGGTCCCAGCAGGTGCCGACATTGCGGACTGTTCTGCCGCCGGTGCCGAGCGCGTAAAGGGGCGGGGAGTTCATAATCCAGTTCATAACATCGAGGGTGTGGATGTTTTGTTCGGTGATGATGTCACCTGAAAGGACGCGGTCCAATCCCCAGGCGCGGAGGCGGTTCTCGGAGTTGTTGGGGTCATCCTGCATATACTTAAAGTGGCCTGGGAAGGGGTCGCTGGCGTGATAGGTTGCCTCGCCGAAGGCAAAGTCGCCGAGAGCGCCGTTGTGAATTCGTTTAAGTGCTTCTTGATATAACGGGTTGGCGCGGGTCTGGAAGTCAACGAGGAAGCAGAGTTTTTTTGTTGAAGCTTTTTTGCCGCTTTCCGCGATGCTGTTGCAGCCGGGGACATCTACTGCGATGGGCTTGGCGACATAGACGTGACAGCCGGCATCAACCGCAGCGGCGGCATGCTCGTGATGAAAATACGGCGGGCTTTCGACTGCGACTGCATCGACTTTTCCTTCGATAAGTTTGCGGTAGCCCGATAGACCCGTGTATCGGCGGGCCTGGTCAACCTGAAATTTGTCGCCGAAAGAATCGACTCTATCCTGGAAGTAGTCGAAGGCCGCCACGATATTGTAGCTGCCGTGCTGCTTGAAGAGTTCTGCAATCCAGGTTCCTCTGCCGCCGCAGCCGAGCATTCCTAAGTTCAGTTTTGAGTTGGCGGCGTAGGTGCGGACAACCGCTGGTTTGACTGCAAGTAACGAGAGGGCGGCTGCGCCGGTGCCGGCAAGAAAATGACGGCGGGTGACAGGGTGATTGGTGGGCTGTGAAGCTTTGTGTTTATTCAACATTTGCAAGGCCTCCTAATGTATAGTTCATAATTTCCCGACAAGTCGGGGTTCATTGTTTATAGTTTACGATGAATTATCCTTCGACTCTGCTCAGGATGGTTAGATTTCAGAACCATCTTTTGGCGTTAGCATTTTGGGGTAATTATAATCTTTTGGGGCGGATATGCAATTAGTTTTGCATAGTTTAAGAAAAAATGTTTGGGAGGTATTAT
>CAYWXK010000010.1:93134-95710 GCA_964462515.1 uncultured Pirellulales bacterium
GCGGATATGCAATTAGTTTTGCATAGTTTAAGAAAAAATGTTTGGGAGGTATTATTGCTGAGTTAATTGTTTCTTACGGCGGGTTACTCCGTTAGCCCAACTTTCGCAGTTAGGCGATGAAACTGCGAAAGTTGGGGTAGTAAAGGTCCATTTTGTTTGCTATGGAGTCTTCCTTTTTTATCCTGCGTCCCAGAGCATCGTAGGCAAATTCAGCCACGGTTATGGAGTTGTTGGATTTCTTTATCTTTATCACCCGACTCTCGTAGTTGTAATAATACGTATAGCAGTTTTTAAGCGTTTGTGAAATCTATTTCTTACTTTATGCGCTTCCATCCAGAAGTTTTGGCCCCGTGTTTCTGTAGTATCTCGATAACCGCTTGAGTTTTAGGGTCATTGAAGCGTGCATAATCAAGAGGGGTCATACCAACATTATCTTTTGCGTTAATTTGGGCGCCTTTTTCAATTAGAAACTCCACAATCTCCTTATACCCACGCTGCGCCGCTTCATGAAGTGGGGTTGCACCACTTTCATTCCGCGCATTCACATTAGCACCATTCGCTATGAAAAGTCTGGTCAAGGAAATATTACCTGCTGATACAGACATGTGTAGGGGTGTCTGACCACCAAGTGGACCAGCTGCGCTTAAGTCAGCGCCATTGCGTATAAGCAATTCGGCAAGTTCTAAATTTCTGCTGTTTGCCATTACTGCAAAATGCAATGGTCTAAAGTTGTTATCATTGTCTTTGGCATTAACATCTGCACCATGTTCTATGAGCACCTTAGCGACTTCTACCTGTGAATGCATTACGGCAAAATGCAAGGCAGTAAAACCCATCTTATCGGCAACATTCGGATTAGCACCCTTAGAAAAAAGAAACTCAACTGCCTCTTTGTAACCATATCTGGATGCTGTGTGCAATGGAGTTCTACCAATTGCATCTGCTTGGTTAATATCTTGCCCCTGGTCAACTATCTTTTTGAGATTTTGCAGAAGTTCATCTTGAGAAATGATGGGAATTTTTTCGAGTTCTTTCCCTTCTGTTTTATGAGCCCCCTTTGCTATTAGTAAGTCAATAATTTCTTTATTACGGATGTAGTTAATCGCAACATCCAATGGCGTATCGCCTTGACCGTCTTTCGCATCGATATCGGCGCCATGTTCTATCAGTATCTTAACCATTTTTGCATTGTGTTTTCTGATTGCATGATGAAGAAGTGTGTTGCCGGAATCGTCTTTCGCTTTTAAGTCAACGGCTTCCACTAGAAGGTTTGCTATCGTATGGTTCTCTCTGAGTAAAGCTTCTTCAAGTGGGCTAGAACCGCTTTTATCCGCTACTAAAACTTTAGCTCCTGCGGCTAACAAACGTCTAACAGTCTCTTCTTGACCGTACCTGCCAAACTCTACAGACCAATGCAGAGGAGTATTACCATATTTATCTACCGCATTAACATCGGTCCCTTTTTGTATTAGTAATTCTACTATATTTGGGTCTCCCCCTCTCGAAGCTTCGTGTAGAGTAGTGGCTTTCGCCACAGTTTTTGCTTGGATATCAGCCCCCTTCAAAATCAGCAACTTGGCTACGCCAGATGCCCATCGACTAGCTGAACAAGCTGCGTGCAAAGGTGTCCAACCGGAATAGTCTTTCGCATTTATATCAGCCCCATTGGCGATAAGTAAGCTCGCTACGTCTTCTCGACCAACCAATGCTGCTATATGCAAGGGTGTTTGACCTTTGTCATTTCTTGCGTTTACGTCGGCCCCCTTGATGATCATTTGTTGAATGGTTTCTATGTCTAAAGACTCAACGGCTTTGTGCAGAGACTTCTTACACCCTAAAAGAGAAGCAATGCCAAGTACAATTACGAAAAGTTTTATCGTTTTGAGGTATTGAATCTTCATCTTTTACTCGGGTTTCAAAGACAGAATCTCATAATTTTGAGAAGTATTCAGCCTAATAACCATTTCAAAACCTTTTTGCCTCCAATTCGTAGCCGCTATGGCGGAGTAGGCCCCGGCCTTCGTAACCGCTGTGGTGAAGAAGGCACTACGGAGAACGGAAGCGTTTTTCACTTTATATCGAATTCAGTTTATCTCTGTTCTCATAAACTTTGAGGATGGCATTGGCGACGTCATCCATATCCTCTTTGGTTCCAAGCAGAGGGCCGGTAGCCCAAATCATAACCATTTCCTGACAAACCTTATCGCAGTTCGGGCAGCTATTCTCCTCGCGGTATCTTTGCAGTCGCTCTTTGGAAAACATCTTCTGATAAACCTTTGAATCCAATATGTGCTCTACCCATGGCTCTCTGTGCAATCCTTGCCTGATATATCCGTCGAGACTAACACCTTCTGCATGCATGGCCTTGAGAAACTTGCTGCGGTCTGCATTGTTGAAGTATTCTTTTTGATATGTCATAGCATAGATGTAAAAAGAGCCGCTGGTAGTGCCTTCATAAAGTTTTTGGGGGAAAATTCCTGGAATATCTTTAATCCTGGAGGTCAAATAGGCAGCGTTTTGGTTGCGGCGGGCGAAGCGTTCTTGCACACCTGGAAACTGGCCCAGTAAAACGGCGG
>CAYWXK010000011.1:0-94601 GCA_964462515.1 uncultured Pirellulales bacterium
CGGGGTTTTTTCATTTTCAATTTGCTGTTTTCTATTTATTATTTCCGTTACCTTGTATATGGCTTCTGTGGTTGATTGTTAAGCGTATCGAAAAAAACGTCATTGCAAGTCCCGCACCGCTTCTGGTGCGGGGCGTGGCAATCTCTTCTATGGATAGACGCTTGTGTTGTTAGAAGTTCTACGGATTAAATATTATGTTTGGATTGCATCCGGCTGACATTGTTGTTCTGGCTTTATACTTTGTCGGGATGACCCTCATCGGGTTCAAGGTTGCGAAGGGAGTACAAAGCCTGACTGATTTTTTTATGCCTCGCAAGGCGAGCAAAATGCTGATGGTAATGCACGCCTTCGGGAGCGGCACGCACGCGGACCAGGCGGTCGGGGTGGCTTCAAAGACCTATACGAATGGTCTGTCCGGTATATGGTATCAGTGGTGCTGGCTGTTTCCGACGCCATTCTACTGGCTGATTGCAGCGGTGATGAGGCGCTTGCGGGCGATAACGACCGGAGATGTTTTTGAAGCCAGGTTCGGCCCAAGTGTCGGGATGCTCTTTGCTGTTGTAGGGATGCTGAATCTTGTAGTTAATATCGGTGTGATGCTCAAGGGTTCCAGCGCCGTTGTTCACGCGAGTACGGCAGGGTCTGTTCCCGCCAATGCGGCTATTGCGCTGATGATGATAGTAATCGTGATATACGGCATGGCCGGGGGCCTGTCAGCGGTGATTCTTGCAGATTTCATTCAGGGAAGTCTTACCATTATCTTTTCCTTTATGTTGCTTCCATTTATTTTAGGTGCGGTAGGCGGGATAGATGGCATCCGTGCAGCGATAAAGGACCCTGCAATGTTATCGCTGGTAGCTCCGGAAGAGATAGGCTTTTTCTACATAACTATAATTGCCTTTACCTCGCTGGTGGGTATTGTTACGCAGCCGCACAGTATGGGCACATGTGCTGCCGGTAAGACGGAGATTGAGGGCAGGGTAGGGATGATGTGCGGAAACTTTGTTAAGCGGATATGCACGATAGCCTGGTGTTTAACCGGACTTGCCGCGGTTGTATATTTTAGCGGGCGTGACATCAATCCGGACCATATCTTCGGATTGGTGGCGGCAGAGTTTCTGCCCAGGGTATCTTACGGCGTGCTGGGCCTGTTCCTGGCATCGCTTTTGACCACGGCGGTGGGTTCCTGCGACTCATTTATGATTGCCTCGGCGGGTCTGTTTACTGAAAATATCTACAAGCGTGCCAGGCCGGATAGAACCCAGCGGCATTATCTTTTCGTTGCTCGCGCTGCATCGGTTGCGGTGGTTGCCGGCGGTGCGGCTTTTGCCTATTGGCTGCCCAGCGTTGTCAGAGGCCTTGAGGTGTTCTGGAAGATTTCGTCTATGATGGGTATCGCGTTCTGGATGGGACTTTTTTGGAGACGCACGACCGCAGCAAGCGCCTGGGCATCGACGCTGACTGCATTTGGGGTGTGGTGGTTGACCACGCAGCAATTCTTTATCCACTGGATGGCCTCTCTGCCAATAGCCGAGCCGCTGCGATTTATCTTCGTTCGTGATGGCGTGCCCGAAGTGTATCTACCGTGGCAAATGGTGTTTTATTTGGCGGCGGGACTTATTGTTGGGATTATCGTGAGTTTTGTTACCAGGCCGGTTGCCACGGAAAAGCTTGATAATTTCTATGCGCTGGTACGGACCCCCGTAGTGCCAGGCGAGAAGGTGACTGCTCCGTGCACATTGCCTGCCGGTGCTGTAGTGCCATCTAAACGCAGCATCTTTCCGGGCACCAGTTTTGAAATGCTGGTTCCATCACGTATATCAGTTATTGGATTTTTACTGGCCTGGGCGTGTGTGGTTTTGATTATTTACTCATTCTATCTTATAGTGAAGGCGTAGATGGACTGAATGGAAATTACACTTGAGGTAAATTTTTATGAAGCATAAGACTGTAACGATAGCAATTTTTCTCCTTGTTGGGTTTACGGGAATCTCTGCCTTTGGCGCCGCAGGATTATATGATGTGCGGGAATACGGAGCAAAGGCCGATGGCAAGACCCTGTGCACCGAGGCCATTCAAAAGGCAATCGACCAGTGTGCCAAAGACGGAGGTGGCACCGTGCACTTAACCGGCGGTGCCTTTTTATCCGGAACCATTTATATCAAAAGCGGCGTTACGCTGCGAATCGACCCCGGCAGCACCTTGTTGGGTAGTGCCGACTTAAAGCATTATCCGCCGACGGTGCCGGCTTTCAGGTCCTATACTGATAATTATACCGACAAAAGTCTTATCTACGGCGAGAACCTGCAGCGGGTTGCCATTACAGGCGGCGGCATCATCGATGGCCAGGGAGGCTCGTTCAAGGGAGCTTATAAGCAGCGGCCTTACTTAATTCGCTTTATTGAGTGTAAGGACGTGACTGTGAAAGATGTTACCATTACGAACTCGCCTATGTGGGTGCAGCAGTATCTTGCCTGCGATGATGTGCGCGTGGATGCAATTACGGTAAGAAGTCACGTCAACGCCAATAATGACGGCCTCGATATAGATAGCTGCCACAGGGTCATAATCTCAAACTGCAATATCGATTCGGGTGATGATGCGATTGTGCTCAAGAGCACCTCTGCCAGGCCCTGCAAAAATGTTGTTGTCAATAACTGTGTTCTACGAAGCACCTGTAATGCGCTCAAGCTGGGTACGGAATCAAACGGCGGCTTTGAAAACATTGTGATAACCGGCTGCTCAATTTACGACACTCGCTTGGCCGGTGTCGCACTGGAAATAGTCGATGGAGGAAAGCTCGACCGTGTGGTTGTATCGAATATCACGATGAACAAAGTCGGAGCGCCTATCTTTTTACGGCTTGGCAACCGTGCCCGCCCCTTCAAGGATGGAATGGATAAGCCGGGCATCGGGTCATTTCGCAACGTAACTATCAGTAACATCGAGGCCGCCGATGCTGGTCCTACCGGCTGTGCGATTAGCGGTCTGCCCGAGGCTCCAATCGAAAATGTTACCATAAGCAATGTCAGGTTTTCCTTTGAGGGCGGCGGGACAAAAAACCTCTCCGAGCGCATCATCCCTGAAAAGCCGGCCGATTACCCTGAATACTCAATGTTTGGGCAGCTTCCTGCGTATGGGCTGTATTGCCGCCATATAAAGGGTTTGAAGCTGCTCAATATAGAGCTGCGAACAGTCCAGCCCGACCAGCGCCACGCTATTGTCTTTGACGATGTGCAGGGCATGGTGGAAGAAGCTAAAAACGTAAAGTAGAGAGCGCAAAACTATGGAAGGACTGCGATGAATCTGGATAAATACTCAATTGGCATTGGAGACCGCTTCGGGCAGGAAGGCAAGGCCCAGCTTGCAGCCATAATTAAAGCCGGAGAGCACGGTGTCAATATCACGCCCGTCTGGAACAAATCGCAGAGGGAGCACACTATCATTGGAACAAGACCGGCTGATACTCGCAGGGAGGCTGATGAGGCAGTTAAGGCCTGCGGCTGGGATGGACCTTATTTTGTAGATGCCGACCACGTCGGACTAAATTCCGTAGGCCAGTTCGTCAAACACAGTGACTTTTTCACGCTCGATGTCGCCCACTTAATTGCTAAAACGGCAAGCGAGAGCGAAATCAATGCTTTCATAAAAAAGTATAGAAAGTACGCCGGCTCGCTTTCGATTCCCGGCATTGATGCGCCGTTTGACGTTACCGAAGAACGACTCAGAGTGATAGTAGGTAAGTTTCTTCTGGCCATCAAAGAAGCAGGCAGGATTTATCGTCTTATCGCAGCAGCAAAAGGGATAGACAATTTTATCACCGAGATTTCTATGGACGAGACCGTCGAGCCGCAGTCGCCGCTCGAGTTACTTTTTATCCTCGCCCTAATTTCTGATGAGGGAATACCTATTCAGACAATTGCACCAAGATTTGTCGGCCGATTCTATAAGGGCGTTGATTACGTCGGCAGCGTCGCAAAATTTGCCAGACAGTTCGAAGAGAACCTTGCGGTGATTTCTTTTGCAATAAAGGAATTTGGCCTGCCCGAAAGTCTCAAATTGAGCTTGCACTCGGCCAGCGATAAGTTCTCAATTTATGGTGTCATCAAAACCGCCCTCAAAAAATTCGATGCGGGCCTGCATTTTAAGACCGCTGGGACAACCTGGCTGGAAGAGATCATAAGCCTCGCAATGGCAGGCGGAGAAGGACTTACGATGGCTAAGCGAATATATGCAAGGGCGCTGCTGCGAATCGATGAGCTTTGCGAGCCGTATGCAACTGTCATCGACATTGACAGGACTAGGCTGCCCGGCTTTAAGGTTGTTGATAAATGGGACGAGGCGAAGTTTGCTGCAACGCTTCGTCACGATAAATCCAGTAAAGACTACAACCCGCACTTCCGCCAACTGATGCACGTGGCATATAAAATTGCTGCTGAGATGGACAGGCGGTATCTGGATTTATTAACTAAATACTACGATGTAATCGCACTCAATGTTACCGAGAATATCTACGAACGGCACATCAAGCCGGTTCTGCTTGTATAACCCCTGATTTATTACCGACGGGCTTGGCGGGCCAGACGCCGCCTGTCCGTTTCTTTCAACAGCCGTTTGCGGATTCGAATCGAGCTGGGACAAATCTCAACGAGTTCGTCATCCTGAATGTACTCCATTGCTACTTCAAGACTCATCTTTCTCGCAGGTTTTATCCTGGCCGCATCGTCTTTGCCCGCCGCCCGAATATTGGTAAGCTGCTTGGTTTTCACCACATTTACGGGTATGTCATTATCCTTGCAGTGCTCTCCGGCTACCTGACCTTCATATACTTTTTCGCCCGGCTCGACGAAAAAGATACCCCGGTTGTATAAGGCACCAAGCGCATAAGTTGTAACCTGTCCGGTAGTGGTTGCTATCATAACACCGGCCTTTCGCTGAGGTATCGCTCCGCGCATCGGCTCATATCTTTCAAACGAATGGTGCATAATCGCTCTGCCCTGGGTTGCGTTCATCATCCTGGCGTTAAGGCCGAACAGGCCGCGAGACGGTATAAGAAATTCCATGTGGATAAAGTCGCTTGTCCCGCTTTTGGCGCCTATCTTGATTATTTCACTTCGCCGGTCGCCCAGAAGACTCATCACGGAATTCCGACAATCCGAGGGGCAGTCCACCGCAAGTAATTCTACCGGCTCATGCTGCTCGCCATCAACCATTCTCAAAATTACGTTCGGCTTGCCCACGCATATCTCATACCCTTCTCGCCGCATATTCTCCAGCAGGATACCCAGGTGCATCAACCCTCTGCCCGAGACATTGAATTCGTCGGACGTCTGCCCGGGTTCCACCCTTAATGCAACATTATGCTGAAGCTCCTTTTCAAGTCTTTCGCCTATCTGCCTGCTCGTAACGTATTTTCCGTCACTGCCGGCGAAAGGCCCGTCGTTGACCCTGAAGGTCATAGTCATTGTCGGCTCATCGACGGAGATAACCGTAAGCATAGAAGGATTTTCCGCACAGGCAATAGTGTCGCCGATTTCGATGGGGTCAAGCCCGGATATCGCGCATATATCGCCGGCCTGCGCGGCCGAGACCTGTTTTCGGCCGAGACCATGAAACTGATGAATCTGCGCAACCTTTTGTAGTGTATGCCGGTCATTCCTGTCAATTACGGTAACTATCTGGCCTTCGCTTATCCGCCCCGCGAAAATCCTGCCTATTGCTATCCGTCCGACGTAATCCGAGTATTCCTGATTTGTAACCAGTATTTGCAAAGGAGCGTCAAGATTAAACTGCGGCGGCGGAACGCTTTTTATAATGGCCTGGAATATCGCCTGCATATTGTCGGTCTTTTTGCCGAGTTCGGTCGTTGCCCAGCCCTGCTTTGCAGATGCATAGACCAAAGGGAAATTAAGAGCATCATCGTTGGCGCCAAGCTGAACAAGCAAGTCAAACACCTCGTTCACGACGTCCTGCGGCCTGCTGTTTTCGCGGTCTATCTTGTTGATTATGACTATGGGCTTGAGCTTGCGTTCAAGCGCCTTGGTCAGCACAAATCTTGTCTGCGGCATAGGTCCTTCAAACGCATCAACTACAAGCAGGACACCGTCGGCCATACTCAAGACGCGCTCAACCTCTCCGCCGAAATCGGCGTGTCCGGGAGTGTCGATTATATTGATTTTATATTCATCGCCTTTGGGGTCCGTGTAGTAAATCGCGCAGTTTTTACTGAGAATGGTGATACCTCGCTCCCGCTCCAGCGGATTGGAGTCCATAATCAGGTCATGCTCACTGCCGGCCAGTTTGTCGAGATCTTCCTGCCGAAACATCCCTGACTGGTACAAGAGACGGTCTAACAGCGTCGTCTTCCCGTGGTCAACATGCGCAATTATCGCCACATTACGAATATGATCTGAATACATAACAGGCCCTTATATATGATTACAGAATATTCTGGCGTTGGTGTAATCCTTGTTAAGGAAAACCATTACTTTACATCCTTACTTTGGCATTGTCAATACAAAATCCACGACCGGACACGTTCAAATTTGCGGAGAAGGGAAAGCGGTATCTGGAGGGGGTTGGCAAATACGAGGATATCATTGCAAAGAACGTGACGGAGAATATCTACGAGAGGCACATCAGACCTATATTTATAGAATGAAGAATACAGAATAAAGGGGTCGGGGGTCAGGGAACAGTGTTCATGGGAAAAAGGCAGAGAACAGACATACCACAGTTTTGCTTTTTGAACTTTACACTTTCAGCTTCTCTTCCTTAATGTTCATCAAGCCAATGCGATGCCATTATTGCAAAGTCCTTGAAATTGACGGCGCAGTCGCCGTTTATGTCGCCGGCGACAATGGTCTCACAGACCGGTTCGCCAAAATATGATTTGCTCGCTTCTTCTGTGCCGCCGTATGCACCCATATTTATAATGCCGCCGTTGGGAAATGGCTCGTATCCAATCGGACTTGCCGGGTCGCCGGCATCAATACACAAACTCGTCACATCGTCTTTTACCCAGCTTGCGCTGTTTGCATCCCAGCTTCCTGCATGAGATTTCAGATGATAATCATTATTGATAGGGTCAGCGAAACACGGGTCTTGGTTGATATTTCCTTCGCCCGGCCATCCGCCTTGGATATTGCTGTAGGTCACAACATGGGTATAGTATTCACCAAATTCCCCAATCTCATTAGGTATATCATCCCAAAGAATACAGTTTGTTAATCCAAAACTTCCGTCGTTGTATATTCCACCACCTTCATTAGCTGAATTGCCATTGAAGGTACAATTAACTAGAGAAATATCGCTTGAGCCACCACAAAACCCACCGCCCCGTCTCTCTGCCGTGTTTTTACTAAATATGCAGTTAGTCATAGTTGGTAAACTTTCCCACACATACATCCCACCACCCTCTCCGGCTGAGTTTCCATAAAAGACACATTTATTAAATGTTGGGATACCTGTATCCTGATATATTCCACCCCCTTCGCCAGCTGAGTTGCCTTTGAATGTACAATCAGTTAACGTTAAGGGGCTTCCAGAAGCACCATATACCCCACCACCAGCACCTGCAGAATTCCAAATAAAAGTACACTTGCTCAGCTTTGGATAATCACCACTTAACAATATTCCTCCGCCGAACCACGCTACATTTCCACTAAAGGTGCAGTTGGTAATCGTCGGATTGCCTTCGCCGAACACGCCACCACCATAATCACCTGAGTTATTACTAATCATACAATTGATAATGGTTGGTCTAGAAATGACGGATTCGCTACGACAGCATATCCCACCACCACGTTGGCTGACGTTTGGCCAAGGACCATGAGCGTTGCCATTAGTAATGGTAAATCCATCCAAAACACAATCGGGACTCTCTACATCATTAAGAGTAACTACCGGACCTTTATGCTGACCATCGATAATTGTTTTGACCACCACATCGTGATTATTTGGGTCTGTGCTCCGTAAGATAATATTTTTACTTTTGAAATTGATATTTTCAAAATATACGCCTTTTTCAACAATAATCGTATCTTCATTGTTTGCATCATCGATAGCTGCTTGGATGTTGTCGAAATCCGCCGGCCCATCGTCATCGACGTAAATGGTTTTTGCGCCTGCGGAAGTGCTAAAGACCGCCAGAAGCAGCCAGACCATTACAAGGCAGAATCTTATTTCTGACCTCCGGCTCATTAATTTTCTCCTAAGAGAATGTAAATTTCTGCCTTAATTCTACCAAAAACTATCCATCCTTGTCCAGCTTTTTTGAGGATTATTGCGAACTTTAATCTGCCAGAGAAGAATCTTTTTGTGGAAAATCCCTCTGCCCTGTGCTATACTACCGCTGTTTTGTTAAAAAAATAGTAAATAGGCAATAGTAAATAATCAATTGTTATGGCCGGGTCCCATGCAAGCTGAGCCCGCTAACTTGGTCAGGCGGGGAACCGAGCAGCCATAAGCGTGTGCACGGCTGTGCCGTGGCAAACCCGGCCACCTTTGGAATTTTTTATTTACAATTTAATATTTACAATTTTAGCGGTGGTGGAGAATGGATCGTGAAGAACTAAAGAGTCGAACAAAAGAAGTTGAATTTCAAATTTGAAATGTTGGATTTCAAATTACTATGTACACCGTACTTGCACGAAAATACCGTTCGCAGACGTTTGATGACGTCATCGGCCAGGATGCAATCAGCCAGACGCTCAAGAATGCAATAAAGACAGACAGGGTCGCACACGCCTATCTCTTCACGGGGACCCGCGGCATCGGCAAAACTACTATGGCACGCGTGCTGGCAAAATCGCTCAATTGCCTGGCGGTCGGTGCCCCTACGGCACAGCCCTGCTGTAAGTGCGATGGCTGCATTGCAATAAACGCCGGCGATGACATCGATGTCATTGAGATTGACGGCGCTACAAACAACGGCGTCGAGCAGGTTCGCGAGTTGCGGCAGAACGCTATCTACCGGCCCGCACGCTCAAGGTTCAAGATTTACATTATCGATGAAGTCCACATGCTCACGGTGCCGGCTTTTAATGCTCTATTAAAAATTCTGGAAGAGCCTCCAAGCCATGTTAAGTTTATTTTTGCCACCACCGAGCCGAACAAGGTCATCCCGACAATTCAATCGAGATGCCAGAGGTTTGATTTCAGCAATATAACGCCGGTCAAAATCGCCGAGCAGCTACGGTCCATCCTAAAACAGGAAAAAATTAAATTTGAGGATGACCTGATTTTGTCGCTGGCAAAAATGGCAAATGGCTCGATGAGAGATGCGCTTAGCCTGCTGGATAGACTGATAAGCACCGGTGTTGAGCCATTGAGCGTCTCAATGCTCGAGGAGTTTTTAGGCTGCCCCAACAGCGAAAAAATCTGGAATCTAATCGGCAGGATTGCCGACAGCGATGCGGCTGGAACGCTCGCGGCGATAGAGGGTTTAGTCAGCGGCGGCGTAAGCGAGGTTCAGCTCGTTGGTTCGCTTATCGAGTATATGCGCGACCTGATGGTGGTCAAATCCGCAGGCCTCGACAGTGAGCTTTTGGTTCTGACAGACGAGCAGCGAAAGCGGGCTGGCGAGCTGGCCGAAAAATTCGATGTCGCGGCACTTGTCTATAACATAACCGCACTTGAGAAACTGCGATGGACAATTAAAAATAGTGACACACCCAGAGCGCTTTTAGAGGCATCGCTTTTGCGATTTGCCTTGAGCGAGCATTTTCTTAATATCGACCAGCTTCTTTCTCAGCTCCAACCTGGTTTCTCATCTCCTCTTAAAAAAAAAGTAGCCACTCCTGACACCGCTACTAAAAACCAGGAGTCATCAGCACCGTCGCAAACCACCGGTCACGGGCCGCAAGATACAAATAGCGAGCATCAAGCATCGCCTGTCCGCCGTAGCGTAAGCGAAGTCGGAAGCTTCAGCGAAGGCGGACCTGTCCTTCGTAGCGTTAGCGAAGAAGGAAGTATCGAGAATCAGGAAAAAGCTCAGCCCTCTCCCAATCATCTTAAGACCAGCAGCCAGAGGAGAAATGATATAGCCAATGACCCGGCTGTTAGAACGGTTCTTATTGGGCTTGATGCGACAATTACCCGCATCGAGGAATACCAGTAGATACAAATCAATTATCTCCCCGAGTAGGGCTCGAACCTACGACCTAGCGGTTACGGCTTCCTTCAGGTTTCCCCAAAGACCGGACTATCTCATCACCATACACTTTGCCTGCCTTGGTGTAAGGTGCCGGGCGCTTATCAGGGCTTATTGGCACAGGCCGCCTCACCCTGTAGTCTCTGCACCTTCCTGTTCACTTGCTAAAATGCCCTGTGTGAACAGGCTTGGCTCAGGATTACCATTTCCGCATCAGCGGATTCAGGCTTCCCTGAATTCACCCGGTTTTCATCCTGACGTTTCCATCAGGAGCTGCAACTTCGGCATAATATACCTTTTATGCCCCGCATTACAGCCGCTCGCTCTACCAATTGAGCTATCGGGGAACAGCTAACTAAATCAACAACGTTCGAATTTCTATAAAGTATTATCTCAAATTCAACAACTTTGTCAAGGGTCATCTTCTTGAAGCTTTACCAAAAACCCTAATCTGTGCGGCCGACGTTTCACCCCTGACCACCCCGTCATATTAAATTCGGCCTGCAAAACGTCCCACAATCGCTGGGATAACATACAAATTATAATGATACTGGCAAAGCAGGTAGTTGCGATATATAATTTAACGCCGCTTAAAAACTTAAGTAATTTCGTCTATAATTCGATATAAAATTATTCCGGGCAGTTTTTTAGAACAATTTGTTGGATTATTCGGTAGTTTTACGTCCTATACCAATAAGCGGTTCGCTGCTAAAATGTAACCAGGCAGAACAAAAAACCTGGCTGGCGCATCTTAATAAATTGGGCACCAGGAATCAGTAAGCCGTGAAATAATAAAGTATTGTTAAAAATATGGCCAAAGACATACTCAACGTTGGCGGTTTCAGCATACAGGAGCGTATCGGCACCGGCGCCCGCAGCACAATCTACCAGGCGACCGACCTCGAAGACAATTCACCTATTGCCCTCAAACGCAGCATATTCGAAAGGCCCGAAGATGTAAGAATCTTCGAGCAGATGGAAACCGAATTCAAAGTGGCCAGGAAAATCGACCATCCCTACGTCCGCAAATGCTACAAACTAAAAAAAATCCGCAGTATGTTCAAAGTAAAAGAGATGCTGCTTTCTATGGAGTTATTTGAAGGCCAAAATCTCGAAGACAGCCCCACCCTCAGCCTCGGCGATGTCCTGCTGGTCTTCAGAATGGTCGCAACAGGCCTTAACGCTATGCACCAGCAGGGATATATCCACTGCGACATAAAACCTAACAACATCCTTTTCAACAGCAAATCCGGCTCAATCAAAATAATAGACCTTGGCCAGAGCTGCAGAATCGGAACCGTAAAACCCAGAATCCAGGGCACCCCCGACTACATCGCCCCGGAACAGGTCAGGCGAAAACCGCTCGGCCCAAAAACCGACATCTTCAACCTCGGCGCCACAATGTACTGGGCGCTGACAGGAAAAAATGTTCCGACCTTAATACCCAAAAAGAACGAATACGGCCTGCCTGTAATTGAGCCTCTCCGGGCACCCCGTGAAATAAAAAAACGAATACCCGCAAGCGTCTCAAAACTTGTAGTGGATTGCGTAAAGGATGACCCTGCCGAACGTCCAACCAATATGATGTCCGTCGTCTCAAGGCTGGACCTGATGATACACAGTATTTTCAGCGACAGACTAAGTTCAAACAAAAATGCACCGGACGATAATTGACTTACTTAATAAGGCTGCTGACGCCAACAGCGAAGATAACTTTCGACGCGGTAATGTAATCTATCTGCCCACCGAGGGCAGCTTAATCGTCGCCGGTGACATTCACGGACACCGCCGAAATTTTGAAAGAATAATCGCTTTCGCCAATCTCGATACAAACCCCGACAGGCACATCATTCTGCAGGAAATCATACACGGAGGCCCCGAAGACGAGCAGGGCGGCTGCCTATCCTATAAATTGCTTTTTGATGTCGCCCGCTACAAATTAAACTTTCCCCACCGTGTCCACATCATTATGGGAAATCACGACACCGCTTTCATCAGCGATATCCAGGTGATGAAAAACGGCAAAGAAATGAGCCGCCCGATGTATTTAGCTATGCAGCGAGAGTTTCAGCAATCTTGCTCCGAAATCATACAGGCCATAAGGCAATTCCTGTTCTCCCAGCCGTTAGCTGTCAGATGCGACAATAGACTTTGGATTTCCCATTCTCTTCCCGCCGACCGTTTTATCGATAAATTCGACGCCGGCATCCTCTCTCGACCCCTGCAGCCGGATGACCTTCATAGACCCGGCTCAGCATATATATTGACCTGGGGCAGAAGACACAGCCAGGCCCTGCTGGATAAAATGGCCGAAATTCTTGATGTTGACCTTTTCATTCTTGGCCATCAGCACCAGCAGCAGGGCTGGACCCACGCCGGAAAAAATCTAATAATCATCGCCTCCGACCACAATCACGGCTGCCTGCTCTCGCTCAATCTATCCGAATCTTACACCATCGAGCAGCTAATCGACTCAATCGTGCCATTGACTTCTATCTCCGCTTGATTACTTTTATATACCGCATAACGAAATTGTGCGTATAGAGACCAAGAGTGTCTAACAAAAAGAAAACGTGTTATCTGTCATTCCCGCGAAGGCGGGAATCCAGAAATCTTGAGACATTTGGAATTTTATTTTGTTAGATGTCCCCAAAAGGATTTTTTGCCCGATGGATTGGTATTTTTATATAGCTTTAGCAGCAATCGTCTCGCAGTTACTCTTTCTACTCCAGACAGTTAATAACTTCCGCTACGCACTTTCCAAATACCGAAAAAAACGTTTATGGCAGCAATCGCAGGTTGTTTTGATTGTGCCCTGCAAAGGGTTAGACTCGGATTTTCAAAAAAATATCTCGTCATTTTTCGCACAGGATTACGCCAATTATCGCCTGTGGTTCGTGGTCGCCGACCAGTCTGACCCGGCTTATGGCGAACTATGCAAATTGAAAGATGACCTCAGCCAGAATTCTAAAGCACACCAAATCCAGATACTGGTTGCAGGCCCTGCCAAATCCTGCAGCCAGAAAATCCATAACCTTCTTTATTGCTACAACAGAATCCCTGATGACATCGGTATTCTAGCTTTTGCCGACTCCGACATCTCTGTCCGCACAGACTGGTTAAGTCACCTGGTCTGGCCTCTTCGCAAGCCTAAAACCGGCGCATCTACAGGCTACCGCTGGTTTGTGCCAAAGAACCAAAACCTTGCCGGCTTGGCTCTGTCAGCTATCAACGCAAAGGTCGCCCAACTGCTCGGCAACACCCGCTTCAACCAAGCCTGGGGCGGCTCAATGGCCATCCGCGTCGAGACCT
This sequence comes from uncultured Pirellulales bacterium, assembly GCA_964462515.1. Taxonomy (GTDB): domain Bacteria; phylum Planctomycetota; class Phycisphaerae; order Sedimentisphaerales; family Anaerobacaceae; genus CAYWXK01. Next base: position 13,466 of record CAYWXK010000011.1, read on the forward strand.
TCCGGCAGCTCGGCCTCGGAAAAATCTGGCCGAAGACTTTGAGCGATGACCTGTCACTCGGCCCCGCCGTCAAAAAAGCCGGCTTGAAAGTTTCTTTCGTTCCCGCCTGCCTGGTGGCTTCCTACCAATCCATCACCTGGCGAGAGCTTTTTGAATTTGCCCGCAGACAATTCTTAATCACTCGCGTTTATGCCCCCGGAACCTGGTGGTTCGGCTTATTGAGCTGTTTTACCTCAGTCTTGGGCCTGTGGGCGACAGCCGCCGTTGCAATCTATGCCGCAGCAGCCAAAGATAAAAACCTTCTTCTTTTTGCCGCTGTTCCTATCGTCTTCTTCGTAAGCCAGCTAACCCAGGCAATACTCCGCCAGAAAATGGCAGGTAAATTGCTGGAAAAAGATTGGCCCCAACTAAAGTCCGCCTGCATCGCCGACATCCTCGCCTTCTGGGCCTGGTCGATACTGCTATTATTTTTTATCATTTCTTCCGCCTTCGGCAATAAGCTCTGCTGGCGAGGAATATGCTATAAGCTCCGCAGCCCAACCGATATAATCATCCTCGGCAACCAGGATTGTCCTTGATTTCTGCTGCCACAAACGTTATAATCACAAATAGCAAATGCAAGCATTATTACAGCGCCACTTAATAGCAAAAGCGATGGCTTTAGCTTAAAAACTGTTTTGGATTTTGGTAATTTCGATTTTGAATTTGTCCTTCGACTTTGCTCAGGATGGTGAGCTTGTCGAACCATTTCGTATTTCGAGATTCGGATTTCGAATTTACATAACTTATATACCATAAGACAGTGTCAGTAACGAGTAAATTTATGCAGCGCTGTAGCAGTATTGCCCGGGTGTTTTTTAGCTGGAGGAATATATGAATCTTTCAAAAGCTGTTCAAACGAATTTCTTGCGGGGGATGGTCTTTGCCGGGTTATTCACGGTATTATTCTTTTGTCTCCCTTCTTATGCTAAATATAGCGGCGGCACCGGCGACCCAAACGACCCTTACAGAATCGCTAACGCCGAAGACCTCAACGACATCGGTAATTACGAAGAAGACTGGGACAAACACTTTATCCTCATCAACGATGTCAACCTTGCCCAATACACCGGCACACAGTTCAAAATTATCAGCACAGTTTGGAATAATGTTTTTACAGGTGTCTTCGACGGTAATGACCATAAAATCTGGAATTTTACGTGGACTTCTGATGACCAAAACAATGTCGGCCTTTTTGGATGGATAGGCATCGGCGGCCAGATTAAAAACCTTGGGATGGAAAATGTAGATGTCAACGCCGTAAATGGACATTCTGTTGGCGGTTTGGTAGGAATCAATGGTGGTGAGATAACCAACTGCTATTCCAAAGGTAAAGTTTCGGGAACTCCGTATTATCTTGGCGGGCTCGTGGGATGGAATTTTAGAGGCACAATAACTAACTGCTATTCGACTGGTAGCATTACAGGTGAGGGTGCCGGTGGCTTGGTAGGCTACAATTACATGGGCACGATAAACAACTGCTATTCGACTGGCAGTGTTTCAGGAGGCATTTTTGTCGGTGGGCTGGTCGGAACACATCAGGATGGCACGATAATCAACTGCCATTCTTCAGGCAGCGTTTCAGGAATAGAAGCAGTCGCTGGCCTGGTGGGCTTCAACTCCAGAGGCACTATAACAAACTGTTATTCTTCAACCGCCGTCTCAGGCGACCGTGAAGTCGGCGGACTGGTGGGGTGGAACCGGAAAGGCGCGATAACCGATAGCTATTCGATAGGCAGCGTTTCTGCGCGCGGTGGAGTCGGGGGACTCATGGGAGAGAACGAAGAGGGTACGGTAGCCAACTGCTATTCAAGCGGGGAAGTTTCAGGGCAGAGTGATGTTGGTGGATTTGTAGGAGTCAATTTTGACACGATAACCAACTGCTATTCGACAGCTAATGTTACAGGAAGTCGGTGGGTTGGCGGGCTGGTGGGATACAACGGTGGTGCGATAAATGCCTGCTATTCGACAGGCAGCGTTGATGGGAACGATTGTGTTGGTGCCCTGGTGGGATGGAATGATGTAGGCACGATAAGAAACTGCTATTCCTCAGGCAGCATTACAGGAGTTAGTTGTGTCGGTGGGATAATAGGCAAAAATGGTGGAGGTTGCAAAATCTGTGCCGGCTGGATATACAACTGCTATTCGGCTGGCGCTATTGTGGGAAACTATGCGGTTGGCGGATTGCTCGGCGACAATATAGCAGGAGGAGCATTCAATTCTTTCTGGGATATTCAAACCAGCGGCCAATCAACAAGTGCCGGCGGGGAACCTAAAACCATCGCAGAAATGAAAACAATTAGTACATTTATAGACGCCGGCTGGGATTTTGTCGAAATATGGGGTATTGGTGAGCATCAGACGTATCCATTCCTGCGGTTTGCACCGGCGGGTGATTTCAATTATGATAAAAAAGTTGACCTTCTCGACCTCGCAATTTTTGCCTCTCACTGGCTGGAAAACGCGAAGCGTTAGTATTTAGCCCGCCGTTTTAACGGCGGTTTGAATTCCGCAAACTACGAAATACGAATCACGAAATATCCGCAATGTCGCTTTGTGGTTTGCCGACAAGATATATCCTGTTTTTGCCGCTGCGCTTTGCCTCTAATAGCGCCTCATCTGCCCGCTGGAAGATTTCCTGTGTTGTTGAACCATCGCGAGGAAAGCTCGCCAGCCCGCCGCTTATTGTCAAAAGTCCCTTACCCGCAGGCCCCAATAAATGCAGCTCTGCCTTTCCCAATTCTCTTACAAACCGCTTCGCTATAAAGATGGCCTCCTGAGGATGGTCAGCCATCGCCGAACGCCTCTCTGCTTCTTTGCCATCGACTTGTCGGGGCTGCGGAACATCCCAGAACACGACGGCAAACTCGTCTCCCCCGATTCTGCCGACGACATCGTGCTGACGGCAGCACCGCCGCATCAAGACGGCAGCCTGTCTTAAAATCTCATCACCGGCTCGATGACCATAATCATCATTGTAGCGCTTGAAGTCATCAATATCGAAAACAAGAAGTGTCACCCGCCCGTTCTCACGCCTGGCCTGCTCTAAAATCTGCCTCGAAAATTCCCAGATATATCTTCTGTTCTTCAGCCCTGTTAAATCATCCTCTGTAGCCAGCTCTTCAAGCAATTCTATCTTTCTTTTTGTTTTTGCATCGATGCCCCGCACCAATTGACCTATCGATTCCTCTTTTGCCAAGATTTCGCCGGCACCCTTGCGGCCGAACAGTGAGCTTGGCCATGCCTTACGGCATTGATGCGGGGCAAAAATATATGATTCCAGATAAGAAAATTGAATCGGACAAATCAGATAATCATCGGCTAATCTCTTGCCGTCGAAACCTCTGCCGACAAGCTCCATCGCCATCGGCTCTTCAGCCATTTGCGCAAGAACAATAATCTTCGCGTCACGATTGGCCTCTCTTAAGGCCTTCAGAGACGAGCTTAATTTGCCTGATGTCCCTGATATCGTTACCGCGATGCCTGTAAAGTTATTTTTCGCCGCAGCATCAACCCCATCGTGTATATTGCTGGACACTTCACAGAGCGAGGTAACCTCATTGATATCTACAAAGGCTTTGCTAATATCCCCTATCAGCAAAATTTTGTCTGTCTTACCGTTTAACCGTTTCATTGTCTCACCATCCAACCGTTCCCGCATTCACTCATTTACGCATCTACGCATTTACGCTTCACGGGCCGCCGGCACCAGCCGAACACTTCATTCTACGGTCGGCAGGCCCTCCAGGTTCTTTTTCACCTGCTCAGCATAGAAACTATTCGGATACAAACTGACAAAGCTCGTCAGAGTATCCCTCGTCTCCGCCAAGTATTTTTTCTTCAGCTCCGCATTCGAGCCCTCGTGCTGACGCCACAAACTAATTTTCAAAAGTCCCAGCTCATATAATGCCTGCATCCCCCCATCGCTCTCCTGAAATCCCTGATGTATCTGGCTTAATTTCTCCACCTGTTGTCGCTCGTCTGTAATCAATTTTGCCTGCGCCAAAAGAATATTATCACGAAGGCCGTCCTTGTCGCCTGTCTGCCGCAACAAATCGTTGAGGTGATACTCATAATCCAGGCTGTACGGATTTAGCATAACGAATTTCGCCAGTCGTTCAGCCGCTCCCGGCTCACCCATCCGATTCTCAGGGCCTATCAAAAGTCGCAACTGATTCAATCTTCTCTGAAGCTCACCCAGCTTAAACTCTGTCATTACAGATTCAGCAGGAGAACGAAATAAACCAAGCAATGAGTCGCCCTGTGACTGCTGCCCTCCGGCTCCTCCCTGTTGCCTGGCGGACAACCGCTTCTCCAGCATTTGCTGTGCTTCGGCGGCAATTTTATCCGCCACCTCGAATTTACCGGCACCAGCCCAATCCTTGGCAATTCTCCACCGCGCCTCCAGCGATTCGCCGCTTTGGGCAAACTCCTCATAAAGACGATGCCATATCAACAAAGAGTGGCGATGTGGATAATCACTGTAAAAATGCAATGTCTCCTTCTCGCCCAGCAGCCTGATATCCGGGCCGTATTCGCTCAAAATCGCTTTGTAATAAAGTGCTATCGGCATCCGGTGGCTCTGCGGACGCAGCTTTATAAACAAATCATACTCCTTCAGCAGCTCTCGCCTTTTCTCCTGGTAGTTTAGCTCCTCCGGCACTATAAACCAGTTTGGCCAGATGTCTCGACTGAGCTCATATTGCAGTTCTCTTTTTAGCTCCGCCCTCAACGCTATCGCCTCATCGGGATAAAAGACACCTGCAAAATATTTGCGCATTGCAGGGTTGGTAATTGTTCTGTCGAGCAGCTCGGTTATACTGTGGTCGTGAAATTCATTTACGTTCTCCGAATTATTCTTGGCCACATAAAGCTGATAGTCCAGCTCGTCAAACCCAATCTTTACTTCGAATACAATAGCAGCTGTCAAAACCGCTACAGCGGTAACAATCCACACCAGCCCCGGCCGATAACGCGTCCAATGCCCTATCCCAAGAACAATTCCGGCTATACACAACGCGTCAAACCACGCACAAATCCAGGGTGCGAAAGAAAACCCCCACTGAATAGGCTCTACCCCTTTTGCGCCACCGAAGTATCCCCAGTACAGAAGCTGCGGCGCCATACACAAAGCAATCGCAATAAACCGCGAACGAAACCGTAGCGGCCGGCATGCCACTGCAAAGCAGCTTATCAAAAGACAAAATGCAAAACCGGGCAGATTGGCCAGCCAGCCCACCATCAGCACAAACGGTATGCTGTCGCTAAAGCTCATAAGTTGCGATTCTAAAACCGGAACAACCGCCAGAACGCCCATAAGCAGGCCCAAAACGACAATCTGCCAGGGATATTCAAATATGCTTACTCCTGTCACAATAGATTGGTCCAGCCGCCAGAATTCAGGAAAGCTTATGGCCTCAATGTCGAACGACCAGAACGCCCCGCTGACTATCTTCGACCAGATAAGACAGCACACGCCAAACCCAACCATAGCAAGCATCCAGCACCTCTGGACATTCCTGTGGCTGTAGTGCAGCGAGGGGCCAACAGTCAAAAAAGACTTCCCCGTAACTATGGGTGGTTTTTCATCTTGCTTATTATTTGCGACCATAAGTCATCTATGTCTTTGTAGCAAAACGTAAAGCTCAAAGCTTAATCCGCATCAGGCGGATAAAAGTGCAAAGCTGCGGAGTAATTTTACTATTCCACAGTTTTACGTTTTTCGCTTCGCGCTTTTATGTCCCTTCACCGCTGGTAGCAAGATAAGCAATCTGCTCGGCTGTGGGTTTGTCTATCTGAATCGACATTGCCTTCAGCTTCAGTCTGCTTACGAACTGTTCTATTTCAATCGGGACATTGTGGACCGCAACAGCCAGCTTTCCACGCTTTTTTACCACGAATTCGGCCTCCAGCGCCTGCGTTGCAAAGCTCATATCCATCACGCAGGCAGGATGTCCCTGGGCAGCAGTAAGGTTAATAAGACGCCCTTCTCCAAGAAGATAAATTCGCTTGTTATTTTTGAGGACATATTCATCAACGTGCTTATGCACATTACGATTGACTTTTTTACTCATCCTCCGCAGTGCCGGTATGTCTATCTCAACGTTGAAATGCCCGCTGTTGGCAACAACCGCTCTGTCCTTCATAACACGGAAGTGCTCGGCACGAATAATACTTTTGTTACCTGTGAGGGTCACGAACAATTCGCCGACCTTCGCTGCCTGTGCCATCGGCATAACCTCAAAACCGTCCATAGCAGCCTCAAGGGCCTTGATAGAGTCGGTCTCGGTAATGATAACGATAGCGCCCATTCCTCTCGCCCGCATAGCAAATCCCCGGCCGCACCAGCCATAGCCCGCTGCAACAATCTTCTTGCCCGCCAGAAGATGTCCGGTCGCACGGAGAATACCATCCACCGTTGACTGCCCCGTGCCGTAGCGATTATCGAACAAGTGCTTTGTTGCAGCATCGTTGACCGCAATGACCGGAAACATTAGCTTGCCTTCTTTCGCCAATGCCCGCAGCCGAATGACCCCCGTAGTGGTCTCCTCCATACTTGCAATAATACGACCTGCGTCTTTCTTTCTGCGAGTGTGTAACTGGTTTACTAAATCAGCGCCGTCGTCGAACGTAATAACCGGCTTATGGTCGAGTGCCGAATTGATATGCTTGTAATACGAGCTGCGATTTTCACCACAGATTGCAAATACCGGCACCCCAAAATCCTTCACCAGCGAAGCCGCCACTTCATCTTTGGTAGATAACGGATTGGATGCGCAAAGAACGACGTTGGCGCCGCCGGCTTTTAATGTTCTGGCCAGGTTCGCCGTCTCAGCGGTTATATGCAAACAGGCTGAAACGTTCAGGCCTTTCAAAGGCTTGCTTTTAGCAAACCTCTTACGAATGGTAGCCAGGACGGGCATATCGTAATCGGCCCATAGAATCCGTTTCTTCCCCTCCGCTGCCAGCGACAAATCGGCAACATCATATTTCATTTATCAACCCTTTCAAAAAGCACTTCAAGGCAAGAATTATAGCTTAAAAAAACAGAACCTTCAATTCTTTATTTTGTAAATAATTACACCGTTCTGATTAACTTCCGATCTTACGCAAGAAGGTAATACCAGCTATATAATCACAAAACTTTAATTTGTCGTTCTATTAGCCGGTCGTAGAGGTCTTTAGTCTTTTCAGCCATCTTGAGATGGCAAAAATTCTTCTCGGCCCACTTTCTTGCCTGATGCCCAATTTGCTTTCGAGTTTCACTGTTATCTATCAGTTGCAGTAATGCACAGGCCAAATCAGAGGGATGGTCTGAATTTACAAGCACACCGGTCTTTCCATCCTGAATATGCACGGCATCTTCCTTCGGTGTAAAACCTGCTGAGATGACGGCCTTGCCGCAGCTCATCGCCTCAAACATTACCGACCCGCCGGATAGACTCACAAGAATATCGAGCGAACCTAAAACCTCCGGTATATCATCTCGTCTGCCTGTGAAAAATACACTTCCATCCAATCCGCTTTTTCTAATGAATTGTCGCAGCTCTTCCAGATATTTATCTGAGCGAACCTCACCGACAACAAAGAATGTTACTCTTCTGCCTGCTCTTCGCACCACTTGTTCAGCGGCCTCAAGAAACACCATCTGGCGCTTATATGGCCCGATACGTCCGGCAATGCCTACCAGCACTTCTCCAGCCGGCGAAAAATCCCGCCTCAGAATATTAACCTTACCCGTTTGCCCATTGAAAACCTCAAGGTCCACCGCATCTTCGACCATCGCAATCTTCTCCGGACTAATCCCGCCGCAAATCAGATTGCGCCTCACCCTGCCGGATATCGCAACAATCAATGTTGCTTTGCCGCACCGGTGTTTGCGAACATCCTCGACGCTTATTGGCGTTCTAACATGCAGAATCGACGGCACCTTCAGTTTGTCTGCTACCCAGAGCATATACTCGTTCAGCCATAAATCAGAGCTATGCACCAGCTCCACATTGTGTTGTCTTGCAAATTTGACTAACCGTTCGGCATCAAGGTATCGGTATAATCCTTTGGGGAATTTACGCCACGGACGCAGCGGGAAAACGGATGTTGTGATGCCGGCTGCTTGTAATTGTGAAACAAACGGTCCATCCTCCCGGCAAACTACAATCGGCTCATAAGTGCTGCCAAGATTGGTTACGACATAATAAAGCTGTCTCTGGCTCCCGTTGAGATAGCCGCCGCGGGATAAATAAAGAATTCGTTTCATTTCAAACTTCTCAGGTAAATATGCAACGACCGCATCTGTTCCTGCGGCTTTCAAATTATATCCGACTCCGGACCACAATTCCACCCCCTTTACAGGGTAATATATGCTCCAATATTCTGCAATCCTATATATATTGCCGTCCTGTGAGAGTTACTATTTGATGCTCGCGCTGGTTCTTGACGCACTGGCAATAGCGCGTCATAATCCGGATAAATTTAGGTTTTGACTTTGATTATAGTTACATAAACCTTGACCAACAATACCGGCTGGTAGAGGAGAAACCACCGTATAAGGTTTATTGCGTATCAAAAATATGCGACCTTTTAAGAGTGCAAAAGAGCTGCTTTCGATAATAAAGTTTTGCTGCAAAATAGCACCGTTTTACAGCCATAATTTTCCCCTCGCATTATCACGAGCTTTCTATTTGTGCCGCCGGCAAAAATACTCGCCTGACGAAGCTTTTGAGCTTGGACTGCTCAATCCCAACCTCCCTGCCGATGAAATTTCTAATTCTATAAGTAGAAAAACTCTGACAAAACTTCAAAAGGCCCTAAATCCTGTTTCCTGGGCCCCGCTTCTGAAAGACAAAGGCATCTTCTATAGATTCTGCACGGTAGCCCGCATTCCCGTCCCGCAGCTTTATGCGGTCTTTTTTAGAACGGTAGCCGGCTGGGCGTTCGACGGCTCAATCCTGGCAGCTCGTAACGATTGGGAAAGATTTTTTAACCTCAATGTCCCATCTGAATTTGTCATCAAACCTTCTCAGGGAGCTTTTGGACAGCGCGTAAATATCTTTACTAAAACCGGCATAAACTTCACGGATGCCTTTGCAAAACAATATAAAGCGGCAGATTTATACGAAATGATGCTTGCCGACCCTGAATACGACAGTTTCATAATTCAGGAACGCATAAGGAATCACCCTGAGTTAACACGCTTCACCGGCACAGAATTCCTACAGACAGTTCGATTTACCACCTCTGTTGATGCTCACGGCTGCAGCCGCATCCTGCACGCATGTCTGAAGATGGTTTTAGAACAAAATATAGTGGATAACTGGCAGCACGGCTTCGCAGGCAACGCTAAGGCGGACATATCTATAAGTGACGGTTACTTAAGACCTGCCATTATTATGGTTCCGCATAGTTTCAAGATAAAGACAATAAACACAAATCCTAAGACAAACATTCCTTTTGACCAGTGTCAGCTTCCTTTTTGGCCAGAGGCTCGCAAGCTGGTTGAAGAGACTGCAATTAAATTCCTGCCTGTGAGAACAATCGGATGGGACGTTGCAATAACACCGAATGGCCCTCTCATATTGGAAGGAAATATCTGGTGGGACGCACCCAATCAAAATCCGCGTATTAAAATTATTTCCGAGGTGCTGCATCGCGATTCACAACTGCCCGACGAAAAGAAAATATGCGTCTTGAAATCTCGTCATCGGCCGCGCCGGCAAAAGCAAACGTATAAAATTACCTGGCCCATCAAGCGGTTTGAACACCAGGTTCGTGAGTTTTTCAGGATAGCCCGTTTCAGCCGCATCGCTGCGCCTCTTCATAGTCCTGATTATCTTAAGGTCTTTTTACGTGCTTTGCGCCTGTGGCGCAAGGACGAATTTTTACCAAAAGAGGCCTTCCAATTTGGACTGTTCAAACCGGACATTTCTGATAGTGAGATTGCCGAATGTATCAGCACATCGAAAATGACACCTGTTCTGTTGTCCATCAACCCGTTGTCCTGGGCGCCGCTGTTAAGAAATAAAAGTATTTTTTACCGCTACTGTACGGCATCAGGCGTCCCCATTCCAGAACTCTACGCCATCTTCTTTAGAGAAAATGCGGGCTGGTCCTGCACCGGCTCAGTCCTTTCAGCTCGCAAAGACTGGGAAAACTTCTTCGAGCTCCACCTGCCGTCTGAATTCGTCATCAAACCTTCCGATAGCTTTATGGGCAGACGAATAAATATTTTCACCAGAGCTGATAAAGGATTTGTTGACGCCTTTGGAAAACAATATAACGCAGCCGACTTATATGATGACCTGTCTTCTGACCCCAAATATGATAGCTTCATAATCCAGCAGCGTCTGGTGAGCCATCCTGAATTGATACGCCTCACCGATAATCAGTTTCTTCAGACAGTCCGAATTATAACATACGTCGATACCGCCGGCCGCTGTAACATCGTCCACGCAAACTTAAAGCTGATTTTAGGCCGGTCTTTTGTTGACAACTGGCAGCGAGGCCTGACCGGTAATGCAACAGCGCTCGCCTCCCTGACCGATGGCCTCTTGCAGCCGGCCCTTTCAGTCCCTCAAAATGGTCCGCACCTCAGGACCATACCTGTCCACCCCAAAACCGGTATTCCCTTCGACCAGTTCCGCCTCCCATTCTGGCACCAGACTTGTTCGCTCGTCAAAGACTCTGCTGTCAAATTCCTTCCGGTGCGAACAATCGGCTGGGATGTAGCGCTTACGCCGGCCGGACCGCTTATTCTTGAAGCAAATATCTGGTGGAGTGCGCCTAACCAGCATCGCCGAATGTCAGCAATTCTAAAGGCGTTGCGCGAATAATTGCCCATAGATACCCCTCCTGCCTGCCCTCGAATAGCCTGCCCCTGCAAGTCGTAGGCAGGGGTCGTAGTCGGGGGCCCAGAAAACCAATTATAACCTTAGTTCGAGAGAGTGCCTCGCCAGAACACTTTGAAGATAACTTCTCTGGTTAAGCTTACTTCGAGAGAGTTATAGTTTTCAGTCGTTCCAATCTATCCACAAAATCCTTTTGACTTCTCCCCTCTTTCCACCTATTTTATTAATACTTACCCCGCTGTTTTGCGGGTTCCTTATCGTCTCAGCGGGGCGGCGTTACTAAATACTTATTCCGATACTTACTGCGGATTCAACACAAGATATGGTTTTTCCCAAGCGCGAAAATATCGAGTCAATTGGCGAAAGGCTTAATCGCCAATTGCGAGTGCCCTAGCCTGCCCTCGATTGCTGCTCACTTGGTCCTTTGTCGGGGGCCAGAACGCTTTGAAGATAACTTCTCCGGATAAGCTGAGTTCGAGAGAGTTAATGTTTTCAGGCGTTCCAAATCTATCAGACTTGAATCTTTACAGTTAACCCCCTTTGCAGGACAATGTTCCAATGTTTTTCTAAATGAATAGCCGGTAATCATAAGAGGCAGCGCCGAAACGCTGCAGCAGCGAACCAATGCGCGCAATCTCGTTCGATGAATGAAGCGTCGCCGGATCTTTGGTATAGAGGTCGAAGGTGTTCCAGTTCATTTTCGACAGCCCCAGTATCTCGTCGCAGATTTGTTTCAAATCGGTTTTTCCCACGTGCCGGCGGATAGTGAGAGGCGCTGGAATACGACGTTTGCCTTGGAAATAGTTGAGCTTCGGATTGACAGCCGTTGTCGCCCCATGTACCCAAAGCAATGCAGTGTAATCGTCCAACTGCACAGTAGTCCCGCGTCGAACTGGGTAGTTGTCCTCATCGAAGCTGCCATCCCGCTGGGGCCGAGAGGCCACGTACCGAAGTGCGTGATCTATCTGGATTTCCAGCATGTCGATTTGATTGACACCCCCAAGACCGTCAAGAAGCCCTTCACGTTCATCCTTTAGGAAGGGGGTGCGTTTGTGAAGTACGACACGTCTGGGAAGCTTCATGCGCGCGTCATAGAACAGTTCGCGAATGGTCTCCCCAACGCGGCGGGCGTCATCCTTTGACATGAAGGGATTGACGCCGTATATGATGGGGTCTTCGATTTTGCTTAGCCGGTACTGCAATCCCTCGCCACGAGCACTGTAGATATGGCTGCAACCCAAAACTACATGCTGGCCACGGGCGGCGGTTCGGTCGATGCTAAAACCAAGGCCCACAAAGGCGGTATCGTCACTGAGGTTGTCGAGCACCCAGGGTGTCCGCATGCTCTTAACATACAGGGCAAGTGACAGCCACCACCAGACACGGCACTGCTGCTGATCCGCCAGCGTGCTCTGATTGAGGAACTGGGTAGCGACGCCTCGCTGAACACAAAACGCCTTCACGAAGTCATGGACGTCGAAGCGTTCATTTTCGTCCCTGTAGCCTCGCAAGCGGTTCCATCGGTCGGGAAAGAAGATGATTACCACATGGGGCGAGTAAGACGACTGCAGCGCCTGGATGGCGTTGTTGGTTTGCCTCGCGATTTCCATGGCGCCTCGCCGTAAATCGATCTCCGTTGGCTCCGGGCATGTGACCCATCCCGCATCGCCGGGATGTGGAGTCTCCAAGGGCAGGCCATAGGCCTGCTGGAAGCCGGGGTAGTCGATTAGATAATCCTGCTCACTTTGGGAAGGCTGATGTCGCTGCTGAGCGTTCGCCAGATATGAAGCGAGAATGTTCGTTTCGGTACGTGGACAAACCACAGCAACGCGTATCGAAGGCACGAGTCCTCGCGAGGTGAGGGGGAAGTCATAGGGTCTGTTTGTGACCATGCCTCTGATGGGATGTGTGTCCTTAATGGTTCCGGAGGCGTTACGGTTGGAGAACAGAAGTTCAGGTTCTGTAAGCTCTATGCCACGATGTTTCAACAGAGGTTTGATGTTATCCCGAAGCGTTATCGCGGGACCGTTTCGGCGGCTGATCTCCGCAAAGATCGGCGATCGACGCACCTTGAACTTGAATGTCGAACCGCAATTTTTCGGATACTCGAATGTCCCAGCATTCTTGTCCGGAAACAACTTCACACGCCACTTGTTGACAGCTTGGTTAAACTCCTTATTGTGCTGCCAACCCAAGATATCAAGCGCAATAGGACCGACGATCACATGTAACACTGCCTCACCGGCACTATCCAGTACCTTAATGGACGGCTTGAGTACCAGGTATTGGGTATTGCCAATCCGCCGAAGGAATATGAGTAGAGACTCATAGGCGATACATTTCAGGTTGCCCTGCTGCACGGTCTTCACGGGTTGGGAAAGCCACATTTCCCTGTCGAAGTCTGTGTCCACCCCAATAGCATCAGCCATAGCGCAAACCAGCGCCTCGCGCATAAGGTGAACGATTGCGCCATTCTCGTAATAATACTCGTTGGGGGCGATTGGTGTGCGCTCGATATTGCCGTTGATGTTGTCGCCGAATATCTCCCGGACGTGATCCACCAAGCCGATGGCAAGAACCTTTCCTCTGAGCGGCACGGCGACAACCGGATGGTTGAATGTCTGTCTCCGCAGCCATGACCAGACCTTCTCCTGAGGCCAGACCTTCAGATCAAACTGAAGGACTTCTGATGGGCATTCGACTTCGAACGCATTGCTCTTGATGAGTGTGCTGATGTGTTGGGTGACGATCTGGAAGGGGGCTCTATCCAGAAGGCTTTGCGGCGCGAGCTGTGAAATATCGGCTTTGGCTGCCTCCCGAGCTTCACTGTCTAAGCAATGCAGGGCCAATCTGGTAAGCAAATCATCAAAACCTTGGGATGGGACGTAGAAGGCGTCTCGGCCATTTGCCCGGGCATGACGGATAAGTCTGACAATATGGTCGGGAATATCTCCGTCGCTGAAGCCGCACCAATAGAGGGTTCCTGTACCACGCTCCGTATAAGCCATTTTGAGCGCGTCCATTACCGATTGGTCACGTCCGCTGTAACCGCAAACAACCAGCGGTGTGTTTCGGAGTTCGTCGATAAGTGCTTTTTGGAGTTCCTTTTCTTGATTTTGCAATTCCATGGGTGTGTTCTTCAATGGGTCATATCGGTAGTCCCCGTGAAGAGACACGCAGAGGATTTCGCCCTTATTCAAAGAGCGGGACAAACGGTTTTGGCTGTCCATCCCGACTTCAATTGGGGTGAGCTGAAAATTTGCTGAAGCTCTCGCTACGAAACCATCGAAGTTCGTGCTCCAGATGGAGCGGAAGATGCCCGCCGAAGCAAGATGGCAAAGTATGCGATAGCCCACGTGAGGCTTTGCGGCGCGGACTTTGCCCTGAAAATAGGCCTTTCGATCAGCACTGATGGGATAGCAGCATTGAATATAGAAACCGTATTCCTCGGCGCTCCCAGCCGCCGGATAGTTTCCCTGTCGATCGAGCCATTTTTGGATGCGGCGCTGAACGCTCGTGAGAGAGAGCTCGGAAAACTGGTCTTCAAGGCCCGGATTGTTGGTCGCGAAAATGCTGCGCTTCCATTCCCAGATGCACTTCTCCGCTGACGGTACGCCTGAGCTTATGGAGGCACCGGCACCGAGAAACAGCGCGTGCGGTATCGAACGCCTGATACCAAATGACCGCACAAACGCATCAAGCGAGAGTATCAACTCCTCCTGCTTTTGTGATTCTGTTTCGTGGGTGGCTGTGGTCATCTTCTATTCCTCTGGGGAAGCAGAGGACACCATACTTATTTCCGCTACAATACAAAAGCCGCATCTTCCGGCCTTAAGTTTTTGCTAAATTAACTATAAATCCTCCCCAAGAACATGTCAACTCTCAAAACCAAACGACAACTCTCTCGAACTAAGTTTCCTCATAGGTGAAAATCTATCGCGTGCTGGCGAGGCACCCCAAAATCGCCCAACTTTCAATCAAAACCAGGGACATCCATCGTTTTTCATCATCACACGAAATTCCGCTGATTCTGTATCAATATTTCCAAATCCATTCTACCCCCAAAATCCGCCAAACAAAACCAAAAAATCAATTGTTTCGCCGGTCCTACCAAGTAACGAGTATCAGGTATCGAGTATCAAGCCAACCTGTTTTGGCCGGCTGCGTGTTCTTCCACGTCTTATTTTGTTTGCTCGGCTTATATAAAGAAGCCCGAATTATTCGGGATTCGGCGGACGAAGCAAAAGGGCATCGCAGATACTCGTATCGAGAATGACCTCGGCTGAGTACGCCAAAGCCGAGCAAACCCCTTCGTGCCTTTGAGTCTTTGTGGCTACTAATCCGTGTAATCTGTGCAATCCGTGGTTGCTTTCCCTTCGGCCAAACCAAAATTTACACGCCGTAGATTTATCGAAGGTGGGCTTGCCCGCCGTTCTTTCGCTTTAAGGCATTTCTGCGAAGCAGTAAAAATTCAAAGCATAAACCCGATTGAAGCTTGTTTCAGAAAGGGTTTAATTTGAATTTAAGGTGCATTTATGCACTGCCTTAAAGCAATTCTCTGTGTCCTCTGCGACCTCTGTGGCTAAATTTTTTTACGATATCGTTAGATTTTTATTGAATAAAAGGCGATATTTGGTATAATACACACAAGTTTACCAGCAGGTAAACGCAAACCGCCTCGTAAGGCAAGGTCTTAGGCAAGCATGCCCAGTCAAATCCGATCATTTGTTAATGTTCAATTTGTTTAGTATTTGTGTCATTTGGATTTCGATATTGTTTCGGATTTCGAGTTTCGTATTTCGTGCTTTCCTTTAACGAGCATCGAGTACCCAGAATCGAGCAACGATTTATGCAAAACAAAGCCAATTTGCTGGACACTCAAATGAACGTAACCTCCGCCTATATAACCAGTTACCAATTACCAATAACCAATTACCAATATGCAAAACAAACCCAAACAAACCCAATTTCCTATAGCAGCAAAATGAACACAAGCTTCTTATTAGCAAGGGATTATGAACAAATAACTATGAACAATGAACAAACAAAAACAAACCCAATCAGACCCAATTTAAAGCGTTTACTTTTACATTTTGCTTTATGCACTTGTGCCCTTCTGCCCTTATTTCTCTCCAATCATCCCACTTTTCCTATTTTCAACCAATTTCACCCTCACCAGTTCGTTTCTATGGGGCTTATTTCCCTTTCCATTCAGATATACCATAAAATACCTCTCGCTTCGGCCACATACCTGCCCATCATCATTTTCAACCAGAATTTCAGCAACCTCTCCTACAAATTGCTGCCGATATGCCCTGCCAAGCTCAATATCCAGTTCCCGCAGTATCTGCGAACGCTTTTTTATAACCCTATTATCCACAGCATCTTGCATAACCGCCGCAGCAGTGCCTTTACGCGGCGAAAAGGCGAAAATATGCATCTTTGCAAAGCCCACATCTTTAGCCAAATCAATAGTTTGCTGAAAGTCGGCATTCGTTTCGCCCGGAAAACCCGCAATGATGTCGGTCGTTATTGCCGGCCTGTCGAGGCGGGATTTGAGCATTTCAATCTTTTCTCTAAATTCCCCAGTTGTATATTGCCGGCACATCTTTTTTAAGACCGCATCCGAACCTGATTGCAGCGACAAGTGCAGATGCGGCATAATGTTACGATGCTTGCAAAAAACCTCTATCAATCGCGGCGTAACATCAGCCGGCTCAAGTGAACTCAGTCTTATCCGTGCCAGATTTTGTATTTTTGCCATTTTATCCAGCAAATCAGCTAATCTATCGTTTTGCTCACCTGGCCAGGTTTTTCGCCTGACACTTTCCTGGCCATAAGAACCAAGAAATATCCCCGTTACGACAATTTCCTTATGACCTGCTTCAACAAGCGTCTGTGCCTCTTTAAGAACTGCCTCGACAGGCTTACTTTGAACAAACGGCCGAACCTTCGGCACAATGCAATAGCTGCAGTATCCGTCACAGCCATCCTGAACCTTTAGAAACGCCCTGGTTTGGCCCTTGAAGGAAGCTAATTGCGGCAGACCAAACAGGTCAGCAGTTAAATCGTCTTTACAGGTAATTGTGGAGCTATTTTCTCCTCTAATTGCAGTATCCTTGTGCAATTGAGTGCTCTGTAAATCCGAGGAGGTGACTTTGCCATTGACAATCTGGGTCACAGTAGCGGCAAGATTGTCTCGATGCCTGACTATAAGAACGTTTTTATCTATCCCGTTTAGCTCGCCGATTTGCGCAGTTGCAAGACAGCCGCAAACAACAACAGCCGCATCAGGATTCAGTCTCTGGGCTTTTCGAATGTATTGCCGGCTCTTGGCCGAAGCAGTATGGGTTACGCAGCAGGTATTTACGATGACCAAATCCACAGGATGCCTTACGGCATCGCTCTTACCGTAGGCCTCGACCTGCTCAAGGCCGTGCTGTTCGAGCAACTGCCGAACCTGCTGGCTTTCATACTGATTGACCTTACAGCCGAGGGTAATTATGGAAAAAGTCCTCATAATGTGATATAATACGTTTGTTAACCTCGACTTACAAGGCCAATTGAGCTATACGGGCAGAAGAAAATTTACAGAAAAGAAGTTGCGTGACCATCACGAATCACGAACTGGCTCTTTGTGCCTTTGGTTCCCACTCCAACGTTTGTTAGAAAAAAGTTGACCCCGTTAGAAAAAGATCTTTTTTTCTAACGGGGTTGACAGCCTGCCGCCTGCTCGTTACGCTAAATTAAGGTTAAGAAAATAGGAGGCTTATATGCTTATACCGAAAAGAATTACTCGCCGCAATTTTCTAAAGGCGGCGGCGCTGGTAAGCGCACAATTAGCGATGCGTGATGTTGCGGCAGATGCTCAGGAAAAAGGCCAGCGGCCAGCGCAGGCTGGCGATGTAACTGTGCTCAATCCACAGGGCCGTGTCCCGGTCAGTCTTATCATCGATGACTCAACCTGCCTTGTGAATCTGGCACACTTTTGCATCCCGCAGTTTGCTGAGGTCTTCCCGGATAACTACAAGCAGGATTGGAAGAAGCTGCCGCGTGAGATACCGGATTCCTTTGTGCGAAAATTTGGCGAGTGGTGCCGTGAGCACAAGATAAAAGGTAAATACAGCATTGTGCCGAACCCGGCCTGTGTCGGCTGGCTCGACCGTGACCTGCCGGGCTGGTCAAAGAAAGAGCTTGATGACAGTATAAAATTAGTGCGCGAATTTATGATGCCCGATTGGGACATCCATCCTGAAATGGTAACGCACACCTGGGTCATCGACACCAAAACTGGCCGACCGTATCCTGAAAGAAGTTCGAGATTTATGGAGAACTGGGGCTGGACGGACGGCAAATCAGTTGACGAGATTGCAGACTATATAAGCTACGCCCTGCGGATTCTAAAAAATGTCGGCCTGGACTGTGAAGGTATGACGACGCCGGGCGGCTTTGGAAATTCGGTCCTGCCGCAGCTTTCGCAGGCGACATTGCAGGCCTGCCGGGATGTATTCAAGACCGAAATTCCCCACTATTTCCGCCACCTCTTTACCGATGACACAAGCGTTGCACCTCGTGTCGAATACGCCTCCGGCCTGACCGGGCCTGACCCAAAATGTGTCGTTTCTATTATCGGCTGCACGGGTGATTGGTTTGGCAACTGGGACGGCCTGTCGCCGGGTTCGGCCGACCAGTGTATTACAGAAGACCTCAAAGCCGGTCGGCTACCCCAGGTCATTGGCAAAGGTGAGCCGGCAATAATTGTATGTCACTGGCCGGGGATTTACTTCAACGGCCAGGAAGTCGGCTTTAATATCTTTAAGGATGTTGTCAGTCGGCTGCATCAGCGATACGACAATCTAATCTGGATGAAACTTAGCGAGATTGCCCGCTATTGGGCCGCCAAAGAGCTGACGCAGATTGACAAAGAAGGCTCGCGTATAACCTTCACCGCACCTTTTGCAACAACGAGATTTACAGTGAGAATTGCGACCGATTCGTTACAAAGTCCCAAACTGCTGGCTAACGAACAGCCGGTTCAATTGCGTCAGGTTAAGAGTGTGCTTTCGCTCTCCACAGGACACCTATCGGTGGAAAGCGGAACCTGGTTTGCAGATGACAAAAATCTGGCAGTTTGCTTCGACCTGCCAAAAGGCAAATCAACCCTGGAGCTTCAAAAATAAAGGCAGCCGGCGTTTTTGATAGTGTGTTGTCAGCAAGGCAAGAGGAGGATGTCGCCGCTTACGACCAGAGGCATTGAAATCAAAGTCGAATTTTGGTATGATAAGACTTGTAGTGCGCAGGAGCAACACCGCACCAATTGAACGGCTAATAAGGCATTTTTCCAGAGCTTGATTCAAAAGTGCGTCATAGGTTTGCGGTTGCGTGGCTCGTCACGGTTTCGTTTAACGTAGAACGTCAGACGAAACGAGCAGCGTAACCGTTAGACGAGAGACATTTTTATGAGAACAATTGGTGCGGGGCCGGCTTAATATAAGGAAAGTTTTTCGCTTGTGCAGCCTGACGCATATTTTAAAGTTGCGAAAATGATGAAGGTGACATTGATTCTGCCGGTTGTTCTTTTGTCGGCCATAGTCTCAAGTGCGGCGCCGGATACAGTGCAAAGTCCTTTTGAAATCGGCGCCGCTGCGGCTCCCCGGAGCCAAATCGACAAATTAGTTTTCGGCAGGCTGGAGCAGTTGGGCATTCAGCCGGCTAATATCTGCTCGGATGCCGTTTTTATAAGGCGGGCCTATCTGGATGTGATTGGCACGCTGCCGACAGCGCAGGAGGCCAGAGCATTCATAATAGACACGGACCCGAACAATCGCAGCATCCTGATAGATAATCTATTGGAGCGCGAGGAGTTTGCGGACTACTGGGCGATGAAGTGGAGCGACATTTTGCGGGTCAAGTCGGAGTTCCCCATCAATTTGTGGCCCAATGCAGTGCAGGCATATCACCGCTGGATTCGGACCTGCATCAAGGAGAATATGCCCTATGACAAGTTTGTCTGCGAGATGCTGACTGCGAGCGGCAGCAATTTTCGTGTGCCTCAGGTTAATTTCTACCGTGCCGTCCAGAGTAAGGAGCCGCAGGCCCTCGCCCAGGCCGTGACGCTGACGTTTATGGGGGTGCGGGCGGAGAGCTGGCCGAAAGAACGTCTGTCAGGGATGGCAGCCTTTTTCTCGAAGGTCGGTTACAGAACCACCGCAGAATGGAAGGAAGAGATAGTTGCGTTCGACCCCGATAAGCCTGCCCTGAGCAAAGCTGAGGGGACCACGGTGCCGGATACAAACGACGTAACACAGGTGGCATTGTTCCCAGATGGAAATTCAGTTCGGCTGTCCCCCGACCAGGACCCGCGTGAGGTTTTTGCCAATTGGCTGACTGCTCCTGATAATCCCTGGTTTGCACGCAACATCGTCAACCGCATCTGGTCCTGGCTTCTGGGGCGAGGCATTATTGATGAACCGGATGACATCAGGCCGGACAATCCACCCAGCAATCCCGAACTATTGGCATATCTGGAGCGGGAGCTGATAGCGTCCCGCTACGACCTCAAGCACATATACCGGTTGATTCTAAACTCGAACGCATACCAGCTTTCCTCCATTCCCACGACCGACAAACCCGAAGGTGAGGCCAATTTCTCTCATTATCCATTGCGCCGGCTCGAAGCGGAGGTTTTGATTGATGCTCTCAACCAGATTACCGGCACGACCGAGAAGTATTCCAGCGCCATTCCGGAGCCATTTACATTCATTCCGGAAAACCAGCGCTCGATTGCGCTGGCGGACGGCAGCATCACCAGCTCGTTTTTGGAAATGTTCGGTCGTCCGCCTCGAGACACCGGTTTGGAATCGGAGCGCAGCAATCGCCCCACAGCAGACCAGAGGCTGCATCTGTTGAATTCGAGTCATATCCAGCGTAAGATTGAGCAGAGCTCCAATCTTCGAGACCTGATGCAATCCAGAAGGAAACCGCGAGAGGTTACGACCGAGCTGTATCTGACGATTCTTTCGCGTTTCCCGACAGACGAAGAGTTGAAAATCATAGAGGCGTATTCAAAGTCCCGCCGTGAAAACAGGCGGGAGGTCGCCTTTGACCTTGCCTGGGCATTGATAAATAGTGCTGAGTTTCTTTACCGGCATTGATGGCAAGAGAAGGAGAATGCTTATGAAGTGCTCATTGACATTTAAGTTGGTAATGATGGTTTTCTTTTGGTGCTTAACCTGGATGGCGGCGCCGAAGGCAATGGCGCAGGCCCCAGAGCGCGGGCCGGTAATCGTCTCACCGGAGGTCCTGCCCGACCACCGCGTAACGTTCCGCATCCAGGCCCCCAAGGCATCCGAAGTCACACTCCGAGGCGACTGGATGGAGGGAATTGCGTCCGAGAAGCTGTCCAAGGACGACCAGGGCGTCTGGTCGGTAACTGTCGGGCCGCTCACGCCTGACTTTTACAGCTACTCGTTCACCGTTGACAGCGTAAAGACTCTCGACCCGCAAAATGCCGTCATCAAGCAGGGCGTCAGGAGCCTGGACAATATGTTCTTTCTCGCCGGTGAGGAAGCCGCATTCCAGGACAACAAGCCTGTCCCGCATGGCCAGATTCGCCAGGTCTGGTATCACTCGGGCACACTCGACGCACAGTGGCGCATGCACATCTACACACCGCCCGGATACGATGACGGCGGCGATAAGTACCCGGTTCTTTATTTGCTCCACGGTGGCGGCGACGAGGACTCGGGGTGGAGCACAATCGGGCGGGCGGGTTTCATTCTGGACAACCTTATCGCGGCGGGCAAGGCAAAACGAATGATAGTTGTTATGCCCAACGGCAGCCTCCCTCGCCCGGCGAACATTCCGGCGTTCACACCCGGCACGCCGCCTTCGCCCGAAGTGATGGCCGCCCTCCAGGAACGGTTCACAAACGAGCTGATGAAAGAGATTATCCCTTACGTAGAGAGGAACTTCCGCGTAGTGGCAAACAGAGAACACCGGGCCATCGCGGGATTGTCTATGGGAGGAGGTCAGACGCTCCAGGCTGTAATAACCAATCCCGAACAGTTTGCATACGTCGCGGTGTGGAGCGCCGGCATCTGGCAGAACGCCACGGACTGGGAGAAGCAGAATGAGCAGTTCCTGAGTAAGGCCGACCAGCTCAATAAGTGGATTAAGCTGTTCTCTATCAGCGTCGGGGACAAGGACTTCACCCTCAAGGGGTCGAAGGCCCTCTCGGAAGTTCTGGACAGTCACGGAATCAAAAACCAACTGCACATCAGCGGCGGCGGCCACACCTGGATTAACTGGCGTCGTTACCTGAACGCACTCGTGCCGCAGCTATTCACAACAGTTCTGCAGGTGTCGCCGGGGTTTGACACACGCCGAGACGGCGTCGAGCGCGGCAAAATCGAGGCCGTCGAGTATGACTCAAAGACAGTCGGCGTGAAACGGAAAATGGTGATTTATACGCCGCCAGGCTATTCGAAAGACGTAAATTATCCTGTTCTCTACCTGCTCCACGGTATCGGCGATAACGAGACGGGCTGGAAGGTAAAAGGCTCAGCCGACATCATCCTCGATAACCTATACGCCGATAAAAAGCTGGTTGCTATGATAGTGGTGATGCCCAACGGCCGGGCCAGTGCCGACCCGCCCCCGGCCAACCCGTTCGAGGGCAAACCGTTCGATGCCTACGCCGCGTTCGGCGACGACCTCATCAAGGATATTATCCCTTATGTTGAGTCGCACTACTCTGTGCAGGCCGACCGCGAGCATCGGGCGCTGGCGGGTCTGTCGATGGGCGGCGGTCAGTCGCTGAACTTCGGCATCAAGTATTTGGAGACGTTTGCGTGGATTGGCGGCTTCTCCAGCGCGCCCAACACCCAACAGGCTGAGTCCCTCATTACCGACCCGGCCGATGCCGCCAAGAAGCTGCGACTGCTGTGGCTTTCCTGCGGTGACAGGGATGGGCTGATGAATGTCAGCAAATCGTTCCACGATGCCCTTGAGGCGATGAAAATCCCTCACGTGTGGCAAGTGGATTCAGGTGGGCATGAATGGCCGGTCTGGAAAAAAGACCTGTGCCTGTTCTCACAGATGCTTTTTCGGGACAAATAGGGCTACAAAGATAATTAACCAAATTGGTGAGTGGTGAGTAGTGAGTGGATAGAAAGGAATATTATGCCTACAATGAATGAATTCGTCAGGTTAGGCCGAACTACAATCTCTCGACGTGAGTTGATGCGGCGCGGCCTATTCGGCGCAGCCGGGCTGCTGCTGGCCAACCGTTTGGATTCTCCTGTATTGGCGGAGGTGCCACCGGCTAAAGCAAAGGCAGTCATCCAGATATAGATGTGGGGCGGTCCTTCGCAACTCGACACTTTCGACCCCAAGCCCGATGCGGGCAATGGCTATTGCGGTCCGCTGAATAAGCCTATCCCCACCAATGTCGATGGGATAATCATCGGAGAATTGCTTCCTCTTTTGGCCAAGCAGGCGGATAAGTATTCAATCATCCGAAGTATGACTCACGGCATAAACTCCCACGAGACAGCGTCCTACATCGTGCAGACCGGTAGAAAGCCCGGCGATGGGCAGGTTTATCCGTGCGTCGGCGCCGTGGTTTCGTTGTTCAGGGGTTACGACGCCGGATACAGCGGATTGATTCCTCCCTATATTGTTCTGGCCGAGCCGCAGGGCCGGTTTTCCGAGGCGGGATTTCTCGGCTCGCGCTACAAACCGTTCGCCACTGGCGGCGACCCGGCGAAAACGCTGTTTGTCGTGGAGGGCGTCGTCGCCCAGGGAATACCAGAGCAGCGGCAGAAAGACCGACGCGAGTTTCTCCACAAGCTCAACACCCTGGGGCAAACTATGAAAGACAATCTGCAGTTGGCAGCGTTGGAACAAAGTGAAAAACAGGCGTATGACCTGATTCTGGGCGATGCAGGCAAGGTGTTCAATCTTTCGGAGGAGAAAAAGGAGCTTAGAGAGCAATACGGCATCAACACTTTCGGCCAATCCTGCTTAGCGGCGCGGCGATTAGTCGGACGCGGCGTCCCCTACGTTACCATTAATTACAAGGGTTGGGACACGCATAAAGAGCATTTCCAGGCGATGCGAAGGAAGCTGCCGGAAATGGACAAAGGTATGGCGACACTGCTGCAGGATTTGTCGGAGCGGGGACTGCTGGACAGCACAATAGTGTGGTGGGGCGGCGAATTCGGCAGAACCCCAAAGGTCCAGACGGAAGCCCCCTGGAATGGCGGACGCAACCATTATGGAAAGGTCTTCTGTGTGGTGGTCGCCGGCGGCGCGTTCAAAGGAGGCCGAGTCGTTGGCGCATCCGATGCAAAAGGAGAAGAGGTGAAGGAGCGGCCGGTGTATCCGGTTGACTTCATCGCCAGTATGTACGAACTGCTCGGCATCGACCCCGATGGTAAGCTGCCGCATCCGCAGGGCCGGGTAGTCCGCGTAACGCCCTCCGCCGAGGAAGGCGTGAATATGGGCGGACGTTTGAAAGAGATTATGTAAGCTCCCAATGAGTGGCACGGGCTTCCAGCCCGTGAACCCCGTTAGAAATTTTATTTCTAAACGGGGTGAAGACACGTTAGACCTGTCGTGAGCGCAGTCGAACGACTTGCCCTGAGAATAGTCGAAGGGATGGCCGTGCCACACGGAGAACGGAGAATGCGATGAGAATATATCAATGGCAGACGACTTTTTGGTTGGCGGCTGTCTTGGTGATTGCACCCGCAGCACGAGCGCAGCGGAACCCGGATATTGGTTACGTCTATCCTGCAGGCGGACAACAGGGCACTACCTTTCAGGTGGCTATCAGCGGTCAGTACTTGGACGGCGCGACCGATGTTGTAATTTCCGGCGGAGGGATTAAAGGGACCGTTCTCGAACACGTTAAACCGCTCAATGGAAAGCAGATTGCCCTGCTGAGAGACAGACTCAAGGAGCTGCAAGAGATGATAAGCTCCGAAAAGCCCGATGAGCCGAACAGCGCTGCTATCGCAGATGCGAATGCCGCTGTAAATCCGCAGCCCAAGATAGACAAGGAGGCTATGCAGAAAGAGATGGATGAAATCAAGAAGCAGCTTGCCAATCCCAAAAACCGAAATCGCGACAATCCACAGCTTGCCGAAGACGTTACTATTCGTGTCGTGGTGGCTGCGGATGCTGAACCCGGTGAGCGGGAGTTGAGATTGAAGACGGCACTGGGCTTATCTAATCCGCTTACTTTTTATGTGGGAAAACTACCCGAATATAGCGAGAAGGAGCCGAATAATAAGGCGTCAGATTCAGATGTTCTATCGGCGCTGCCGTTGGTTGTAAACGGCCAGATTATGCCCGGCGATGTGGACTGTTTTCGGCTCAAGTTAAGCAAGGGCTATCGGCTGGTCGTTTCGGCAGGCGCGAGGGAATTGAATCCTTACCTTGCCGATGCCGTTCCCGGCTGGTTTCAGGCAACTCTTGCGCTTTATGATACAGATGGAAATGAGCTTGCATACGTCGATGACTACACCTTTCATCCCGACCCGGTTCTCTTTTACAAAATTTCTCAGGATGGTGTCTATGTACTTGAGATAAAAGACGCCATTTACCGCGGGCGCGAGGATTTCGTCTATCGCATCACGGTGGGCGAGCTTCCGTTTGTAGCGAGCATATTTCCCCTGGGCGGCCCGGCCGGCGAAAAGACAACTATCCGGATGAAGGGCTGGAATCTGCCGGCGGACGAACTGACGATGGACGCCAATGATAAGGCGCCGGGAGTAATTGCGGTTTCGGTGTATAAGGAGGAGCTGGTTTCCAACAGTGTTCCCTTTGCAGTGGACACGCTGCCGGAATGCCTCGAACAAGAACCGAATGACCGGCAGCCCACTGCCCAGAAGGTAACAATTCCAATCATTGTGAACGGTCGCATTGAAAAGAGCGGAGACTGGGACGTGTTCAGCTTCGAGGGTCGCGCCGGAGACAAAGTCGTTGCTGAAGTCTATGCACGCCGGCTCAACTCTCCTCTTGATTCCATTCTTAAGCTGACCGATGCAAACGACAAGAAGCTGGCGGTCAACGACGATTATGAAGACAAGGGGGCGGGGCTGACCACGCACCATGCAGATTCCTATATCAGCACTATCCTGCCGGCCAATGGGACCTATTATATTCATTTAGGCGATGCACAACAAAAGGGCGGAGCGGCATACAGCTACCGCTTACGCATAAGTCCCCCGCAGCCTGATTTTGAGTTACGGGTCGTGCCATCCAGCATCAATGCACGTGTCCGCTCCACCGTTCCTATTACCGTCTATGCCCTGCGGAAGGATGGGTTTTCAGATGATATTACGGTTGTGTTGAGGGATGCGCCGAGCGGATTTAATCTGAGCGGCGGCCGGGTGCCCGCTAAACAGGACCAGGTAAAGCTGACGCTCAAAGTTCCGCCGACGCCAACAAAGGAGTCTATTAGTCTGCGCCTGGAAGGCAGAGCAGTAATCGGCGGGCGGGAAGTCGTGCGGCCGGCCATACCGGCGGACGATATGATGCAGGCCTTTATCTACCATCATCTCGTTCCGGCAAAAGACCTTAAGGTCGCAGTTCTCCCGCGCCTTGCACCCAAACCCCCGGCGACCAAGCCGCCCGAAAAGCCCAAGCCCAAATCGTGACTATCGTCAGGAAAGTAACCCACCGAAGGCGGACTATTCCAATCTCTGTATAGCGTGCAAAAGATAGTTTCTAATCAAGGGGCAAGACCAGGTTGGCCGGCAAGCCTTTTTCGGGGGCAATCAGGAAATTTTTGACTGTATAGGCAAGCTTAACTTCTTCTTTTTTATCATCGACTTTAAGCTTCAAGTTAATGACGGCCTTTGCCGGCAAAAGTATCTTCAAAGGCCCGGCTTTCTCAGCCCTTTCCATATCAATATCAATGTCTGATATATTTTTAATCTCGAACCACGCAGTGTCTTTTGTTCTGTGGTAGGGCTTGCCGACTTTAACCGAAGCGTTGAAAATCGCCTCAAGATACTTACTGGTGCCGATTAGCTCTTTCTTATTCCAGACCGCTGTTCGACCTGCAAAGAGCGCCTCCTTCAATGACTGTTCCGTTCTTTCTTTTGCAAAAACCAAAGTTACCGGCCTGTGTGTCAGCTCCTCATCTTCAGAGTCTTTGTAACCGGTTAAGGGAGCGTGAACATCGCTATCTCCCATAATCGTCAGGTTTTTTTCGTTGGCCCACTTATGTGCATCGGAATAGTATGTGCCGCCATTTACCACCTCGATTCCGCGAAGCCATTTATTCTCATACAGTTTTGTGTGAATATCGAGCCATCCTTTGGCCTCCGGCTGCCAGCCCGGATGATTCCAGAAGACAAACCCGCCTTGCTCGTATGCAATTTTGACGGCATCGTTGAAATCCTCGACATCCAGAGCCGGTATATCCGTTACGAATATCGCATTGAAATGTCCCGGCGGCGTTTCACGGGTAATCTCTGCGCCTTTTATAAGCAATATGTTCTTTTCCTTTGCCTTTGTCGCAACAAGCTCATAGGGCCGATTGTGATTGGTGGGAATATCTGCCTTGTGAGGGTGATATTCGATATGGTCCGTTATTGCAATAGCATCAAGCCCGTCTCTCCAGGCCTCGTCAACCCGCACGGTCGGCCATACGAGGCCATCGGAAAATACCGTGTGCATGTGAAAATCGCATTTTAAGGTTTTGTAATCGAGGATGTCTGGGAAACTAATCTCTCGCCTGCTTTCGCCTAACGCAATTGAAGCGAGCAAAAGCCCGACCGCAACGGCAATCAAAACTGCTTTCAATCTCAATTTCATTTGAAAATCCTTTCCTTTTTGTTTTTCTTGACTCTGTTTCTAAAGCTGCCGGCTGAGATTTATAAGTGCCGGATATAACTGCTTATACAATTGATACCGTTTTTCGTAAGCTGCTGCGTCTCTTTTATCAGGTTTAACTCGCTTTTTCAATCGCACAGTCTTTTTTACCGCTGTTGCAAAATCTGGATATACTCCTGCCGCAACGCCCGCCAGAATCGCCGCGCCCAGACACGCTGCATCCGTAACTTGGGGCACTCGCAGAGGCACCCGACAAATATCTGCCTTTAGTTGCAGCCATAATGGGCTTTTTGCCCCTCCGCCAACTGCGTGCAGCTCTTTGATTTTAATGCCGGACTTTTTCAAAAACTCAAGATTGATGCGCAATTCATACGTCAGCCCTTCTAAAATGGCTTTTGCAATCGCCGAACGTGTTGTTGAAAAGCTCAAACCAACAATTGCCCCTCTGGAGGTCGTATCAAACAAAGGTGTGCCGCTGCCGGCAAAGTGAGGCAAAACCATAACGTTAGTCGGCCCCTGTGGCGCGTCAGCTAAAATTAAATCGTATGGGTCCAGACCGTTTTTGTGTGCCTGCTCGCATTCCCGCTTGCACAAGGTGTCTCTGAACCACCGCAATAGCAATCCGCCGCTGTGATTAAGGGTCATAGCCAGATAAACTAGCGGCACAACGTGACGATAAACAGAGATATTGCCTTTGCGAAGGGCCTGGTTCAAAACCGGTGAGTCCATCGCCACCTCTACCACCTCGGCAGTTCCCGTAGATACCATCGCAAGGCCGCTCTGCACAACACCGCTGCCCAGAGCCGCACACGCCTGGTCGTGGCCGCCGCCGGCAAGTAACATCTCTTTCTTTAATCCCATTTTTTCCGCCGCCTTCCGTGACATCACTCCTACAACACCTCCGCCCTCCGGCCCCAGAGCCGCCAATCGGTTTTGCTCGATGCCGCATCTTGAAAGAATATCATCAGACCAACTGCCGGCTGCAAGGTCGAACATCTGTGTCCGCGAGGCAAGACAGTGACTTATTGTCGCCTGCCCGCTTAATCGGCGAAGAAAGAAATCCTCATATAGCAAGAATTGATGCGTTTTCTTCCAGACATTCGGCTCGTGGCGCTTCAGCCAGAGCAGCTTCGGCAGAGTATTGATTGTGTGCACCGGCATCCCCGTTCGATTGAAAAGCTCCTCTGCCCCGATGTTCTTTGTCAGCCAGCGGTTCTCATCAGTGGTGCGGGTGTCCATACCGAGAATCGCCTGCCGCAGCGCCCTGCCATTTTTATCGACAGGGATAACCGCCTCGCCTTGCACCGAAAGCGCAAGAGCCACGGGCGGGTCTTTTCGGCTGCCTTTAACAGCCTCTCCCAGCGCATCGGTCGCCAGCTTCCAAACTAATTCTGCATCCTGCTCGGCCCAGCCCGGCTTTGGCGAAATAATAGAATACTCGCGCCTTGCCTGCCCTACAATGCGACCATCATCACTAAATACTACCGCTTTGCAGCCGGTAGTCCCTATGTCCAGCCCGATAGTTGACATATAGTTGTGGTTATTGGTTAATTAGGTAATTCGTTAATTCTTCAAGTTACCACTTTACTTACACCACTCACCGCCCCAGCGTTATGGTAATACACCTCCCAGCTAAGGTAATTCTCGAACGCCTCAGCTAATATCGCCGCCGAGTGTGAGAGGTTAATCGCAACGTGATGCTCGAAACCATTTTTGCATATATATTGCAGCAGCTTCTGCAGGTTCGCCACCTCCACAACCGCCTGGCTGCCGAACGTATCCAGCCGGTCGGCCGTCAGCGCAGCATCGCCTACATAAGTCCGGATTTTGCTCTGAACATCATCGGTTGTAATCCGCGCAAAACTCACCGGCCCCGCAACAACTCGTCCTGCCACGGCGCCATAAGTGTTTTCCTCTCCAAGTATGGTGCCTAATATCTCTGCTGAAGTCATCTTGCATTCCTTAAAGAAGCTCCTGGCCCAGTTGCCGCAGTGAAACAGCACACACTTGTTCGGCTCATCTGCGTAGTTATTGTTCCAGTCCACAAGGGCGCTGGGTTTGCCTGAAGCAAGCTCGAGCGCATACATAGATACAGCGCCCATGACATCCACCTCGCAGGCGCTTGGCATTAACTTCTCGCTCATCATACTCATCACTGTGCAGGCATTGATGCCGAAATTTTGCTGGATAGATGTCCAGCACTGGATAGCAGTAGCATTGAGGTCATTTTCAGCCATCCATTCATCCAGCACTACTCCCAGTTTCGCCATTTTTAATAAAGCCGAAGCCGGCGTCTTTTGGGTTTCGATGTAAGATTTGATTGCTTCGAGGCGTTTTTTGACCTTGCGGTCGTTGTCGGCCAGCTTATTTGCTCTGCCAAAAATTTCCGAGAGGTCTATGGTGCTGACGCTTATACCGGATTTTTGCAGCAGCTTCTCACTGAATCGCACTGTATTAAAGGCTCCTGGCCTGGCGCCCACAGCACCCAGCCGGGCGTTTTTCAGGCCCTTTACAACCCGGCAGACGCCAATAAACTTCTCCAAATCGGCCTTGAAACGCTCATCCATCGGGTGAATTGTGTGCACGCTCGTCAGCGAAAAAGGATAGCCAAACTGGCGAAGATTGTTGCAAACCGATATCTTGCCGCAAAAGGCATCCCTGCGCCGCTCCACGCCAAATTCATTGTGTTTATCCGGATACCCCTGCACCAGAATTGGAACACGAATTCCTGATAATTTAATAGTATCAGCAACTGCCTTCTCATCCCCGAAGTTCGGCAGCACCACAAGGATTCCATCTATTCTATCCTGCTTTTCCTTAAATAGTGCCGCGCACTTCCTGGCATCCTCCCAGCTCTCAACGCCGCCAAGTTTTGTCTCGTTCCTGGACAAAATGACAGGTTCTATATTCATTTCTTTGAAAACAGCTAAAATGTCTTTTCGCCCTTCGGTAACAAGCTGGTCAGGGAAAAAGTTGCGGTTGCCGACGATAACCGCTATGGTCGCTCGTGCCATTTTTGCCTCCTTTAATTCATATAAGCTATGTTGTTACAACTACCTTCAGTGCCTCTCCGCTCGCCGCAGTTTGGTATGCCTTGTCGGTGTCCTCCAGAGAAAACGTATGCGTAATCAAAAGTTCCGCAGGTATCACCTTTCGACTGAGTAAATCCAGAGCAAGTTTGTGTATTGTCGGATGATAAGAAAAAGCCCCCATCACTTCGATTTCACCGTAGTGAATGATGTTGCTATTCAGCGTGACCATCGGATTAGTTTTCGGCAGCCCCCCGAACAATATCACTTTGCCTTTCTTTCGCACGATTTCAACGGCCTCTGTTTGTGTCTGGGTCACCGGGTTTGCACAGATAACAGTGTCTGCCCCAACATTGTTTGTGAGCTTACGCACACATGCAGCCAAATCTTCTTTGACCGGGTCAATAATCGCAACGGGCCCAAACCGGCAAGCCAATTTTCGCCTCTGCTCGCTCGGCTCAGAAACAATTACCTGCGCTCCGCGGGCTTTTGCGATAACAACGTGCAAACAGCCGATTGGCCCTGCCCCCATCACCACAACGGTATCTCCCAGCCCGGTGCCTATTTTTTGGTGCAAGGCCAGCACCGAGCAGCTTGGCTCGGCAACAGCAGCATCCAAAAATGATAGTCCCTCCGGCATTCGATGAACGATTCCGTTTGCCAGGACTTCGCCGGTAAGAACCATTTTCTGGGCAAAGGCGCCGGGATAGCCGGGCGTAACCCCAAGAAAATGAAGCTCATCGCATACGTTGAACATTCCTCGCTTGCAGTAGTAGCACTTGCCGCAGTGAATGTCGGGTGCAATCGCCAGTCTTTCGCCAACGAAAAAATCGCTGACTTTTTTACCCACCGCGGTAACAACACCTGCCGCTTCGTGGCCGGGGACAACACCACCAACTCCTGCCGGAGGCCCTTCTTTCCATCGCCGCAAATCAGACCCGCAGATGCCGCATGCCTTAACCTGTAAAACTATACCATCATCTGGAACAGTCGGCTCGAGGATTTCCCGAAACTCAAATTTCTCAGGACCAACTAAAAACGCCGATTTCATTGATACCTTCTTTCGGTTTATTTGCGCTTCCGCGCAAGTTTCTTACCCACCGCCCCTTCAGGATGGGTCTTGCCGAATTCCTTTTTTGTGTAGCCTTTTAATTCGAGCAAAACTACACAAATCGCATCGCACGCAGCAGCATTAACCAGCGAGCTGCCCGTGGCAATCATACCGTAGGGGTCAACCCCGTTAGAGACTTTTTCTACATTCCTAATAGATGATTTTTTGCCTGCACGGCCTCTAACGGGGTCAACATCCGGCGAAGTTTTTATCTTGTAAATTGCTGTGCACATCTTCGCCAGAGGCGACATGTCATCTTCGGTCAGCCCAATAATCTTTGCTCGCTTATTCTTTGCTATCTGGACAAATTTATTTATCTCTTTGCTGTAACCGCCTTTCGAGATAACAAATACTATGTCTTTAGCCGTTACCGCACCTGCGCCGCCGTGCAAGCAGTCAGCAGCGTTAATAAAAAGACCCGGCGCTCCGCAGCAGGCAAGAAGATGCGCAAAACGCAGCGCAATCGCACGTGATGTCCCGGCGCCCGTTACCAGAATATGTCCTTTGCAGTTCAGCATAAGCTCGGCGATTTTCGCAACGCTTTCGTTCAACTGCTCTGCTGCGAGCCTGACCGCTTCAGCTTCTCGTTCAATCGTCTGTTGTGCTTTCTTGATTATTTCTTCTTTTGAGAATTTTGCCATTTATCCCTCATCTATTCAAACATAAACTACTGTTCTTTAGTTAATCGCCTCGGTTCGGATGTTTCGCCTCGACAACTTTGCCAGTTGTTCCTTGCGGACACTATCCAGAAAAACCGCTAAAAATATGATTGCCGCCGATATAAGTGGATGCAGATAAAGGTCAACCTGTGTAAAGACAAGTCCGGAGCTTACCATTTGTATCAGGACTGTTCCTAGAACCGTCCCCGGAAAGACGCCTCCGACTCCGCCAAATAAACTCGTCCCGCCAAGCACCGCAGCAGCAATCGCGTCGAACTCATCGCCTTTGCCAAAGCCCGCGTTTATGATGCCCAGCTGTGCCACCGAAACAAACCCGCCCAACGCAGCCAGCAGCCCACAAATTATATACGCCGTTGCACGCACCCGGTCGGTGTGGATTCCAGCCTTCCTCGCCGCCTCTATATTCTTACCCACAGCGTATATCTGCCGTCCCGATGTCGTCCGCTGTAAAATAATATGAGCGCAGAGAACAACAAATGCAAAAATCACAATCGGGACCGGCACAATGCCAAATACCTTTATCGACCCAATCCTTATACAGGAGTCGGGGAAGGGCACCGCACGAGACCTGGTAAGCAGCAAGGCCAAACCACGCCCGGCTACCAATGTCCCGAGTGTTACAACAAATGGAATCATCCTCAGCCTTGTAACAGCAAAACCGTTGAATGCCCCGAACAGCATCCCTACAATCAAACAGCAAATTAACGCCAGCCACACAGGCGCCTTATAGTTTTGAATCAATAAACCCGCCACCACACTAGACAGATACATATTTGAACCAACCGATAAATCGATTCCCGCCGTCAAAAGCACGAACGTCATTCCAACAGCTACTATCCCGATGTAGGAGGCCTGCTTGAGGATGTTCTCAAAGTTTTGATATTGAAAAAACCGTGGCGATAACAATCCAAAAATAACAAAAATCGCCGCAAACAGAATGACCGGCGTATTCTTAAGTATCAGTGTTACTAATTTTTCTGCCGTTCTACTCATCTCTGGCTTCTGTCCCGGTGCTTTCCCTTCTATGTTCCCTGAAGGCAGCCCGGAGAATATTCTCCTGGTCAAATTCAAACCTCTCGAAACACGCCTGAATCTGGCCGTTGCTCATAACGAGAATGCGGTCACAATTTCCAATCAATTCTTCAAGCTCCGAAGAGATAAACAATACACCCGTCCCCTCAGTTGTCAAATTATTGATAATGTTATACATCTCGTATTTTGCACCGACATCAATCCCGCGGGTCGGCTCATCCATAATAAATACAGGAGGCCTAGCCATAAGCCACTTGCCCACAACCGTCTTTTGCTGATTTCCGCCGCTCAGATTCTTGGCAAGCTGGCGCTCAATAGGGCCGCTCTTAATCCGCAGCAAATCTACCACCTGTTTTACCGCATTGTATATCCGTCCCCGGTCAACCATACACACCAAATACCCGCGACTATACGCAGGCAGCGATACAAGAGCGATATTGTCGAGAACCGACCCTTCCATCAGCAGCCCCTCCTCATGACGGTTTTCACTCACAAACGCCATCCCTCGTTTAATACTATTGCGCGGCGAAATATCCCTGTATAAATTGCCGTGAACGATAATTTCTCCTTCTTGAAAACCATCCAGCCCGAATATAATCCGCGCCAGTTCCGTGCGACCTGACCCCATCAGCCCGAATAACCCGATCACTTCGCCTTTATGCAAAACAAAATTGATGTCCTTTACAATTCCTGATTGCGATAGATTCCGAACCTCAAGCGCAGCTTCCGTCGATGGCTTTGTTTTGCGTGCAGGATAAATCCGGCTGATGTCCCGTCCGACCATTTTTGAAATCATTCTGTCGATGGTAAAATCTTTCTTCGCCCCGGTATCTACAACTTCGCCGTCTCTGATGACTACGATGTCATCGGCCAGAGAAAGGACATTGCCAAGATTGTGCGAGATATAAATGATTGATTTGCCGCCTGCGCGTAGATTCTTGATTAAGCTAAATAATCTTTCTGTCTCTCTGGCAGTTAATGAAGTAGTCGGCTCATCAAAGATGATAATTTGGGCACCGCTTCCAAGCGCCTTTGCTATCTCGACCAGTTGCCGCTCTCCGAGAGACAATTTTTCAACCAAAGTATCCGGCGAAATCTCAAGGTCAACAGATTCTAATAATCTCTTTGCCTGGTTTTTGACCGCTCTTCTTTCTATAAACGGCATTCCGGCAACGCGGGGAAAACAATCGATAAATATGTTGTCAGCGATACTCAAGTTGGTAAAAAGGTTCAGCTCCTGATGAATAAACCCGATACCTGCTAAAGTCGCATCAGACGGATTTCGAGGCGTGTATGCTTTTCCATTCAGTTTCATCTGCCCACTTTCGGCTTTAATAACGCCGCCCAAAATATTCATCAAAGTTGTCTTGCCCGCGCCGTTTTGGCCAATTAGACCTAAGATGTGATTTCGCTGTTCTGCGAAACTAACGTTGCGCAGAACGGGCACACCAAAAAAACTCTTATTTATGCCTTCAAATTCCAGAATGTTTTCACCCATTGAATCTATCTTTTCAAAAGGTATCTGCCCTTGCCAAAATTCTGGTCCTGGTAACGTCAATCAAAGCCGCCGCAAGTATGATGCTCCCTTTAATTATTTGAACTGTAAAAAAAGAACGGTTAAGCACGTTCAGCAAATTGGAAAGTAACGCAAAAAAAAGCACACCAAATAGCGCCCATAGGACCTTGCCTTTACCTCCGAATAAACTTATCCCGCCGATTACGGCCGCCCCTATAATATCGAGTAGTAAATCCGCTCCAACCGTAGGCCGCCCATATTCCAATCTCGCAGAATACAATACAGACCCCACCGCAGCACAAAATCCACTAAAGACGTAAGCTAAAATGGTAACACGTCCAGCCGGCACGCCCGAAGTAACCGAAGTGCTGATGTTTTTGCCTGCTGCGAAAAACCACCGGCCCAGCAGCGTCCGGCTCAAAATAATATGCGCTACAACACCCAAACCTAAAGCTACAAGAAAAGAATATGACACAAATCCGATTTGACCTTTACCGATTGCAATAAAAGCTGCCGGCAAATTGCCGATGTTCTCCGAGCCTGTAAGGTATATCGCCAGACCATCAAAAAAAATCATCGAAACCAGTGTCACCATAAATGGCGGCATCTTGAATTTCGCAATGGCTGTCCCGTTTAGAAGTCCTATAAGTGAGCCGACAAAAAGCATTGCTGCAACTGCTGCACCAACCGCCCACGGGTTTCCAGCTAACAGCCCGCCATTCTCTGATAGAACCAGTCCCCACAGCGGCGATTTCTCAAACACAGCCGGGTCTAATTTGGACGTCATAAAAATCCCGCCGATTACGCTTGTGATTGCTACAATCGAACCTTGTGAAAGGTCTATCCCTCCAAGTATCAAAACGAACATCTGTCCTATCACAAGCGCAAATAATGGCCACATATTTGAGCGGATATTTTTTAGATTCTGCATCCACGCGATTTTGGGAATGAAAAGCAGCACCAGAAAATATAATATGCTTAGATAAAGCACAAAGTTTTCAGACAGCAGTATATGCCGAACCAGAACCCTCCCGAATTTCAAATTTGAAACTTTAGATTTCAAATTTTGTCCCTTGCTCAAAAACTTCCTCACCATCCTGCAGTTATTTTTCAGACAGCAGCTTGAAACCCCACATATCCGTCGCACGCTCTGCCATGTTATCTTGCGTTAGTGCAAAACCGGCATCCTCAATCCACTTCTCGGGTGTCTTTTCACCGCCGGCAATCGCCGCCAAAAGACTATCCATTATGACCTGTGCCTCGTAGAACAAATCCTGCACGCCCGTTGCATCTACGTAACCATCTTTCATCAATCGTGCAGCCGTCGAGTCGCCGTCAATCCCCCCTAAAATTACGTGTCCCTGCTCTCCTCTTTTTTTCCACTTACCCGCAGGCTCCAGCACCGCTCTAATTTGAGGATACATAAAATCGGATGAAGTGAAAATGAGGTCAACATTTGGATTGGCCTGCAGTGCCGCCTCAAGATTTGCCAACGCCACTCTTGCATCCCATTTGGTCGGAACCTCAATCGACTCATTGAAAAGTTCAGCATTTCTCTTAATGACTTTATAGAATCCATCTCGGCGTGCAACAGCATTGCGGTCGCCGAGGTCGCCGACCATAATGAGCGGCGTTACCTTCCTGCTGAGTTTTTTGGCCTCCTGGGCCATATATGCGACCGCCTGTTCGCTGATTTTTTCATTGTTCGCCACCACCACTAATGCAGGGTTGCTGCGATTGGCGGGAGGCCGATTGAATACCGCAATCGGAATCCCGGCCTTGTTCGCCTCTCCCACGATAGTTACGGCACTTTCGCCATCCTGCGGTATTATAATGATTCCGTTGACTCCCTGAGCAATAGCATCCCGCACCTGCTCAAGCTGCTTGTTTGCGTCCTGGTTGGCATTGCGCTCAATCACCTTGATGCCCTTGGCCCGCAGCGTCTCGGTGATTGCCTTGTGCGCCGCAACCCAGAACTCTGTCTCCAGGTCCTGGAAACCAAAGCAGATTGTAATCTTTTCGCCCTCCTTTGTATCCTCCACCTTCCTGCAGCTGCTCAGAAGCACAACAACTGCAAGAACAATAATTGCCACTTTAATAATGTTTTTCATATTTTTATTTACCTCCGGTTATTTATCTTGATACTCGTGCTTCGCAGAGTAGCAAACGAAATCGGGACTTGTAATGGCAGAGCGTGCCGGAACGGGACTAACGCCGAGGTAATAGCCGGTTACCGGCGATTGCGGATAACCCGTAGACGCGTGCGCCACATCCAGGCGATAAACCGAATCCTGCATCAGGCAGATACGCCGGTCGCGGGCCGGAATAGTTGTTGTGTAAATGCGCAGCTCACCCGGCAGAATGGTGATTATTTCCTCGCGCCAATCACCGAGGATGTCG
Organism: uncultured Pirellulales bacterium; assembly: GCA_964462515.1. Classification (GTDB taxonomy): domain Bacteria; phylum Planctomycetota; class Phycisphaerae; order Sedimentisphaerales; family Anaerobacaceae; genus CAYWXK01. The sequence continues at coordinate 50,968 of CAYWXK010000011.1, forward strand.
GCCGTTATCGCAACCTTCCCCTCGATGCCGGAGGCCAGGATAGGGCCTTTGTATTTAGCGACGGATATCCCGCTGGAAGAAAAGCGACCGCCACCACTTATCCTTTCTCGTAGCAGGTCTCCGTCCCAGAACAGCCAAGTCCTGTCCCCGGGCACATCTTCCTTTGTGCCAAGACGTTTGCCGGCGGCACAGAACATATAGCGGTCGGTCGAGCCGCCTTTGCTGTCTTCTGTTGCCCAGCATTCCAGACCGGGAGCTGACGGGTCGATATCGGCAACCATAGCGTTACCTACGTGATAGGTGCGCTGACCGATGCTCCAGATGGTCTTTCCGGTTTTGGCATCGACCAGGCAAACACCCATCCCGTCGTCGTGCCAGGGCTCGATAGCATAGAATATCTCCAGGCCAGGGTGCGTTGGGTCCACGTCGGTCACGTAGCATTTGTCGGGATGTCCCAGGCCAGCCGACCACAGGCACGTGCCGTTGTCATCCAGCACACAGCAGCCCAGGATGACCTCGTCGCGGCCGTCCTCGTCAACATCTGCCGAGTGCATAAAGTGTGCCCCCTGGCTGCGAATGACCGGGGTCTCGTCATCGCCTTCCCAGTGCCACAGCTGCTCCAGCCTCCGGTTGTGATACTGATAGGCATCAACCATCATCAACTTGTAAGTGCCGCGAGCCACAAGCAAACACGGCGTCTTGCCATCCAGGTAAGCTACGCCCATCTGGTTGCGGTTTGTGCGATTATAATCGCCCAGTCGCGGGTCTCGTGGCGGCCAATCGACGCGCACCAGCTCCTCGCCGGTTTCGCCGTCCAGGATTGAGCACCACTCTGGTCCCTTACGAACTCGGCCATCGGGTTCGCGTGCATCCTCAGGGCCGGTCTTGACGGCTACCTCGGCCTTGCTGTCCCCATCGAAATCGTAAACCACGTAAGGCGAATACCAGATGCCCGGCTCGATGCCCGTCCCGAGGTCCTTGCGCCAAAGGAATGTGCCGTCGCTAAGATAGGCTTCCAGTTTGTAGGTCAGGCCGGTCGTATTAGGTCTGCCGGCAGGGTCGATACTAAAATCAGGCCATTTTGTGACAAAATCATAAGTGCCGTCACCGTTGAGGTCAGCGATGGCAAGTTTCGCAATCCCGTAAGTTCCTTGTAACTTGATAGATAAGCAATATGTTTTGTCCTCGGCGTTAGCCTTCAGTAATGCCTTCTCCGAAGGCTCAAGCTCCTTGCCCTCCAGCACCGGTCTGACCCAGTAGGTGCTCCCCTTAGGGGCTGGCTGCTCGTCGATAAAGTCTGTGGTGGCGACTACGGGTTTCTTGTTCAGTTTCACTGCTTCTGTGTCTTCGACTGAACGGTAGATGTTGAAAGCTGTTCCATCGGCATCGGTCGCCAGCAGCCGCCAGCCCAGATAGACTTGACCATCATTGTTCGGGATGGCTAACATTCCACGATTGATTTTTTCATTAACTCGCTGTTTGGCCCAGCCTGTCACTTTAGGTTTGTCCTTGTGCTTCGGATTGAGCGCGCCAACAAAGTAAGCCCGCTCTGCCGGGTCTTGCGCAACTGCTGTAGAAACAACTGCGCAAAATAATAACACAATAAGCACAACTCTTTGGGCTATAGTTTTCATAAAACCTTCTTTCGGGATGGCGTTGCTCCTTTGGGCGCTACTGTGATGGTTTCACCTCGCGTGGTTGGAGCGTTCGGCGGGGGCTCAATACTCTTCTGAGCAACGGCCCATGGGGCACCGGCCAGCACCGCCATGACTGTCAAGAGGGATAATGGTCTGATCAAAATTCTGGTAGTCATCTTCATGTCCTTTCTTTTGGTGTTCGTCTCGTCCGAGGCGATGTTGCCAGGCCGGCAGATCCTTGCCAGCAGTTCTTGCGCATAGTATCCCGACCGGAGTTCCCGAGTTCGTCGCGCTGCGGAGCCGTCCAAAGTGCACAATCGTGTTGGGTGCCGCGCCCACGGTGTAAGAGGAGCCAGGCTCGGCACTGTAATGCACAGGCTCAGCAGCCAAGCGACGCGGTACAAGAGTCTTTTCCCCACGCATTTCACTCGCCCAAGGCATATAAATGACCCGCTGTCCGCAAGTATATCCTGTTTTCGACAACCGCCGGAGTGGCAAAGATCTTCTCTCTGAAATTGTTCCTCGCCAGGACTTTCAGCTCATCATCGACTTGTATGACCGTGACGACTCCTGGGACGGAGGCCACGATAACCTTGTCGCCCGCGACAATGGGTGAAGCGATGTATTGACCCGGCGCCCCGATTTGTTCTCGGAAGAGTTCTGTGCCGGTCGAGGCCTTCAGGCAGGTTAGCAGGCCGCCGTCCCGCAAGAGGTAGAGTCTTCCCCGACAATAGAGCAGTGAGGGCGTCTCGGGAATGCCACGTCGCATTTCCCAGGCCACATGCGATTTCCGGGCATCCTTTGTCGCTCCGGGACGAATTGCCACCAGGTTGGGTTGGCTAAGGGCAGCGAAGCCTGACATCGTTTCCATCCATTCCCCTTCACTGATGATCCCGTTCTTGTCGTGGTCGAAGATACTCAGGAGGGTGTCCATGTCTTTGACCGGCAACCCATAACCGGGATTGTTTTTGGGCAACTCCGGTCGCTGTATGAAAGCAAAGCCTTCCGTCATTTCGTCACGCTGTATTTGATTGTCATGATTCCGGTCAAACTCCTTGATGGTGATCTTCCAAGTTCCAGCCGCATCCAACCTGTCATCTCCGCGTCCACCCAGGGCCGCGGCCCCGGCAAACAGTAGCCCATCGCCAGTTACGGGGATACCGACTGTTTCGTCCGAAAAGCCACCGGCCCACCAGATCTCCTCCCCGGTGGATGGATTGTAGGAGGTCAGCCGTTTGGAACCCAACACGACCAACTCTTCCACGTCGCCATGAAGGAAGATCATAGGTGTTGACCAACCGGCCTTAAACAACGATCTCGGCTGTTCCCAGACGGTCTTACCGGTGTCTTTATGGACCGCAAGCAAACGGGAAGAACCATTGTCGCCGTCCAAAACCAGGATCAATTTGTCCTCATACAATATGGGCGAGGTCGCCGTTCCATACTTGCTTTCCGGCGTGTCGATTCTACGCTGCCAGACCTCGTTTCCCGCATGGTCGTAACAAAGCAGCCCGTAGGTCCCGAAATAGACATACACATGCTTATCGTCCGCGACCGGCGTGGAAGATGCAGGATTATTCAGTGGATGAAACCTTCCTGGTGTTTCGGCCTGAACCACCTTTCGCCACAGGATTCTGCCCTCCTGACGGTCAATGGCTAACGTAATAAGTTCCTTTTTGTTGGCTGGTTCACTGGCGGTAAGAAAGATGTGATTGTCCCAGATGACGGGTGAAGAGTGTCCCGCGGAAACTGCGGTTTTCCACAAAACGTTCGTTTCCGGGCTGAAATGAACAGGAATGCGATCTGCTTGCGCCACTCCCTGTCCATTGGGGCCGCGAAATTGATTCCAGTTGACCTTTCCCTGCTGAACGGTGAGAGATGATACCTTCCCTTCAAAACGGGTGGCAACCTGAGCGGCTTGGAGATTCGTCGGCTCTTTCTTCTGTGCTTGCCCCGTCGCCCGGATGCAGTAGAGCCGCGCAGCGGTGCGGATGAGAAGTCGGTCGCCGACGAGCGCGGGCGTGGCCATGCACATGTCATCCTCGGCCAGCTTGTTGGTGTGGAGCAACTCGAACATGTCGCCGGCGCGGAGCACATAGCAGACACCGTCCTCGTTCAGGCAGAAAATTTTTCCCCCAGTCGCCCACGGCGATGAGGTGAAGGCAAAACCGTCCGGCAACCGTTCACGATCATAGAGTACCTGGCCAGTCTTCGCGTCAAGACAACTCACCAAACCGCGATCGTAGAGCACATAGAGGCGTCCCTCGTAAAAGAGCGGTGAGGGGTTGTAAGGCCCGCCGACCGGATTCGACCAGGCGATGAATTCGTTGCTGGTTTCGCCCGGCTTGAGCGTGATGTCGCCGCTGGCGCCGGGGCGAATCGCGTAGAGCGGACGGAGCTTGTCTCCCACAAAGCCGGAGCTGACGAAGAGCAAACCGCCGCCCGCGAACGGTGTCGGGATGGCGATGTTCGACATGCCGCTGAATGACCAAAGCAGTTTGCCGTTGAGGTCATAACTGCGGACGGCGCGGCTGCCGGACGTGATGAGTTCGGTGCGCTGGCTGTTTTCCCAGATGAATGGGGTGGCCCAGTTGCTCTTCTCGTCACGATCCACGCGCCATAGTTCCTTGCCGGTCTTGGCATCGAGGGCAAACAGTTCCGCCTGGTCATCATTGTCGTTTACGATGAACAACCGGCTGCCGTGCAACACCGGTGACGCCGCGGTGCCCCAGCCGTAGCGCATCTTACGCGGCTCGAGACGCTTGGACCAGACCTCCCCGCCTTCGAGCGTGAAAGCAAAAACACCCAGGTTGCCGAACAAAGCGTAAACACGCTCTCCATCCGTCACAGGCGTCTCCGCGCCATAGGTGTTCTTGAGATGGATGGCAGTTTGAGGCGCGCCTCGATAGACCGTCTGTTCCCACTGCAGTTTGCCCGTCGCGAGGTCGAGACAGAGAACCTTCCAGTGATGCTCTGACTTGGGCGACTCCGGACGTTCGCCCCCCAAGTAAAGCCCCTTCTTTGGCTGCTCGGATTTGCCCATGTTCACGACGGCGGTGAGGAACACACGGTCGCCCCAGACGATTGGTGACGACCAGCTCCGTCCCGGCAGATCGGTCTTCCACGCCACGTTTTCGGTGGCAGACCACTTGTCCGGCAAGTTGGCGTTAGTGCTGACGCCAGCGGCATCCGATCCGCGGAACTGCGGCCAGTTCGCGTCCTCGGTTGCTGAGTGCGACCGGCTTGGCGCAGCGAGGCATATGAGCAAGGCAAGAATGATTCGTGTTTTCATATTGATAGTATCCGGTTGCGGTGCTGATCGAGTTATGACACCTTTATTTGTCCCATTGTGTTCCTATCGAACATTGTCCTGCAGAGCGGTGCTGTGTCCTTGCGGCAAAGCCCGAAGTGATAAAAAACACAACAAAGATACAAAAAAACAAAAACCGCTGATGGATAACCCGCCAATAAATTGGCGGGCTAAATATTAAATTCATCCGATTCAGTAATAAATGCATGACAACGAAGAAAACTATCCTGACATTCTTACGGTTTCGAGAAGCGGGCGATGAAGCCGCCGCCGTCGCTAAGTTCAATCACAAGTGTATCACTGCTTTTACTGGTCGTGTTCTCAACTTCCACCGCAGCATCATCATTTTTGTTGTCACGAACGAGCATCGCACGGTACTCATCCTTACCTAGGAACGAGAGCGGGATATTTATGGTTTTCGCCGACGGGCCGTTTAGAATAGCCAGAAACCAAGTGTTACCTGAGCGGCGTGCAAATGCGGCAATTTCGCCAATCTCAGAGACAGGCAGGACGATGGTTTCATTCCAGACGGCTGGGATGCTTTTCATCATCTCGACGCCCGGGTTTTTCAGTATGTTGGTGGGTTGTGCACCGTAGGTAAGAAGAGGCGCTGTAAAAACAGCGGCTGTGGCAATCTGATGTGTCCATGTCGTGTCGGCGCGACGGGTTCCGAAGTGCACGGGCGTATAATCGGCGTGGCCGGCAAGAAACCGCGTAAAGGGCAGGGTTGCATCGTGGCGGGCCCGTTCTTTAAGACGGCTGGCCTCCATACCTCTGACCGCCTCGCGAACCAGCTCGTTCGGCCAGGTCCGCGACTCGCCGGTCGGCTTGTTTGCACCGTGGAAGTTGACCAGAATTTTGTATTTGGCGGCTTCCTTCAACAAGGCCGTGTAATGGTCGATAACGTCTTTATGCTCGTGGTCGAAGAAGTCAATTTTGGCCCCGACAACGCCGAGGTTATGTAGTCTCTTAAAAAATGCCTCGCGTGCTTCGGGTGAGCGGAGCTGATTTGAGTGCTTCCAGAGCCAAAGACCCACGCCTTGCTTGCGTGAGTAATCCACCAACTCTTTTATCTGCTCATCGCTCCATCTGGACCAGAAGCCCTCAAGTATGTGGTATTCAAAACCGAGATCACCGGCCAGCCGGGAAAACTCCTTCATATCCTCCAGTGAGTTTCCTCCGCCATCCAGGTATCGCCATACTGCCCGTCCGGGTTTGACCCAGTCGGTGTTGATTCCCTTTGGGAAAAGATTCGGGTCCGCAGGAGGGCAAAGATTATGAACCACATCGCAGTTCACCAGCGCATTCAGGTCGGCGCCAATCATCACGACCCGCCAGGGCGACGTAATCGTCCCGGAAATAGCAGCAGGCTTCGAAACGCGCTCTATATCGTCTTTGTAGCGCAATCTGAATGGGTAGGAAATGGGATGCTTGTGACCAAGAACTAGGTTAAGTCCCCGGTGACCGTCTGCTTGGAGGGCCATTCCACTGTAATTTACAAGTGCCGATTCGGTAATAGAGGCGTAACCTGTGCCGCCCGGCAGCTTGAATGTTACCGGAGGCGCCGTCCATTGGCCGGCAGGGATGTCGGCGATGTCCTTTTTATCGTGTACGCTTTCATAGTGGCCTTCGAGGTCGTGATACCAGACGGTGCTGCCGGCTGGAATGACAAACGTGGTGGCCTCATCGGGCACTCTGGGATTTGAATCACCGGGAACAATGTAGCGAAATGCAATGCCGTCGTTGAATGACCGTGCTTCTAAGGTGTAACTGATTATGCTTTTTGTGTGCTTGATGGAAATTTTTGTGCCGTTACAGTTATTTACGGCTTGAGAATGAACGCCCCGCCAGGGGTAGGTCTCTTTCACCTGGTATTGTTTTATCTCGCCGAATTCGACGCTCTCGGTAATGTTAACATCATCTACAGTGAACACCAGAGGTGACCTTTCAATCACACCTTTATTTCTGAACGTCGCCTCGAATTTCAGCCGCCCTTCGTCCAGAAGAATCGTAAATTGCACTGAGCCGTCGGGGCTGAGAACCTTGGCCTCGCTGGATGCCGGACACTTGCTTGCTACAGATAGGATTACCGTAAGACCGGCAATCACAATAAAGAATCGAGTTCTCTTATGCATGATTTCATCTCCTGTTAATGCTCGTTTAGACTCCATTAGAGCGCGAGCAAAAATCGTTAGGCACACGTTGCCTACCGGCATCGTTTTTTCGTTGCGTGTCCTGCACCATACGGTGCGGGGCGTTTCACGGACCGGTCGCAGCTAATCTCCGCCCGTCCGATAAGTGAACGCTAAACCGTAGCGCCGGCACCTGCCAAATCGCTAGGATGGCTTACGCCATAGCAAATCACAACTGGGCAGGGGCGGAGTTGAACCGCCGACACGCGGATTTTCAGTCCGCTGCTCTGAAAAAGCAACTTCCGATAAAACAAAGACTTACGAAAATCCAAAAACGCAGTTGACGCCTCAGTTGACACCAAAAATCCAAAAATCACCTCAAAAGACTACCAAAAATGACCAGCAATTGCCAGAGGATTTAGCGGAAATTGTATCGGCCTGGCCGAACCTGCCGGACGCTATCAAAGCTGCACTCAGGGCGTTGGTTAAAACGGCTGGTTATACTGATAAAAGCCCGTAGGACAAAGAATACGTAATCTCAGGAAGGGTATCATTGGCAAGCTGTGGGGAATTTTGTTAAATTATTTCAGATTTTGCTTGAACCTATATCGCAAAATTGCGATATTATATACAGGAGCAAGGATGCCTAAAACTCAGGTCATTATATACCAGGAAGAAACGGGAAAGGTACCGCTTCTGAAGTGGTTAGATGGTTTGCCTGTTAGGGCGCGTGATAAATGTATTGTTAAAGTAGAACTACTTGCCGAGAGAGGCAACGAGCTTCGCAGACCATTTTGCGAACTATTAGAGCAAGGGATTTTCGAGTTACGAGCCAGACTTGGCAACGTTCATTACCGCATACTATACGCTTTTGTAGGTAAGAACGCCGTGCTTCTCTCGCACGGCTGCACAAAAGAGCGAAGGATGCCGAAAACAGAAATCGATAGAGCAATAAGGAATCGTAAAAGCTACGTTGCTGAACCGAAAGCTCATACTTATTCAGGAGAGCTGTAGTTATGTCAAAGAAAAAACAAACTACGACCGACGCCGTAAAGATTTTGCACAAGCGGTATATTAAGGGCAACAAAAAACGGCTCGAATCGCTCGACAGAGAACGAGAGAGCTTAAATATAGCAGAGCAGATTTACAACCTTCGGACGCACGCACGCCTAAGTCAAAAGGAATTGGCTGACCTTGTAGGGACAACGCAGTCTGCTATCAGTCGGTTAGAAGATGCCGACTATAATGGCCATAGTCTAAATATGCTTGAGCGTATCGCCGGTGCATTACACTGTAGAATCGAAGTCCGACTCGTCCCTGAACGAGCAGACTATGCCTTTGCATAGACGAATGCGGTCTGGCCGAACCTGCCAGAACATATCAAAACAGCAGTCAACAACAGGCCGCAACCGGCACGGATAATATGTCGGCCGATGCAGTGGACTTGGCCACGCCTGCCGTGCCATTAGGTATCCCTGATGGGATTGGGCATCCCTTACATGATAACGGCGCCGAAAACGGCTCAAAAAAGTTGACACCAAAATTGACACCTACGGCTTACCCTGAATGTAGCCGGTTAGCTTCACTTGGCAATGAGCAGAGCAGTCTGTCGAAGAGTAGCGAAAGGGATAACTCTTTTGATAGCGGAATTTTAGACAGCGAAAGTCTGCAATTGTCAACGGTTGGAATGGGGGAAACAGTAATGGGCAGGGGCGGAGTTGAACCGCCGACACGCGGATTTTCAGTCCGCTGCTCTACCGCCTGAGCTACCTGCCCTCAGGTTTTCTATCGTTTAAGTCTAACAAAAAAAAATGCCATTGCAAGAAAATCGGCTCTTCTTTATTTTGCAATTTGCCAGTATCTTCACTCCGTTAGAAAGTCCCTTTCTAACGGAGTTCACCAGGCTTGTTCACAAGCCGCACTATCGTTATCATACAGCAGGCTTGAAAGGGTAGTATTATGTCGAAATCGCCAGGATGGCTTACGCCAAAATTGTTCTTCTTATTCATTTTTCTTTTATTGGAGCCGATTGCTTTTGCAGGCGTCTCCAATCCCGACAATTTTCTTGAGTTGTCCGCTGACACCCTCGAGGACAAAATCCGAGGAGGTCTGCTTGGCCAGCTCCTGGGTAACCTCAACGGCCTGCCTCATGAAAATAAGTACTATAACGAACATGGCAGTGTCGAAAACTACGCCCCTTCTTTGCCCGATGGCGCCCGAACAGATGACGACACCGACATCGAATGGGTTTACATCGTTGCCATCCAGCGCTCTCCAGCCGTCTATCTCCAACCACAGCACATCACCGGTCTTTGGAAAACCCACATCAATAACAATATATGGTGTTCCAACCTTTATGTTCGTCGGCTGATGGACATCGGTATCGACCCTCCGCTGACAGGCAGCCCCGCTCTTAATCCTTGGGCTGATTTCAACATATCAGGCCAGTTCATAGCTGAGACATTCGGCCTGCTCGCCCCCGCAATGCCGCAGGCCGCCGCCCGCATCGCCCTTCATTATACCCACGTTAGTATTGATGGCGAACCTGCTCAGGCAACACAGTTTTTTGCTGAGATGATTGCTACTGCTTTCATGACGGACGACATCGACAAAATCCTTGACGCAGGTCTGACCTCTATCGACCCCAACTGTCTTCTCCGTCAGATTGTTACTGACGTCCGCTTCTGGCAAAAGCAATACCCCGATGATTGGCGCACAACCCGCCACCTTATAAGAGACAAATACACCCTCTATGAGAACCGGACCCGCAACCAGAATGGCTGCGAACTTTGCACCGCTGCTACCGTTGCCGCCTTGCTGTATGGACAGGGCGACTTCGTAAAGACTTTAATTTGCGCCTTCAACTTCGGCTGGGACGCCGACAACAATGCGGCCACAGCCGGCACAATCGTCGGTGTAATTAAAGGCTGCCGCTGGATGCAAAAGCAAAATTGGCAAATCAAAGACCTCTATCGCAACACGACAAGGCCGGGTATGCCTGATGACGAAACGATAACCACCTTTGCCAACCGAATCGTCGAGGTAGCTGGCCGGGTCATTACTGAAAATGGCAGCCAAAAGATCACCCGCAATGGCAAAACTGTATATCGCATTCCGCTCCAGCAACCAGCCAATATTGAGCCGCTTCTCAATCCTGACGACCAGCTTGCAGCCCTCCGTTCGCAGCTTAAACCGCAAATCTTATCTGCCCTCGCTGATAACGCCTCGACCCAAAACCAGGCCCGCGCCGCTTACCTCGCAATTTGTTTGGGCCTGGCCGATTCCATCCAGAACGAGCACCCGGACCGCTGGCCTAAACTTTTAGCTGCCTTAGAGCAGTATCCTCAACTGCTGGATGTTTTGCTTGGTGGTTCTGTTGGACCGGGTGGTGACAGACTCCGCAAAGCTGCCCTCGCCGCCGGCCTGAAAAAACCTGCACACCAGTAACCCTCACCAGTCCCCCAACCGGCGGATGATTAAAACTGATATCCAGAGCAATTTCGATTTGCTGCCTTTTAGCGGAATCAACTAAACCCTATCTCTTATCCCCTAATCTACGCACTCTTGTGGTCTAAGAATCCTTCAAGCCTGCGCGACCGCACAGGATGCTGCAATTTTCTTATGGCCTTTGCCTCGACCTGCCGCACTCGCTCCCGCGTAACCTTAAAAATCCTGCCCACCTCCTCCAGCGTATATGTGTAGCCGTCGCCAATTCCATATCGCAGCTTGATAATCTCCCGCTCGCGATACGACAGCGTCTTGAGCACCGTATCGATTCTCTCCTTGAGCATCTCCTGCGTCGCTGAAGCCACTGGCGAAGCTACGCCCTCATCTTCAATAAAGTCACCGAAGTAACTGTCCTCGCTTTCCCCTATCGGCCTATCCAAACTTATCGGATGCTTGGAGATATTAAGCACCCTGCGTGCCTCGTTCAGGTCCATTTCAGCCTCGGTTGCAATCTCCTCAATAGTAGGCTCCCTGCCCAGCTTCTGTTGCAGCACCTTGCCGGCAGTCCGCAGCCGGCTCATCGTCTCTATCATATGCACAGGAATTCGAATCGTCCTCGCATGGTCGGCTATCGCTCGCGTAATCGCCTGCCGAATCCACCAGGTCGCATACGTGCTGAATTTATAGCCTCTATTATACTCATATTTATCCACCGCCCTCATCAAACCGGTATTGCCTTCCTGAATCAAATCCAGAAAAGAAAGCCCGCGGTTACGATACCTCTTGGCAATCGAAACCACTAACCTTAAATTGGCGCTCGATAACGTGCGCTTGGCCTCCTCATATTGTGTAAAAATTCTGCCGGTCGCCTGTAGCCTCTTCTCAAGGTGCAGCGGCGTCTCCAGCACAAGCTCCTGCAAACCTCTAATCTCCTGCCTCATCGCCTCGATATCCTGAATGGTTATATCATTGTTTGGTCCTGCCGCGATGGAATTCTCCAGCTGCTGCATCTTGGCGCACATGCCTTTCAGCTTGCTTTTCATCGGCTGAATCCTGCTGGTCCGCACGGTAAGCTCTTCCAGCAGTGTCGCAATCTTGCGTTTATTCCTGTATATTTGCCGCAGTTTATCCTTGAATGTGCTTTTGTCTTCTGCTGTCAGAAATTCCTTAAAGATAGCCTGATTTATTGCAAGCAATTTCTCTATCGTTGCGATATTCACGGGCAGGCGTTTCTTTATCACGCCTTTTGTAAAATTATGTGCAGTGCCTATCTTAATCGTTCTATCAAACGACATCATCCCGCTCTGCACCTGACGCAGTAAATCCAGCACACCTCTGCTGCAATAATCGCACCGGAGCATTTTTATGCGAAAAGCCGCCCGCGTAACTTCAACCTTTCTGGCCAAAGCAATTTCGTCCTTGCGTGTAAGCAGCGGAATTTGTCCCATCTGTGTCAGATACATTCGGATAGGGTCTTCGATTTTTCGTCTGGCTTCTTCGCCGAAGAGTTCTTTTTCCAGCAGCTCATCCTCTTCTTTGAGCGGTTCTTCTCTGGCGGCTTCTTCTTCGCCTGAAGTTTCCTCGGGCGTTACAACAAATTCCTCTTCTGGTTTTTCGGCTTGTTGGGCCTCGACGTCGGCTTCATCAAGGAGGCTGATGCCCATTTCGTCGAGGGTTGTTAAGAGGTTATCCAGGCGGCTGGAGCTGATGTTATCATCGGCCAGGTCCTCGCTCATTTCCTCATACGTGAGGAATCCTTTATTTTGGCCCTTTTCGATAAGCATTTTTATCTGCTTTTCGGGGTCTTTCGGTTCGGCGTTTTTTGAGGTCTGGTCGTCAACGCCGACCTCGCCGGGGGTGTTTGGTTTGTCTGATTTTGTCTGTTTTTTCGCCACGATTGGTCCCTGTAAGTATTAGCTTTGTTTTATCAAACTAATTCTTAGTTGCCAAAATAAAGCACCTGACTTTCGCAAGTATTAAATTCTATGGGTATTCTTTAGTTTACGGCTTCTTGCCTTCAGTTGTTCACTACACCATCCCCACGTTATGGGGATTTTGCTTGCCGGTGTTTTCATAGACGCATCGCAGAAACTGCGTTTGGTCTTTTATTGTTTTCAATTGGCCCTTTTTTTTCTGTGCCTGGTATCTGTTGAGCACGTCGAGCGCGTCGTTTAAGCGTTGCTTGAAGTTTCCTTTTTTTTCGCCAGCCTGGGCTAATTCGACGATACAATTGCCGAGTTCTACTGATTCGACTTTAGCCAGTATCTGGGCCAGCGAGGTGTTGGAATCGGCATTTAGTGCTTCAAACAAGACGTCAGCAGTTTGTTTTAAGAGCGGTACGTCGAAGAGGTCGGGGGTAATTTTTTCTTTTACGGTTTCGAATAATTTCGGTTCGTTGAGTAATACTTCCAGAATTTCACGCTGCGCGGTGGCGGAAAGTCCATGACCCCAATCTACGGCTTGGGGTTTCTGTTCTTTGGCATTATAGCTTGCGGTTTTTGCGATGCGTGCCAGTCTTTTGCTCAGCTCGACACTTACTTCTTTTGTGTCGAGGCCGATAATTTTCGAGAGACGGTTGACGATTAAGCCTCTGTCGATGGCAGGCAGCTTGCCTGCCCAAACGGCAGTAGCTGCAGTCTGGAGGAACTCTTCGATGGCTGCTTTTTTGCCGGCGAGGGTGTCATCGCTGCCGAAGGTTTGCAGGAGGCGGCTCCACTTGAACTGGAATACATCGATGCCGTTATCTACCAACTGCTGGAATCTATCTTTGCCGGCGGCCAGGAGAAAGTCGCAGGGGTCTTTTCCCTGCGTGACGGAGGCAAGTTTAATATCGATGCGCTGGGATAGACATACTTCGAGAGCTCTGTTGGCGGCTTCAATGCCGGCGGCGTCGCTATCAAAAATCAAGACGACTTTTTTTGCATAGCGTTTGAGGATACGGGCGTGGCCGGCTGTAAAGCTGGTGCCCAACGTTGCCACAACATTAGAGCAGCCGAACTGGTGTGCCATTATGCAGTCGGTGTAGCCTTCGACGACGACGGCTGTTTCAGTGGATGCGATTTGGTGATGTGCATGGTCGAGGCCGTATAGGCAGTTGCTTTTGTCAAATAAAACAGTGGTTGGTGAATTTATATATTTGGCGCCCGATTCATCGAGTGTTCGGCCGCCAAATCCGATTATCCTGCCGGTAACATCGCTGATGGGAAACATCAAGCGATTTACGAATTTATCCGCCGGACGTGCGGCGGATTTATCTTGATTTGTGCCGGCGAGCAGACCTGCCTGCTCGAGCAGTTTTATGGGGATGTTTTTTGTTTTTGCTGCGTTAAGCAAATCATCCGGGCAATCAATGGCCAGGCCGAGCTGCCAATTTTTAATGCTTTCTGACGTTATTTGTCTTGTGGCAAGATAATCGCGCGCGTTTTTACCTTTATTTGGGTCGTGAAGGTTCTGCTGGAAATGCTTTGCGGCCCAGGCGTTGACTTTAGCCAGTTTATTGGGGTCGGCATCGGAGGGCTGCTGTGCAGTTTGACTTTTTGTGGGTGGGCGGAGGTCTATTTTTATGCCTGCGCGTTCAGCGAGTCTCTGGATTGCCTGTGAGAAGGAGAGATTTTCGCGCATCTGGATGAACTTGAAGACATCGCCGCCGGCGCCGCAGGCAAAACACTTGAAGATTTGCTTGGCGGGATTGACGTTGAGGCTGGGGCGATGGTCGTCGTGGAAGGGGCACAAGCCGACCATTTCTCGGCCTTTTCTCTTGAGGCTGACGTGCTCGCTTATGATGTCAACGATGTCGTTAGCCTGCTGAATCTGAATTATAGCCTGGTTAAATGTGCCGGGCATTGAAATAGCTTATTCTCTTCTGATTATTCTCTACTGATTATTACTTTACGGTCCATCCACCCTTTGCCGTCAGGCATCCCTAACGGGATTTCGATAGAAGGTGCTAAATATATAAAAGGCAAATTTATAGAAAAGTCAAGTTTGTGTTCTAAAACAGCATTTTCAATACTGAAAAGGTGGTTTGAGGGACGTTTGGACACTTGGTGAGATAAGACTATTTGCGATTGTTATTTACTATTGGTTATTTAGCACTAATGTATAGCCAAACATCGACAGACAGACGACATCGGGATGCTTACCCTGTTTAGAAATAAATTTCTAACGGGGCTTACTTCCGGTTCACAGGACGCAAAGGTGTGATTTAGTTCCTAACTTGGTCTTTGGGGACATCTTCAGCCAATTCTACCTGCGTTTTTGCCTTGCTTAAGTCATTACCCGCCAAAGAAATGTTGGCCGTATCTTTTCCAAAAACCTTAAGAAAAATATCCGTCACCGGCAAAGCAAAACACTTGGTCAAAAATGCGTTCTTGCAATTCTCCATCACGATAGCCGGCATTTTTGAACCCGCCCCAGCCGGCTCACGCACAACATCGCTAATCAGCCCTTTATCCACTTCATATAGCGACAAAGCCGACCGATTATATTTTGAAAAAACATCCTCCGGCACAAACACCCGCAAGCCATCCACGCTCAATCCATTGATATTTGCCAGCGTTGCGTATGAGGGCTTTTGCGCATATATTGTCACCCGCCTGTCTTCCGTCTCAAAAGTCCTGCCGCCTGTATGCTTTTTCCTCTTTGAATAATCAAACGCTCTATCGACCCTTACTGTAATATTTCTCATTGTCAGATTCTCAATTTTGCTCTTGTTCATCCCCTGAATCAAAATCCCATTGTCGCTGACAATATCGATATCCGCAAAAGTCAGGTCCCTTATCCTGCCGACTCGTGACTCCTTTTGTCTTTGTTCAATATCCACAAAAATTGGATAGACAGAATTTTTTAGCGAATCCGCGACCTTATCCAAATCGCATATTGTTTCAATACTGCAATTTGAAAAACTAATTTGCTCCGCAGTCCCGCCATCCTTTATGTACATCCCAATCCCGACTGTGGAATTCCGAATCACGCAGTTACATACCCTGATATTGCGAAAATCGCTCGGTGACTCCGTCCCTATCTTTATCGCCGTCGCCACCGACTCCAACGTGCAATTTGTTACAACTACATCCTCGCATGCCCTGCCCTCACGTGTCTTAAACACTATACAGTCATCTCCTGCAATGATACGGCAATTTGAAATGTGCACGCCTTTACACGAAACAGGGTCAATCCCATCCACATTGACCCGATAGTAATTGTTCAGGATACTCACGCCGTTAATAAAAACATTTTCGCAGAACTCAAAATCAAACGTCCAGCTATCGCTATAGCGCACCGTAATATCTTTTATTGCTACATTCCGGCAGCGTTCAAACCGTAAAATCCCGACCCGAAATGTCGGCAACTGTTCTTTCTGGCCGGTATTCTTCCTCATCAAATCAGCTTCCCCCGTCCCGTAAATTGTCCCTCGTCCTTCTATTGTGATATCATTTTCATCTTCCGCATACAAAAAGCGATTGCCCTGTTTATAATCTTCTTTCTTACTGCTTACCCACAATGTCGCTCCTGTCTCTAAATACATCCTTACCTTACTTCTTATCCGAAGTCCCCCACAAAAATACTCCCCTGCTGGCACATAAACAACACCTCCTCCCGCCTTACTACATGCATCAATTGCTGCCTGTATCGCCGGCACATCGTTAGCTTGCTTGTCCCCGCGCACCCCAAACTCTTTCACATTAAAAAATCGTCCCCAACAAAGAGCCTCCAAAAAAAGCATTGCTGTAATAACCGAAATTCCCGTCTTTGCAGAAAACATAATCATTTCCTTTCTTTTCTTAAAGACTTTGGTCGAGACTTATATCCCTGTTAGTATACTCTTTTTTCTGCTCTGAATCATATCTGTTAGTTTCTCAGGATGTTGGCAATATATAACGGGTCAAGCAGACAAGGGTCGAAACTGGGCCACATTGTTGTGAAACAAAATGAGGGTGGCTCTATTGTGGCAGAGTGAAAAAAGTTTTGCTTGTGGCAGTAACAGTGGCAGCGAAGGCGGTGAAGTCCATCTGTTTTAGGTCGGCTATGAAGCGGGCGGTGTGAATCATTAAAGCTGGCTCATTTATCTTTTGCTTTCGCATCGGCTCAGGTGACATATAGGGACAATCGGTCTCGAGCATCAATCTATCCATCAGCGTGAGCTTTGCGACCTCTTGTGTTTTGGAGGCATTTTTGAAAGTAACTACGCCGGTAAGAGAGATGTAGTAACCTTTAGTTAGCACAATATTTGCCTGCTCAGGTGAGCCGCTGAAGCAGTGAAAAACTACTCTTTTAACGCCGGAGCCGAACTGCTCCAGCACATCCATCGTTTCATCGAAAGCATCTCTGGAGTGGATGATGACAGGCAGGTTAAATTCCGCAGCAATTTTTAATTGCTGGACAAAGACGCGCCTTTGGGCTGGCTGTTTGGAAAAATTGTGGCGTAAGCCATCCTGTGGATAATGAAAATCCAGGCCCGTCTCGCCTATCGCAACGACTTTTACATTTTGTGCCAGTTCTTTTAACTGATTTAACGTCTGTGCAGTAACGCTGTCGGCATCGTGAGGATGGATGCCTATGGCTGCATACATATTTTCAAATTTGTCCGCAAGCTCGACGGCCTTTTGATTGTGCTGTGGGTCGGTGCCGACTGTAATCCAACTGTTGACACCGGCGGCTTTACTGCGCTCCAAAACGCCCTCGATGTCCCCTATCAGTGGCTCAAAGGTCAGGTGACAATGTGTATCAATCAATTCCATAAATCATGCTTCCGATTTTTCTCATAAACCTGCGCAAAACGTTAGGATAAGTATTATGGATTCCTGCTTCCGCAAGAATGACAATAAGTTATGGCACAAATGCGTTTTTGTAATGACGAATTTGTTCGCAGCCAGTTTGGCTTGGTATTATTATAACGATGTCGAAGCGGAAGGGTCTATCATCTATTTTGTGGGTTGCAAGGAAGTAGCGGGCGGTTCTGAGCAGTTTTGCTTTTTTGGCAGAAGTGATGCTGGCTTCTGCTGGTGCAAAGCTTTCGTTTGATTTGGTTCTTACCTCGACAAAAACGATGGTTCTGTCGGCATCAACCATAATCAGGTCGATTTCGCCTCTTTTGCAGGAAAAATTCCTTGTAAGTTTCTTTAGGCCTTTTTTCCGCAGGAATTTTTCGCAGCGCCGCTCACCCCATTGGCCGAGCAGTTTTGGGTCTGCCAGGATTTTGTGTGTGATGCGGAACCAGCCCAACATAATTATTTTGGAGCAGTTTGTTTATTAGGTACCGGTTCGCCCGGGCCAGTGTGTTCACTTAATCGATGAGTTAACTTGGTTGCTTTGCCGGTGCGCTTGCGCAGGTAATACAGTTTTGCCCGCCTGGTTTTACCGCTTCGGACGGGTTTGATGTCAACAACGGTGGGTGAATGAAGCGGGAAGATTCGCTCGACACCCTCGTCGTTGACGATTCGGCGGACTGTGAACATTTCGCTAATGCCGTGCCCTTTGCGAGCGATAACTGTTCCGGAGAAAACCTGGGTTCGCACTTTGTCGCCTTCTTTGATGGCGTAATAGACATCTACGAGGTCACCTACCTCGAAGTGCGGTATACTTTTCCTTAAACTTTTTTTTTCAACGGCCTCAATAAGTTCTGGGTTCATTGATGCATCTCCTATCAGTTAATTACAGACACTCGGAGAAAACGTATTAAAAATAGCCTGTTTTGAGAAACTGGCGGTAGTATAGCCGTTTGCGAAAGATATGCAAGAGCTTTTCTACAGCTTGCAATTTTATTTTGTTTAAGTTTGTATAAATTTTGCTGTGTTTTTGGTTTGGCCGACCTCTGTTCTTAAAGAATCTTAAGGAATATCTTGGCTGGCAGATTGTTTCTTGCCGTTTATCAACTGGAGGCCGTTTGTCAGCCCCGACTTGTCGGCGTTGACAATATGTTTGCCGTTTATCAGTTGTAGTGGTATCTGGACATCAGGTTTCCTGCTGGTTATCGGCTGGATGCCGAGGCGCTCTTCGGCAGCACGCAGGATGGCAGCTAACATTTCGGGATAAGAGAGACCTGCGAATTTGGCCATTTTTGACAGATGCCCATCCCAGCACCAGCCCGGATTGGGATTTACCTCGAGCAGTTTCGCGTTGCCTTTTGAGTCGAGCCGCCAGTCGAATCGGCAGTAGTCTCTGCACTCTAATCTTTCGAATAGTTTAAGGCAGCATTCAACGACGAATTTTTCCATTTCATCCGGCAGGTCGGCCGGCTTTGACTTGATGTTCCAGTAAGGCGAATCCGGCAGCCACTTGGCCTCATATCCGCAAATTCTGGGAAGTTCCGGCGGCAAAACAGAGTAGTCTTCCTCAATGATAGGCAAAACCAAATAGGATTCCGGCAGGTTTCCAATAATTCCTACGGTGAAGTCCTTTCCAGTAAGGAATTCCTCGATGAGGATTGGTTTTTCATAGCCGAACTTTTCCCTTATTTCGACGATGGCATTGACAAGCTGTTCGCCGTCATTGGCGACGGAGCGTTGAGTTATGCCGAAGCTGGAGTCGCCGAAATTTGGCTTGGTAAGGACAGGGAATTCGAAGGGCAGCTCAAAGGTGCTGTCCTCAGGCTTTATAAAGAAGCCCTCGGCCACAGGTATGCCGATTTCTTTTGCGATTCCGCGGACAAGGGACTTATCGTAGCAGAAAGCCAGGCACTGTGGGCCGCTGCCTGTATATGGGCAGGCAAGGATTTCCAGTAGCGAAGGTATGTGAAGCTCTTTTCTGGCGTCGTTCCAGTAGCCCTCGTCGCAGAGGTTCACGACATAATCGATTCTGGGTTTTAACCTTATCAGGTCGCTCACAAGGGTGTCGTGGTCGTTAAGATAAGTGATGTTGTATGAGTTAAGCTCCTTGAGGGCATCTTTGAGCTGGTCGATGGTGTAGAAATCATCGTCATCGAAGACGCGGAGAGGCTTGAGTGGGTCGGGTTTTGTGGGGTCGCCGAAAATTACGACTATATCTGTTGCTTCTTTTATCTTTTTTACGGGTGTCCATTCCTTTCTGACTGCGGCGGTTACGATAATGCGTTTTTCCATCATTCCTAAATCCTGGTTGCGCTGGGAGTCACCATTTATCTGTCCGTGGACGGCGATGTCGGTGAAGCCGGCAGTTTTCAGCAGCTCTTCGATGCTTTTTCGGGTGTAGAGTCGCTCGGCGTAGAACTGGTCGGCGATGACGCCTTTTCCTACGTGGGAGATTACTTCGCGTGAAATCAGCCGCTGTTTATCGAGCGAAAGCGAGCGCTCTCTGCAGACGAAGTAGTTTTTGTCTATCCACTCCCAGGACCTGGGCTGGAAATGTCTTCTGAGATATTCGCCATCAGCGACATCAATGAGGACTTTGCCCCAGGGTTTGAGGACTCTGAGGGTTTCTTTGAGGACTCTGACATCGTCCTGGGGCGTCTCGAAATAGCCGAAGCTGTTTCCGAGAATCATAACCGCATCGAAGGCATCGGGCTGGTAAGGAAGTTTTCTTGCATCACCTTCTCTGAATTTGACGTTGAGTCCTTCTTTTTTATTCTGAGTTTTGGCCTTTTGAATCAGATACCGTGAGCGGTCCAGACCCTCGACGCTGGTAAATCCTCGTCTTGCTAATTCAAGAGAATCCGGTCCTTGACCACAGCATAAGTCCAGGATTTTATCTTCCGGGGATAATTTGAGGATATTTAAGAATGTGTCGATTTCCTTGGTGGTAACCTGCGGGTCGTCAACGACGTCGCCGTCTGTTTTTAAGTAGAGTGAGTTGAAGATTAGCCGCCACCAGTCCGGCTGGACGTGTTCTTCGAGGTTTGGAACAGGACCGAGTGATTTGATTCCTGCCAGACTGCCCCTCGACTTGGGGGGCGGCTTACTACTGCCAGAATCATCTTTATCTTTCATAGCTCTATTTACCCTTCCAAAAAATACAATAATGTTTAGCTACACATTGCTGCTTTCTAACAAATCCGGCCGCCATTTTTTTGTCCGCTCTAATGCCTGCTGGCGGCGCCATTGTTCTATTTTACCATGGTCGCCGCTTAAAAGGATATCAGGCACTTTCATACCGCGAAAGGCCTCGGGTCTGGTGTATTGCGGATACTCCAGCAGGCCATCGCTAAATGAATCGGTTTTTACCGATTCCTGGTCGCCAACGGCACCGGGCAGGAGTCTAACGACGGTGTCGATAATCACCAGAGCTGCCGGCTCACCGCCGCTGAGAACGTAGTCTCCTATTGAGATTTGCTCGGCATCGAGACCGATGCGGATTCGCTCATCGAAGCCTTCGTATCTGCCGGCAATTAAAATCAGGCGACTGACGGTGCTCAACTCAACTGCTTTTGCCTGGTTAAACTTTTGCCCTTGCGGCGTCAGCAGTATAATGCGGCCTTTTTCCGGCGATAGCTTTTGCACATACTCAAAGCAGTCAAAAACGGGCCCCGGCATCATAACCATACCTGGCCCGCCGCCATAAGGTTTATCATCTACTTTCTTGTATTTGTCAAGAGCAAAATCTCTGATATTGGTAACAACGATTTCTACTATACCCTTCTCCTGCGCCCTTTTAAGGATTGAGCAGCTCAAGGGGGATGAAAAAATTTCCGGGAAAAGTGTGAGGACGTCGATTCTCATTATAGTTGCTCGTTTTACACCACTCTTCTATTCTTTTTTGTCCTCAGGTTTATCCTCCGCCTTACTTTCGGTCTTACCTTCCGCCTTGCTTTCGGCTTTAGCTTCTGCTTTGGGTTCGGCTTTTGGTGCAGCCTCGGCCTTTTTCTCGGCCGGCGGGGCTTGCACGCCGGACGTGGGTTCGGCTTTAGCTTCTGCTTTGGGTGCGGCCTTTGGTGCGGCCTCGGCCTTTTTCTCGGCCGGCGGGGCTTGCACGCCGGACGTGGGGCCGGCTTGCTTCTGGAGGGCGGCCTTTTCGGCCTTATTGAAAGGCAATCCCTTCTTGCGGGCCAAGGCCCTGGCCTTTGCCCTTCGGACAGACCTTTCCTTTGCGTATTTAGTTTTGATGCCCTGGCGGAGAAGAATTTGCGAGACCGTATCCGAGGGGATTGCGCCTTTGTCGAGCCAATACTGGATGCGCTCTTTGTTAAGGACAAGCTGCTTGGCAATGTCCTTTTCAATCGGGTCATAGTGGCCTAACTTTTCAATTATTCTGCCGCCGCGAGGCGTGCGGGATTCGACCGCGTTAAGTCTGAAGAACGGCCGATTCCGCCTGCCCATTCTTGCAAGTCTGAGTTTTACTGACATATCTGTCTCCTAAAAACATCTTATTATAACAAATTTTCCTACATTGCAAGAGGAAATTATGAAACACGCTTGCAATAAAGAATGTAGCCGTTTATGAAGATTGCAAAGTTGGCCGGGTCGATTCGTGCGTCTGCGGCAATCCTTTGAGTCTGGTCATCGGTTAAGCTGGCTGCGTTTTGTTTTTCAGACGGCGTCATTATAGCAACCGCCTTTTCCAGCTCCCGCATCTCATTTGCGGTTGGCGCAACAAGCATCGCCAGCTCGCTGGAGCCTTCGATGTCCTGGAACTGGTCTCTTATCATTTTGCCGTATGTACTGTTGGAGAAGTGCGCTACCTTCTGGAGATATTGCTCGAGAGATAATCCGGGAGATTTCGGCATTATTTTGTTGTCAGGTAATTTTTGTGGCATTTTTAGCGCCGTTCTATTTTTCCTCTTCGCTTTATGATTTTTTTTCGCTTTGAGCGTTGCTTTATTTTTTTGCCGCTCGACATAGCCGCGCTTAACGCACCCATACCGAATCCGCCGGAGAACAGGGCCTTTAATCCTCCGAAGGTCCCGCCGCTAAGCGCCTTGAGCATATCCCGGCTGCGCGTGAACGTCTTTACCAGGCCGGAGACATTCTGGACATCGACGCCTGCTCCCGCTGCGATACGTCTTCGTCTTGAGCCGTCTATAATGTCCGGGTCGCGTCTTTCCTGCGTCGTCATCGAATAGACAATCGCCTCCATCCGCTTTAGCTCTGCTTCGTCAATGTCCAAATCTTCAAGTTGGCCGCCCATCCCCGGCAGCATCTTTAATAGGTCTTTGATACCGCCCATTTTTTTGACGGCGTGCATTTGCTTCAAGAAATCATCGAAGCCGAAGGTGCCTTTGGCAATTTTTTTCTGCAGTTTCGCTGCCTCCTCGGCCTGGAATTGCTCCTGGGCTTTTTCTACCAGCGTTACGACATCGCCCATGCCGAGGATACGGCTAGCCATTCGTTCAGGGTGGAATTCTTCGAGTTTGTCTAACTTTTCGCCTACGCCGATAAACTTGATTGGCTTGCCGGTTACTGCCTTGACACTAATAGCTGCGCCGCCGCGGGCGTCACCGTCAAGTTTTGTAAGGATTACGCCATCGAGCTCGAGGCGGTCGTTGAACTCTTTGGCGGAATTGACGGCGTCCTGGCCGGTCATCGCATCGCAGACTAAGTAAATCTGGTGCGGGTTGATGGCCTTTGCAACATTATCTAATTCAGCCATCATTTCCTGGTTGATGTGCAGCCGACCGCCGGTATCGAGAACAATCACGTCGTAGCCGCTTTCCTGGCCGTGCTTGACGGCATTTTTCGCTACCTGGATGGAGTCGGTGCTCTCTTCACGATAGACATCGACATTTATCTGCTGACCGAGAATGACCAATTGCTCAATGGCGGCGGGCCTGCGCAGGTCGTCAGCCACCAGAAGCGGTTTTTTGCCTTTCGCGACAAGGTATTGAGCCAGTTTCGCAGCGGTGGTAGTTTTTCCGCCGCCCTGCAGGCCGGCTAACATAATTACTGTCGGACCCGGTGAGACAAAATAAATGCGGGTGTCAACCGGACCCATCAGCTTAGCTAACTGGTCGTTGACGATTTTAATCATTACCTGACCGGGGTGCAGGCTTTTTATAACTTCGGCGCCGATGGCAGCCTCGGTAACATCTTTACAGAATTGCTTAACGACGTTGTAGTTGACATCAGCTTCCAACAGCGCCTTTCGGACATCGTGCATAGCATCGGAGATATTGGCTTCGGTAATTTTGCCTCGGCCCGATAGCGACCTGAATACTGAATTAAATTTTTCTGTTAATGCCTCAAACACAATAGCTTCCTAAATATAAAAAGCCCGTCGTTAAAAGACTATTCCAGCGCAAAAATAAAATTGCGGATATTGCAAAGATTGTAAAACAATCAGGACTATTTTGCAAGGATAAAATAAGATTGCCTCGCAATGCTATGCACTCGAGGTAATTATTAAGAGGATATTGCATTGTCACAAACACCGGCTTGCGACTATAATCTTTTATACCTGTTCGCAGCCAATATAGTTAGCAGATTTCTATTTTGGTGATGATTAACAATGGCACAAGACAACGATATTTCCAGGGCTGGGTCTGCGGCTTTCAGCCGGCTGGGGCGAAAAGTTCTGGCGGCCTTCCTTTTAACATTCATATCGGCAAGGATTATCGTCTTTCTGATTATGTCTCGCCAGATACCTGACCTTTACCTTTACGTCAGACAGACACATATTCATCATCTCAATTACGGCATTTTTCTTCTCGCAGGCACTTGTTGGTATTTATTATTTCGGCGGCCAGTTGGTCGAAATCTCAAAGTGGCGGCTGTGGTCTATGGAATCGGCATGGCCCTGACATTCGACGAGTTCGGGATGTGGATACATCTGGGAGGCAGTTACTGGCAGCGGGCCAGTTGGGATGCCATCGTAGTTGTAGGCGTGTGTTTTGGCCTGATTGCCTTTGCAGCATCTCTAAAGAAGCTCCGACCTCACGATTGGTTGACCGGCATTGCTGTAGTATTGCTTACCATCATTTTCTTTTTTATGCTTGCCAAATCCTTCAGGTATGCCGGCAGAATCATTCAGCCGAAACTCGAAAAAATTGAGTCTGCAGCCCCCAAATGATATGCTCTTGCCGAATCCGGTTTCTCTTAATGAGGTTTTCTCGGGAAGATATATTATGTTTCAGAAGGTTTTGATTCTATCGGCTTCGGTCGGCGCAGGGCATATCAGAGCCGCCGAAGCGATTGAAAAGTCCTTTATACAGCTAAATGCAGCTAAAGAAGTCCGCAATATTGATACGCTGCAATATACCAGCAAGCTGTTTCAAAAACTTTATACCAGGGCCTACATTGAGATAGTCAATAAGGCGCCGGAGATTTTTGGGTGGCTCTACGACCAGTTCGACAAACCCTGGCAGAATGAACGCCGCCGCCTGGCCTTTGACAAGCTTAATACCAGGCCGTTTGTAAAAATGCTCGAACAATTTCAGCCCGAAATCACCGTTTGCACTCATTTTCTGCCGGCGGAAATTATCTCCTGGCTGAAGGCGAAAAATCGTCTCAGCACTCGCCAGGCCATTGTCATTACCGACTTTGACGTTCACGCTATGTGGCTGTGTCATCATTTCGAGCATTATTTCGTGGCTCTGGATGAAACAAAGGTTCATCTGGAACAGCTTGGCATTAATCCTGAGAAAATCACCGTTTCAGGCATTCCCATCGACCCGATTTTTGCCGAGCACAAAGATAAGCTCGATATGCGTCGCAAGCTTTCCCTTGGGCCTTCACATCCAGCGATACTGGTCTCGGCTGGAGGTTTCGGCATAGGACCTATCGAACGACTGCTGCAAGCGATGACAAAGATGCGCAGCAAAGCTCAGGTAGTTGCTATTTGCGGGCGAAACGAAGAATTAAAAAAACGTCTTGATAGCTTCAGCAGCACTCTGTCGCACGACTGCCCAATACGAATTGTGCCCATCGGATATACAAATCAAATGGATGAGTATATGTCCGCCTCTGACCTTATTGTCGGCAAAACGGGCGGCCTTACTACTTCGGAAGCCCTGGCTAAAGGTTTGGTTTTTGTCATAGTCAATCCCATTCGTGGCCAGGAAGAACGAAACGCCGCTCATTTACTGGAAGAGGGTGCTGCCATTCGCTGCAATAATCTGCCTGTCCTGGCTTACAAGATTGATAAGCTGCTTGGCGAACCGCAGCGATTGTCTCGTATGCAGGCCGGCGCCCGACGTCTTGGCCGGCCTCGCGCAGCTTATGATATTGTCGAAAAACTGCTTTTGTTGTAACGCATTTGGTCTTTTGGTCCGAGGGCTTCGTTCAAGACGTCGGTAACATCCGCTTTGCTGCCACTTTGGGCGATTAACGGAGGTTTGGTGATTTCCACGGCCGGGGCATCAGAATGGAGATGGAAATTATCGGCATAAAGGTAGGACCTCACGTAAAATATCGGTTAAAAATTCTGCGCCAATGGCTCATAGAATTTTTCGGGTCGTTTGCCCAGAGTGTTTCTGAGAGTGCCTAATTTTTCAATTGTGCATTCAATCTGGTCGCCCGGATTAAGGTAATTACCCGTGGCAAGCGCTACGCCGGAAGGCGTGCCGGTTGCAATGACGTCGCCGGGTTCGAGCGTCATTATGTGACTTAAAAACGATACGATGTCCGCCACAGGATAAATCATCCCAGAGGTGTTGGCATTCTGGCGGACTTCGCCGTTGACGGTGAGGGTCATTTGTAGATTTTGAACATCGGAAATTTCATCTGCGGTTACTAAATACGGCCCCATCGGCAGGAAACCATCGGCCCATTTGCCGTTGAGCCAGTCATAGAATTCGTCCCACGGGCGCTTTGCTCTATTTTTTGCAAATGTTACGCTGCGGGCAGAGACATCGTTGATGATTGTGTAGCCGGCAATTACATCGGATGCATCATCGGGGCTGATGAACTTTGCTTTTTTGACAATTACGACGGCAAGCTCAAGCTCATAATCTATCTGTTCGCTAAAAACCGGCCAGGGTACTTCTTCATAGGGGCCGATGACAACGGTGGACGGCTTAAGAAATGGTCTTGGGACGGTTGTCTTACGCGGCGAATCGGACCTGTCCCCGAATGATTTTGTCGGGGAAAGGCCGAGTTTGAGGCCGGCTTCTTTGATGTGCTCGGCGTAGTTTCCAGCAAGGGCGAGTATCTTGTTCGGGCGAGGGATGGGGGCAAGCAGCTTGACAGAGTCCAGAGGAGTGAAGGTATCGGCTGAGTCGGCCAGGATAGCAAGTTTATCGAGGCAGGCTCGGCCTCTTTCCAGGATTTCTTTTACGCTGCGGGGCGGATTTGGACCTGGCCAGACAGAAGGAATGTCGATTACCCCCCTGTCCGTTAAGATACCGCAGGAAACCGACTTGTCTCGTAAGTCCGTTATTAGTTTCATATATTGTCCTTTTAATTTCGAGACCGCATTTATACTAATAGCGATAAAAAATTACCAAATCAAATCGCATTGAAGATACAATCTTCTGGCAAATATGGTATAATAACACATAGAACGCAAAACAAATAAAACAGGGCGGCGAACCTGGATAGAAAAACAATGAGCAAACAAAAAGGATTTATCCGCCATACGTGGGGCGGATTTACCTTAATAGAGCTTCTGGTAGTCATCGCCATTATCGCGATATTGATGGCGATATTAGTGCCGGCACTAAACAGCGCCAGAGAGCAGGGCAAGCGTGCAGCCTGTCTTAGCAACGTCAAGCAGTTGGGTCTTGCCTGGGTTCTGTATGCCGATGATAACGATAACAAAATCGTCAACGGCTGCACAGGCAAAGGCGGCGAAAGCCCCATACCGAATGATGAAGATGGCTGGGTGCACTGGGCCGGCTACTCTGACCAGACCACTGAAGCGGACCAGATAAAAGCCATAAAAGAAGGAGCGTTATTTCGGCAGTGCAAAACTGAAAGGGCATACAGATGCCCGACCGGCCTGCGCGGAGAGATGCGGACTTACTCCATTGTGGATTCTATGAATGGCTGGCCCAGCAGCGGGCCGAGAGTCAAAAACAGAATGGAGCTTACCAGACCCGGCGAAAGGGTCGTCTTTCTCGATGAAGGCTGGGTAACATTCGCCAGCTGGAGCGTTCCTTACGACCGCGAGGCCTGGTGGGGAAGCGTTGTAACGGTGCCGGGCATACTGAACAACCGCAACAATGACCCGCCGCCCGTTCGTCACGGCAACGGCACAAACTTTTCCTTCGCAGATGGACGCAGCGAATACTGGAAATGGAAGGACCCGCGCACGATACGTTATGGCAAGCTGGAGGTAGGCTCAAGCCCCGACCAGCCGGGCAACCCGGATTTGCACAGGGTCCAAAAGGCCGTCTGGGGCAAACTCGGCTACACCCCAACCCCCTGATATTGTCATTTTTATCCGCCTGTGGTGGAACGTGCTTACCTGTCCCGGCAATCCTTTGGCCGGGGACACGGAATCCATTGCTAAAAATGATTGTCCCCTTGATTTCCATGCTCAAAACGGTATCCTTTTGTGCAAGATGGCTCGGAACTCTAAAATTGAATGGACCGGTTCTACTTGGAACCCCGTAACTGGCTGCACAAAAATTAGTGTGGGGTGCAAAAACTGCTACGCTGAATGTATTGCCCTGCGTCTAAAAGCTACCGGCCATCCCAATTATGTTAATGGTTTCCGTGTGACGTTGCACCATCCGTCTCAATCTTGCCGAAAGGTCACATCTTGGTCCGAATATAATTCCAAATGCAGAGGGCATAGGATTGATAAGCAAATTGACACAGAAGAATAAGAAAAAATCTTTAAAAATTTTATTGACACTAACCGCTTAAATATAATACAATATAATAGTTACAGTATTATATCCTTCTGATACTGTGGTTTTTAGGGATTTTTTTCTATAGCATGTCAAACCAGTTAACGGTAAACTGATTATCTAATTAAGCCGAAATAATTAGTTGCAAAGGAACTATTTAGGTGATAGTGGGGAGCCACATTATGGGCAACGACCGGACCAGAAAGGAATCACCGGACAAACCGCAACCGCAAAAAGGAAAGTTGCCGGCAGCGGGAGTTTCTCGCCAATCCAGAGAAGAACAATTCCGGATAGGCGACAGGGAGAAAGCCTTGCTTAAAGATCTCTTCGATTGGAGCGAGCGATCAAGTAAAACCCACTGGGTGCTTGGCAGACCACTGGGTGCACAAGGATAGCACCGAAGTAAAGACCACCTGATATAGGCAAAGAACGTGATAGGATTTTCGTGAGGAGAAAACCACACTCATGAGGGATGCTTTTGCGAAAGGACTCAAAAATCTTGAACCTTGTGATCCCGATGCTGTTTCCTTCTTTGAACTAATCGAGTCTATTTGGGAAGGCCCGAATAATCAGCCCTTTCATCGTTTCTGCACTTTGATGCGAAAGATGAATGTTTACTCGTACGTCCGCGAGGAGTTGATTTTGAATCAGGAACTCTTGGACGAACGAGAGATGTTGCGGATTCGTCTTAAATCCAATGATGTTGATCTCACAGCAGAACGACTAACGTTTTTTGCCTCGTTGCCGGGATCGCGTGAATGGGGTGATACAAAACAACTGCCAGAGAGTCACATCTTGGGGTACGCTGTTATTGTAAAGGTTATGGAGGGTACTCAGCATAAGGTTACGTTTATGCTGGAATCTGTTGTTCGTCCACCTTCCGTTGTAATACTTCCGCAGGACGAGGAAATTTTTATTGCACCGATAACTAATTATTATTTGCACAATTCGAAATCCTTCGAAACCATCTTGGGAACACAGGAACACTTCCGAGCATTTGCATTGCCCGGGAGTTTTTTCACTCAGCAAAATGGATTGACAAGTGTGTGTGCTCATGCTGCTTTGAGAACGGCAGTAAATAGTTCGGATATGTTAAATATCCCTAAGTTGACTAATAGATACATCAACGATTCACTGCATCTGGACGACTACAATCCGCACGGGGCGCTCAACACAAAACAGATGGAACAGGTCGTTCAAGGCTTGGGCCTTCATTTCCACAGTGCAAATTTTTTTGAGAACACGGCTGTTGAATACGATCACTTTTTGTATCCTTCTCTCGAATCAGGGTTTCCGACAATACTTGGTTTGGAGAGATGGGATGACCAAAGCAAATCAGTTAGTGGTCATGTCGTGACAGTTCTCGGCCATACCATAAATTCTGACAGATGGGAACCCGAGGCGCGACGCGGGTATGGCAATTATCCCATAACACCATATATCCCAACAGCAGAATGGTGCTGCCACTATATAATTAGCGATGACAATTATGGTATGTACAGCACGTTACCAACAGATGCAGTTCGCAACTTTATTGTTCCCGCAAAGAATCCAAACCAGCATGTGAGTATGGCAATCTCGCTTGTTCCGAGCGATGTTACGCTCCCTGGTTACCATGCAGAGCAACTTGCTATGCTAAGGGCCATATAGCTCATCAATAATGTAAATCTTAAACTGCGAAGGAAGTGGCATGAGCGAATGAAGGGAAAGAATAATCTTGTCTGCCGCACGTTACTCATTGCGAAAGACGATTATTTAAAGTTCATACGGACTTATAGCAGCAAGATAACAGAGGAGCAAAACAAATACTTGGATGCGTTGCCCAAATATGTTTGGGTATCAGAAGTTAGTCTTCCGGATATTTTCACAGGTAATAAACACAAACTTGGAGATGTTGTTGTTCGGGCAAATGCCACACCTCAAGAGCACATTAATGGGGAGAGCTTAGCTCTTGCGTGGTTCCCCGGTTTTGTCCAACTTGGCCATCAGTTGAACTGGAAAGAAGGATGGGCAATAGAAACGCACATCCCCTTATTTAGATACAAGAAACGTCCCTTATTGGAATGGTAAACAGCCATAGTCTTTCTGCCACCAACCCCCTATCACAGCTTACTACATAATACTTGGTATGCGTGCATACAAGTTCTGCTTTTTCCCTTGCCTTTGTTTTGGACAATTAGATTTCGAGTTTCAAATTTGTTTCGGAGCTTATCCGCCTCCGGCGGATTTAGGATTTAGATATTCGGATTTGTGAGATCTTTGTGCCTCTGTTTCTTTGTCCCTCTGTACCTGGTCAAAAAACAGTGTCAATCCGCGTCTAAAAATTTGTGTTTATTTGTGTGAATTTGTGGTTACTTATTTTTTACCTCTGCGTTCTCTGCGGTAAAAAAAAGCAGATTAGTGGCATTCCGGGGCGGCGCAGGAGAGCCAGTTTTCGGCGAAGATAGTGAGGTCGTAATAGTTGACCTGTTTATCGCCGCCCGGCGGGGCGATGTCGGCTGAAAGGACGCCGGTTTGCAGCCATTGATTTGCAATAATGGCAAAGTCGTAGGAATCAACGTAACAATCACTATTGAGGTCGGCTGGTGGATAAGGGTGGGCGGCATCGCCGCAGGTAACGGCGTAGCTGAATATGTCTTTTGGGCTGTATATGCCCGGGATTTTGGGGTCATTAGTCTGACGTTCCATCCAGGTGAGGGTAACATCGAGGTCATTAATATCGACTATCACGTAACCGAAGCGAGTTGTGTGATAGACGGGCGTGATGGTTCTGCCGCTATTATTGCCGGGGTAGGGGTTGTCCTTATTCCAGGTATGCTCTGAAGCGCCGGCACTTCCGATGACGTATTGATAGAGGTCGTTATTGGGGTCGCCGTCGTCATCGGCTCTGGCGCGGTCATAGAAGTGCTCGTGGCCGCAGAAATACGTTCTGGCACCGGCATCTTCGAGGCTTGTCCAGAACAAATCGCGGTCAGAGGGGTGGTCGCCAAGACTGTCCCAGAGCATTTTGAAGGCGGTAAAATGGCCGAAGGCAAAGACGTGTGGCAAGGTATTAGTCGCCAATTGTGCATCTATCCAGGTTTGATTCACATAGTCTATCGAGCGCGTGGCGGTCCGAAGCTCATCGAGGGCAAGGATTAGGGCGTTTTTGTGAGCGACGTAATAGGTTAAGTTCAGCTCAGTTAGAGGGCCGTTTTTAGGTACGCTATAGTCAAGTCCGCCTGAAGCGGTCTCGTCTTTGAAGACGTTATTCCAGGCGGTGATGCAGGATGGGTAGCTGCTGGCGTCGTGGTTGCCCCGAACGATATAGATCGGGATGCTGGCCTGATAGACCGGCAGCATCGTTTTACGCCAGGTAAGGAACTGTTTTTCCTGTTCTGCCTGGTCAGAGGCGCCGATAGCGAGGTCGCCGGCAAAGAGGAAAAAATCGACGTTGGATTTGAGGATTTCGGCGACGATTTCACTCAAGATAGCAACGTTGACGCCATTGTTGTCGCTGGCGTTTTCGCTGCGGCAGTCGGCGGTAACAATAAATCTCCACGGCGGTTCGGCAAAAGCCACCGAAGATAACATCACTAAAAAAATAAATACTAAAGAAAGCCTTATGGTCAATCTCCTCTGAATCGACGGTTCCATAAATTGCTTGAGACTATTTTACATTATCAGGCTGCTTTTATCAAGCTGGGCCTTAATTTCCCTGCAGCAAATTTAAGCACCGGGACCATCAGACCCGCGGCCA
Source organism: uncultured Pirellulales bacterium (assembly GCA_964462515.1). Taxonomy (GTDB): domain Bacteria; phylum Planctomycetota; class Phycisphaerae; order Sedimentisphaerales; family Anaerobacaceae; genus CAYWXK01. Next base: position 82,871 of record CAYWXK010000011.1, read on the forward strand.
AAATCTCGGCTGATTCGCGGCTACTAAAGTTACATCGGCCGGAGAAAAGGGCAAAATTAGCCCATTTTTGGCCTGTGCCGCCCGCAGAGGGCCATTGTGTCGGCTCCGGCAAATGTCATTATGAAGAGTTTGTTTGCGGCGGAATAACTTTGAGACGAAGGAGAATAAGAAGGGTCTCTTCTTTGTGTCTTCGGAAAATTCTTGCTATGAGGGAACGCCTTTGCGGCAGTAACATTGTCGTTTGGACGAGCAGTGTCTCGCCACGGGCCGTTTCGATGTTCGAAATCTCGAAACCGGACTGCCTGTCTTTGCCTGCATCAAGAAGGAACCCGAAGGTCAAACCTATGCGCCCGTCATCGTCGAGAACGGTGGGCACCAGCGATACCGCAAGTCCTTCTTCGGTGCTGCCGGTATAAAGGATGCCTTCGGTGCCATCTACCAGCTCGAGCTGGGGAGCTGCGATGATATGTAGTTCGGGCGACGACTTCGCAAACTGCAGGAAGGCTTCGGTTTTGTCAGGGCCGAGATTTGCCCAGAAGGCAGGCCTTTCGGACGATGAGTTGGGGTCAGCTTTACCCTGGTTGAATTGAATGGTTTGGTTTTTAAGAAAGCTCTGGAGTTTCTTCTTCGATTTGGTACCTGCTGTGCATATCTGGATGTTTGCCGAGACCATTGGTTTGTTCAGGAGCTCTTCATCGGTTTTGCTTACTTCGTTTTGGTCCGCAGGTGTGGCCGGCAGCGGTTTGCCGGCATACTTTCCCTCTTTTAATTCGCTGACTATTTCTTTTAGACGGGCTAGGCCGGTTTTCGCTGTGCCTGTTATTTTGCCTAAGACAACCATTTTGCCAAAGACAACGCGGTCTGTGTCGAGCCGGGCAATGCCAATGAAAACAGCGACAACCAGCACGGCTGCGACCAGCCGCTTAGGTGTCCTTCGAATGATAAGTCTCCAGATGTTCAAACGCGACTGTTTGCGCTGGGGGGGCTGTGCAAGGGCAGCGAGGAGTTTTTGTTCGAGTTTGTCGCGGTGCCGATGGTCAGGAGCATCGTCGAACTTAAGTTGGCGAACGAAGGTTTCAAATTGTCTTTCATTCTCAATCATTTTCAGCGCCTCCCGACAGCCTGGTAATCCCGGCAGCGGTCAATTTCTTTCTTATCTTTGCTAGGGCCCGTGCCAGCCGGCTGCGGGCAGTGCCGGGACTGCAGCCAAGCACGTCTGCGATTTCGGTTAACCTGAGATTTTCAAAGAAACGCAATGTGATGACAGTCTGGTATTTTGGTTTCAGGGCGAAGATGGCTTTTTTCAAGAGAGCCAGTTCTTCTGCTGAGCTTTCAGGGTCGTTTGTGTCGGCGTTTGTCTGCTCACCGAAACGTTTGAGCAGACCATTTCGACCGGCTTGCTTTCGCAGGTGATTGTTGACCTCATTGGTTGCGACTCTATAAAGCCAGTTACGAAACTGCGGCTGGCCATTATCATTGAAGCGTCCAAAGTTTTGCACAACCTTCAAGAATACCTGGGACGTAATGTCCTCGGCTGTGTTCCTGTCAAAGAGCCGGTGAGCACAATAGCGGAATACCTGCTCGTAGTGCTTGCGATATAGCTGGACAAACGCTACAGGGTCGTAACGCGCCTCGGAAATTATCTGACTTTTGTTGGCCACGCCGCTGTTGTCCCTTATGCCAATTGTTTTCTGTGACGGCGATATACCGGATATCATCATAATTATAAATGCGCAGCGTCAAAAAACGTGGCAAAAAGAATAACCGTCCTAAAGATTGTGGGAAAATTTTTGGGGTCGTCTTTCTCGATGAGGGCTGGGTAACATTCGTAAGCTGGAGATAGGCTCTGGCCCCGACCAGACGGGCAACCCCGATTTGCACAGGGTCCAAAAGGCCGTCTGGGGCAAACTCGGCTGCACCCCGAGCCCTTACTGCGTTTTCTGAAAATGAAGTTTATCCCGATGTCTTCTATTGGGATTTATCGTTATCGTCTATCTGGGTTTAGCCGTTGTCGGCACGCCTGTCCTGAGCGAAGTCGAAGGAGCGAAGGGATAGCAATTCATCAAATCAGGTGTAACAGAGCAGTAGGTTACGAAGGCGGAAGGCGAATTCAGTCAAATAGATATGATGAAGCCTTCTTAGGTGAGATTCTGGGTCCCTGCTTGTCGGAACCCAGAATGACATTTATCGTTTATTATGCAACAAAGCAGTAGATATTCCAACGTCATCGGTTATCAGAATCGTCGCCTGTCGCGGCCGCGGTCACCATAGCCCCCACCCCCACCCCCGCCCCGCCCGTCTCGTCTGCCACGACCGCCGCCAAAGCCTCGGCGTTTGCCACTGCCGCCGCCATGCCGCTCTACCTTCGGCCTTGCCTCGTTGACAATGATGGATCGTCCCATTAAATCTGTTCCGTTCATCTTGTCTATTGCCGCCTGTGCTTCTGTTCGAGAGGGCATCGCCACAAATCCAAAGCCTCTTGATTCGCCGCTGAATTTATCCCTGATGAGGCTGACCGATTCGACCTGTCCCAAAGCTTCAAATGCCTGCTTCAACTGGTCTTCAGTCGTCTCCATTGCCAGATTTCCCACATAGATATTCATCTCAAATTCCTTTTCCAAAACTAAACCATTTTTACCTATTTGACCGCTGCACCTTAATCGACATACCTACTCTCTATAGAATCCCGCATTCTGCTTCGACAGGCCGGAAATGTATAACCGCATGGACAATCCTGCCGACCGTTACCTGGCGAACATTGAACCGTTCGACCTGTTTGACGTCTCTCGACCCTGCGATAGACGGGATGGACCGCAAAATCGCTGATGACAGGTCTGGCCGCCATCACCATCTGAACTTGGAATTTCACTACCGACTTTTTTATCAGCTCTTTGGTGAAAAAAATGTCCCGTCTTCTCTGACGGGACATTTGATTTTCACACCCTTGCGGTCTGCAACTCAGCACGGACGCACATTAGTTGCTTCCGGGCCTTTGCGACCCTGAGCCGGCTCATATTCTACCGGCTGGCCTTCCGTAAGCGGCCCCGACACGACATTCGTTCGATGAACAAATAAATCCTTGCCGCCGTCATCAGGCGTGATAAAACCGAATCCTTTTCTTTCATTAAACCACTTCACTTTACCTTTTTCCACGATGTTCTCCTTAGGCCCGCAGGCCTGTAATCATTATTCCCTCGGCTTTTTATTAGGAGTAAACTTTGAGGGAAGAAAGCATACACCTTAACAATAGCTTTTTGATACTACCAGACCGCCTCCTCCCTGTCAACAAAATAGTAAAATAATTTTGGGGCGGGGATGAAGTTGCGGTTGCGCAAGCACAGTAAGACGGTGGAACGGTTGGACGGTTTAACGATGAAATGGTTAGACGGTCCAGTCTTTAGCGCCCTTGATAAACCTGTATTGGATGATTATTCCTATCACCATTGGGGTTAGCAGCATCAGGGGAAGGAACCATTTATCATTAAAGAACCATCCTTGTAGTTTTTCTGCTGCCCCCAGATATTGGTAGAGGATGGCGAGGGCGCCTGCCACCATTAAGCAGCTGCCGCCCATGCTTGTGAAGAGCATAACAGCGATTTTGAAGACGATAAAGGAAATCATTGCGCCTGCGACCAGGCCGACAAGGACACCTGCCAGGATGTATTTTTCGGGCAGGCCCAAAGCGAACCAGGCGCCGCCTGTTAGGAGTCCGCCCGCTGCAGCGCCGAGGAAAGTGACGCCCCATCGCGTCAGGGGTACGGAGACAATAGCCAGGAGAGTTGCGGTTATAAGACTAAGCCAGATTACATTGCCGCCAACAAGCTCTTTATTTGCCCATACGCCGAGAAGTAAACCCAGGACGCCAAAGGATATCGTTACGAGTATCTTAAAGACCCTCCAGCCATAGAAGAGCCAAACTGTCCCGAAGGATATAAAGGTCAGGGCTTCGACCGGGCCGAGCGAAGTAACATACGTCCAGATGTGTTGCCTGCTGTTCTCAAGCAGGCTAATTTTTTCTCCGGCTGTTCCCGAACTTGTGGATTCAACTGCTTGTGCGAGGATAGTGAGCAAATCCATTATTTTTCTCCAGTGATTTATTATATTTTTTGGAATAAGTAACCATCGGTTATTGTAAATTTTTTACGAGCCAAAAGCGAATTTTTCTTTTATATAGTCCGCCAGGGTTGTTCTGTGCCTTCCTGTTGCCGGCCATTTTCGCCCGGTTTTTTTCTTTTCTTTTTTTTGGTAGCGCGCCAGTAAAGCAGGAGCTGGATGAGTGTGCCGAATACGGTCATTGCGACAAAGACGGCGCCATAAAATTTTCCTTTACGAAAAATTGCGCTGATGGGGACACTGCCTTTATATAACAGCAGGCAGACCATTCCTGTAAAAACAAGCATTGTGCCTGAAATTGCGCAGCTAAAGGCCGATGCAAAACGCCAGGAATAAAATCCTATGACAAAGAAAATTGCTGTCAGGGCAGCTAATATCGCCCAGCGATAAATTGTAAGCCGCGAGCGGACGTATTTTAGCTCATTGTTAAAATTTATCATATAGGCTTTAGTTACTTCGCTGGTTTCATAGGTAGTTAAGGAAGTAGAGCGAGTGGTGGTGCTCGTGCTTGCTTCGCTTAGCAGTCGTGGATTTCCGAGGTAAGGCCAGGCCAGGATGGCAAAAGCCACCAGTGTGCCTAATGCTGCTGCCAATATTATGGTAAATGGTCTGTCAAATATTATTGCAGCGGCGGCGAGGACGGCTGCCATAAAGAGAGCCGATGGTGCGTTTCGGCCGACAATAAAAAGTCCACAGATAATGCCGGCGATAGCGCCTGTGAGGCCGGCCAGAAGTCTTGTGAAGCCGAGGCCGCCAAGCCAGATGAAAAGTCCGGCGAGAACGGCTGCTATTCCAGGCACGATTAAAAGTATGGGGCTGAACCGTTCTGCTGCCTTTTGGAAATTTAGTAAAAGCTCAAACATAGTTTTTAAGATAGCAAAACTGAGGAAAATTCCTCAATTTCGCTTTTTGATATTCATAAGAGCGAACTACGGGCGACAAACTTATTATCGGCCTATAAGAGTAATTTCCGTTAAGCAGGTTGGATATTCGAGTACAGATGTGAGGGAAAAAGGACAATTTTTTATAGCGAGGGTCTATTTTAGTGCGGATGAGAGGGGTCGAACCTCCACGGGCTAATGCCCACAAGCTCCTGAGGCTTGCGCGTCTGCCAATTCCGCCACATCCGCGAGATTAGCTGATACTATTTGTATTATTACGTTTTCGGTTACTAAATTGTGCCTGCTGCGGCAAAATAGATTAACATTTTTTAGTTTTTGATTCAAGGATTTTACCTGAATAAATAAGACTGCAAAGCGATTTTACATGAGGGCTTCAGCCTATATGGGTTGTTTTTACTGAATCGACCGGTAATCCGATAACAGACCACAACAGTTGTTTCTATAACGAGCTGTCCTATAAGAATTGCTCGTTTAAAGTTAAAACTTTCGATAATTATTTTCTCTAATTTATCAATTCAAGTTGAGCGTTATTATAGCCGATTTTTGCTTTAGTTGCTTACGGATAAGGACTTACGATCGCAAAAAAAGAGTGTTTAGAACAAATTTTGGAAGGACTTTCGATTCGCCAAAAGGCTGATATTAATGGAATTTGGGGGATGTGTTGCCTTTCACAAGCCATATAGAGCGAGGTGGTCGTGAGATAGTAAAGAATAAATCGAAAATTAGGATAAATTTTTCTCTTGTCTTATGTGTGTTTTGGTGTATAATTTAAGCAGTAGAAAATTATGTATAAGCTGTATTATGAGGAGGGTGGGCTTCCTGCCCGGCCTCAAGCTTTTACCCTTTTAAGCGCAAGATCGCAACATCTCGTTGCATAGTTATAGGCTATTTGTATGGAGAGTAATATTCTGGTTGACCGCAATATCCAAAGTGAAGGAGAAGGAACGGAATCCGGACAACCTCTTTCTAACAATTCCAAGGCGCAGACCAACCTTTTATTTGGTGAGCTGCTTGTCGCTAAGGGGCTGCTGAGTCCTGAGGAATTGGTGGAGGTGCTCAACGAGCAGCGTGAGCGAGGCGGCCGGCTGGGCGAGGTGCTGCTTCGGCTGAAGCTATTAAATGATGAGGCTGTTACATACGCGCTGGCCGAGCATTTGTCAATAGAGTATTTCCGCTTTGATGACATTACCAGACTCGATATGAATATTGCAAGGATGCTGCCTGAGAGTATTGCGAAGCGATTTTGCCTTGCGGCAGTTCGAGAGGATGACGGCAAGATTGTTATTGTAATGGCCGACCCGCTCAATGTTATCGCGATAGACACGGTGACATTGAAGCTGAAGCGCCAAATTAGGCCTGCGATTAGTTCGCCTAAGGAGATTCGCCGGGCGATTGAGTTGATTTATCACGGCAGCGATGTAGAGGAGCAGCAACTGCGAGATTTGATTGAGATTGAGGTTGGTAAAGATGAAGAGGTAAAAGCGGAGGAAGATTCGGTTCTCGAAGATACACTGGACTCCGACGTCACTGGCGAGGAAGGAGCGACCAAGGCCCCGGTAATTAGGTTTGTGGATTTGCTATTAAGCCAGGCTGTAAAATCCAGGGCAAGTGATATTCATATTGAGCCGCAGGAAAATTCTGTGGTGGTTCGGATGCGGATAGACGGCGTGCTTCGTAATATGGTTCCGCCTGCCAGGAAGATGCATCCTGCAATAGTTGCGAGGGTAAAGATTCTCTCGCAGATGGATATAGCGGAGCGCAGGCTGCCGCAGGATGGCCGTTTCAAGGTAAGGGTTTCCGGCAGAGACATAGATGTTCGCGTATCGGCGATACCGACGATATATGGTGAAAAGGTCGTGATGCGAATACTCGATGCGTCGGCAGTGGACCACAATCTGGACAGGCTCGGGTTTGAGTCGGAGCTGCTGCAAGAATTCAAAGATAAGCTGTCCCTGCCGCACGGCATCGTAATTGTTACCGGACCTACGGGGAGCGGCAAGAGCACGACATTATATTCGGCGTTAAATTATTTAAGAGACCCTTCTAAGAATATTACGACGGTCGAGGACCCCGTTGAGTATCGACTTTCGGGCATCAACCAGATTCAAGTTAAACCGGATATTGACCTTGACTTTGGCAAATGTCTGCGGGCGATTTTACGGCAGGACCCGGACATAATTTTAATAGGCGAGATTCGCGATAAGGAAACGGTAGAAATTGCCATAAAGGCATCTCTAACGGGACATCTGGTTTTGAGCACCTTCCACACCAACGATGCACCCAGCGCGATAAGCAGATTAACTTATATGGGGATTGAAAGGTATCTGTTGGCATCGACTCTGAATCTGATTGTTGCGCAGAGGCTGGTGCGCAGGATTTGTAAGCGGTGCAAGGAGCCTGTGAAGTTGAACGAGGAGGCGCTTAAGCGCCTCAATATCATTCAGGAGCAGAAGCTGGATGCCGTGTTTTATCAGGGTCGCGGATGTGCGGCGTGCGGAGGAACCGGTTATCTGGGGAGATTACCGATATTTGAATTTCTGCCTGTTGATAACCAGATAGGGGAAATGATAATAGCCGGCGCCAGCGAGGCGCAGGTAAGAGCTGCGGTGCGGGCTAAAGGCTATGGGGGATTGCTCGAAAGCGGTGTAAAGAAGATATTAGAGGGTTTAACAACCGTTGAAGAGGTCATCGACGTAACATTTGCGGAAAAAGGGTAATTATAACGTGCAGCGTTTAGCGTATAGGGTTCAGGGAATATCGAACCTTGAATGTTGAATGACCAATTAGCCAATTAACCAATAACTAACTCAACGGTTTTTATCTGCCAGAATTGCGGCGGATTTAGTTTTTCGCTTTACGTTTTTCGCTTTCTATGAACTCAAACCTCCACTTTTGCGGCTTCAGGGGCATTTTTTTGTAAACCTGTGGGATTTTGAAGCCGATGACGTCCAAAACTAAAGGCGGACAAGATGCAGCGCGTTTTTTATTATAAGGCTCGATTTGTCAGCAGTTTTACACTTTTATCCGCCAGAAGCGGATAAAGATTTGCGTTTTTAATTTGCTTTAAGGTCCGGTAATGAAGAATTACAAGTATGTATCTCGGGATTCGACCGGCGAGCGAAAAGAAGGCCTTACCAAAGCAGCTACGGCAAACGATGTGTTGACCTGGCTTCGCGAGAACGGCCTTACCCCTATCGCGATCGGCGAAATAATTCCAACTGTTGCGGGGGGCAGACACGCACACCATCGAAAACGCATCAGAAGTGCAGATTTAGCGGCTTTTTGCTGGCAGTTGACTACGATGCTTGAGGGCGGAATCCCTATTACCGTGTCGCTCGATACAATTGCCGATGATATAGAAAACACACGTCTTCATTATGTCCTCGCGCAGGTTTCGGAGAAAATCAAGAAGGGCCAGCCCTTTTCAGAATGCCTTGCCGAATTCCCCAATGTTTTCAACCAGCTCAGTCGCGCAATAATTCTGGCGGGCGAGACCGGCGGCAATCTGGCAGATGCCACAAAAAAATTAGCATTTTATTTTGACGGTCGCGATAAGCTGGCCAAGAAGGTCAAGGCGGCGATGGCGTATCCTATCTTTGTGTTCTCGTTTGTTGTGCTGATATTGGTGGTGATAATGGCGTTCATCATACCGAGGTTCAAAACGATATTTGACCAGCTCGGCGGCAAACTCCCTGCATTTACGCGCGGCTTTATGGGCGTTTATAATGCTATTGTGCATAATTTAGTCTTTATTGCCGGCGGGCTCTTTCTATTGGTTGTGGCTTTATTTCTTATCTCCAGGACAAAAAAAGGCCATTACGTGTTTAGCAGAATCGTACTTAGGTTGCCTTTATTTGGTAAACTCCTTTCCCAGGCTTTTGTGGCGACATTCTGCAAGACAACGGCGACCCTCCTTGCAGCAGGTGTTTCCATCTTAGAGGTGCTGGATATCCTTTACGGGATGAGCGCTAACGACATCATAAAGATGTCCATAGCACAGGCGCGGGAGCATATTGAGGGCGGCTCAAACATCTCTTTAAGTATGGCGGCAGCAGGCTTTTTCCCGAATATGCTTATCAAAATGGTTCAGGTAGGCGAGGAAAGCGGCTCGCTGCCTATAGTGCTTGAAAGAACAAGCGAACACTATGAGCGAAAGATTGACTCCACCATAACTACCATATTGACCCTTGTTGAGCCGGTTCTGATTGTAACGGTTGGAGGGATTGTCCTGACTGTCCTGCTTGCCCTGTATCTGCCTATATTTACGATGGGAGGGGCGAAATAGCCTGGTTTGCCACAAAGGCACAAAGAAAAATATAATCATAGATGAGTTTTAGTGCCTTGGTGTCTTGGTGGCAAAGAGTAAAAAAAGCATAAAATTGCCAAAAAGTCCTTGACAAATATGGCCGATTGGGTAATATAGTAAGTATAGGTAAATATAGTAAATTGGGGGAAGGTAAATTAAATAACTTTTTTAGGAGAATGAGAAATGAGAAGTAAAAAAGGTTTCACATTGATTGAGCTGATGGTTGTGATTTTAATCATCGGCATTCTGGCCGCGGTTGCCGTGCCCCTTATGAGAGGCCGTATTAACCGTGCGAAGTGGTCGGAGGCCAATGCCGGCTGCGGCACAGTCTGGACATCGTTACGTGCCTACATTGCAGAAAAAGGGCCGGACTTCGATTACAGCGGCATTAATGGCCAAGTCATTGGCCAGGTTGGCCTGGAATTGGGGTTCAACCCCACGGACCTTGAGGGCACATATTTCGCCCCGGGCGACTATAGCATCGGCAGTGTTGTGGGTGAGCCGCCAGCTTGTGTTATTACGGTTACGCCGAGCAAAGGGAATGCACCGCCCGGCAGCGGGGTATTCACTACGGGTGATGCCGAGCCTTTTGCAGTAACTGGCATATAAGCCAGACTTGAGTTTGCTCGTTTAAGTCTGACAAGACGGCCTATCTCGATGCTCGATACTCGTAGGGAGAGAGGGGTAGGCAGATATGGTAATTAAAAAGTGCAAGTCCGCCATACGAAGTGGCGGATAAAGTTGCGGCGGCAGTTACGTTAAGAGGAAATTGGTGGGCTGACCTCGACAAGCTCGGTCGAGCGAAGTCCGCCCTACGGACTTCACGGGACCGCCGCCGCAATCGCGCCGTTACCTTGCCCGGAATTGGCCTGAAGGAGCAGTGAGCACACCACAGACTTTAGTCCTGCAGAGTAATTGAAATAAAGGGGGCATAAGCAGCATAAATTTGTGCGTGTGTATTAGGATTTTCGGCTTAATGTGTCTGCTGCCGAACTATGGTGGACGGCATTGAGATTGCCACGGCCTGCAGTGCAGGCCTCGCAATGACAGAGAAATCAGGTTTGTGTCATTGCGAGGAGCGCAGCGACGAAGCAATCTCTACTTTGGCAGCAAGCCCTTAATGGGAGAAGGTAAGATATGAATTTCAGGACAGGCAAATTTGCAGCGGGTGTTTCGCTGATTGATGCGATGGCGGCGATGCTTCTATTGTCAGTGGTGGCTGTTGGTGCGATGGGTTATCAATATTATGCTGCCATTCACGCAAAGATTGCCCGAGCTCAAATTGTTGCCACACGGACGGCCCAATTATTGCTGGAGGACTGGAAGAGCACCGGCGGTTCGCCCAACTATGACCCATCTGAGTTAAAGCTGGGCTTTAAGGGACCCTTGCAGGTGCCTGCTCACTGGAGCGAGGGTATTCCTGGAGGGTTAGGTCAGCCCCTGAATAGTTGTGTTTATTCTATTGAAGTCGATGACCTGCCGATGTTTGTTATGCTCAATTGGCTGGATGTCGCTGAGGACCCGGATGCGGAGATAAAACTGCGCCAGATTTCCGTTACAGTGAGGTTTGTGTCTTCAGAGGAAATGACAGGCGGTGTGGAAAGTCGCCTGGCGAATCTTGAGCCTATTATTCTTACTACTTACGTCAGGTCTGATGCATCAGGAGGATAAGTAAGAAATTCTAAACTCTAAATTCTAAATCCTAAACAATATCGAAATTCAAATGACGAAATGACCAAAACAATCTGAATTTTGGATTTAGTATTTCGGATTTGTTTAGAAATTAGGATTTAGGATTTATATTGGGAAAGATTGTTATGGCCAAACGCAGGATTTTACTCAGGCGAGGGGTTACCCTGATTGAGACAATTATTGGCTCAATCGTTTCTGTAATAGTTATATTAAGCGTCGGGGTGCTGGTTGTCGGCGGCAACCGTGCCTGGCAAAGCACCTATAATTCTGCAAACAAAAAGATAAAGCTGGATGCCGATGCGATTACGATAGCATTCGGCAGTATGGGGAGGAGGGCCAATCGCCGCAATTACTTTATTTATGAACTTAACGGCGGCGTTTTTACGCCGGCTCTTCCGCAAACGGCAAATGAAGTAGTCGTTTCGGGAGATGCCGTGGAGTTTCGCTATTGGGATGTCGAGCTGGACAAGACCGACAGCCAGGGACTGATTGACGTTGGAAAGCTGGCGACTGCTTACGCCCTTTTTTATCTTGATGGAGATGAGCTGAAGGTTGACTACGGTCCATATCTGCCCGGGGCGGTGCCTACCGGCGGCGGAGCAAGAAATACATCCGGCGTAAGAACAGTCGTTCTTGCAGAAAATGTATCAACCGACCCGGATCCCGACGCCGCCGGTCCATTCAGTCATACGACTATAAGCAAAGAAGGGCAGGCCTC
>CAYWXK010000012.1:0-92316 GCA_964462515.1 uncultured Pirellulales bacterium
AACTTACACCAAATATAAAGCAAAATTTGGTCTTGACAACGGGTAGGGGTTAAAACTGTTAGTGTAAGTCATATCTTCAATGCGGGTGTGACATATCCAGTTTTGACGGATTGCGCCAGGGTCGCATAGCGACCATCAACGCGGCAATCAGCGTCAGGATGAGCCAATCCCGGCCGATTAAAATAAGCGCAATCCAGGAATACCCTCCTTCGGGTCCATACGGTTTGCGAATGTCCTGGATGAGAAGGCTGATGAGGAGGAAAATCAAAACCCCGGGGACCAGATAGCGGATAGAGAAATTGAATAACCGGCCGATTCGAAAATAAGATATGGAATTTACATGCTCTCGAAGACGATTGGCCCCATATATCCACCCGACAAGGACGCACTGAAGGATACAGGAAGCAAATAGCCCATAATTGCTTAAAAAATGGTCCACGATATCCAGCCATGCAAACCCTCCCCCGGTTGCAAATACTATGCCGCCAAGGAACCCAAGTATGGATAGTACCGTTACAACAGCCTTGCGAGGATAATGAAATTTATCTATCACCGACGCGGTAAATGCTTCAAGAATCGAGATGGTAGAGGCGATGCCGGCTATCATAAGTGTAAGGAAGAACAGCACTCCAAACAGGCGGGAGAAGCCGGGTAATAGACTAATCGCCTGAGGATAAGCCACAAATGCAAGCCCAATTCCGTGCTTCACAACCTGCTCAAACGGTTTATTCGTTTGGGCAGCCATATATCCTAATGTTCCAAAAACGGCCAGGCCAGCTATCAGCGAAATAACGGTATCAACCAGACACGCCATAGAGGCATTAAAATTTATGTCGGCTTTTCTTGGCAGGTATGAGGCATAAGTTACCATTATTCCAAAGCCCAGACTTAAAGTAAAGAATATCTGCGAATAGGCATCAATCCACACCTTTGCTCCGGCAAGCCGTGAGAAATCGGGTTTCAGGTAACGGATGATTCCCTCCTTTGCGCCGGGTAGAAACCAAACCCATCCCACAAGAACAAGAATCAGCACAAAAAGAAGCGGCATAAATATCTTATTGGCCCTCTCAATCCCATGCTCCACGCCAAAAAAAACTATCACCCAATTCACAAGCCACACGATAAGTAAGCCCAGCAGGATAGGACTTCGCACATCTCCCATCTCAAGCGGACTGGTTGTGACCCCTAAAAACTGCTTAAAAAAGAAGCTGTTCGGGTCGGCACCCCACGCCAGGTTAAAAGAGAAACTGATGTAACAGGCACACCAGGAAATAATCACAGCGTAGTACATTGCAATCCCGAACATAACAAAAATTACCATCCACCAGCCAAGCCACTCCCAGTGCGGACGAATCTTGGCAAAGGACATTGGTGCAGAACCCCGCATCTGGTGGCCAATACCGTATTCGAGTATCATCAAGGGTATCCCTGCCGTTACCAGAGCAACAAAATACGGAATAAGATAAGCCCCACCGCCATTTTCGTAGCAAATGTAGGCAAACCGCCAGATTGAGCCTAAACCAATAGCAGAGCCGATGGCAGCGAGGAGAAACCCCCATTGCGTCTTCCACTGCGCTCGATGCGCCTCCATTTTGGGTAGCTTGTTCTCGTCTATGGACTTACCTCTAAAATTACGGCCAGCTTACTTGGCCGTTTTTCTTGCGCCATATTCTTTGCTGCCAACCGCCTTTGTCTTTTCCGTCAAATCTCTCTTTATTCCAAGCAATCCCAGTGTATCGCGCTCGATAATATCACGAATATTCCCCCGTGGAACCATTGGCAAATTTCTATCAGCCAGGAGCATATTGAATCCCAGCAGCGTCTCCATACACTCCTGCGTGTTACCGAACGGAAAGCCGCTTCCGAACAGCAATTTATCCATCACCCCCCGCTCGTATGCCGCCACTACAATATTATAAACCTGCCAGACACTGCTTGGCCGTATCGTTAAATCCGCATATACATTCTTATGCTTGGCCGCCATCTCCAGTGTCTGCTCGACAAAAGGCACGCCCATGCCGCCGATTACAATCTTCAAGCCCGCAAATATCCTGGCAATTTCATCCAAAAGATACGGCTGAGCATAATCCAGAACTGCCGTATGCCCCAAATGCCCGCTATTGTGGAAGAAAATGGGCACCCCAACTTTTTCGGCCGATTCGTAAAATTGCATTGCCCTGCTGTGTGCCGGATGAAAACCACAAGCCGAACAATATAAAACTGCGCCATCAAAACTCTGCCTATCTATAAGAGATTTAAGACTATTAACACCGATTTTATCTCTTGTCGGCTCCACAACCGCAAAGCCAATCAGCTTTTCCTTGTGCCTGTTCACATATTCAGCCAGTCTCTTATTGGCCGCTTCGCTCGGCCCATCAGCGGCAGCCAACACTATGCAGGCATTCACTGACTCTGCCGCCGCCAGATGTTCAGCGGTCTCAACATCGTCAGCCGTTGAGCTGATGTGTGTGTGACAATCAACTATCATACTTTGACCCTTTAATTTTTCAGCCGCTTTTCACAGCGCCTTTCAAAATTCAGACTTATAATAACCTTAACAACCTTTACCGTCAAGAACAAATTCTCCCTTCCCATCCCGCCGAGATTACAACAAGCGCTTGAAAATCTCAAGAAATAGTGCTATGGTGCTGTAACGCTGGACGACTAATAGAACTATTTGAGCAGAATAAGGTTAAAATACTTTCTGCCAATGTCTTTTGGCTATCTATGAAAACCGGGCTATATGTAGCAGAAACGATTGAGCCTTTTCCTTATCGAAAAAGGAATTTTGATTAGATGGAGCAACAATCATCCAAAAAGGTAAAGTGGATAAATAAGCGCAAGCTCCGTGCCGTGGCCATCGTCCTTATTACGTGCGTCTGCGGTTGGTTCGTGATGGAATTGGAAATCCTGGGTGTAAGAGTGCTCGCTCCCTATTTTGGCAGTTCTGTGTATGTCGTAACCGGCAGCGTTATCGGAATTTTCCTGCTCAGCCTTTCTGCCGGATACGTCCTCGGCGGATGGATTTCCACTAAAGCCAACAGTAAGCATCTTTTGGGAATCAACTTGATAGCAGCGGGCCTATGGCTGTGTGGTATGCCATTCTTTATGGAATCTGTATGTGATGGATTGTTCAATACTGGTTTGAATGAGAAATGGGGCTCTCTTTTAGCTGCTCTTGTTCTGTTTGGTGTCCCGACCCTGCTGCTTGGCACGGTTTCGCCCACCGCAGTGTCCTGGCTGACTACACGAGCGAGCGACTCCGGGCTTAATGCCGGGCTGGTGCTTACCTTCTCAACCGTGGCCAGTTTCGCAGGCTGCCTGGTAACCGCATTCTACTTTGTGCTTCTTTCTATGTCGCACACGCTCTTTGCCTCAGGGATTGCGTTGGCGGCTCTGGGCGGCACGATTCTCATACAGGCAGCCACGCAGGGGATAAGAGACCCGAACAGCAAAACTGGAGAGAATACGAAACAACAAATTCAGGAAAGTCAGCATGGTCCTGGACAAGAATGAGGTATAATGACTCTGGTCTATGCGACAGCCGAACCCTCGCAGCATATATGAGTTTGCGCTGTTTATTATTCTGTAGCGATAATGTGATTTAGGCAGGATACCGACAATGAAAGAAAGAACACGCAAGTCGGTCCAAATTTTAATGTTCTGCGTCGCGGCCTTTTGGCAGCCGTTGTTTGTCCCAATTGCAGCCGGCGGCCAGATTGACCAACTGATTTACGAGAAAAATTCGCTATACCACCGCATATTTGTCTATCAAAACGGGCCTGTTATAACTCTTCAGTTCAATAAGCGGTCCGCTGACCAGATACAGAGCGAGGTTGACCTTAGTAATTTACGGCAGCATATGTTGGAATATACTACACTGACTTTTTGTGGGCTGCTCTATAAGTCGCAGCCGCAGAGGATACTCGTGCTGGGCCTGGGGGGCGGTGTAATTCCGCGAGAGATGCGCTATTATTTCCCGTCGATTGAGATTGATGTGGTTGAAATAGACCCTGAGATTCAACAGGTAGCAAAACAATTCTTTGCTTTCCGCGATGACAATAAACTAAAGGTCCACATTGGCGATGGCCGCATGTTTATCAAGAAGCAGCTCCGCCGTGACCCTGTGCCGAAATATGACCTCGTTATCCTCGATGCATTTAACAGCGACTATATCCCGTTCCATCTGATGACAAAGGAGTTCCTTGAGGAGATAAAAGGTGTCCTCGCTGAGGATGGTGTAGTCATTGCGAATGTGTTTTACTCGAACCGTCTCTTTGATGCGGAGCTCAAGACCTTCCTGGCTGTCTTCGAACGGTGTCAGGTGTTCCTTGGCAACTATTCCTCCAATGCCATGCTCGTATCACCCGGTCCAACCGGCCCGACGCTTACCGCCAAAGAAGCTATCGAACAGGCGAAGGTATTGCAGCGCAAACACAAACCAGCTTTTGATATGCTCGCTGTCGCAAGGCGCCTGCGGCCTAACATACGTCCGGACCGGTATGCAAAAGTGCTCACCGACGACCTGGCGCCCGTGAACTGGCTACAAACACAGGAAAAGAGGCAATCGCCTGATGATGCCCCTTAGAAAACCCGGCAAAATCGAAGCTAACCTCCTCGCCCCATAAAAGCCCCCATTATTCAAACAGCCACGTGGTTTTCTGTCCCGGATAATTTGGATAATACAGTTTACAGCCAAACTATTTACCCTGTTTTCCAAAAAATACAATGATTTTGTATTTCCCACAATCTACAGAGACTTTCAAACTTTATCCAAACTTTGTTGAATATTCGGCATTGGACTATTGACCTGACAACGCCGTCACTGTAATATAACGCCGATTATTTCGACTAAATAGTAATATGGAGAGAAAAAAGTAGGATTAAAAACGAAATATCAGCCGTCAATTATAATGTGAAAATTTGCATTTTTGATTATCACTTTAATATTTGAGTTTCTCTTATGGATTGTCCGGTTTGTGAAAATGCAATGATTACTCTTGAGCTCGAGGATGTCGAAATCGACCACTGCACGGATTGCGGCGGCATCTGGCTCGACGCAGGCGAGCTGGAACTACTACTCGGTGAGTCTGAAAACACCAAACAACTGCTCAATTCCTTCAACGTTGACGATAAGTGCGCTGAAAACATACGCAAATGCCCTATATGTTACAAAAAGATGAGAAAAATCATTGTCGGCATCTCCACACCCAAAGTGCTTATAGATAAGTGCCCAAAAGGCGATGGATTGTGGCTCGATAAAGGCGAATTGCACGGTATTTTCAGTAGAGCAAAATTAGACAAAAACAATAAAATCCAGAAATTGTTAGCTGATATGTTCGGTCATACTCTACAGGACCTAAATTAGGAAGCGCGCTGTGGAAAAACTCGCTCTACGCCTGATATGTGTTTTGCTGATTGCCTGCGTTTCGCCAGGTATTCTGGCGTCACAGAGGCAAGCAGTATCCCAACAACCGCATTATACCGATGTGTTTGTCAGCGGCAAGGATGACTATCACACCTACCGGATACCATCGCTTCTGGCAGCCGGCAACGGCACGTTGTTAGCCTTCTGTGAGGGACGTAAAAACAGCCGTCGCGACCAAGGTGATATCGACCTTCTTCTTAAACGCTCCTATGACGGCGGCAAGACCTGGAGTAAGCAGCAAGTTATCTGGGATGATGGGGCAAATACCTGCGGCAATCCCTGCCCTGTATTGGACCAGGACACCGGCACAATCTGGCTGCTGATGACCTGGAATCGTGGTGACGATGATGAGAACGCAATAAAAAAAGGCACCAGCAAGGACACTCGCCGAGTCTGGGTGAGCCGGAGCGAAGATAATGGCATCACCTGGTCGAAACCATCCGAGATAACCAATGCTGTTAAACAACCACAGTGGCTGTGGTATGCTACCGGCCCGGGTGTGGGCATTCAGTTACAAAAAGGCACCTACAAGGGTCGTTTGGTCATCCCTTGTGACCATTCTGTTCTCCCCTCACAAAGTGACGCAAGTGGTTATAACTCACACGTAATTATCAGCGATGACCACGGAAAAAATTGGAAACTTGGCGGCGTCATTAGTCCAATGGTCAACGAATGCCAGGTAGTTGAGTTGATTGATGGCATACTGATGATTAATATGCGTAACTATGACCGCTCGAAAACTACTCGTGCCATCGCTGCCAGCAAAGATGGCGGAATCACGTGGTCGCAAGTTACGCACGACCCCGCCCTGACTGAACCTATATGTCAGGCCAGTTTTCTTCGTTACACCCGGCCTGGCACCGACAGCAAAAGCCGGCTTTTGTTTTCAAATCCGGCCACCACAAGCAAACGTGCGGAATTAACGGTCCGTCTAAGCTACGACGAAGGCAAAACCTGGCCGGTCTCAAAATTGCTTTATCCTGGCCCATCGGCTTACTCCTGCCTGGCTACTCTGCCCGACGGTGATATTACCTGCCTTTACGAATCCGGCCGGGAGCATCCTTACGAGAAAATTGTCTTCGCCCGCTTTAGTCTCAACTGGCTAACCAGCGAAGAGAAAAAAGTCTTGTAATTTAAAAAAGTAAGTGTAATATAAAATTACAAAACACATTTAATGAAAGGACAGAACTATGACAGGAACATTAAGCATAGTATGCATCGTCGTCGCCGTTGTTGCGATTATCGCGGTGGTAATTCTTAAAAAGCGCACAAAGTAACAAACCAGCAAAACTTCGTCAATAAAGGACAATCTATGATACCACTGCTTATTGTTCTTATTGTTGTTGCCTTGCTGGTGCTCTTTGTTATTGGCACCTACAACGCTCTGGTTAGACTGCGAAACCAGGTCAATAACGCCTGGTCACAGATTGATGTGCAGCTCAAACGCCGGCACGACCTGATTCCCAACCTTGTCGAAACCGCCAGAGGTTATATGGCGCATGAGCGAGGGACTTTTGAGGCCATAACTAAGGCCAGAAGTCAGGCTATGGGAGCCAAAACCGTCGCCGAAGCTGCCAAGACCGAAGGCGCACTCACCGAAGCCCTGAGTAAATTTATGCTGGTCGTCGAAAACTATCCTGACTTGAAAGCCAACCAGAATTTTCTTGCCGTTCAGGAAGAGCTTGCCAGCACAGAGAACAAAATCGCTTTTGCCAGGCAAAACTACAATGACCAGACTATGTTCTTTAACAACAAGATTCAGATGTTCCCATCGAATGTCATCGCCGGTATGTTTGGCTTCGGTAAACGCGATTTCTTCCAGCTTGAAGGTGCTGCAGAGCGCGAGGTCCCAAAGGTGAGCTTCACTTAGTCTGTAAAGCCGTTTGTTCTGTGCGCAGCTAAGGCCGGTTAAAACCAGATATTGCAACTTACAACGAGTTCTTTGCCACATAAATTGATGGTTGCCATTTCTGCACAGGCAGAAAGCCAGCTTGACCTATCTTTATAAAAAGGTGGGTATAGTAGTATTCCATAATAAAAAGCCGGTGAAATGGTGAACCAGAAGTTTTATTTGACTAAGAACTCACCAATAAGAACTTAAAACTAAAAAATGTGGGAGCTGATAAGAGCCAATAAGAGAAACTCCATTATCCTGATGGTGATAATGGCAGCGGTGCTTCTACTTCTGGGCTATATTATTGGCCTGGCTGCCGTCGGGCCGCAAGGCGGTCTATTCGGCGTTATAATCGCAACGATAGTTTACCTCGTGCTTACACTGGTTAGTTTCGCAAGCGGCGACCAAATCCTGCTGGCTGCAAGCAAAGCCGTCCCCATCACCCACGACGTCCATCCACAGCTATTTAACATCGTCGAGGAAATGAAAATTGCCGCCGCCCTGCCGGCTATGCCCAAAATCTATATCATTAACGACCCTGCCCCCAACGCCTTTGCCACAGGAAGAAACCCGCAATCCGCCTCGGTCGCTGTTACCGCAGGCCTTTTAGCTCGCCTCAATCGTGATGAGCTCCAGGGCGTAGTCGCCCACGAAACCAGCCACATCCTGCACCGTGACATCTTGTTTGTAACACTTGCCGGCATAATGCTCGGCTCAATCGTTCTGCTGTCGCAGGTCTTTCTGCGAGGCATGTTCTATGGCTCAAGAGGCAGCTCCCGGCGAAGGTATTCATCAGGCGGCAAAGGCGGCGGACAGGCACAGATAATTCTGCTGGTAATCGCAATAGCGGCTGCAATCCTTGCCCCTATAATGGCGCAGTTATTATACTTCGCATTGTCAAGAAAGCGCGAATATCTCGCCGATGCCGGCGGCGCAATATTAACCCGCTACCCCGAGGGCCTCGCCAGCGCTCTGGAGAAAATCGCCAACGACCCTTCGCCGCAGCTCGCTTCCGCAAACAAAGTTACCGCCCCAATGTATATTGTTAATCCCTTCAAAAAAAGAGGGCAAATGCAATTATCTAACCTGACCAGCACACACCCGCCGATTTCTGAAAGGATAAGAATCCTGCGAAGTATGGCTGGCGCCTCCTTCAAAGACTACTCAGATTCTTTCACTAACGTAACTCACACAAAAACGGTTATTCCCCCTGCCGCTTTAACCAAAGAAGAAATTGCACTGCGAGAGACCGCTAAAGAAGTGGAAAAGAAAGAGCGCCTCGAAAAACAGATTCATCAGGTCGGCGACATTATGCGAAGGGTCAACAGATTCATATTTCTAACCTGTATCTGCGGCCTGAACCTAAAAATCCCGCCAAATTACAAACGTCCTACAGTCGAGTGTCCCCGCTGCCACAGGACTCTCAATATACCTCCGCAAACTACCAAGTAGGGTGTGCTCTGCACACCTATTCACTAAATTTCGGCGTTAAAATATACTTCTTATCATTAGCAAAAAACCAAGTATCGCTAATGGAATACCTATCGGCGCCCCAACAACCATCATAGTAAGTGCTACTCCTATCGCCATTAGCCCAACCGCTAACAAAATTCCCAGCAATCGCCCCGTTATATTCAATATCAATGCCAGCAGCTCCCACACCGCTGCAAACGGCCACAAAAACCATGGAACCTTTTTCAGACCTTTTTCTGTCATATCTTTCTTCACCTGCTGCTTACTATTCACTATCGACTACTCAAGACTCATCGTCTCGCCAGCCTTCAAAATCTTCACTTCGCAGCCGGCAAGCTTGGCGAATCTATCGGCATCACCTCGGCTGCCGACAATGTCACCATAGTGATATGGAACCGCCTTCTTGGGCTTTATACTCTTTGCTGCCTCAGCGGCTTCCTCCGCGCTCATCGTGTATGTGCCACCCACCGGAAGTAATGCAACATCAATATTTTTCAGAGCCTTCATCTCATTTGTAACATCAGTATCGCCCGCGTAATAAATCCTCTTTCCGCCAATCTCAATTACAAACCCAACCCAATTATTTGCCTTCGGGTGGAACTGCTTGGCAGGATTATACGAAGGCACGCCCGTTATGCCAATAGCCCCCACCTTGACTGTCACCCCAGGCATAATTACCTCTCCGCCTCTCTCCTTTGAAACCACGTCAGGTGATGCGATAAGTTTTGTTTCCGGCCCGCTGACCTTGGCAATATCCTCTGCTGAGTAATGGTCGTAGTGACTATGCGACACAAGCACAATTGTCGCCTCTTCTGCCGGCTCCTTCAGCTTCCACGGGTCGATATATATAATGGTCTTGTCCTGACGAATCTTGAAACTCGCGTGTCCCAGCCACTGCAAACTGACACCCATAGCGGTCTCCTTTCCTGCTTCTTTTTTTCCAGTTTTTTCGGTTTTCTCTGCCTCTTTTATTTCCGGCTTCACTGCTTCCTTTGCCTCCGGCTTCTCTGCCTCTTTTACCACCGGCTGTTCTTTCTTGCATCCATAGACGACCAGCCCCAATACTATTCCAAAAATCGATATTTTCAAACCTCGCACCTTTTCTCCTTTCAAATTTATCCGCCGAAGGCGGACAGGCAAAGCCTGTTGCGGCAAATGCTACGGGCTTAAGCCCGTAGAAATTTGCCTAAAGCAAATTTAAAAATTCTTCTATAGTAAGCTCAGCGTCACGTAGTAATTTGCGCATAAGACCTTTACCCAAAGTTTTATGACGAGGTATAGTTAAGGGCTGTTTAGTACTATCGCTTTTGTGGCGCATTCGTATATGGCTACCTCGTTGGCGAACGACTTGATAACCTATCTTTTCAAAACATTTTATGGCCTGATTGCCGGAAATGATAGGTAATTTAGGCATAAGATAGTGTGCAGAAGCTTAATTCCTGGGGATGGAAATTTTTAAGGGCTTCTTTATTTTCTTTTTCTTCGAGACATAAATCAATTACTTCTCGAATGTTTTTCAGGGCCTGGTCTATGGTTTTCCCCTGGCTGTAGCATCCTGAGAAAACAGGACATTCAACTACATAAAATCCATCCTCATCTTTTTCTATAAATATAGGTAACTGATAGCGTTTTTTCATTTCTGTTCACCTCTTTTGTAACAATACCATATAAGTTGTTAAAAATCAAATAATTTTTGCCGGTAATTTGTCATATTGCTCTACAAAGCAAATCCAAATGGCAAAAGCGTTTTGAGCTTTGAATCTTGGTAATTCGGATTTGTTTAGGATTTCGGATTTAGTTCGTAGATTCCCACGTCTTTACAGACGTGGCACCTACTGTCTCAGGCTTCGCCTGTCCAGCAACTCCGTTGCTGGAAACTGCTCTCACCCCCGCCTTCATAGGCGGGGAACTCCCGCGAAATTAGAATTTTCATCCGATATCCTGTTATCCTGATACCTACGACCTGTCTGGCTACGACACGCTCCGCCGTGACGAGATAACCTGATTACCCGATAACCAAATTATCTTCAATTTCAAGCGACCAAAGCACATAAAGGCCATCTTCAGCCGTTTGTGCAGTGAAACGGACAAGGTTGGCTGAAGTGCGTTGTTAGCTTCTCTTTCCCAATACAACGCAATCATATATTACTCTTGAACCATCTGGTTCTTTGCCAAAAACCAATGCCCGCAGACTATCAGATTTTAGATCATTCTCGCCTCGACCTTTTAACTGTTTCCTTTGAACTTTTCACTTTTTACTTGCCTTCCGCCCATTTTTGTAGTAAAATATTACCCGAAATAAACCTTTTAAGGAGCGTATCGAGATGAACAAGCTGATTCTTATCCTTAGTTGTCTGCTTCTGGCCATCCCCTGCCAGGCGAAAATAATCTTCGTGGATGCCGATGCCAACGGCCTAAATGATGGTTCATCTTGGGCGAATGCATACAATTATCTGCGAGATGCTCTCACGGCGGCCTCAAGCGGCGATGAAATCCGGGTCGCCCAGGGAATTTACAGGCCGGATGAAGACATCTTTTATCCGTATGGCACAGGCGACAGAATTGCAACGTTTCAACTCATCAATGGTATTACTCTCAAAGGCGGTTATGCCGGCATCAGCCAACCAGACCCTGATGCACGGGATATTGAGGCGTATAAGACAATCCTTAGCGGCGACCTTCTTGGCAACGATGCGAATGACGTTAGTAATTTATTAAACGAACTTACACGATTGGAGAACAGCTACCACGTGATAACAGGCAGCGAAACCGACGCAAATACTGTGCTTAACGGCTTCACCATCACCGCCGGAAATGCAAATTACCCGGATAGGTGGGAGAATAAGTCATTTGGTGCGGGCATGCTCAATTATGGAGCAAACCTGGAAATTTCCAACTGCATATTTAGCAGAAACTCAGCAATGTCGTTCGGCGGTGCAATATTCAACTCCTCAGGTAGTCCTATACTAAACAACTGTACATTCACAGGCAACCAAGGTGGCGATGGTGGTGCAATCTGCAACTGGGGCTGTAGCCTAACTGCCAACAATTGTGTATTTAGCGGAAATCACACCTCCCGGGGAGGTGGAATGTATAATAGCGGCAGGGACCAAACAATTACACTTATCAACTGCATATTCAGCAGAAATTCAGCAGATTGGGAGGGTGGCGGCGGGATGTATAATGATGCGGGCAACACAATGCTTATCAACTGCCTCTTCAGCGGAAATTCAGCAAGCTCTGAGGGTGGGGGGATATTAAACGACTATTTCAGTTGCTCGACGATAATCAATTGCACATTCATCGCAAACTCGGCAGAGGTCGGCGGTGCGGTATTCAATTTTCAGTGGAGTAACACAATCCTGACGAACTGTATCTTATGGGGGAATACCGCCTTAAGTGGGCCACAAATTGCAGCCAGAGAGAATTTTGCGTATCCACCTCCACCACCATCAAGCTTAACAGTTGCCAGTAGCTGTGTCCAGGGCGGAGCCGCCGGCGTGTATGCCAGGCCCTACAATCTTCTGAATTGGGGTTCTGGTAACATCAGCACCGACCCGCTTTTTATAGATGCTGATGGAGCCGATAATAAATTCGGAACAAGCGATGACAACCCGCGCTTATTGCCGAACTCACCTTGTATCGACACAGGTGATAACTCATCTATACCGCAGGAGGTCTTTACCGACCTCGATGGAGACTTGCGTATTGCAAACGACATCGTCGATATTGGTGCATACGAAGGGCCTGACCAGGGCTTTTTGTTCGGCGCAGAATCAATCACAGTCCCGGAAAAGGGAATAGCCGCATTCACAGTCGCACTCGCAATGAAACCTTCACAGACCATTGAGGCAACTATAGTTCGTCATTCGGGCGACCAAGATATAACTGTCCTGTCCGGAGCAACGCTGACCTTCGACTCCTCAAACTACTTCCAGCCACAGACCGTTACACTCGCCGCAGCAGAAGACAAGGACCACTTCACCGGCAAAGCCCTTATCTGGATTAGCGCCTCTGGGTTCATTACCGGCGGCCTTGTCGCCACCGAAGAGGAGAACGAACCATATCCAGATGCCTTGCTTGTAGATTCTCACGCGCCTGGCGTCAGAAACGGCACAAACTGGAAGGATGCCTTTACTGATTTGCAGGAGGCGCTGAGTGCCGTCAGAGAAACTCTTGATATTAACCAGATATGGGTGGCCCAGGGTGTTTACAGACCGACAGGACCATCCGGCAACCGTGAAGCCACCTTTCAGCTTATTGACGGTATAACTATTAAAGGCGGTTACGCCGGCTTTGGCCAACCAGACCCAAATGTCAGGAATATCGAAAAATACGAAACAATCCTCAGCGGCGACCTCAACGGCAACGATGAAATACTCAATGACCCTTGCGATTTGCTCATCCATCCCAGCCGGGCCGAGAACAGCTACCACGTGGTAACAGCTACGGATTGTGAACCGAACGCCGTTCTGGACGGCTTTACTATTACCGGCGGCAATGCGAACTTTTACCGCTATCCGGTTTACCACAACTCAGGCGGAGGATTATATGGATTATATTATGGCGCTCCCACAGTGGACCATTGCAAGATTATTGCCAACTCAGCCCACTATAGCGGCGGAGTCTGCATCGATGGGTCCATCAGAAATAGTATCATCAACGGTAATGCAGCATATAATTTTGGGGCAGGCGGGTGTTCAGAATTAGTCAACTGCATCATTCACGGCAACGTTGCAACGACTGGCCCCGCCGGAGCAATGGGAGCCGCAGTTTCTATTGACACGGTATTTAGTAACAACACTGCTAAGGGTGCAGGCGGCGTTACTACTTTCTCCAACAGTAGTCCCCTATTCATACGTTGTTCTTTCATAGACAACTCAGCGGGCAAAAATGGTGGAGTCATATTCTCCGATAACTGCTGGAGCTGCCCCCACGCTTACCCGGAATTTCACTATTGCAAATTCATCGGCAACCGGGCAGAGGGAAATGGAGGCGCACTGTATGTTACCGGCAATGCCTTAATCACATTTACCGGTTGCATCATAGCTGGAAATACTGCAGAAGGCTCTTATGGTGGTGCATTCTATCAGCAGTATGAGCTTTATCCCGGTTTTGGCAGTTCTATGGTTAATTGCATATTGACCGGCAACAGAGCGTTAGGAGAGTATCCCGACGATGATGATTTAGACTTCTATTCGAATAGCCAATCCTTTTATACGGGGCGTTATATGACCAATTGTATTGTCCAGGACCACCTCGCTTACCCGGAGAATTCGAGTCAGGATGCGCAAGTCCGGCTTAACGACGACAACGATGACGGCGAGCCCCTCATCAATTACTGCTGTATTAAGGGCTGCACCGGCCATTTAGGCGGAGTCGGGAACATCAATGCTAACCCTTGTTTTGTTCGGCCAGGATATTGGGACCCAAATGGCACACCGGAGGAACCACATGATGATTTCTGGGTAGATGGTGATTACCATTTGAAAAGCGAAGGTTGGCGGTGGGATACAAGTCGTAAGGTCTGGACATGGGATGAAGTCACCAGCCGTTGCATCGATGCGGGTAATCCCGGCTCGTCTCTCGGCGATGAGCCACTTACGATTCCTGTTGACCCAAACAACCAATGGGGTCACAACCTCCGCATTGATATGGGTGCATACGGCGGAACGAGCGAAGCATCTATGCCTCCCCACAATTGGGCCTTACTGGCTGATTTGACTAATAATGGTATAGTTGACCTTGTTGACCTTATGTATTGGGCAGAAAATTGGCTCATTACCGACAGCGATTGGCCCGGTGACCTGGATAGAAATGGCGTTGTCGATTTAGCTGACCTTGCTTTGTTTGCCGATGATTGGCTCAAAGAAACAACTTGGCACAGATAAACAACAATCTGTATACTCTGAGTCCTCTGCGGTTAGCAAATCTGTGGTTACTTTTGTCCTTTTTTGTGGCTCAACAGTCTGTGTGAATCCGTGTCAATTTGTGTCTGATTATTTTCTCTACGCCTTTGTGTCTTTGTGCCTTCGTGCCAAAAATCTGCGGTTGCCAAATAAAAAGGCCCCACAATTTTAGTGGGGCCTATGGTTTTAGCAATCCAACTATGCAGGATTCAAATCAAACCGGACGCACGTTAGTTGCTTCAGGTCCTTTTTTCCCTTGCCCGACCTCATACTCCACTTCTTGCCCATCACGCAGCGACTGGACACCTTCTGCTGTAATATTAGAGTGATGCACAAACAAATCTGTACCGCCATCATCTGGAATGATAAAACCGTACCCTCTACTCTCGTTAAACCATTTTACCTTACCTTTTGCCACAATATCTCCTTCGGCCCAAAAGAGCCCCAATTAAAAACGCCCTCATCTTTTGTTAATGGGGTATGCTTTCGAGGGCTAAAAAGCATGCTCCTTAACAAACATCGGTGAATTTTAACGAACCACTCGCCGACTGTCAACAAAAACCTCCGAACTTAAATCACATATTTTGAGCCTCTGCCCCGGACAGCTCAGTTGATTTCGCTGATGTATAGTCCCTGTCTTTTTCAAATAGCGCTAACACATTCGAAAAAGGGCAGATAGCAATGATTTATATCCTGGTTTTAAGGCAGTCCGGCCTGAAGCAGCAGTCAGTGTAAGGACACGGGCCTTCTGATTTGCTACCTCCATATTTGTAGCAAGGTGTATATCCTTCCGCCGTTTGAACCATCCGGATAAGCTCTTCCCTTTTCATCTTCCCCGGATTTACTCCTAATCCCTTCGCCTTTGTCTTTATATCTTCCATTGTCAGAGTTTTCTTTGTTGCTGTTTGTACTGGCATTCTTTATCTCCTTTCATTTTATACTATCTCGGCTCTTTACAAGCCTTATTCTCTTTCGTAAAAATTACGTCTTTCCAAAACAATAACCTTTTTGCCAATTCCACTACACAAGGTCGGCTCGTCTTTTGCAAACTACTAATATATTTTCGTTCATTCAGGCACACGACCACAAAAAAAAGAGGGTAAAATAAACGCTTTTTTACTCCTTCCACCAGTTGGCGTAAATTTCCACCAGATTTCGCTATTTTTTTCAGACTTTTTTCATAGACCCCGCCCTGCTGCTTTGGACCGTTTATATCCACGCTCGATAATCGAAAATTCAAGTTGTTAGCACTGAAAATATCGATTTTTAAGGGCCTGGATTTTTTAATTGCCTTTCTGCCAAAAATTCGTTAGAAAATTAAAAACATCAGACGCACAATAAATTGCATAACAGACTATAACAATAACAGTGAAAGGATTCAGCAATGTTAAAGATAGGAATGGTCGGAGCCGGCTTCGTAGCGGGATTTCACGAAAGAGCTTTACAATCCGTCCGCAATGTGGAATTAGCCGCAGTTACCGCCCCAAAAGGCGCCGAAGCCCTTGCCAAACGTGCCCGCGAGGATGGCCTGGGCAAAACAGAGGTTCATGATAATATCCAATCACTCTGCAAAGCAGTCGATGTCGTCTGCATTTTCGCTCCTAACTTTGCCCGCCTCGATATTATGCGCAACATCGCTAAAGCAGTAGAAGCAGGCGCCAAATTGAAAGGCATCATCTGCGAAAAGCCCCTCGCCAGAAACTTAGGCGAAGCCGATGAGCTGGTCAAGGTTGCCAAAAAACTGGGTGTCCCAACCGCCTATTTTGAAAACCAGATCTTTATGCCCTCCGTAGTCGAGGCCCGCCGCCAGCTTGCTGCGGTGGAACATAAGATGGGTGCCGTGCATTTAGCACGCAGCGCAGAAGAGCACGGCGGCCCGCACGAGCCGTGGTTCTGGGACCCCACACAACAAGGAGGCGGCGTCTGCTGCGATATGGGCTGCCACTGCATCGCTATCGGTATGTATATGCTCACTCCAACCGCTAAGCCGCCCAATTACCTGACGCCGACTTCAGTCAGCGCAAATATGGCGCTATTAAAATGGGGCAAAGAACCCTGGCTCAGCCAGCTTCAGAAAAGAGGCGTGGATTATTCCAAAACACCGGCTGAAGATTACTCAACCGTCAGCATAGAATTCAAAGACCCAAAGACCGGCCTTCGCAGCATCACACAGGCAACAAACTCCTGGATGTTCGATGCGCCCGGCCTGCGAATCCTTATGGAGGCCTTCGGCCCTGGCTATTCTTACACCGTCAACTCCCTGCAGTCACCTGCCGGCTTATTTATAAGCGATGCCGCTGCAACAGCCGTTGCGGATAGTGAGTTAGCCCTTGAAAAAGCACAGGCAACGCGAGGTTCACTGACCCTTCAGCCGAACGAGCCTGACCTGTATGGCTACGTCGGCGAATGGCGAGATGCCCTTTCGTCCTTTGAAAAAGGCAAAAACGCCCTGCTCGATTTCGAATATGGCCGACTGATTACAATGCTCACAATGGCCGCTTATATGTCTTTTGAAAAGAAAAAGATTCTTGACCTTACAGACCCGAAGGTGCAGGAAGAGCTAAAAACCTACGTCCCCCTAATCCAGCAAGGCAAAGGTGCAAAAATACTGCGCAGCGATTGAAAGTACCGACAAAGGCACAAACCAATACAACCGAACCCACGATGGAGGTTCGACACTTCGACTCCCTCGACTGCGCTCGGGACAGGCTTGCTCAGTGCAGGCAAGCTCACTACAGGTGGATTCGACTGCGCTCACCACAAATTGGGTTTGATTGGGTTTGTTTTTCACCGCGCCTGCAAAGTCGTTTATCTTCATAATCCTTTGTTTTAACGGAGCTTACGTTCATTTGAGTATCCAGCAAATTGGGTTTGTTTTGCATAAATGACTGGTAGCCACAAAGGCACTAAGGCACAAAGAGAACAAAGTAAAAAGGCAAAAGTTAAAAGTAAAAACCGTGTTTTTTTTCATTATGTTAGTCGCTATACCACGAATTTTCAAAGCCACAGAGTTCACAGAGAACACAGAGATATAAATAATTGTCAATAAATCGTTGCTCGATTCTGGATTCCGCCTCTGGCGGATAAAACTCGATGCTCGATACTCGATGCTGGATACTCGATACTCGATTCTCGTTAAAGGAAAGCACGAAATCCTAAACTCTAAATCCTAAACAAATCCTAAAATCAAATTTTCAAATGCTATAAACAAGGTTTAGTAGATTATTTGACTGGGTCTTCTGTTCCGTTGCGTGCGGGACTCCGCGAGCTTGCCGCTCCTGGCGGGCATCATTCCCCCCAAATCTCGTCTATATTATACCAAATCTCGCCTTTTATTCAATAAAAATCTAATTTTTTAGGCAAAAGTTTTTTGCTTTTGTTTGTAGGATTTGAGGGGTAAAATGATTCTCGACTCTGGATACTCGATACTTGATTCTCGATACTCGATTCCGCTTCAGGCGGATAAACCTCGATTATTGGAAGGAATGGCGAAGATAAATGGTTTTGTGGGGTTTTCAATTTGGGTTTGACGGAATAGAAAATTTAGGGTAATGTTGACCACGGATTTCACAGATTATCACGGATTTTTTATTTTGACGGGAATTGTGGTTTCGGGTAGTGTATGGGCGGAGATAGAAATGAGAGAAGATAAATCTTATGAGACTATTAAAGACTTGGTTTTTGATATTATTAATCAAACCCAAGGACTCGTGGACTATGAAACTGTAACGGGTGAAGTTAAAAAACACTTTCCTAAAAGCAAGTGGCAGAAAGCGCATTGGACATGGTATCGTACTCAAATAAGAGGTAAAAATGGACGGTACAGAAATTTATTTTCCAAAGAAGTGCGAGCAAATCTGGCTCTGGGAAAGAGAGTTCGAACAATAAAAAGTGTCATTAGAGATATTTTAGAAAATATTCCAAAAGGATTTATGTTTGACAGCCATTTTGTAATTCACCGGATGATAAAAAATCATTCTGACGCATACATAAGGTTTGTAGCTCAATATGCAAAGGGTAAAGAGCCGACTCTTAACGCTCATCAAAGAATAGGGCAGGAAATTAAGAAGTTTGACGGCAGAATTGTAGAAAAGCAGAAAAAGGATTCTTGGTCAGAGAATATTCATGGCAATGCAAGTAGTTGCGCATTATGGAAGAGAATATAAATTTCTGTCGGGATTGAGAGGAGGAAAAAATCTGTTGCGGGTTTGGATAGTGTAAATAGATAGGACGAAAGTAGACCGTGTCTATTTTTTGTGAGCAATAGAATAAATAAGACAATTGCGAAGAATGGTGGTTGGCAATGAGTAAATGTGTATCAAAACATTTAGTAGAGGTCCGTTTCAAGCCAAGCGCGGCGTTTTTAGATAAGAGAGGGCAAATAGCGGAATCCATGACGGGAAAACTGTTCGACTTTTGGAGTATTTCTGACACTAGAATTGATTTCGAAAACAAAGACTGCAAACACATTAGTGGATTTTTGAGTTTTAGGAACGCAGGTTTTTCGTCTGTGTACCCTATGACAGTGGAGTACTTCGTTGAAAATGCTAAGGACTTTATTCAGAGAGCATGGATCTTCTTTGGAGGAACTAATGAAGTGACAAGAATTGGAGTACGTTCAATTTTTCTTTCAGAAGTAAGCGACTTTGAGAACACGCTTCGTGCATATCGAGAGCATTTCTTAAAGCTGAATGACGAGGACGTCAAAGAATTTGGTGGGCAGTTGGTCGATGTAGGATTCCCTCTGAATTTCGTAGAGGGAGATAAGCGGTTTAATATCCTGACCGGCCCAATGGAAAAGGCGCAGGCTTTAACTCGCTACGGCAATGAAGAAGGAATACCCGAAACGGCAATCTTCCTAGATTTCGACTACTTCAAGGGTGAGTTTGGGAAGGAATTCAGGTTAAAAGAAGCCCTTAATTTCATAGAGGAGGGAACACGAAAGGCACGGGAAATAAACGGACTTATTTGCAAGTGGATCCTTAAAGGACTTGAAAGATAAATGGTGGTAAGGAAACGAGATTCTGCTGTCCGACGGTCAATATTGCGTGAGGGACCAGAAGATTTTGCGGGGACATCCGAGGGCATAGGGGAGAGTCGTGTAGGTTTTGCAACTGGTCGTGGGACAAGTGCAGGTGCGGAAGAAGTTCACGTCGCGAAGGAAGAGATTTCAGGAGAAGTGAGTGCAGATGCAGTTAGCAGGAAAAAATACTACGATGCTATGGCTAAATTCTGGAAAATGATGTGGGTGGTTGTCCCCATAGCTATTGCGACTGTTGTGGCATTCTTTATTTATATGCTAACTAGCGTTACAGGACCGATCGGAAAAATGCAAACGGATATCGAGTATTTACGTAAAGGGAACGCGGAGTTAGACAATAAAATTGAGAAATTACCGGGGGATATGCTAAGGAGTATTGGAAAGACAGTAGAAAAGATAGAAGCAGATATTAAGAATTTAAGGGAAGGGGATGCAAAGGTGAACATGGAAATCGAAAAGCTGCGTAAGGAAATGGAGATCGGTAAAAGAGATAGGTAACCAGGAAAGGGTGACAGTGGAGGTTGTAAACCCCCTGAATTATTGATGGAGATAATCTGTGACGAAAAACGTTTTATACTGCGGGGATAATTTAGAGATATTGGTTACTATGGAAAAACCACTTGAGGACAAGGCAGAATAAGCCGTGAGGGAAGAAAGGCCGGTCATTTTTTCTTGAAAATTTAGCACCAAGAGTGTTGAATAGTATCTATGGCTGAGAAGCAAAGAGCACCGCGTAACAGGACGATTATTCTGGCGGATGAGGACCGCCAAAGATTAAGCAAGCGTCTGAAACAGATTCATACATCTGTCCGACTCGAGGATATTCTGGATTCGACGGTATGCCAAAACGTATTTACGATTTTGGGATTTCTGCCTGATGCGGCTTTTGACCTTGTTTTCGCGGATCCGCCATACAATTTGACGAAGGATTTTAATGGGAATAGATTCAAACAAGTCCCGATAGACGAGTATGAAG
The DNA here is from genome assembly GCA_964462515.1 of uncultured Pirellulales bacterium. Taxonomy (GTDB): domain Bacteria; phylum Planctomycetota; class Phycisphaerae; order Sedimentisphaerales; family Anaerobacaceae; genus CAYWXK01. The sequence continues at coordinate 20,722 of CAYWXK010000012.1, forward strand.
AATGGCTTGAATCGTGGCTTCCGGCGATGCGGCGGCTGATTAAGCCCACCGGCTCCATCTACGTGTGTGGAGACTGGCGGTCGTCTGCCTCGATTCATCGTGTTCTTTCTAAGCATTTTATAATCCAAAATCGAATCACTTGGGAAAGAGAAAAGGGCCGGGGTGCAAATACCAACTGGAAGAATAACTCAGAGGACATATGGTTCGCCACTGTATCTGACCAGCACACCTTCAATGTAGATAACGTGAAAATCAAACGGCGAGTCCTTGCCCCCTACACGGATGAGAATGCTGCACCAAAAGATTGGAGCCAAACCGATGGCGGGAGATTCCGCATCACGCATCCATCCAATATCTGGACAGACTTAACAGTTCCATTTTGGTCTATGCCAGAAAACACAGATCACCCTACTCAGAAACCGGAGAAACTTCTTGCTAAGGTGATACTTGCCAGTTCAAATGAAGGTGATGTTGTTTTTGACCCATTCCTCGGGTCGGGGACTACATCGGTGGTTGCCAAAAAATTGCACCGGCACTATGTTGGAGTTGAGATAGATTCTGATTACTGCTGCCTCGCTGAGAAACGTCTTGAATTGGCTGATGACGCACCAAGTATTCAGGGGTATACCAACAGGGTCTTTTGGGAACGCAACACATTGGTTGACCAGCAAAATGGGCAGGGAGTAAGAGCTTCCAAGCATATACACTCTTCCCTTTTTGACGCTCTTAAAATTCCAAAGTGAGAGGTAATAATGAAGAGCAAGTTATTCTTTACGAATCAGTATGAGATAATAGCAAAACGGACAAAAGATTTTCTCAACGCACATGAGGATTTTATTTCTCCAAGCACCGCTCACAGCACAAGAGCCGTGGGAGATGCTGTTGAAGGAATTTTAGGAGAGCACTTTCAGGATATCATAGGAAAGGACTGTGCAGAATACTCAGCAAACTTTGCACGAAGGGCAATGGCTGACCTAGCCTTCAAAGATAAAGAGGATTTTTACTATGTCGTTGACGTGAAGACTCATCGCGAAGACACGAAGTTCAACATGCCTAATCTCACGTCCGTGGAGCGATTGGCCCGGTTCTACGAAGACGATTTCAATTATTTCGTAATGCTTATGGTTAAATACAAATTACAAGGTATTCGCGCGGCCATTTCAGAAGTTATATTTGTACCAATAGAGTTTCTTGATTGGGACTGCTTGACGATCGGCGCGCTGGGTTGGGGCCAGATACAAATTGCCAATTCAAATTACATATCTATCCGACCTCATTACTCTCGTAAAAAGTGGATGCTGGAATTGTGCGATGTTATGCTGGAATTCTATCCGAAGGAACTCGGCAAGATTAAGACTCGGATTGATTACTTTGAGCACCTCAAGCAGCGCTGGGAGCAGAAGCAGGAACGGGACGAGCCAATCAAATAGCGAGGGTAAAAAAAGAGGGGGTAGAGATAAGCCTTGTTGCTGTGCAGGATATATTAGATAAAAAGTTTAGTGTATTGCCGTCATCAGAAAGCAGCGGTCCGGTCAAAAAGGAACGAAAGCGCAAATCTGGATCAACGGTAATCCATCCTCACCTTTTTAGGAAGAGGGAAGGGAGCGAAATTTAAGAGCAACCAAGACTACAACGTGCTCCTTGCCTGAGCTGACGAATTTTGAATGTCGAAGTGAGATTCTTCGCTGCGCTCAGAATGACAGCCCTCGTAAAGAGCCGGATTTTCCCTTGATTAGGAGTTGAAAAAGGTATAAAATCTTTTTGATTCTCAGTTCTGTCAGTGAAGAAACGGTGGCAGCGATATGAAACGAAGAGCTTTTACGCTAATAGAGCTATTGGTAGTGATTGCGATTATCGCGATACTGATGGCGATATTGACGCCTGCCTTAAAAAAGGCCAGAGAGCAGGGTCAGCGCGCGGTTTGCAAAAGCAACCTGAAAAACTATTCGCTGGCGATAATGTTGTATTTAGACGACAGCGACCAGAAATTTTGCCAGCCATACAGTTGTTATTTTTCACAAACTACACCATACCCTGTCGAGGCGGGCCTGACCAATCCCATTCACCTTCGCTGGTGCAACGGCGATTTGTATTTGAAGAACCATCTGCAATATGCAGGCCCGTTTTACAGATACCTTGCTGATGCAAGGTCATTTATATGTCCGACCTTTGCCGTAATAGCAAGAAGGGTCTCGGAAGACCATTTTTATCAGGGCGAGGGCGCCAAAATCAAAAATTACCTGCCCTGGTATAACTACACGATGAACGCCTATCTTGGCACAAGCGACTCCGGCAGGATGGTGACAAGACTCTCTGACGTCAAGCGCCCGGCACAGACCTTTGTTTTCACCGAAGAAAGCGCCTTAGTAGATACGCGATACAACGTTTCGGGATTAAATGATACTTATATGATTCCGGGTGACACCGGAATGATTAAATCCTGGCTCGGTCATTCAACGGTTAATGGTAATTACCATAATATCAGGCCAGGCCCAACGGGCGTGGGGGCGTTCTGGGATGTTATAGCGGGTTTTCACTACGCCCCATCGGGCAACCCATTAGGCGGCAAGGGCAATTGCGCCTTTTTAGATGGGCACGTCGAAGGCCATTCGCGTATGGAGACATTCCCGCTTTCCTGGCCAAACTAATACTGCCCCACAGATTAGCGCTGTTTTACACTCTCTATCCAGCTCAACTATTTTCCCACAAGACAGTTCTACGGGTTGACTGCGGCGGGGGAAGGGGAGACAGCCGTCCAGTTATTGGGGTCGTTGCCGTAATACTGGCCAAACAGTCTGCCAAGTGACATTCCGTAGCCATCGGGTTCGACAGGCCACAGGTCAACATCGCCGGGACAATCCTGTGGATGAGAGCCATCACTGTAATTCACCCTGTCAACGCGTATATAATACCGTGTGCCAAGCTCATCCTCATCGCCTGGCTGTGAAAGCTCCACGCTCTCGCCGGCATTACCCAGATGACCACTGTATGGCCCAAAAATCTTATTCTGTGCCACGCCCGGATACCACCAGCTAAACGCAGTTTTATTTCTGACCACCACAATATAACCGCCGGCAGGTATCGTAACAGGCGAACTATCCGGGAAGGTCCATTCAATGCCATCTGTGAACTTCCAGGGCAGGTCCACATCATAATCATACATTGTTACAGAGGAACCTGTGATATTACGCAATTCAACGTATTCATACTCATCGTTGCTATATAAGCCGCCCTCAGGCCAATCGGGATGATACATAATCTCGTTTATCACTATCGGCCCAACCTTAGGATAGGCATTGTCGCCGTTGGGAGTCTTTGCACTCATCAGGACAAAGTTATAGTTGCCGGTCGAGAGCTTATGGTATCGGCCAAAGGAGACATCCGTCGGTGAGGCGCCAAAATCCTCCATCTCACGGTAGCCCGTCAATACCTCACCTTCAGCAGAAGTTAAATGCACACTATCGCCATTTTCACTTAACGCAAATTCCACAAGACAGCCCGGGTCACCAGGATTATGGAAGTCGGTATCCTCATAGAAAACTAAGAACCCATTCTTTGGTATGGTCGTCCCTGACGCAATCTTATATTTCTTGAGGAATGACCCACTATCGCTTAAGAACCACCCGCCGATATTTATCGGGTTGTTGGTGGTATTATGCAGCTCAATCCAGTCAGGATTTCCCGCGTGAGAATGAGCAAGGACTTCGTTAATCACCACATCGCCGGGATTCGGCAATATCCCGCTATCATCCTCACCGGGTGAGCCGCCCCAACGAGCGCTTGCACGCCAGTAGTCTTTCTTGGCCCAGTGACTGATGTTGGGGTCTGCCGGATTTATTATGGTTAATGAGAAGCCGTTGCCATCGGTAATCTCACGCCAGCCATCGCCATATTTGAAGTCTAAAATCGTCTGCCCTACGGCATCGGCAAGTTTAATTCTTTCGCCGGCATTGTCCAGACTTCCGGTGTATTGGCCGGCCACGTTGATGCCTGTGCCATATTGAGCCTCGAAGGCGTTAATGTTCCTGACAACAACGACAAAATCGCCTGCCGCCAGCTCCACAATCGGGAATGTAAAGTGTATTCCCTCCGTGAACCGGACGAGATTGAGATTAAGTGTTTGTGTTCCGATATTTTTTAGCTCGATAAATTCCTCGTTCGGGTCGTCGGGGTCGTTGGTATCTTCCGGATGATACATTATCTCGCTGATTCGCAGGTTCTCTTTCACAGGGCCGATACCAAAGACGGCCTCCGCCAGAGCGCTCCACTGCAAATTCAGAACGCGTGCCTTAACGTGAGTGGTCCTTGTCAAAGTAACCGGGCCGGTATATTGAATCGCGGTTGGAGATACGCTGCCCTGGCTGGCCAGAGAAGCAACCAACTCAGCAGAGATAAGAAAATCGCTACGATTGGTAGCGTTATTGAGGCCGTGGATGGCGAGGATATTGCTGCCCTGCTGCAAGTAGTTGAGGTATGATGAGATGTCAATCTCTTCAAAAACTATAGCTTGTGCGTCATCGTGTAAAGCGTTTGCGCCGGAGTTCCAGGCCGGCGTGCCGGTAATGTTCCTCCGTGCAACCTCGGTGCCATTCAGGTATGCGATGAAACCATCCTCATACCGCATCTTCAGCTTAATCTCAGTAAATTCAGTTGTGCTTACGTTGAACGGTATTCGGATGTAACAGGTATCGTTTATGTTGGGGGACATCTTGGCTTTGACATCATAACTGATGTAGGGTTCATAACCCGTCTGCGTTTCATATCCTACGCCGCCGGTCTTGCCTGAAATGAAAGTCCCATCATTCCAGCTTGAATCGTTGAAATAGCTGGTAAGCCAGCAAGTATTCTCACCCAACTGCAAGCCGCCGCTGGCTGTATCACCTACAAGGTCGAAATTCGTCGCATTCCAGGTAGAATAACTACCCTTTGCAGCGAAAAGCTCAACCTCCGAACCGCCCCAGGTCTCAAAGAACACCAGCTCCAGGTCATGCATCCCTGCTGAGGTAATGTTAAAAGTCGCCAAGGTATCGTCAGCTGAGCGCCCGTTGGGGAAAGACATTGTGTAAGTGTTGGGGCTTTTAGTCAACTTTAGCTCGAAACCGTCATCGGAATTCACGCCAAATGTCCAGTTTCCTGTCGTTGGTATATAGACCTTGGCAGTTGCCTTAATCACAAAGTGGTCCACATCAACGCCAATAGTAAGGCTCGGGAACGTCCTGTCATTACCGTAGTGGCCTGATCCCTCAGTATTATAGTAGTTAATCACACGAACCGTCTCATTGACCACCTGGTCTTGATAAGCCGGATTATTGATAACGTCCTTAGCCGCAGTTATGTCACCCACATATATATTCGCTTTATAATAAGTAACCTGGAAATCAGGAAGGATATGAGTAAGCAGGCTGCCGCCGTTGGCAACGCTCGGAACAAGGACCTTCTTAGCTGCGCTCTCCTGCACAAGAGTAACAGTGCCGCCAGATGAAAGTGAAGCCGGCAGCCGCGGGTCATTACCGTCAAGAGTATAATAAATCACACCAGCCGGTGCGCTCATCGTCAAACTGAACCCGCTCGGAACCTGCCCGCCCTGATGGCTCAACGTCGGCGCCACAATACCTGGATACCAGCCTTTGGCCTTAAGCTGGTTAAGCACGATTCCTGCGCGAGACGGTAAATAACTGTTGGTTATCCAGTTGACGGCAGGACGCCAGTGGCTATCCCTATTAAGAGCCGGATGCGTCTTGGCATCTCCCCATCGTGCCGACTCGCCAATAATCGCAAGGTTAATCTGGTTAGCAAGGTTTGTTATACGATTCGACGACACACTGGGAGCCATTGGACCATTACTTAATACGAGATATTTGTGCGCCCTGTCCACCAACCGCATCCGGTAATCAGGATGAGCAACTAACTGCTGGTGTAGCCACTGAGGATTGAAATCCTGGAAGGCCTGACCCGCTGGAAATGGCCCTGTGCGGTCATAACCCCAGCCGGATGAGATGTCAAACAATGAATGCTCACAATCGTGCCTGAAATATTTGAAGCCGTCAGGATTATTGCGGTTATAAATGCCATAAAAGTTGTTCGGCTGGTTGTTACCGAGGAAGTTTGAAACCGGCCCGTCGAAGTCTCCTACATAGAATGTGCAGAGCATATAATCTATTAAGTTATCAACATCAACAAGCCGCTCGTATGCCGGATTGCGTGTCCCATTGGTATTTAATCCCTGAACTTTGTAGTATGCTAAATGAGTCTCAAAGCCCGCTGTAGCCGCTTCCCACAGCCGCCCGAATGCATCCAGATTGCCGTCAGTGGCCATGATGTCATAATTTCCGCCAGGTTCTACTTTGGCTACGTCGTAATCGTTCGCATCACCGCCAAAATATGATTCCCCGTAATTGGCCTCCGGCCGTTCCTCGGTCTCAAACAGTCCCCAGTATTGCCCGTTAAGGTATAAGTGATAATACCTGCTTCGCGTATAAGGCTGGCCCAACTGGCCCTGCAAAAGACGCGAGAATTCATCCCGCACAAAAGTGTTTTTCGTTCCATCTCCAGGATCAAAACTCCAGGAGTAGTTCTGACTGGTCCGCAGGTCAACCTTTCTAAATCTATCGACTCCTTCATCTCCAAATAAAGGATACTCAAGCGTATCCTGGCCGTATTCGTCCCTGAAAAATAGACGAAATGCGTGCTTGGGATTTCCACCGGTTCGGCTGTAACCCCCTCGTATCCGCAGCCCACTGTCAATCTGGAAGCCTTCGGTGCCGTCAGGATTGATTAACTCCACAGAAGCAGGTCTTTCCCACGCTCGTCCCTGGCTGTAAGCGTTGACATAAATGCCTGTCGCCGGGTCAAACAGATTCTTCAAATCCGTTACCAGCGAAATCGTCGGGATATCCAAAAGTGCGCTGTCAACAATATATTTATAACGCGCATCATTTATTATGTCAGGGTCCATTCCGTAATCAATCATTTGGCCGTTGACGCTGCCGGTTGGCCAGTTGGGGCCAGGCGCCTGACCCAAAGGCGACTGTAATTTCACGTCACTAAGGAAAATATAAGTGTGCGTCCCGACCTTTGAATCAAGATAGCCCGGCTTGACCGTAACGGCACGAACAGTGCTGGTCTTATAAATCAAAATCGGTGCAGTATATTTAGAGCCGTGCGTTATCGTAGGCCGTGAGCCGTCAAGCGTATATCTAATCTCCGCTCCTGTTTCATCCGTGCATAGCGTTAAATTAAACGGTATATCATAGAAACCATGCTCGACGCTAAAAAAGACATCATCACAAATATCCTTTGCACCGGAGATGTTATATGTCCACGGTGTAGGCGTGGAAAAATACTGCGGGATACTACTGTTGCTGGCGCCGACCAGCTCCGGCAAAATCAAGAATTCCCCATCATTCTTATTGTCGTTCAACGCCTGAATTGCCAGGACGTTCGTGCCTGTTTGTAGATAGCTTTTATATTCCGTAACACTAATCGACTCGAAAACCGAAGATTGCTCGTTCGGACGATTAGAATCGGCTGTCGAATTCCACTGCAGAGGAGTCGGAGCACGCCGACGCGAAACTTCCTGGCCGTTCAAAAATGCCGCAAATCCATCCTCATACTTAACGCGCAGCGTCAATCTATCAAATAAATCCGCCTGTCCCTCCTCAAGGTTGAATTTAAACCGTGTCCACAGCGTTGCGTTAATACCCTTCATATCTGTCTTCACGTCTGTGGCAATGTCACCGGTGTCCGACACGTTGTCGAACACAGCCGTGCACAGCACGCCGTCAGAGTGCGATGTAACACACATTCCGATATATACGTCTTGAGCCATCGTGATGGTCGTCTCGCCTCGTTGCGTCCAGTCTATTCCGTTAGGCGACACATAACCGGTGAACGTGCTGCCGGTCCGCTTAATCCGAACCCAATAAGGTGCCGTCATCGAACCACTGTTATCCGTACCCATGCTTCCACCGGTATCGGTTCGCCATTGGAAAGCTGTCCCATTGCCCGGCGTTACAACCGTCATCGCATGTTTTGAGTAACCGTCGAGCGTCTCTCGAATCATTACGCCGGCCTTCGCCCATTCATTTGTGTTCGTCATACTGGACACACGGGCCGCCAATTCACCATCGCCCTTCAGAGGAGCATATACATAATAAAATGCATCCGGCAGCGGGTCCCATATATCGTCGCCGTCACCTTTTATAGTATAGACCCCGTTGTTAAGCGAGAACGAACCCGCAGCGGATGGGTCACCAATATCCTGACCCACTCGCTGCGGAGTCTTCATAAAGCCTATCGCGGTCTTCCCGGTCTTCCATCCAGTTTCGGTGAAGCCCACCGCTGTCCAGTTCTTGCCCGCATCACTGGAAACAGGCACATAATAGTAGGCAAGTGCACCCGTAGCCACCAACGTCTGGGCATACTGCGCTAGACCATAAGAAATGTCACCCAATTGCAATGGATACGGCACATACTCGTGCGCTACAGTAACCCCATCACTCGCCACCAGGTGCAAATACGCCCCGGAACCTCTTAGCTTGAAATTGGTGTGCAAAAGATGAGCCGGGTCACGACGGTTTAGTTCGGAAGCAAACACAACTAAAAACGCACCGGCGTCAATGTCCATAGACGGAAATTGCCATACAGTCGGCGTGGTCTCGCCAATCGGCATATATTTTAGAGACCAGCCGATTAAATCAACGCTCACGTCCGCCGGGTTGTATATCTCAATCCAATCCCAGAACTCTTGTGGGTTTTCCGGGTTAGGGTAGGCATTATCGTTGATAGCCATAAACTCGCTGATAACTAAAGGCTGCACGTATGTGCCGGTTATGGTGGTGGTCTGATTGTCATTTATAATAACTACTCGGTCAGCCGGCTTGGTCCACCCCACAACTTCATTAAACTCAACAGTGTGCGTATCAGCCGGCAAATTACTTATAGTTGTGCCGCTGGTTTGCCACGCTCCGCCATCTACACGCCATCGCGCACCGGCATTTATGGCCGCCTGCGGAGCGATATTGACCTTTAACGAACCTCTTTGCTGAACGTATGTGACAACAAAGACGGTCAATTTGCCCTCATCAATCTGGACTGCCTGAATATTTGGCTCGGTCCAGCCGGAAACATTACTGAAATCAACGGAGTGCGAACCAACCGGCAAACAACTTGCAATCGAACCGCTGCTCTGCCACTCTCCGCCATCCACACGCCATCGTGCACCACCCTCAATGGCCTCTTGCGGCAAGATTGCAACCTGCAGCGAACCTTTTATTCCCCCTTCAAGCCAGTTATCAGATAACAATGTAAAATCAGATATGTTGACCTTGCCATCACCGTTCAGGTCGGCTATCCCGCCCGGGTTGGCCAGCCAGTAACCGGTAAAAATGTCAAGGTCCCATTCATCTACCTTACAGTTTCCGTCCAAATCCCCTATTGTGGCGTAAGCCATCCCTGACGGGAGCGAGCCAGCCACTCCAGTGGCCAAACATACTGTTAGCACTAATAAAATTTTCCCGGATATAGACACTGAACTATCTCCTTACCAAAAAGAAATCAAAAATTAAAAATTAAATTTCAAAAATAAGGAACTCCACAATTTTGATTTTTATCCGCCTCGGCGGATTTACATTTTGCATTTTGAGATTGTTTTCCTTTACGTTTTATCTGCCTGCACCTGTGTTGCCTGCACAGGTTACGCAGGCACAGGTGCCTACGTTCAACGTTCAAAGGGTGCCAGGGGTTGGTTCAGCCCCTTCCCAGTTAGACGGGTCATTGCCCGAATGATACTTATCGACCAAGATTCTCTGCAGGGCATCGCCATCACCATCACCAGACTCCGGCCACGGCGCAAAATCACCATAAATCACTTCATCTACAATTACCCAGGATATTGGGTCGCCTTCCAGGTCCGGCGCCTGAGGTCTTTCCAGTGCAAGTCGTTCCCCTCCATTTGAAAGGTCTCCCGACCACGGCCCAATGATGTCCACGCCGGCAACCAATGGGCCCGTATTATATACAGCCTTAAAGGCATCAAGCCGACTGCTCTCTGTCACAGGGTCGAAACCCACCACAATCAATCTTTTGCCGGCAGGAATCGACTTACCGCTGGGGAACGTCCAAGAAACCGCCCCATCCAGCTGCCACGGGCCTTGAGCATTTTGCAAAAGAATCGCCCCTCCTGTCGGATTATATAATTCGATATACTCCTCGTTAGAATCCTGCGGATGATACATCAATTCATTTATCACTATCTCCAGAACAGGCTCAACATTTGCCGAATCCTTCGACGGCACCATCCGGAACCAATACGCCTCACCGTCCGGGTAACGACCCAGAGAAATATTATTCTCCTGGCCCTTAAATCCGACACAGTCCACTATCCTATCCTGCCCACCGCCGGGCAAATAAGATAGAACGACCTGCTCTCCCGCCTTGTTCAGGCCAAATCCAACGCTTATAGGCTTATGAAAATCAGTAACCTCATCAAAGCTAATCCTGGCATAGCCTCCAATCACAACAGCAGGTATAGCCCACTTCTTCAAATCATCAAAGTCATCGCTGAGATACCAACTGCTATTTAGATTAACAGGCGAAGCACTATTATTGTAAAGCTCAATCCAGTCGTTTGAATCATACTCCGGATGCTGAGGGTCGGTATAATCGGTATGTGCCATAACTTCATTGATGACAACGCCAGCTTCAAGCTCAGGGTCATCCTGACCCGGCGAACCCTGTATGTATGTGCTGGCTCGCCAGTTCCCGCCATAATTTAAGGACCCATCAGGCTCGTCTAATACTGCCGATTCCAAAGGCACTAACGAATGTCCCGCACCATCGGCTGCTATTGGCCAGCCGCGGCCGTCACCATACTCAAACTCGGCAATGGTTCCATTCCAGTAATCTATTAACTTTACGTTATCACCGCTATTTTTGAGATTATTTTGTGCGTTGTTTCTGTATTCACCGGCGATTTTGCCGGCCAAACCAGAACCGTAGCGAGATTGGAAAGCAGTCTTGTTCCTCACCACCAGGACAAAATCACCCGGGGCAAGGCTTGTAATACTGCTGCCGTTAAAATCAAATGTGATGCCATCAACAAAAGATACATACGTCAGGTCCAGCGTTTCATCCCCGGTATTCTTCAATTCGACATATTCAAATTCATCATTGTCTGTTGGGTCACCGGCAGGCGGGTCGGGAGGATTATACATCACCTCGGTAATCCGCAGATTCTCCAGGGTCCCCGCTGCCAGCGTCTCGCCGGCCACAAATTGAACCGGAGATGACCAGTGACTCCATCGCCCCGTGTTATCCTTCATCCGACAGCGAACTCGATATGTTCGACCGGGTCTAATCCCTGTGGCAGGAATCCTTATACTATTATTATACGGTGTAATCTCGCCGCTTTCCCATACCGGCTCAATCTCGTATTTACCTAACCCGGTTGGTCGAGGTGGCGGCAAGTGACACGGGTCAGCCGGTTTACCAATCAGACGAACGTCAACAAAACAATCGCCACTATCACCCAGCGACGTGTTGACAACCTGTGCGGCAACTATATTAGTCCCTACGTTGAGATAACTGGCAGGGTCATCAATCACGACTGATGTGAAATTGTGATTTTCCGTGCGATTGGGAACAGTATCGTCATGTGCCAGCTCTTCACCAGGGACGTTACCCCGGGCTGCTCGTTCTGTGTTAATCCAGACGTTTATACCATCATCATACTTGATATCCACTATCAGTTTATCGATGGCATCAAGGTCAGTTACTTCGAATTTTTTTCGCACATATATTGTCGTGTAGTTGTATCTCATATCTAGTTCAAGCGGGATCCACGTCTCGCCATAGCCGATAGGCGTGTACAGCTCCGGCCAATCCAGGTCATAAAAGTCCAGCTTTCGCCACTCTCCCTGTACCACTGAAGGTTCATCGTAGCCCTCAAAATATCTCCATTTTGCACCTTCGGGTACCAGAATAATATCTTCAGTTGGCGGTTCGCCTTGAGAGCCAGCAGCCACCTCAGCAATTCGCCATTTCATCGCACCAAACGTGCCGTTACCCTGCGGGTCACTGAAGGGACTGACTTGAAACGTCAGGGCATTAGATGGATAATTTGGCCCACAGGTTGCTGTCACCGTTGGCGTGCTCGGAATAGCGCTATCAACTGAACGGTCATTCATATAACTTTGACGCTCAACCACAAAATCCTTCATAACCTGGAGCATCCCCTCAAAACTCCTCTCGTAGCCGCGCTCCTGGGCCTCTTCGTAGAACCGACCTGGGTATGCCTTATATGAGGCTGGCTGGTCAAGGTATGTTGGGTAGGCCGCCTCCCCCATAACCCAGTGGTAGTCCCACATAGCCCTGTCTGCATCCACAATAGAAAGTCCGCCGCCAGGGTCGTTGATAACAGATGCCAATTCATCGATTAACTGATTCGTCTGGTCAGAGTTGAAAAACAGGTCGCAAACCTCCCGCACACGGTTCTTGTTTGCAACACTGAATACCTCATAAGTAAATATGTTACTTCTGCTAAATTCGTCGTTTAATATACTACCGGTTCCTCCATAATATGTTGTCCAGGTCAAGTCAACGTCCCACGGTAATTGAGTGCACAGTTTGTATGTCCCCCACTGGGTTGTCGTCGGTATGGGATTAAAATAGTAATAAAAGTTCTTGCTGGTAATATCACCGTGATGAATAGCCTGATAAATAGCATAATAACTATAATAACAGGGAAGATTTACTTTTTGCCCCCACCAATTGGCGACAGGATTACTGCCATATCCATTCATAAATGCGGTAAGGTCCGAGTAATCCGTTACCTGGGTCGGCCCCTGGTTATTAAGCTCTCTTGTCCCGCTTTCTAACCTGTAAAGATTCCCGCTGGGCAGCTCGTGCTCATCTAAGAAGCGGCCATCCATCTGCTCGATGTTCATATAAAGTCCCCAGAAGTCGCCGTCGTATTGGGTGCCGCTGCTGGTTAATGGCGGATGCGCTGCATTGAGCGTCCCATCTTCATATAATTCATCAATAACCCTGAAATGCACCCAGTTGGTCTTTGAAGCCGGCACCCCTGCTATGTTGAACATCCCGAACGACACCGCCTCAAACATCCCCTGCTCGCCTCGCTGACCGAAGCTGCCCTGCTGAATGCAGGCGGAAAAATTAATCTTGGTCCACTGGCTCTTATATTTCTCACCATAGTCGTCGCGGGCCTGGAACCAATGTCCCCGGTTGAAATCAAACTTCCACATATTCTTGCCCATGGAATACCGCCAGACTCCTCCTCGCATACGGTAGCGGATGTGGTCATAAACCTCCCCATCATAAACCAGCGTCCCCCACCATTTGTAGTCCATACCCGCATATTTTTCCCGCCAGGTTGCTGTCTCAACGTCCGTTTTCTTACTTATAAAATGATAAACCGGAATGCTGCGCATCACCTCCGCAGGATACTCAACGACGGGCGTAACCCCCGGCTGAATAGCGCCCCTCCACGCCGGCACTCCATCATAAACAAAGTAAGCAAAATTCGGCTGAGTGTCATCCGCGTATGGCACCAGAAGGCTGCGATTTCCCGTATCCACCACCGTAATACGATATCGCACTAACTGTCGGTGTATATGCAGGTCGCCCGGCATCTGCACAGTATAAATATCATCACCGGCAAACTCATCGCCATTAAGTCCATCATCATGCATCTCGATGTCAGTCCAATTTGTTTGATACTGCGCATCGTTGAAACTGATATAGCTGCCGGGATTCACCAACTGAAACCACAGTGTAACATTGGCAACACCGTCAGGGTCGGTAACCTTAGCAGCTATCGTTACCGTTTCGCCTGACTTTGGCTGCCTGGGGGTGTGCTTGACCTGACGAATATGAGGCGGAATATTCTCAGCATAAACCGAATTTTTCGCACTAGGCGTCGGATAAGCTGAACGCCAGCTTCCTGCCAAATCGTTGTCAAAAAAAGGATTGACAAGCTGGATGGAATGACCTTTACCAGGCTGGGTTATCGGCACCGGGTCACCCACCGTCGGCCACGGAAATCCCGACTGGTAATCAACCTCATCAACTATATCCCCATTGGCATCGCGAAGCACAATCCTTTCACCATCATTGGATAAATTTCCCACAAACGGCTTATAAATCAAAGAAGAAGAAGTGCCATATTTACCGGTAAGCGTAACCGGCGTGACTGCAAGTGTAGGGTCCTCAGCAACGACAAGGTAGCCTCCGGCTCGCAATACCGTCCCATTCGGTAACAATATCGTCGGCATTGGAAATTTATAGGAAATGCCCGCAGAAAAATACCACCCGGAGATATTCACATCCACAGTAGTTGGGTTGTGCAGCTCGACATACTCGACCAGCTCGACCTCCTTATCAGGATTGTAGTGAATCTCATTGATGACAACCATCCCGCTCTTTTTATTCCAGTTGTTCGCCAGCACGGCCAAATCTGCCAGATTGACCCCGCCTCCGGGCTGCAAGTCCGCGTTACTTGCGCTATCATTCAACCACTCTTGGGCAAAAATGCTCAAGTCCTTAAAATCAACGATGCAGTCCCCGCTCAAATCACCAGCAGGACACCCTATCCCAACCGAACAAACCAAAACTATGATAAGTAGTATAGCAGCCGCCACCAAGAGCTTTATGGCTCTGAACATTATCTTTTCTCCTGTCATACAAGCATATATATAAGACGCTATTGCTTCGTCACCTGTGACTTAAAATTTCGTCATTTCATCTGTGACAGAGCACTATATTGCATCCTAATATCTTTATCCTTTTACGTTCCTGATGTCTTCCAGTTCCTTAAGCCTTACCAGTTCTGCAAAATAGGCTTCCTACAAACCTTTACAATCTTTAGGTCCTAAAAACCAACACACACATCAGCCTTACTTATTTTAACATAAAAGCGCTCTAAAATCAATGGTTTTGCCCTCCTGCAACGGCTGCCCCAAATAAAATCTGCTACGTAAGTCTTGTCCTTCTCACAAATTATCGGCATTATGACCGGAGGTCATTCTCAAAATTGGCAGGCAAAAAATTCGGTGCTCCTCAAACTACCTTTTACAACGTATCACCCAGATACTCCTTATTCCCACCGCAACTAAAAAATCGGGGTGACTGGACTTGAACCAGCGACCTCTTGGTCCCGAACCAAGCGCTCTAGCCAAACTGAGCTACACCCCGATATAAATCAGAATTCTAACAAATCTCCCTCCAACTCGCAACTTATAATAAATTTACCGGGTCAACATCTATCGCAACCTTAACAGCACCCAAAACAGGCTTTTCCGCCCGCAAACCGGCAAACAAGTGCTGAATAATCCCTGCATCCGGCGCCTGGATTATTATTTGCATCCTGTGGAATCGCTGAATCCGGCTGATTACCGCCGGCATCGGCCCACGAACAACCACTTTCAATCCATCTCGTTCTATAATCTGGTCTATCTTTTCACGCATCCTTTTACTGGCTGCGTCAAGTCTATCAAAATTCATCGCCCGCATACCAACAACCGCCAGCCTCCAGAACGGCGGCAAATTACAGGCCTTACGATGTTTTAATTCCTCGCTGACAAATCCCTCGAAGTCCCCGCGAAGAGCAAACTGTATAGCCGGCTGATTCGAAAAAAATGTCTGAACAAAAACCACGCCTTTTTTTATAGACCTTCCTGCCCGCCCGGCCACCTGCGAAATCAGTTGAAACGTCCTTTCATTCGCCCGAAAATCAGGCAGGCACAGCGAAGTATCTGCACTGATAATGCCCACTAATGTCACGTTTGGAAAATGCAGGCCCTTCGCCAGCATTTGTGTCCCTGCCAATATGTCAATGCGACCGTCATTAAAATCTTTCAGCACCCGGTAATAATCCTTCCCCATCATAGCATCGCTGTCAATCCTCGCCACGCGGGCCTGCGGAAACTTCTTTGACACCTCCTCTTCCAGCCTTTGCGACCCAAACCCTATAATCGCCATCTTCTTGCCGCACAACGGACACTCCACCGGCACAAGCGTCTGCGCCAGACAATAGTGACATAGAGCATAACCATAATCTATGTGCTTGCCGGTAACTGTCCGCAGTCCCCCGCCTCGTGCAGCCTTCCATTTATGAAAAGTCAATGCAACATCGCAATTCCGGCAGCGTAAGCTATATCTGCACGCCGGACAGAAAACAAAATTGCTGTAACCCCGCCTGTTCAAAAGCAAAATCGCCTGCTCTTTTTTTGCCAGCACCTCTTCTATCTGTTTTCTCAACACTTCGCTTATTAGATTAACACCATCTCGCGCTACCGGCTCCTCATGCAAATCAACAAGCTTCATTTCCGGCATAGGCAGGTCCATCACCCTTTTCGGCAACCGAACCAGGCTATAATATTTTTTTATCTGACAATTCGACAGCGTCTCCAAAGATGGCGTGGCGCTGCCCAGAATACAATGTGCATTTGCTAACTGTGCCCGCTTTATCGCAACGTCTCTGCCGTTATATCGCGGCACAGTATCCTGCTTGTAGCTCGGCTCGTGCTCCTCATCAACAACGATAAGTCCCAGCCTCGTCAGCGGCGAAAAAACCGCCGAGCGAGCGCCGATAACTACGTCCGCCTCTCCCGACCTTATTCTCTGCCACTGCACATTCCGCTGCGTAGCCTTCAGGCCCGAATGCATCACAGCCAACTTCTCAAATCTCGCACCAAACCGCTGAACAGTCTGCGCAGTCAACGCAATCTCAGGAAGCAGCACGATAGCACTTTTGCCTTTCTGCAATATTGCCTCGATAGCCCTCATATAAAGCTCGGTCTTACCGCTGTCGGTAACGCCGTGCAAAACTGTAACACCGAATCTCCCCGAATCCAACTGAGTATCTATATGAGCCAATGCCTTTTGCTGGTCTTCATTAAGCACAACTTTATCCGTCTTTATCAACATTCCCGCCGGAACCACAGGCAACGCGGGCATAATCGTTTTCCGGTGCATCTCAATGATTTGCTTCTCAGCCAATTTCTTAATCGTATCTCTGCCGCAATCCACTCCTTCTAAAACTTTTTGCAGCTCTATTGATGCACTTGAGTTGTGAGCCTTTCGCTCTTTAAGAAAATCTACAACCTGCCTTTGCTTTTTACCCCTCAATTGCTCAATTGTCTTATCGCTACCTGCCGCAAGATAGATGAACGTTTGTGTAGTAACCCCCACTCCCTTTTTCACCGGCCCCGGCACCATCACCGATAAAACCTGGCCTAACGGACAAACGTAATAACTGCTAATCCACCTCGCCAGCTCCATAAGCTGCACATCTATCAACGGTTCTTTATCAATGACTTTAGATATTTTTTTGAGCTTAAATTTCCTTTTCTTGTCACCCTGAGCGGAGCGCAGCGGAGTCGAAGGACCTGGCCATTGACCTGTAATGTCCACACAAAACCCAACCTCCAGCTTATTCTTTCTCCCGAACGGCGCCTCCACACGCTGACCGATTCTTACTGGCCAGAACTCATCCGGCACAAGATAATCAAACTCCGCATCCGCCCCGCTCTCAAACGCTACACGAATAACATGATTACATTGTGTTTCCTGGTTATCTTTTTCCTCCGCAAATAAACTGTCGATTTGGAATCTTCCCATTTGTTATTCACTGACAGCGTCCAATCCTGCCTGACGTCGCTTCTCAGAGGTCTGGTTTATAAAAGTATCTTCGCATACATCCAGCCCAATTTTTGTTATCAGCCCTTTGATATAATCAAGATGCGGACAGGGTGAAGAATGAAAATTATCTTTGGTTATGCACGAGGCCAGTTGCACAACAATTTGTTCCTTGCCGATACCCTCTTGCTTTTTGATTCGTCGGATTAGATTGTTCAGCTTGCGTTGCACCGCCTTGCCGCAACAGCCGCCGCAGCTCATATTCAGCATGCGAAAGCTTTTGTCCCTGGGATATACGGAAAAGCCGCCGATACGCTCATTTAACGCCCTCTCACAATTATAACCAGAGCAGCGCTCTTTCACAATGTGACACTGCAATATAACTATGTAGTTTTTATTCTTTACATCTACCATATTTTAAGCCTCTTAAATACCTGTAACCCGTATCGATTTAATTCTAATCCTTCAGCTTAAAATGTTCCGTAGCGATTTCACTTATATAATCACCGATGGCAAGGCAGAAAATTACTGGCCGGTAACACTTTTGCTAAGCAGCATTCTGATTTTCTGCCGGACATCTTTTGCAATCGTCACAGATTCCTCCGCTTCCTGGCGTGTGATTATTTCCCATTCTCCGGGATATCGAGTATCAACAGCGTATCGATTGATTATCGCTAAATCATCTATTGATAAGTCCGGGCGATAATTGTGTGTGACAAGATTTAAGAGTTCCACCACATCATGACTTTTAGGGAATTGTATCGAACAGTACACAAGCAGCGCTTTTATGTATTTTTCTACGCATTGCTGGCTATGAAAACAAACGGCATTCAAAGGACAATCTTCTTTAAAAACCAAAAGATACTCGGCAGTTCTGAAATCTTCTTCTGCTTTTTCAACCCATTGTTTTATGAGCTTTAGTTGTTCAGGCCGAACGTTCATAAAGCACCCTGCCCTGCCTGACTGCCGGATATAAAATATGCCCGGCTATATCACGATATTGTTCGAACTCCTGCGGCGTGACAACTATTAGGTCTAACGGAATGTCTCTGTCAGCCAGCGAGGCGTCAATCTTTGCCGCCTGTTTTCTTTTGGAACCTTTCACGTCCATAACAACAAGCAAATCCACATCGCTGTCAAAATTGGCTGCGCTACAAGCATAAGAGCCAAAGAGAATTACTTTTAGCGGATGAAACTCGGAGACTATCCGGTTCACCATCATATTGATTTTCTGATGTACATCTTTCATAATCGCCAATCGATTATACAATTCTATTATTGCCTTTAGTGTAATCTAAGAATATCAGTTTTACAAACTATTTCAATTCAAAATACTCCGTTGCCAGTTGGTTTATACATTCGCCGATGGCCAGCGATGCTGTTGCGGCCGGCGAAGGGGCATTTAGAACATGAATTGAATTTTCCCGTCTTTCAATTACAAAATCATCTATCGGCTCGCCATTTATTCCCACCGCCTGCGCCCGCACGCCCGCAGTGCCGGGCTTTATGTCATCAGCTTCCAACGATGAAATAAGCCTTTGCAGTTGCCGCAGAAACAGCTTCTTAGAAAATGCCCTCGCGTATTCACCCAAGCCATATTTCCAGTGCTTAAAAAATAGCTTCCACGTCCCACGAAAGAATAGCGACTCCCACGCATCTCTAAAACTAAAATCAGTCTTGCCGTAACCCTCTCTCTTAAATGAGAACACTGCATTTGGCCCGCACTCAACCGACCCATCAATCATTCGCGTAAAATGAACTCCTAAAAATGGAAAGTCCGGATTTGGCACCGGATAAACAAGCGCCCTGACCTTTTCTTTCGCCTCCTCTGTCAGCTCGTAATAATCTCCGCGAAATGGAACAATCCTCATCGCTGGCTCAACGCCATCTAACTTTGCAATTCTATCGCACTGAAGCCCCGCACAATTAACAATGTATCTCACATCAAAAACCCCTCGATTCGTCAGAACCCTCGTATATGAATCGAACTTTTCAAATCCTGCAACTTCGTATGAAGTGAGGACGTTGTTACTTCCTTTGGCCTCTATCAACTCCGCCAGCTTCACCGCAACCTTCACAAAATCAATAATCCCTGTGCACGGCACTTTTATACCCGCGATACCCCTGCAAAATGGCTCCGCCTCCTCTATCTCTTTCGGCCCAATCTTTGCAAGTCCCTCAATTCCATTTTCCTGCCCGTTTCTGAAAATCTTTTCAAGGCCATCCATCTCCTTTTTATCTGTCGCAACGATTATCTTGCCACAAATTTGGTAAGGAATTTTATGCTCTTCAGCAAAAGCGATAAGTTCATTTCGGCCTTTGGTGCAGGTCTTTGCCTTGGTTGAGCCGGGCTTATAATACAAGCCCGAATGAATAACACCCGAATTATGCCCCGTTTGATGTGCCGCCAATTTGTCTTCCTTTTCCAGCACAGCCACCCGAATATGCGGATGGTTCAGCACAATCTTGTAAGCCGATGCCAGCCCAACAATCCCGCCCCCTATCACAATAATATCAAAATCAGCTCCCTGCTTCATTTAGTCTGTATCCCAAAAATCCCCATAACAAAAAAGTGATTGTCGCACCCTCAAACACTTCTGTCAAGTTTACAAACTATCTCAAATCTGTTATACTTTCTCACCTGGTAATAAAAATGCTGTAACGATAGGAGCTAAATTATGGCAGAACATTTTGACATCGTCGTAATAGGCGCCGGCCCAGGCGGCTTCAGAGCCGCCCGCAGATGCGCACAAAAAGGCGCCTCCGTAGCTGTAATTGAAAAAGAGTTTGTCGGCGGAACCTGTCTTAACTGGGGCTGCATCCCCTCAAAAGCTTTGCTCGCATCCGCCCAGGTCCTCCTTTCTGCCAAACAGGCATCGCAGATAGGAATCGACATCGCCTCCGCCACCCCAAACTGGCCTAAAATCCAGGAAAGAAAAGACGCAATCGTATCTGGCTTCCGTAAAGGTATGATGGCTACAGCACAGGCAAGCAAAATGAAACTAATTTATGGCTGTGCCACAGTTACCGCACCAAATAAAATCCAGGTCAAGACCGATAGCCAGACAATCGACCTTCAAGCCGACAAAATTATCCTCGCGACCGGTTCCGAACCAATCCAACTGCCAAACATTCCTTTCGATGGCCAGATTGTCATTACAAGCAAAGAAGCCCTGTCGCTACCTCAAATACCGAAATCCATCGTAATCATCGGCGGCGGCGTAATCGGCTGCGAAATGGCCTGCGTCTATGGCGCTATGGGGACAAAAGTAACTATTGTCGAGGCACTTTCTCGACTAATCCCAAAAGAAGATGAATGGGTCGGCCGACTATTAGAACGTGAATTCAAAAAAATCGGCATCGACTCCATCGTTGGTCAGAAAGTTACCTCGGTCGATAAAACAACCGCCCCAGCAAATATAACCCTTGAAAATGGCCAGATAATCCCTGCCGAAAAAATCTTAGTCTGCGTCGGTCGAAAACCTCTCATAGATAAAGAAACTATCGAAACCCTGAAATTAAAAACCAACGGCCCCGCAATTTCAGTAAATGATAAGCTCGAAACCAACGCTCCCGGCGTATATGCCCTCGGTGATTTAGTCGGCACAACATTCTTGGCTCACGGCGCCATTGCCGAAGCAGAAGTAGCCGCAGTCAACGCTACTGGCGGCAGCGAAACAATGTTCTACTACTATCTTATCCCTCGCGTCACTTTCACATTCCCCGAAGTCGCCTCAGTCGGCAAATCTGAAGAGCTTTGCAAATCCCAGGGCATCGATGTTACCATTGGCAAAGGTTTCTTCAAAGCCAATGGCAGAAGCGTTGCGCACAATCAAACAACAGGCCAGATAAGGGTCATCCGCGATACTTCAACAAATAAAATTATTGGAATTACAATGGTCGGTGACATCGTTACGGAATTTGCCGCGATGGCGCGTGCTTTGATAGGCACAACCGAAAAAATTGCCAATATAACATTTCCGCATCCAACCGTTTCCGAAACGCTCAAGGAAGCAGTTGAAGACGCCTTCGTCCTACAAAGAAGTTAGACACAGATTTACACCGATTAACACTGACTAAAAAAGAATAAAAATCTGCTCTTCAACTTACAACTTCTTTCTTCAGCCGCCGCAGTTTCCTGATTCGGTCGCGGTCGTCCTCGGTCACTTGCCTTCTGAACCAGAGCATCACATCGATCAACTGATTGACTTCATGAAGATTCGGCTGTTTTCTGCCGGCAATTATCCTGTCGGCGCTCCATCTTGCAGCCTGTTGTGTGAGGATGATACCAATCGCAACTGGTGCCGAAAACGCCGCTATGAATCCAGCCAGCAAAACTAAAAACTCCTGCCACATCCTTGCATCCTCCAATGACAAAAACGACTCCATCCAATTCCCTAACAACGCCAGCTCCAGGTCACTGGCAATTTGAGAGTGATTGTCATTCCGCCCACTCTTAGCGGGACACAAAACCCAACCTACTCAATGGCCTTATAATATCACAAGACAATCGTTTTGCAAGCATAAAATCCAGCTAAAAGCAGATTTTTTCTGCTGGCGCACGTCTAACATGGGTTTTTCAAAACCACAGTATAAACGCAGAATAGTAGGTTATCAGGAAATCTGGTTATCAGGTAGCAAGACATCAGTTTATTAGGTGACAGGATAGCGGGAGAATAGCGAATTAGAAGATTAGAGAATGAGCGAATTAGTTGATTAGGGCTGTGGGTGCTAAACTTGCGGCCTTTTTTGTTTATCTATATGAACACACAGCGAAGTAAAAGGGCGTATTACTTTTCCAGATAGCTATTATACTCCTCAAGTGTGATTTCTATCTCTCGCAGAATTTCTCTGATTAAGGGACGGGCCAACATTCTGCCCTTGTGGTACGGAACTGTAGTAACTCGTCCGTCAGGATGTCTGTAAAAAGCGTGGATTCCCTTCTGGCGCATCTTTTCAAAACCCAATCGCAACAGCAATTTCTCCATCCGCCTGGCATCGACAAGCTTTAGCTTGCTCAACCCATCACCTCAAGCTGCTGGATTCCCACAAACTCCGGTATCTGCTTTCTGGCCTCCTCGTCCATCTCTTCCAGACACAGCTCGACCACTTCTTTCAGATTCTTTTGAAGTTCATCCAGAGTTTCCGCCTGCGTATGCGCTCCCGGAATTCCGGGAACAATCGCCACATAAAGACCTGTTTCGGGGTCTTTTTCAATATATCCGGTTATTTTATACATCGTATTATCCTCAATCTGCAAAGACCGTACTAAACTTATACTCGTTTCAATAATACCAGATTATCTATCTGAGGTCAATAATAGCTTTATTTTTGTTTGTCTGTGGGTAACTTATTCATTAATATTCAGCCGGCGGATTTCGGTAAGATCAATCGAACTATTTTACCGCCGGTTAACGCAATACGAAATATGGCTGAAAAAATCGAAACCTGGAGCGAAGCGCAAGTCCTGAACGAAGTCGAAGGATCCAAATCGACAATCGGCAATGCTTTGCGCATTGTCGATTGTGGCCTCGCCGATTACCGGCAGGTTCTTAACCAACAGCACCAGTTGCACGAAGAAAGACGGCAGGACATAATACCAGATACGATTCTGATTGTCGAGCACCCCCCCGTCATAACCCTCGGCGCCCGCCAGAGTGCAAACAAACTACTTACCAGTAAAGAAGGACTTCTGCAAAAAGGTATCGAAGTTGTCCCTGTCCGAAGAGGCGGCGGCACAACCGCCCACAACCCAGGCCAGTTAGTCTTCTATCCAATTCTGAAGCTGCGAGAACTTGGCTTTAGCATCAACGAATACATCAGAAAATTGGAAACAATAGGAACGGAGCTTCTCGAACAATTAGGCGTCCGCAGCGAAAGGTTAAAAGGCCTCCCCGGCCTCTGGATTATGGATGGAAAACGAGCCACGAGCGATGAGCGACGAGCCACGAAAAAAATCGCCTCCATCGGCATTCGCGTCTCAAAAGGCGTAACCTATCACGGTATGGCCATAAATATAAATAATGACCTTAGCATCTTTGATTTGTTTGTCCCCTGCGGCCTTGATGGCGTCCAGATGACCTCCGTCCTGAAAGAAACCAGCAAGAAAAAGTCGATGGATGATGTCAAGAAAAAGTTGACCGTGCTACTCATAAACCATTTCTCCGGAAGCATAAATAATGAATCGTGAATCGAACTGCGAATCACGAGCGACGAGAGACGAGCGACGAAGACTGCCCTCCTGGCTGCACAGACCTTTACCAGCCAATAAGACCTACCTTCACACCGAGCAGGTTCTAAGCTCTTTGGGATTGCAAACAATATGTAATAACGCAAACTGCCCAAACCGGGGCGAGTGCTGGTCAAGAGGCACTGCAACCGTCCTGATTCTGGGTAATGTTTGCACTCGGCATTGCGGATTCTGCTCCGTTGCAACCGGCAAGCCAGCCCCGCCCGACCCTGCCGAACCACAACGCTTAGCACAGTTCGCAAAGCAGCTTGCCCTCAAATACCTGGTAATCACCAGCGTCAATCGCGATGACCTGCCCGATGGCGGCGCAACGCACTTTCGCAACTGCATCAATACAGTTCGGCAACAGTGCCCTGGTATAAAATTTGAGATACTAACTCCCGATTTTAGAAACTGCCAGGCTCAGGCCCTCCAGATACTGCGAGATGCTCTGCCTTTTGTGTTTGCTCACAATGTTGAAACCGTTCCGTCTCTGTATCCTCTCGCCAGAGCCGGCGGAAACTACAATCGCTCCCTGAACCTGCTCAAAATGGCCAAAGCATATTATGGCAATATCCCGACAAAATCATCCATTATGCTCGGCCTGGGAGAAACAGATGCCGAAGTCGAGCAGGTCTTACAGGATTTACACAGCGTCGGCTGCGACAGAATCACAATCGGCCAATATCTGAAACCTTCGAAAAATTCCCTCGATGTCGTCGAATATATCCACCCTGCGAAATTCGATTGGTGGAAGCAGAGAGCATTCCACTTAGGATTCTCTTGGGTTATGTCTTCACCCTTCGCCCGCAGCTCTTATTTTGCCGAACAACAGACCTTGTTATAGCAGCCTCAGTCCTGCCAAATTCGCTCTTATCGGACAAAAAAATTTCGCAAGATTTCTAACATTGTTTAGCTTGCCGGCTTGCTCATCTCTAAAACTGTGCTATACTTTAATTACCAAATCAGCAAAAATTGGGGGTTGTTTCAGGAAGCAAAAGAATGAAATCTGTAAAAAGACCGCTGCGCCCATACTATCGCGGCACAGTGCTCATTATCTCTATGATATTTGTGCTTATATTCTCCGCCCTGGCTGTCAGTATGGCAACCATTTCTGGCGCGAACATACAAATAGCCCAAAATCAGCGCAACGCTAACGATGCAAGGAGCTGCGCTCAATCCGGACAGGAGAGTATCCGCTTCTGGATAAGCCGCCTCTCCATACCCGGAACCACCGCACCAGACCAGAGATTCTATCAAATCTCAAATTCGCTCCAGAATGAGCTGACAGCCAGCGGCGTTACTAATATCGCCGCCTACTACGACGGCTCATCAATAACAATCCCGGCCGTCACTCTGGATTCAGCTAAGAGCCAGAGTTTCTCTGCGCTCATTTTGCAAACCGACTCCGAAACTCTGCGCGTCGATGTCACCGGGGTATATGGCACAATTACGCGAACAATATCGGCCAACTACAAATTCACAACAAGAGCACACACAGTTTTTGACTTCGGAGTCGCAACCAAAGGACCTCTATCTTTGAGCGGCAACGTGGAAATCGAAACCGTCAACGTAGCCGTCGGTGCAGGCGTCTATATTGAAAGTCAAAACTCAAGTTTGGCGCTATCGATAACGGGCAACTCACAAATAGCCAGAGACGTCGGTATTGTCAACCATATCGCGAATGTCTATCTGCAGGGTGCAAAGGCAGGGATAGGCGGCCAAACAGGCCAGGCTGCTATCGATAATCACGTCTCTTTCGGCAGCTCACCAACAGAGTTCCCTGCACCTAACCCAGGCTATTTTGAGCCTTATCCCACAAGCATCGTCAATTCTACAACCGATACAAGCGATGTTACTCTTGACAATGTTCGAATAGTAGCAGGCACAAACCCAACCTTCTCAGGCCAGGTCGCCTTAAGAGGCATTGTCTTTATCGAAGCACCAAATATCGTTAGTTTCCAGGGAAATACAACGATAACCGGCCTTATTATCACAAATGGAGACGCCGAGGACGACTCCGGCACAAACCAGATAATTTTTTCAGGAAATGTCACCAGCTACCCTGTCACCCAGCTTCCTGACCAGGAGCAATTCGCCGCAATTAAAAACCAGACAGGCACTTTTCTTATGGCTCCGGGCTTTGCCGCATCGTTCAGCGGGAACTTTCATACCCTCAATGGCGTCATAGCTGCCAATGGAATCACCTTTCACGGCAATGCCGGGGGAACAGTCAGCGGCTCAGTCATAAACTACGCCGAAACACAAATGGAAATGACCGGCAACAGCGACATTCTCATCTACCCTTCCGGCACAACCAATATGCCGGCCGGCTTTGCACCCAAAATCATACTCCAATACGACCCTTCCTCGTATTCAGAAATTGCATTTTGACCTTCGTTAGTTGTAGTAGCCATTCTCGCCAGAAGATTCGCCGGCTGCCTTGCTTCCGCAGCGAATCCTTTTTCTTATCGAACATCAAAACAAATATGCGCACATTTTGCACCTGCGCAGCGTATTTCTTATATTTTATTTGGAACTGATAGAAGCTACTAAAATTCATTTCAACTGGGGTATATCTCGTGGGGAGAAAATGACGCCTATAAAACAGTTCGTTCACTCAAAACGACGTGGTAGTACCATTTTGATTTCAATGATGTTCATAATCGTGGTTTCCGCTCTTGCTGTCTCTATGGCCACGCTTTCCGGCACCAACGCCCTAATCGCTGACAATCAGTGCAAAGTCGATGGCGCAAGAGCCTCCGCAGAATCCGGACTTCAGATTACCCGCTACTGGTTAAATCGCGTATCTATACCCGGGACCACGCCCACAAACCAGCGATTTCAGCAAGTTGCAAATTCCCTCCAATACTCTCTGGCAGCCAGCGGTATTACTAACGTCACTGCCTGCTACAATGGCGCAACTATAACAATTCCTACTGTTACCTTAAATTCGGCCAAACAGCAAAACTTCTCTGCCGTCATCACACAGCTCAACACCGATACACTACAACTGGATGTTACTGGTGTGTATGGCCCATTAAGACGGACAATAAGAACTAATTATAACTTCGGCACAAGGTCTAATTCGGTCTTTGACTTCGGCGTAGCAACTAAAGGACCTCTTTTTTTAACAGGAAATGTAGATATCGAAGGTACTAATGTCTCTGTGGAAGCAAGTGTATATATCGAGAGTAACAATTCTAATCTCGCACTTTCTATCATAGGCAATTCCCACATAGCAGGTGATGTCAGTATTGTCAATCCTATTGCTAATGTGCTTCTCCAAGGAGGACAGGCCGGAATAGGCGGCGAAACAGGACAGTCTTCCATACAAAATCACGTCCATTTCGGCGTCCCGCCAACAAGCTTCCCGACCCCTAATCCCAACGCATTCAGACATTATGCTACCAACATCGTCGATTCCACAACTCCTACTTCCTCCGGTGCAACATTCGAGAATGTCCGAATCGTTGCCAGCACCAATCCCACTTTCTCAGGCCACGTTACCTTAAAAGGCATCACATTCATTGAAACGCCAAACATTGTGACTTTCACAGGAACCACAGACGTAATCGGCCTCATTGTCGGCGACGGTGACCTGAACGACAATTCCAACACAAATCAAGTCATCTTCCAGGGCAATGTATATAGCCAGCCTGTTACTAACCTGCCCAACGAAGAAAAATTCGCAGGTATCAGAACCCAAACCGGAACATTCTTGATGGCCCCAGGCTTCGGGCTTTCTTTCGGCGGCAATTTCCACACCCTTAACGGTGTCATAGCCGGCAACGGTGTTACCTTCTTCGGAAATGCCGGCGGTACAGTCAATGGTTCAATAATCAATTACTCTGACGAAACAATGACCCTCTCAGGCAACAGCGACCTCTACTTCAACCGCTCAGGCACAAGCTCAGTGCCCGCAGGATTTGTGCCGGAAATAGTCCTTCAATACGACCCTTGCTCTTATTCTGAAATTACATTTTGACCTTCGTTACTTGTGGTAGCCATTCTCGCCAGAAGATTCGCCGCCTGGCTTGCTTCCGCAGTGACTTCCTCTTTCTTATCGGACATCAAAAACAAATATGCGCACATTTTGCAACTATGCTGTGCATTTCTTATAATCTATTTAGAACCGACAGAAGTTACTAAAATTCATTTCAACTGGGGTTTTTCTGGTGGGGAGAAAATGACACTTGTAAAAAAATTCGTTAGCTCAAAAAGGCTCGGTAGCGCCCTTTTGATTTCAATGATGTTCATAATCGTGGTCTCCGCTCTTGCCGTCTCTATGGCCACGTTGTCCGGCACAAATGCCCAGCTTGCTGAAAATCAGCACAAGGTCAATTCCGCTCTCTTATCCGCTCAATCCGGCATTGAGTGCGGAAAATACATCGCCGCCACTACAACTCTCGACAAAACCGGCTACAACTATGTTTCTAATGCCGAGGCCAATAAGACCTGGTCAGACCTCTATCAGCGCCTCCAGAGCGCCACTCTCGATGGTAAAGGTGTGCCGTCATCCACACGTTTCAGCGACTCTATCGGCAGCGGCGACCAGATTATCACTCAACCACTTAATTTCGCCGCCGCCAGTGCAACCTTTACAATAAGGTTCTATCGATATGATACCGACCCTCGGACTATCATGCTCCAGTCCACAGGCACAGATGACCTGGTAACAAGACGGATAACGCTCAATTTGAGAATTACAAAGGATGCAAAAGTCCTCAGCTATGCCATCGCCAGCAGAGGCCGGATGTGGCTCACCGGCCAATCGACTATCCACGGCGATGTCTTTAGCACCTGGAACCGTGCCGATATAGCGCCTTTTAATATGACCAGCGATTCTTCCGTTACGGGAACCATCAATACCGTTCTTACCCTCCAGCAGATTCAACAACAGACTTACCAGTTAGAGACTCTCGATGTAAATGATAACCCGATGTTTGACCAGAACGGCAACCGCATCTACAGCGAAAACGACGAAATTAAGGCCTATCACGAGGGCATCAATTACGGCCAGCCGTATCAGAATATGCCGGGAATGAATATCACTGATTACGACACATCTATGTATAAAAGTATGACAACTGCAATACCAACAACAACCGTTAAAGTCATAGAATATTTCCCTCACATGTCGGGAAATTATAACCAGCCCTCAAGCTCCGGCAGCAGAAAGCTGACCCGTTATGTCTATGAAAACCAGGTATTTACTAACCAACTCCTCCCCTCAAATCGCAATGCCCTCTTCAAAAATTGCAGATTTGAAGAAATCCTGTATATCGACTGTGCTACCAGTACCTCCACCTATTACAATAATGTGCGATTTGACAACTGCACCTTCAATGGTCCTATCATTACCAATGTCCCGAACCAGTTAAAGTGGCAGAATAATTGCCTCTACTTCACGGGCGAGGCCGCCTTCAACAACACCTCCAGCATACAGGAGGCCACTATCCTCGCACCTCACTTTAACGTCAACCTCGGCAACACCAACCCCGTGCAGAGCGACAATAACATCCTCACAGGCGCCATAGTCGGAGGAATCGTTGACGTCCGTGGCAACGCTCAAATCTACGGCACGATTATCTCTATGTGTGATACAACACAATGGTCCTCAGGATACGTAACCAACATCGGCGCTACCCTCGGCGACGGCGGCTCTGAAACAACCGAGGTAGGTGACATTGGTGTTATTAGTATAACCCCCGAAGAAGACAAGATGCTGCCAAGCGGCATCACCACCCCCATCTTAATTAAACCCCTTCAAGGCACTTATTCTGAAGAATTCTAAGAAGTATAGGAAAAATCAAATATATCATGACTTATCTATCTTGAAAGGAAGGCAAAATGAAAAAGTTAGTTCTAACCGCGGTCGGGTTTATACTCCTTCTGGCCGTATTAACCATTTTGGCAGTCAACGTTTGCTGGTCAGGCAGCTTGTCCGACAGCCAATCTGCATTTATTGATGATGACCCTAACGAGCCCGGACCGGAAAGTACCGACTGCCAAATCAGCTTCATCGACGATGACCCTAACGAGCCCGGACCAGAAAGCACCGGCTTACAAATCAGCTTCATCGACGATGACCCTAATGAGCCAGCACCGGAAAGCACCAGCTTACAAATCAGCTTCATTGACGATGACTCTGATGAGCCTGAGCCCGAGCCCGAACCTGAGTGCGCTTAGCCGGTTATTCCTGGTCAAACAGCAAACCGTTGGGAAAGGCGCGACTCTTGTCCATAGCAAAGACAAGGGAGCAGCCTGCTCCATCCGCTGCTTTATTACGCGCCTTCCCAACCGGCTAATCTGCTCGAAACCCAAAGCATCTATATCTTCTTCTCCACTGGATAAGATGTAGCCAAAATTATTACGTTTCTGCTCTCTCAACCAGAACCGTTACTGGCACACCTTACAACCAAACCACCACATATACTCCATCTAAAAACCTCCCCGTAATAAACCTCAAAAATCAAAAAATAATCCCATTGCTTCGCTAATAACAATTATTAAAAGATTATTATTTGACAGTTTCGCCTTTTTACAGTTTAATTCGCCCCGATATACTCGCCGTTGAGGCAGGATGCTTAATAGAAATTAACAGGAGAATACAAGATGCCAAAACGAACGGATATAAAGAAAGTAATGATTATCGGCTCCGGCCCAATCATCATAGGGCAAGCCTGCGAGTTCGACTACTCAGGAACACAGGCCTGCAAAGCCCTTCGCAAGCTCGGATACCAAATTATGCTGGTCAACTCCAATCCCGCAACTATTATGACCGACCCAGGTATGGCTGACATAACTTATATCGAGCCGCTTAATCTTGAGACGATGACAAAAATTATCGAAAAAGAGCGACCGGATGCCCTCCTGCCTAATCTCGGCGGCCAGACAGGTCTTAATTTGTCTTCCGAACTTGCCCGAGCCGGCGTCCTCGAAAAGTATGGCGTCAAAGTCATTGGCGTCAACGTCGATGCCATTGAACGCGGAGAAGACCGCGTCATCTTCAAACAAACTATGAACCGTCTTGGTATCGATATGCCGAAAAGCGACGCCGCCTACAGCGTTGAAGAAGCAGAAAAAATCGCCGACCGGCTCGGTTACCCCGTCGTCATCAGACCTGCATACACACTCGGCGGCACCGGCGGCGGAGCAGTCTTCAACATCGAGGAGCTTCGCGTTGTCGCAAACCGCGGCTTGTCCGCAAGCCTCGTCCACCAAATCCTCGTCGAGGAATCCGTTCTCGGCTGGGAAGAACTCGAACTCGAAGTCGTCCGTGACGCCAAAGGCCAGAAAATCACCGTCTGCTTCATTGAAAACGTTGACCCTATGGGCATCCACACCGGCGACTCCTATTGCACCGCTCCTATGCTTACAATTGACCCCAAACTGCAGGAGCGACTTCAAAAGTTCTCTTACGATATTGTTGACGCCATTGAAGTTATAGGCGGAACCAACATCCAGTTCGCCCATAATCCCGACACCGGGCGGGTCGTTGTTATCGAAATCAATCCCAGAACTTCCCGCTCATCGGCTCTCGCATCCAAAGCCACCGGCTTCCCCATCGCCTTTGTCTCTTCTCTGCTCGCAGCCGGCGTTACCCTCGATGAGATACCTTACTGGAGAGAAGGCACCCTCGAAAAATACACACCTTCCGGCGACTACGTCGTCGTCAAATTCGCACGCTGGGCATTTGAAAAATTCAAAGGAGTCGAAGACAAGCTCGGCACACAAATGCGGGCCGTCGGCGAGGTGATGAGCATCGGCAAAACCTACAAAGAGGCCTTCCAGAAATCCATCCGCTCCCTCGAAATCGGCCGTTACGGCCTCGGCTTTGCAAAAAACTTTAACAACCTACCTCTCGATGAGCTTCTAAAGCTCCTAAACATAACCTCAAGCGAGCGCCAGTTCATTATGTATGAAGCCCTCCGAAAAGGCGCCGACATCGAAACCCTCTATCAAAAAACCAAAATCAAACACTATTTTCTTAAAGAAATGGCCGAGCTTGTCGCGCTGGAAGAAAATATTCTAAAATACAAAGGCAAAATGCTGCCCGACAAACTCCTGATTCAGGCCAAAAAAGATGGCTTCGCCGACCTGTATCTCGCCAAAATCCTCGGCCTCTCACAGGAGCAAATCCGAAAGAAACGCATCTCTCTCGGCGTAGTCGAGGCCTGGGACGCCGTCCCTGTCAGTGGCGTCGAAAATGCCGCCTACTATTACTCCACCTACAACGCCCCGGACAAAGTCAAGGCCAGCAAAAGAAAAAAGGTAATGGTCCTCGGCGGCGGCCCAAACCGCATCGGCCAGGGCATCGAATTCGACTACTGCTGCGTCCACGCCGCCTTCACGCTCCGAGACCAGGGATACGAGTCCATTATGATTAACTGCAACCCTGAAACCGTCTCAACCGACTACGACACCTCCGACAAGCTCTACTTCGAGCCGCTCACCGTTGAAGACGTTTTAAGCATTTACGAAAAGGAAAAACCCGAAGGCGTCATCGTCCAGTTCGGCGGCCAGACACCCCTCAATATCGCCAACGAACTTGCCAGAGCCGGCGTCAAAATCATCGGCACCTCCCCTGAGACGATAGACCTGGCAGAAGACCGCGACCGCTTCCGAAAGGTCTGCAACAAGCTCGGCATCCCACAACCCGCATCCGATATGGCAAGCAGCTTTGAAGAAGCCCTCAAAATCGCTGAACGAATCGGCTACCCGCTTATGGTAAGACCATCCTACGTCCTCGGCGGCCGCGGTATGGAAGTAGTCCACGACCAGGATATGCTCAAACACTATGTTACCACCGCTGTCGAAGAAGTAACGCCCGAAAGACCAATCCTCATCGACAAGTTTCTCGAAAACGCCATCGAAACAGAAACCGACGCCATTTCTGATGGCACAGATGCCTTCATCCCTGCTATTATGGAGCACATCGAGCTTGCCGGCATCCACTCCGGCGACTCCGCCTGTGTCATCCCGCCCGTCAGCATACCCAAAAAGCACCTTGATACTATCAGCAAATATACAAAAGAAATTGCAATACACCTCAACGTCGTCGGCCTAATCAACATCCAGTATGCCATAGCCAACGACATTGTCTATATCCTCGAAGCCAACCCACGCGCCTCACGCACCGTGCCTCTGGTCTCAAAGGTCTGCAACATAAATATGGTCCGCATCGCCGTCCAACTGATGCTCGGCAAAAAGCTTGCCGACCTCAACATAAAACATCACGCCATCCCGCACTTCGGCGTAAAGGAAGCCGTCTTCCCATTCAATATGTTCCCGGAGGTTGACCCCATCCTCGGCCCCGAAATGCGCTCAACCGGCGAAGTCCTGGGTATGGCTGACTCCTTCCCACTTGCCTTCTTCAAGGCCGAGCAGGCCGCAAACCAGACCCTGCCCTCGCAAGGCGCAGTCCTTATCACTGTAACCGACCCGGACAAGCCCGCTATCGTGCCCATCGCAAAAGAATTTCAGAAGCTCGGCTTCAAAATCAAGGCCACAGAAGGAACTTATCGCCTCCTGTCGGAAAAAGGCATCAAAGCCGAACGCATCTTCAAGATGCACGAAGGCAGACCCAACATCATTGACGCCATCAAAAACCGCGAAATCCAGCTTATAATCAACACCCCTGTGGGCAAACTCGGCAAATATGATGACTCTTACATTCGCAAAGCAGCGATTACTTACAAAATACCTTACATCACGACGACCGCTGCTGCCGCCGCTTCAGTAAAAGGCATTGCCGCCGCCCGAACCGGCACCAGCCCCATAAGGTCTCTGCAGTCCTACCACGCCGCAATAAAATAGCTCCCATCAGTGCAGGGAAACTTAAAACTTAAAGCGAAAAGCTAAAAACTGTTGAGTTCCACAGTTTTGCATTTTGAACTTTACACTTTCAGCTTCCCTCCCTTAATGTTCCTCCAACCAATGGCCTACCATAAGTGATAAGTCCCAAAAGTCAACCTTGCAGTCGCCGTTTATGTCGCCAGCGACAATTGTTTCGCAAACTGGCTCACCAAAATATGATTTACTCGCCTCATCCGTTCCGCCATAAGCCCCCATATTGATAATCCCGCCATTAGGAAACGGCTCTAAGCCGATGGGACTCGCCGGGTCGCCCGCATCAATGCAGGGACTTGTCACATCGTCTTTCGTCCACCCTCCCTCATTGACATCCCATCTGCCCACTTGAGACTTCAAATGATAATCACCATCGTTATCAATCCAATCCCACCAAAACCATTGGGTTCCCTGTAATTCCCAATACCCTATATTCGCAAAGCATGGGGCATAACTGATATTGCCAACACCGCCACCATCCCAGTTCTCAATGCAGCTATAAGTAGGTGTGGAACAATCCTTAATCTGCGTTGCTGTCTCTGGCCCATTCTGCCAGATAATGCAGTTCTTGATAGTTCCATTACAATGTAAAAGAGCGCCATATACGCACCAGTTGCCTACTACTGAACAATTGCTTATAGTACCATTACAGAGGACAAACGCCCCACCATATAACCCCTTATTATCAACGAGTAAATTATTCCTAATCACGCCGTTACATCTATACATTCCACCGCCTGCGTAAGCATGATTGTCCCAAACGATGTTACTGATGATAATTCCGTCGCACTCACTCAGACCACCACCACGGCCTCCGCCACAACAGCCCCATGCGTGATTACTGTTAATGAAATTGTTTCGTATCAGACCATCACAATCACATATACCAGCCCCACCATAGAATTCTATCGATTTATTATCCTTAATGACGTTGTATTCGATGGTTGCCAATGTGCCGTTGCCATAAATGCCGCCGCCTGCAGGTGCATTACCATCGGTAACCGTAAAACCACTGAGCACACAGTTGCTGTCTTCTGTGCCAGAAAACGTTACCACAGAGTTCGCATCGTTACCGTCAATAATTGTTGCAGCCACCACATCTGGATTATTAAGGTCTTTGCTTGTAAGGGTAATATTCTTGCCCATAAAGTGGATATTTTCAAAATACGTTCCCTCGGCAACGATAATCACATCCCCATTGTTACAGTCATCAATCGCCGCCTGGATGTTGTTGAAATCCGCAGGGCCATCGTCATCAACGTAAATGGTTTTTCCTGCACTAAGTGATGATATTAGCACCACCCAAAGTATCGACATCCCCAACAAATAGTTTAGATTTGTTTTTTCGCCCACTTCTTTCTCCTGCCAAAGGCATACTATCTCTTATAATTATACTATACCAATCTTGCTTTGTCCAGCAACAGCCTCTGAAATTTTTCTGAAAACTATCGCAATACAACTTAATCGTTGCAGTTTCCTGCATAATCGTGTATTATTTGGCTCTTGATAGAAAGGTTTTAGAAAATGGCGACCGACTTAAAAGGTTTCTTATTCTCAAGTAACGACTGGTTTCTCGAAATGGCTGAAGAAGACCCCGAAGCCATCTCCACAGGACGCCTATCGGCGGAACATATCTTGCGCAGCGAAAGCCCCGCATCACGTGAAGAAGACAGCGAATTCAAACTGCCCGATGTGGTCGGCATCCTGCCCATTCGCAACGCCGTCGTCTTCCCCGGCACCGTAACGCCGCTTGCAATCGGCCGAGAGCAAAGTAAGGCCCTCCTCGCCGATACCACTCCCAACGAATCCATCATCGGCCTTTTAACACAGCGTAACCCTGAAACCGACAAGCCAACCTTTGATGACCTCTACTCCATCGGCTGTGCCGCTTCCGTTCTAAAAGTTATAAAGCTGCCGCAAGGCTCAATTCACATCGTAGTGCACGGCCTGACCCGCTTCAAAATAGTCGAAAGAGTTGCCACCGAGCCGTATCTGAAGGCCAGAATTAAGCAGCTTTACACTTCTGTAAAGATAACAAAAAAACTTCGCGCGCTTATCGTCAGCGTCCGCCAGGCCGCCCACCGCGTCATCCAGCTAAGTCCTAACATCCCCGAAGAGGCAGCGGTCCTATTAGAAAATATCGAAAGCCCTTCCGCCCTGGTGGACTTCCTGGCTGCCAATCTAAGTATCGAAACTCCAAAAAAGCAGGATCTGCTCGAAGAGCTCGATGCCGCCGTGAGGCTCACAAAAATTTCCTTCGTCCTTGCAAATCAGCTCGAAGTCCTCGAGCTAAGCCACAAAATCCAGGGCCGCGTCAGGGAATCCATAGACAAAACCCAGCGCGAATACTTCCTCCAGGAACAGCTAAAAGCCATTCAATCCGAACTCGGCCAGAAAGACCTGCGAACCGAAGAGCTAAAGCAACTGGGCGAAAACATCGCAAAGGCCAAAATGCCCAAAAACGTCGAAGAGGAAGCGCTCCGCGAATTAGACCGATTGAACAAAATCCCTCCCGTGTCACCGGAATATAGCGTCATCCGCACATATCTCGATTGGGTCTGCGAGCTGCCCTGGTCAATTCAAACCGAAGACCACCTCGACATCAACAAGGCCGAACGAATCCTCAATCAGGACCACTACAACCTCCAAAAGGTAAAAAGACGCATCCTCGAATTTCTGGC
The DNA here is from genome assembly GCA_964462515.1 of uncultured Pirellulales bacterium. Lineage (GTDB taxonomy): Bacteria > Planctomycetota > Phycisphaerae > Sedimentisphaerales > Anaerobacaceae > CAYWXK01. The sequence goes on from CAYWXK010000012.1 coordinate 57,142, forward strand.
CGTCCGCAAATTAAACCCAACCGGCAAAAGCCCTATACTTTGCTTCGTCGGCCCGCCGGGCGTCGGAAAAACCTCGCTTGGCAAATCCATCGCCCGCGCACTTGGCAGAAAATTCATCCGAATATCGCTCGGCGGAATAAGAGATGAGGCCGACATCCGCGGCCACCGCAGAACTTACATCGGCGCCCTACCAGGCAGAATTCTGCAGGAGTTGCGAAAGTGCCGCAGCAAAAACCCCGTCTTTATGCTCGATGAGCTCGACAAAGTCGGGGCCGATTTCAGGGGCGACCCCGCAAGCGCACTGCTTGAAGTGCTCGACCCCGAACAAAACTACAGCTTCACCGACCATTATCTCGACCAGCCTTTCGATTTATCGACCGTGATGTTCATCGGCACCGCAAATTATACCGAACCCGTCCCGCCGGCCCTGCGCGATAGGATGGAGGTCATCGAACTGCCCGGCTATACCGAGACCGAAAAACTCAATATCGCCAAGAAGTATCTAATTCCACGTCAGTTAAAAGAGCACGGCTTAACCAAAAGCCAGTTGACCATAAACGATGAAGCTATCCTGGCAATAATCAATGGCTATACTCGTGAAGCGGGCGTGCGAAACCTCGAAAGAAATATCGCAGCTATTTGCAGAGCTGTCGCCACCGAAATAGCCAAAGCAAAAAAGAAACGAACAACTATCGACAAAAAAAACCTGGCAAAAATCCTCGGCCCAACACAATTCGAATCTGAACTTGCCCTGCGGACCGCAATACCAGGCGTGGCGACTGCACTGGCCTACACACCTGTCGGCGGCGAATTGCTCTTCATCGAATCCGCCTCTATGCCGGGCAAAGGAAACCTGCTGTTGACAGGCCAAATCGGCGAGGTTATGAAGGAAAGCGCACAGGCCGCCTTCTCCATTGTAAAAGTAAACGCAAAAAAACTAAATATCGACCCCAGCAAATTCACCAAATTAGATTACCACATCCACGTCCCGGCAGGCGCAATCCCCAAAGATGGCCCAAGCGCAGGCATTGCTATGTTCACTTCGCTGGTGTCACAACTGCTCGGCAAACCCACTCGTGCGGATGTGGCGATGACCGGCGAGATAACGCTGCGCGGCCTCGTCCTGCCTATCGGAGGCCTGAAAGAAAAAATCCTCGCCGCAAAGCAGGCCGGCATCAAAATCGTCATCCTCCCCGCTCGAAACAAAAAAGACCTCCCCGATGTTCCCAAAGAAGCCAAAAAAGGTATGAAATTCATATTTGCAAAAAATACAAACGATGTGCTTAAACACGCATTGAATACCGAATAAGCTTCCTCTTGTCATTCCCGCGGAACTTGTCCTGAGTACAGCCGAAGGAGCGGGAATTCAGACTTATAAAATCAGCGTTTATCCGCCATACGTCTGGCGGATTAATCTGTGTTACTCAGCGTCAGAGTGTTAATCTTTTCCAACAGCATTTGCAACCTTCACCACATCCACCATTTCAGCAACATCGTGCACCCGAACAATCAACACCTCGCCGCAGCAGATTGTTCAACTCACTTATATTTCAATGGATATCTCTGCGGATTCTCAAGAGAATCAATTTCCAAATCAACGTCAAGCTTCGGCCAATACAAATGATACCCGTGCAGCAATTTGACATTCAGTATCTCTTTTACCTTAGCTTCCTTAAACCATGGGTAGTCCTCGTAAGGCAAAAAGTATTCTTTGTCCCTCACACACAGCCAAAAACCACGACTATTGATATGGGAAACCTCAACTTCCAAAATGCGTTTGCCACACGCTTTTAATCTCATCTTTACGCTCCTCAATAATTCTTTTTAAGTCGCTAATTTGCTTCTATGAAAGACCGAAGTTCTTTACCAATCGCACCTCAGGTGTAATCCAGAATTTTGCCTCACCTTCAGGTGAGATTACATGAATGTGTATCCTCCTCTCCTAACGGGAGAAGAAAATAAAGCGATACTTTCTATACCTGAAAACAGTCGGGCTCATAAAATAATTATATCACAAAATGATAATCTTTCCCAACAGTATTTGCAACTTTCACCACATCGACCATTTCAGCAACATCGTGCACCCGCACAATTGCCTCCCGCAAGCCTGCCCCCCAATCTCCACTCTCCTGCTTCATTATCTCCACAATCTTCCGTTTTAGTTCCGGCAGCTTATTTGTGGCAACATCCCGGACCATATGGTAATCGACGCTGAAATAATCGTGAATCAGCCGATCCCTCATACCAGCGATCCTTTTCCAGTCTATATCGCGATACCTGTCCCTAAAATCCGCCGGTATCTTCTTTGCAGATTCGCCAATTATCTCAACACTTCGGACAAGCTATAAAAGATTTTTGCAGTACCAGTCGATGGCCTTTTCAAGACCCTGGCGAAATGAGACTTTTGGGGTGAAGGCGATGAGTTTTTTAGCCAGAGTGATGTCGGCAAGGGAATGTTTTACATCGCCCGGGCGCGAGGCGGTGTAGATGGGTCGGATATTCTTACCGCATAGTTCATTAATCATATCGATAATTTCATTGACGGTTACGGCCTGGCCACAGGCGATATTCACAACTTCACCTTTGGTCTGCTTGGCTCTTGCGGCAAGCAGGTTCGCATCGACTACATTATCGACATACGTAAAGTCGCGGCTTTGGGTGCCATCGCCGTAAATGGTGGGCGGCTTATCCTTCAAAATAGCCGTTACAAAAGCTGGTATGGCTGCGGCGTACTGGCTTGTTGGGTCCTGATGTGGGCCGAAGACATTGAAATAGCGCAGCGAAATTGTTTGCAGGCCATAAACTTTATAGAAGATTGAGCAATAGTATTCGCCAGCGAGTTTGGCGGCTGCGTAAGGCGAAAGAGGACTGGGCAGCATTGTCTCAACCTTTGGCAGAGTTGGCGTATCGCCGTATGCCGAAGAGCTTGAGGCATAGACGAAACGTTTTATACGGGCATCGCGGGCCGCTAAAAGAAGCGTAAAGGTGGCATCGACACAGTGCCTGTGGGTGGCTGCCGGGTCATCGACACTACGCGGCACAGAGGGCAAAGCACCCTGGTGCAGAACAATATCGATATCTTTCATTGCGGCACAGGCGACGTTCGGGTCACCCATATCGGCTTGGAGAAAATCAATCTTGTCTAAAATGGAGGCGAGGTTGGCCTTCTTGCCTGTGAGAAGATTGTCGATAACCCTTACGAAACAGCCCTGCGAGACAAGCCCTTTGCAGATATTCGAACCGATAAAGCCAGCTCCGCCGGTCACTAAAAACTTTTCCATCTGATAGCCCTTGCTAAAAACTCAAACTGACCATTTGCTAAGAAGCATTCAGCTTAGTGGTCATTAATCATAAGAGTTAACGATTAATTCTAACCGAGGTCGAGCAAGTGAGCAATATATAAATTTTCCTGACTTAAAAGTGTAGATTCCCACGTCTTTACAGACGTGGCACTTACTATTTCAGACTTCGCCTGTCCAGCAACTCCGTTGCTGGAAACGGCTCTCACCCCCGCCTTTACAGGCGGGGAACTCCCGCGAAATTAGAGTGTAACCTTAAACTGCCGTCCCTATATATAGAGAAACCCATTCTGCAAGCCTTTGCAGAATGGGTTTCAAACAACCTTCTTGTTTTGACAAGTTAGTTAAGCTGAGCCAGCAACTTGCACTTTCTGATATTCCTGATAGGACCTGAACTGCTCTTGGAAATAGCCGCCTTTGAGAGCTCTGGCACCGAAGAGCACACAGCCAGCGACTGTGCCGCCTACCTGTTTGATTTCGCCGATGGTCCTCTGAGCGGCGCCTCTCCTTGTGGCGACGGCGCTGAATACCAGGAGCGTTGCATCGACGAGTTTAGCCAACATTTTCGAATCACTTACCAGAAGGACGGGCGGCCCATCAACTATAACATAATCGAAGGTCTTACGCTGCTCTTTGATAAGCTCTTCCATTCGGGCGCCGCCGAGCAGCTCTGCAGGATTTCCCGGCAGAGGGCCGGCAATGATTATGTCAAGACCCTCAATACCGGTGTTCCGTATAGCTTCTTTGGGTCCGCACTGATTCATAAGAACACTGCTTAAACCGAAGTCGAATTGTCCCGCTTCTGACTCGCCGGCTGCCGTTTTCGGGAACAGTGTATGCAAGCTGGGGTGTCTGAAATTAGCATCGATAAGCAGAACCTTTTTATCCTCAGCGACAAAAGCAGTTGCGAGATTGACCGCCACAGAGGTTGTGCCATCACCTGCCATACCGCTGGCGACAAGCATGGTTTTCAAAGATTCTACGGCGCCGGAGAGTTTCAGGTTCGTGCGACATCGTCTGTAGGATTCGCTTATTATAGAATAGGGTGCCTCGCGAACGGCGCGACAAAGCTCAATGCCGCGAACCTGGTCGTCTTCACCGGAATCAGGGATGACACCCAAAAGTGGAATGTGCAAGTATCTGCCCACATCTCTGGGCGCTCTGACGAGGTCATTTGCCAGCTCGATAAGGAAGGAAAGGCCTATGCTAACCAAAAAGCCCAATATTGTGCCGCCCGGAAACCAGAGCCACCACTGCCGAGTAGTGGTCATCTCAAGAGGTACCGGCGCATATCCGACAGCTCGCACCTTAGGTGTCTTGGGGTCATCGTGCAATATCTTCCATTTTTCAATCTGCTGTTTTATTGAATCGAGCATTACGATTCTCTCGTCCCTGATTTTGGAGCGTTGATCGAACTGAACGCGGGCCAAATCAAGGTCTTTTTGCTTTGCATCAGCCTCCTGACGTAATGTTTCAAGCTCTCTAAATCTTTCTTGCAACACAATCAACATATCACGAGCATTCTCCAGCAACGCGCGGCGGGTCTGCTCTGCGATTTCGGCCTTTCTGATTTGCCTTTTTTCCTTGATCTCGTTTACTAGGTCCTGCGTTTGGCGCACTACTCTGTGATTTTCACCGAATTTGGAAAGTATGCCTTTAAGTGACGATTCGAGCAGAGCTGCCTGCTGGGCGAGCAAAACCATAACGGGGTCCGTTTCAATTAGATGCTCAATCTGTTCAGTAACAGGGCCTGTAGCCAACTCTTCAAGATTTCTAATGCTAGCTTGAGTTTCTTTTATTTGGAGGATAAGGTCACTTTTATCGAGTTCCAACGCATTCAATCTTAAAGTAAATGTGTGCTGGTAATAACGCCCGATAGGCTGTTCGAGTTCAGTTATACCCCAAGCAGTGCGAACTTCATCCAGTGATTTATTAGCCTGGTCCAAATCCCTTTGAACTCGAGTCCGTTCCTCATCAAGCTTTGCCAATCTGCTGGTAATTTCTGCCTGTTTGGTACCTCCCTGAGTAGTAAGAAACAAGTCGAGCATTTCGTTAACGATGAGGGCCGCCTCCTTATCACTGCGACAGGTCATCGATATCTGGACGAAGTCACTATCTTTGTGAGCGACAGCAGAAAAACGCTTTTCCAAATATGCAACGGCTTTTCTAATATTTCTACCCCTGTCCGTAAACCAGGTGGTCTCTTTAACCTTGTCCCTGGCCAAAAGGTCTTGCAAAGTGCGCTGGTCTTTTATGATGCTCGCCAATGATAGCCGATAACCGTAGAGAATTTCCTTTTGCACAAAAGGCGCGGCGATGACCATAGGGTCTGTTTCCACAGGCGCCGAGACTTCAATATAAGTTCCGGCTGTATATTCTGGAAGATATCTTCGCAAAAGCCACCAGGTTCCACCACCAGCTCCTAGACCCAATATGGTCAGAGCAATTATCAGCAGTGTGTGCCGGCGGAATATACTAAGAACGTCCTTGGTTGTGAGCGTGACAGGCGGCGACGGCCTTTGCATAGGAGGCACTGGAATTTTGTTTATGGGCGTTGGTTTTTCTTCTACCATTTTTTATCTCCCATCAGAATTCACCAATAAAGTAAATATCGTTTTATAGCATCAGGTTAATTTACATTGACACGAGGCAGAGCAGAGCCAGGTTACTGCGAAAGGCGTGCGATGGCCTTATCTATTTGTGCCTTACGTTTCTGCGATAATTTACCTGCTCCAGCTTCCAGCGCTCGCTTATAATAAGCAAGTGCTTCGGCCTTTGCCCCGAGTTTTTCATTAACCATACCTAAGTGCTCAAACACATCTGGCGGCGCAAAAGATTCACCTTGCTGCTCATACTGTTGCAACGCGGCTGCCAGGAACTCGGCAGCCTCCGAAGTTTTACCATTTTTAAAGAGCACATAACCATACGTATCCATAAAGCTTGCATCGTTGCCTCTTGCATCTAGCGCCCGTTTAGCATACTCAAGAGCCTCTGGAAGTCTTTGATTGCTTTCAGCAAGCATATACGCCAAATTATTTAGGACATTGGTATTATTCGGCATTTTAGCCAATAAACTTTCGTAATCAGCGATAGCCTTTAGAAGGAAATTATTATCGGAAGTTTTATCGTAGGCCAGGGTCAGAACCTCGGCTTTCTTGGCTATGTAGTCAACTTGGCGCTGGCTATCCTGGCCAGACAGCTCTATACACCTGTTGATATATTCTATAGCTTTACTATACTGCTCATTAATTCTGGCGAGGTTAAACATAACAAAATTAGCAGCCAGCGAACGTGGGTCGGATTTAAGTTTCTGCTCGCAATATTTTGAAACTTCATCAGGTCCGAGCATCAAATACATTCTCAACAAGACCTCAGCGGCGAGCGATTCATCCGTGCCTGTTTTATCAACAGCTTTTCGACAATAGTCCGTGGCGGTTGAACGGTCGCCGAGTCTCAACTTTGCCTCAGCCATCCGAAGATATGCTATGGGGGCAAAAGGACCATCAATATGGGCTCTACTTTCTTCAAAGACTTTATCCAATTTGCGCGGGTTCCAAAATCCTGTGTTTGGGTCTCCTGCTGATAATACAAGTGTTTTTAGATATCCATCGAAGGCAGTCGCGTACTGGATGTCCGCGGCGTCGTTGGGGTCAGGTGTGCGGTTGAGTTCGCGTCTCATCAGATAGGCTTTTTTATACAATTGCTCTGCATTGTTGAGGTCACCTGTGGTGGTGGCAAATGCTGCTGCTCGATTAAGCCAAACTATGCTGTCGGGAAACTTTGCGAGGGTTTCATCATAAAACGTTTTTAGTGCATCCTTGCGGCCAAGCTGTAAATACATATATTCAAGCATTCGCCTGGCCTCTGCAGGAGCACTGGGTGCATTAACAGTATTTTTAAGTTCGGTTATAGCGTCGTCAAACCGTCCAATCTGCATATATGCTTTAGCCAGCGACGTTCGAGTAAGAGGGTCTTCCGATAACGACTTGGCTTTTTTAAGGTCGGTGATTGCCTGCTCATAATTCGCCATATAGAAGTTTATTTCGCCTCTTAACCGCCATGCCGTTGCGTTATTTTGATTGCTCTGAAGGTTTCTATTCGTCAGGTCCAATGCTTTTTGCAGTTGACCCTGTCTCATTGCCAGGAGGGCATCGAGCAGATGCGCTCTGGGCTCGTCTGGATTCTTTTCCTTAAAGCCCTGCAGCTTGAGTTCGGCCTCCTTAACAAGACCAACTCTGAGTAAAGTCTGAATCTGAATAAGATGATTTTCTATGCTTCCATCAAGTACCACAAGTTCATCAGAATATTTCTTTGCAGCTTCTTGGTCAGAGGTTTTTTCGGCAACAAGCATAAGACCTTTCAGTGCGGAAATATCTTTGGGGTTGCTTTTGTGCAACTGCTCCAGAACCATTTTTGCGTCGCCATACTGACCTCGCTGAAAGTAATAATCCCATAGTAATCTTTCATCTTGAGCTTCCTCCAGGATTTTTTTGGCTTTATCGTCCATGCCTCTGGCACGAAGGTGTTCGCCATAATAATAGAACACTTGTTTGTCGCGAGGGTCAATTTTGCGAGCTTCCTCATAAGATGACTCAGCGACCGAGAATAGCGCTTCTTTTCGCTGCGTGTCTGTTTGTTCGAGAGCCAATTTTGTCGCCAGTCGCCCCAAACTTAAAGCGTTCTGCAGGGTTGGAGCAACCCTTTGTATATCCTGCCGAATTGCTAACGCCCTGAGCGGTTCTGTCGAGCTTATATACTCAGCGTAGAAGTTGAGCAACTGTAAATCACTGGGATTTAACACCACTGCTCTCTCTAGAGCGGTTTTGGCTTCGACCATTTGATACGAGGGGAGATCTTTGCCAAGTTTTTGGTCGCGTTTGAAAAATGCAATTGCCAATCCTTTTGCTATTGCCCCATCGATAGGATTTAGAGATGCTGCTTTTCGGGCGTCTTCAATAGCGGCACGGTCATCACCAAGGTCCGTATTGATGCTGCTTCTAAGGACATAGGCACGTGAGAATATAGGTTTCTGCTTCAGGCATTCGTCTATTTTTACCAAAGCATCTTTGGGCTGGCCTCTCATCGCGGCGAGGCGTGCTGCAAAAAGGTTGCCTTCACAATCATCAAAATTTTCTCGTCGAGCTTTTTCTGTTATTTGCTCAGCCAGTTGCCAATCTTTCATTAGGAGTGCTACATCAAAAAGATGCCGCGTAGCAATATCTATTCTCTCCAAGGTGGCGTTATCAGAAGAGCGGCCTTGCGAAGCAGCGACGTCAAGAGCCGCCTTGAATTGTTCGGCCGCTTTCGGCAGCGCATTATTTCTTCTGTAAAATACTCCCAGTTCGACAGCGCGACGAATTGGGTCAGCGACACTTAAGAGGACTTGCTCTTCTATTTCCTTACGCCTTTGCTCTGAAACGTTTGCCGGGTTAGGTTCAGCCAGAATCTGTTTATAAACCAGAACAATTGTATTATCGGGGAAGCGGGCTAAAAAGCGATTGACCAAATCCTGGGCTTCGGCTTTGAATCCTTGCTCGATGTAATGTCTACAAATAGCAATGACAGTGGTTAGTTCAACGGAATTTGGGTCAATTGTCAGCAGTTTTTTCACCAACCCTGCTTCAAGCTGCCTGTAGCTTTTCAGCTCTTCTTTCATTATTTCCAGAGATGCTTGTGGCACAGCGCCTTTTTCTCCTCCTGGCTCGACCGGCTTGATAACAACACCTGGGCTTTCTTGCAATTCTTTTTGTGCTATAGCAAGTTGTGTCTGATGAATTTTAGCCTGCACAAGCTCTAAGCTGAGTTTAATTGTCTCGAGACTATCTGCATCGGGTCTGCTTGCCAATTCTTCTGCGGCATCGTCAAATTGCTTTGCGCCAATATATGCCCTGATGCGCAGTATTTTGCTCCTGTCGCTGGGCCAATATTGACTTTCTAAAAAGTTTATCAGGTGCAAAGCTTCATTATAAACCTTTAGTTTCAACAGCACTTCTGTATAATCCAAAAATGCCTCAGGTTTGTTTTCATCTATCTTGTCAGAAGCACCTCTGTTAGCGAGTCTTAATGCAACTGTGAAAAACTCGTTTGCTGCGCCGAGTTCTTCGGTGTTTTCAAAGATTTTAGCTAATCGATAAGCAAGCAGAGAATCTACTCGCTCTAATTCTTTGTTAGTGGATGCTGCTTTAAGCTGCTCGTAAACCGGGTAAAGTTTCCTGACAGCAGCATTTTTATCTCCTTTTGCTAGTTCAAGTAGAGCTTGCCACTTAACAACCTGAGGGTCCTCAGAACTGCCAAGGAGCTGCTCGATTGCGTGAACTGTCTGCTCAGCTTCTTTTAATAAAGCTGCCTTTTCTGCCTCCGTTACTTTCTCGGGATGTTCGATGGTCTGCTCTACGTAGCAGTTTGCAAGAAAAACGCACAATGCAATTCTATTTACTCTGTTGACCCAACTTCGTGGTCCAGTTTCTTCCTGCGCATCGGGCAAAGTAAGCGCGTGTTTTGCATATTCTATTGCCTTATCAAGGTCGGCTTTTTGCCCATAATAACAAAATTTGCGATACCAGATATTGGCTGCATACATTGCATAAACAGCATTATTTTTGTCCGACTCAATCGCGCGTTCGATCGCTTTGCAGGCTTTATCAAGATTTCTGGAGCTGATGGCGGGGTCTGAATAGAATCGAGAGAGCCGCACAAACACCTCCGCGTATGATGGAAACCTATTAGCGAGCGACAGATATTCCTGCTCAAGAGATTCAATTTGTTCTCTGCCGCCTTTTTGGGCCTCCATAAGTTTCACCGCCAGAAGATTCATATGCGCTCTGGGGTCGGAGTCGGCAACCTTAACTGCCTGCTCTGCAAACCCTCTGGCCTGCCCTATAGATTTGTCCCTTTCTTCGATATCGCCTCTTGTGGCGAAGATGTCGCCTTTTGTTACCGCCGCCTGCGCTAAATACCAATAGCCATCTACGTTACTTGGGGCAAGCTGCAGCACTTTTTCCAAATCAGCAACTGCTTGCGCAAGATATTCCTCTGGGTTAGTGACCATTCCATATTTTGCCATTTCGAGAGCGGCTCTACCTCTGAGCATATACAGATAGAGACCCATTGGTTGCCCAGCGGTCTGCCGTTCCACTTGCAGTCCTTGTGTTTCCCATTTGGCTGTATTGTCTGTAAGAAGGTTTGCTTGCTCCACCACCTTCATCAATTCAGATGCTTGCTCTCGAACATCCTGCCAGGCTCGACGTAGGCCGCTGTCAGCCATAATGTAGGTGTATTTTAGTCTGCCGTATCGAGCCTTGACATTCTTGGTGTCGATGTTGATTATTTCCTCCCAGCATCCGCGGGCGAACCGCCACTGGTCGGTTTCAATATACATATCCACAAGTTTAAAAAGTATCTCTTTTCTGAGGGAATCTGTCTTTGACAGGTGTCGAGCCTTGTGATAACAATGTTCAGCCCTTTCGTAATCTTTTGCTTGCCAGGCTGCATCGCCTTCTGTGATAAACTTTTCCGGGTCTCGGCTGAAATACAATATTGCCAGGATAGTACCCAGTGCAACAACTACAAAGATTGCTGAGCCGATAAGAGCAACTTTCTTATTTAACCTCCTTTTTGCCATAGGTTTCCCCTTTTCTTTTACCGAATCTGTTCACACTCTTACAGGACCCTACATTGAAAATCTTCTAAGGGTTGGGTCCCTTTATATGCGCTAAATACTATTATGTTACCTGTTTATCTACTTCGTCTTTTTCCAGTCAGGCCAATGCTCTTCTTCTAAAATAGGTAAAAGCACAGCTAACAGCTTTTCGCCTGCTGCGACCGATTCCTCCTTGCCCGGTGCGACTAACGTTTGATTAAAAACCAACTCAACTTTTGAAAAATACGAAAATTTGTTAAAAAGGTTCTTATTTAGTGCGATTCGAGTCTGGCCTCTACTGACCGCGTATTCACCATTAACTTTGAAAAAATACAAAACCGGAAATTTACTGCTTTCCTCGCCAAAATCCTGCTTTATACGGCCAAAAACGACATATTTACCATCGATTTTTTTTCCAAAATCGGAGTTCTTTATGTTAAACGTCACGCCTTCTTCTGATAATATCTGATAACCACCCCCCGTCCAGCACTCTTCTGGCACATGGGGGACTTTATCCGCTCGCCCATAATAAGTAATAAATAACATAAACTTTTGAACAGCAGACTCCGGTGCAGCCTGGGTATCTTCCAGAATACATTGGATATAATCTTGCGTTCCGAGAGCATTGAGTATATCCTGGTTTTCGATTTTCAGTTTTTTGATTATTTTGTATGGAGCTAATTTTTCCTCGTTTAAGGAATCGAAAGATTTTTTCAGCGGCAGGAATTCCTTCTCTATCACTCTAAGTTTTATTGAGGCGCCCGCCGCTACTGCAAGCACTGCTGCGCATATCAAAAAAGCCGGCTGCAAATAAACTCGCTTGTTGCTTCTGTCATCTGCCATCACGCACTGCTCTTACGAACGACGACATCCTCAATAACCTGCTCGGTCTCTTCGACAAATAAGCTGGACGTAAACCAGCTAAGAAAACCATATAAGGCAAACGCTAATGGCAGCATTGCCAGGCCAAGCGCATCGTGATAGATGCCTTGAGTATAAGAAGGGCCGAACAATACAAATATAAAACCGGTGATGGTGACCCGAACGAAATTACAGAATACCGCTATTGGTATGGTGGAGGCCAACAAAACAAATCGCTGCCATAATGGTCGATAATGCAGATATGCCATTGCGACGCCGAGGGCCAGAAAGGCCATCAACAGTCGCATTCCGCTGCAGGCCTCGGCCACATCAAGCGCAGGTTCTAACCGCTTGCCTTTGTAAATTACGTCTATAACAACACCGGTAACAACGGCATCTATATCAGGAAATAAATCCAGCAAAGTACCCGCTATGGCGGCAGATAGTTTCTGCATCGGCATAGTCAGACTAACGTAGTATCTGCGTGGGAATGGCATAGCAAAAACCAGGAAGGCGATTGGCAGCCAGGTATATTTTACTAAAGGCCATCCTCCCAGAAACAGCACTGTTGCCCCGAGAACGGCTAATATACTGAGGCTGCGAAAGTATGCGTAGCCGGACGGGCTGACAAGATTAAAAAAATAAAATAGAATCGTAAAAAGCAGAAAGACCAAGCCGAGGTAATTCGGCTTGGTCTGAAGGTTCAGAATCTGACGTTTATGTTGGTTGATGAAGTAAAAACTAAATAGCGGGATTAGAAAGCCGTGAGACCAGCTGCTGTCCGCCAGCCAGCTACGGACAAGCATTCTAAACTCGGCACGAAAAATATAGCACAATAGCCCCCCTATTATTGCCATTTTGAGGTAGTTATGGAATCCGAGCTCACGCCACCGTTGTCTTTCTACCGGCGCAGCCGTTCCCTGTCTTTCCACAGTAAATTGAATGGTGTTATCCACGATACTAACAACAAAAAGTCAAAGAATAAGAATCAAACCGTGGGAAATACACGGCCTTATGATACTTGCCTTATGTTTCCTTTAGAACCAACTGGTTCCACGGGTGTAGAAATCCACATCAGCGAAGTTACGGTCGTAAATAAAGCCGAATCCATAAGTGGCTCTGAATGAATTTCGCAAAACTGCGCGCCACATCGAAGTAGCGTGTGTGCCTACGTTGACTAAATCGTTCGGCTTAATGAAGAAGTCTGGCAGCTCACCACTGGCGATTCTATCCAGATCGACCATTACGATTTCTTCTTTTTTCCTGCCAATCCTTCTGACTACCTCACACTTTTTGGGCCAAGCCAAAGGTCCTAATCCACCTGCGGCGGCGATGGCCATCTTCAAAGTCATCGGTCGGCCCGTAATATTAACATAACCCTGGTTGTTAACGTTACCCATTATACAGAATTCACCTATAATATCAACAGGCACATGGATTGTATCGCCGGGTTTTATTACGATATTATATCTTGGGTCGCCGGCGAGCAGCCTATCTGCGGGAATTCTTATCAGCCTGGTTTTGGCGGCTTCGGCCCACTCAACTTCGGGCGCAGGCTTCTCCTCGAGCGGCACAATTAGCTCTTCACCAGGTTTGAATTTAATGACCGGCTCTATACGCTTTTCAGGTCCTACTTGCACAGGCACCCATTTGCCGTTCTGGAAAATCCATTCGATACGACCCTCTTCCTCCACTGCTGTTTCCCCCGGAACTGCTGGTGAAGGTGTAGGTTCCGGAGCAGCTATTTCCTCGACCCCTACCGGTTCATCTGGAATCTCCGGAATAACCGGCTCAGCAGGTGCTTCTATTGCTTCCTCGATACCTTTTGGTTGCTCTACCCGCACTTTCGATTTCTCTCGTCCGGGCTGCTCTTCCAGCATCTTGAGGATTTCATCGACATCTATCCGCTCTTTTACCCTCTGCGGCGCAACTGGTTCTTCCAACGGTTTTACTATCTCTTCAACCTCTTCAACTTTTTGCTCTCTCTCCGTGCGCCGTTGAGACAATGACTTGAGTATCTCATCGACATTTATTTCTTCATCTGATACCTGTGGAAGAGTCGGCTCAGGCAACGGTTTTGTTGCACCTTCTTTAGGAGCCGCTTCTTCAACCTTTTCAGGACGGCGCCGTTCAGACAATCTCTTCAATATGTCATCGACATTCGACTGCTCATTTACTTTCGGGCGGGCAGTTGGAGTGCTGACAGTAGATGGTCTGACTATTTCTCCGGCATCCGCTGAACCATTTATTTTTCTTTGAGGAGATGGTGCTGGTGGCGTCCGAACGTCTCCTGCACTTACACGCTGAGGTGTTGGCAGTTCCTCGACCGTCTGTATTGTAGATGGCTCCTCGGCTAATACAGATGGCTCCTCGGCAGGTGCAACTAAATCTGTGGGAGGTGTTCTGGCAGCGGTTGTCTGCCCTCGGCGGGACCGCTCGGACAAGCTTTTCAGAATGTCTCTAACGCTCACTGATTCATCTTGTATTGCTTCATCTGTTGGTTCCAGGTTAATTTGCTCTACAAAAGAATTTGTGGTGTTTCTGGCATTTCCTGTGGTCCGGCTACTGTTAGTAACTGGCCTCTCGAATCCCTGTGGGAAAGATGCCTGAGCAAGCTCTCTCTCGGTTATCATTTCCGAAGTGGTTATAACAACCCTGCTTTGGGGCCATTGACGCTGTGCTCGAGGCGTTATTATTTCCGGAATTTTCAATTCAGGCTCAACAATCTCCTCGGGGATAGTAATTTGTGGCTCTATACCTTCCGGTATGAAAATCTCTGGCTCGGTAATCTCCGGTAGGGTAACTTCGATAGGCCCACGTCCAGGAATTCGGGGTTTAGCAGCTTTTGGTTTAGTAACGCCGCGTGCAGCAGCCTCCGGCGTAAGAAGCTCCAGTTCGCCCGGCTCTACCGGCTGGAGCCACGGCTCCTTAAACTCCGGGAGTTCCAGCTCACCCTGTTCTTTTTCTTTAGCATAGCGAGAGATATAAATATAGCTTACGTTAAACTGTCTTGGCCCACCGGCTGTTGCAAGGGCATCGGTCAATCTAAAACCATATCGCGGGATCACGTACCTGCCAGGCAGCGGAACCCCATCGCCCAATACCGAAAAGGTACGCTGCTGCGAGCTAAGCAGAGTGACAACAACTGAGGGCTCTTTCAATACGCTGGGCGAAAGAATGCGTCTTACCTCTTCTTCAAGCTGTGTTTCAGTCAATCCTGCTGCTTCAACAACGCCCACTTCCGGTATTGATATTTTGCCGGTCTCGGTAACGACATAATCGTTTTCAAACGGGAACCCTTCTCGAAGCAATTCAAAGATGGATATTCTGACAATGTCACCGGAACGCAAAGCATAATCGGATTCTGTTATCACAGTATCGATTGGCCTGGGGTCCTGGGCTTGTTCCCACGCAACAGGGGGTTCCTCTGCCACACCTAAAGTATCCAGTATCACACTGACAGCAGGAACGGGACGGAATCTACCTACCTGTGTGGGGTCGAAAAACTTGTTACCACAACCGGAGATAAGAAGCAAAAAAAGCATGGCAGAAGTGCAAGACAAAATATAGCCGGTTCCATACGTTACCGTCACTTGACTTTTAGTTTGTATCCTTTTCATAGCACTAAACTTCCAAAAAACACCGAGCTCAATATTTGTTCTACACTGAACGTGTGTCAAACACACTCTCACTTGATAAAATTTATCGGTTTAATGCTGTGTCGGCTTAACTTTTTTTGGACCGATATACAGGGTAAAATCCGCAAGGGATTAACTGTGGCTTTTTTCACACAAATATCAAAGGGGCGATTTTAGGCAGGATTCTGATAGTCACCTCTCACAACTGCAAGTTTATAAAGCACTTATAAAACCTGCAGGCCTCGTTTATATATTGGCTATACCGCTTCTAAATAGCAAAAAATAATTGATGGTTCGCTTGTGCTGCTTACACGTGAGGGCTTTTATATAACAGTGAGGATATATGCCCTATAATTATTCAAATACCAGCATAGGAAAAGAAAGCTGTGTCGATAAAAAATTGTGCGGCATAAAAAAAAATCAACTACATCGCCAGTTTCGTGGGCCAAAGACATTTTAGGTGGGAGCTGTTAGGAAAGTAACGGCGGTACCTTTTCTGCAAGTGACATTTAGCCTGTGAGTGCTCGTTTTTTTACTAACTGTGAGCCGGTTACTTAAAGCTCACCTGGGCCACTCGCTTCGGCAAGGAGCCTTGGGCATCGGTTCTAAATACCTCTACCTTTGTAGGAAGCAAAACCCCCTTCTTTTGAACCTGACCATAATCAAAAGCCCGAACGACAAAAAACTTCCGGCTCTCAACATCGGCAAGGTAGATGACATCAACCAGACAGCTATCGGTATTTTGACAGAAAACCACTTTAGACCAATAAGGCTCAGGAGCTTTAATGTTCCCGCGCTCCCTACCGGTGGAGCTTTGTCGGTCAACTGTGTAAGTTTGTTCAACAGCTTGATACCACTGCCCTTGTATTCTGACAGGCCCAGAAGCCCTGGTAAACTCAGCAAACCTGTCCAGAAAGCGGATGGGGGCGGTAGTGATAGTTAGTATCGCATCGGCAAGGTCGCGCTGGGTTACAAGAGATGGCAGCGTGTTAACCACTTCGGCACCAGTTGATATATTGAAGCTGCCCTGCGACAATTCACAAACGAATCGTCCTTGCGGCTCGATGGCTGAAATACGAATAGAATTCGACCAGGGATAAATCTGGTAATGCTGCTCTGTGAGATAGAAGCTGCCATCGGGCTGATATAAAGTTACCACGCCGTCAAGCTCTAATTTTGTCGTTCTCGCCCACTCCTGGAGGCCGCCGGTAGCGACAATCGCATCAGAAACATAATCAGATGGAACAGGAAGCGCCTCAAGGTCTGGACCGATAGCTAATACATCGACATCTTTCTGGTATTGCTGACGACAGCCTGTTAGAACAAGAGCTGTCACAAGAACCAGGCAAACCGTTTTTAATAACTGACCAATCATTTGATTACCCTGTATTTTGTATCGGTTATTGTTGTATCGAGCTTTATGCATCGGGACCACAGCTCAACTTTGCGAGTTGCTCCATCAGAGCATACCTCTGTGCAGCATCTTTTTTAGCGAGCTTAATCAATTGGGCGGCAAGCTCCGGCTTTGATTGCTTGAGCGTTCTGTAACGGTTCTCACCGTATGCATACACTTCGAAGTCGAGCGTTGGAGCTTTTGAATCGAGCTGGAGTGGATTTTTGCCCTGCTCTTTAAGCCGCGGGTCGAATCTAAACAGCGGCCAATGGCCGGACTCGACTGCCTTCTTTTGCTCCTGGTAACCGTATGTCATATCGATGCCGTGCGCAATGCACTGGGAATATGCGACTATAAGCGAAGGACCCGGGTATGCTTCAGCTTCGACAAAGGCCTTTACTGTTTGAGCGGAGTTTGCGCCCATTGCAACTTTGGCGACATAGATACTGCCATAAGTCATAGCCAAAAGTGGGAGGTCTTTCTTCGCGGATGGTTTTCCTGCTGCTGCGAATTTTGCAACTGCCGCTCTGGGTGTGGATTTGGACATCTGCCCTCCTGTATTGGAATACACCTCTGTATCAAGGACGAGGACCTTTACATTAGCTCCGCTGGCAAGAACGTGGTCGAGTCCGCCATAGCCGATATCGTATGCCCACCCGTCGCCGCCGAGTGCCCAGACGGACTTACGCACAAGATAATCTGCGAGCGGCAAAAGCTGATTGCACTGGGGACACGGATTTTTTGAGCACCGTTCTTTGAGGCTATCGATGCGCTCCCGCTGCTGCTCGATGGCAGATTGTGCCGGGTCGTCGGCAAGAGCAGCCACCTGAATATCTTGAGCCAGTTTCGCATCAACACATCCGCTCTCCACCGCTTTGCCTAACAACTGAAGCGCACGCTCTTTGAATTTGTCGATTGTCAGGCGCATCCCCATTGCGAATTCAGCGGTGTCCTCAAAGAGGCTGTTGCTCCAGGTAGGCCCCCTGCCGTCGGCTCTGGTGGTATAGGGCGTGGTTGGCAGATTACCGCCATAAATCGATGAGCAGCCGGTTGCATTTCCGATGAAGGCCCTATCGCCAAATAGTTGCGTGAGCAGCTTGACGTAGGGTGTTTCTCCGCAGCCTGCGCACGCGCCGGAATACTCGAAGAGGGGCTGAATCAACTGGCTCCCCTTTACAGTATTGGGTTTGAAAAGTTTTGGGTCGGTGTTCGGAATCGAGAGGAAAAATTTGTAATTTTCGCGTTCCTGCTGACGGAGCGGCTCCTGAAGAGCCATATTTATGGCTTTTCTGCCTGTTGGCTGTTTATTGGCATCCTTTTCCTGCGCAGGACAACAGGCAACACAGGCGCCACAGCCGGTGCAGTCCTCGGGAGCTACCTGGACGGTGCACTTCAATCCGACAAACTCTTTGCCTTTTGCATCTGCACTTTTGAATGTCGGCGGGGCATCTTTGAGATACTTCGGGTCGTAATTTTTAATTCTTATAGTGGCGTGTGGACAGACCAAAGAGCAAGTGGCGCATTGAATACAAATATCTGGTTCCCATTGTGGGATGTTGACGGCGATGTTTCGCTTTTCATACTGAGTGGTGCCGACCGGAAATTTGCCATCGACCGGTATTTTGCTGACCGGCATCTTATCGCCGCGAAGCGCCATTAGCTCGGCGGTAACGCTCTTTACAAAATCTGGCGCATCATCCGAGACAGTCGGCGGCATCTTTATCTTGCTTGTAACTTTGCCGGAGACCTTAACTTCATATAGCCTGGCAATCGCACCATCCACGGCGGCGTTGTTCATATCAACAACCTTCTGACCTTTTTTGCCGTAAGAGTGCAGGATGGCATCTTTGATGGCCTTGATTGCCATTTCGAGCGGAATGATGTTGCTGATTTTGAAAAAGGCGGTCTGCATAATGACGTTGATTCGCGCGCCGAGGCCAAGCTCCTGAGCGAGAGACATTGCATCGATAACATAGAACTTTAACTTTTTGTCGATAATCTGTTTCTGCACCTCTTGCGGCAAGGTGTCCCAGACCTCGTCTTTATTGTGAAGACTTGTCAGCAAAAACGTGGCGCCCTCACGAGCGGCAGAGAGCATATCATATTTTTCGAGAAAGCTCGGGTTATGGCAGGCGATAAAATCGGCTTTTGTTATGAGGTAGGGTCTTTGAATGATGCGTTTGCCGAACCGCAGGTGCGAAATGGTAACGGTGCCGGCTTTTTTGGAGTCATAGACAAAGTAGCCCTGAGCGTAATTATCTGTAAGTCGGCCGATAATTCCGATGGAGTTGTGGTTGGCACCGACGGTTCCATCTGCGCCGAGGCCGTAAAACATTGCTCGGAAAAGGCCTTCCCCTGAAATCTCAAAGGATTCATCAACTTCAAGACTGGTATTTGTTACATCATCAATAATACCTACTGTGAAACCGTTTTTGGGCCGGGCGGCATCGAGATTATCAAACACGGCCTTCGCCATAGCCGGCGTAAAATCTTTTGAGCCGAGACCATAACGTCCCCCGACAATAAGTGGATATTCTTTGAAAGCCGCTTCGCCTATCTCCATAGCTTCGCCGATGGCGGTGCGGACATCAAGATACAATGGTTCACCGAGAGCACCAGGCTCTTTTGTTCTATCGAGCACCGCAATCTTCTTTACAGTTTTTGGCAGAGCGGCGATAAAATCCTTTCTGCTGAATGGCCGATAGAGCCGGACCTTCACCACACCAACCTTCTGACCTTTTGATGCCAGATATTCTACCGTCTCGTGAATGGTATCGGCTGCAGAGCCCATAACTATGATTACCTTCTCGGCGTCCTTTGGTCCGACATAATCAAACAGGTGATATTGCCGTCCGACGAGTTTTGCGAACTTGTCCATCGTCTCCTGGACGATTTGCGGCGTGGCAAGATAGTATTTATTCACCGCTTCTCTGCCCTGGAAATAGACGTCAGGGTTCTGTGCTGTGCCGGAAATCTGTGGTCTGTCCGGCGTCAAGGCCCTTGCTCTGTGTCGGGCAACGAGCTTCTCATCAACCATTGCGCTCATATCATCAAAGGTCAGCTCCTCGACCTTCTGGATTTCGTGGCTGGTTCTGAAGCCATCAAAGAAATGAATGAATGGCACAAGAGATGCGAGCGTCGAGCGTTGAGCAATAAGGGCCAAATCCATAACCTCCTGAACGCTGGATGAGCAAAGCATAGCAAAGCCGGTTTCGCGGCAGGTCATTACATCGGAATGGTCGCCGAATATGGAAAGCGCATGACAGGCTAACGAACGTGCGGAGATATGAAAGACAGTCGGCAGAAGCTCGCCGGCAATTTTATACATATTTGGAATCATCAATAGAAGCCCCTGCGAGGCGGTGAATGTGGTGGTAAGGGCGCCGGTCAATAGCGCACCGTGGACCGCTGCGGCTGCACCGGCTTCCGATTGCATCTCGGTAACGGAAGGCACTGTGCCCCAGATATTGACCTCGCCGGCAGCCGTCTTTTCATCGGCGATTTCTCCCATAGGCGAGCTGGGCGTGATTGGATATATTGCGATAACTTCGTTTGTTGCGTGCGCGACGTGTGCCGCTGCCGCATTGCCGTCAATCATAACCATTTTGCGTTTCATAAATTCTCCAATTTCAATAAATTTTGCCACGAAGACACTAAGACACCAAGGCTACAATATGTTTTTATCTTCGTGCCTTTGTGGTTTTATAACTAATTATTTCAAAAAAATCACAAACAACTTAACCGAAAAACTCCTTATAGTTCCCTGCCCTGCACTTATTGCACCAAAAAAGGTTTTATACTATTTTTTGTAAAATCAAGCAATAAAATTTCGCAAGAATTCAATCAAAAATCCCACCCTTTGGGGACTGCACGGCAAAAAATAGGCGATTTTTTCCTTGACAATCTGCCATCCCGCTGGTTATATTGTAAGATAGCATTGGTGATTGGTAAATAGTTAATTGGTGAGTAGTGAGTATCCATTTAACCAATCTTTCGGCTTTGCTCAGGATTGTAGTGAGCTTGTCGAATCTGATGGTGAGCAGTGTCGAACCATTCACCATTCATCTTTGCATTTTTAATTACATAGAGGAGGTAAGATGAAAAAAGGAAATCCATTAAACATCTCTCGGATAAAGCCGTTCGCGTTGGCCTTCATTTTAGCCGTTGTGGCCCCCGCCCACCAGACAATTGCCTACTACAAACTCATCGACCTCGGCACGCTGGGCGGAAAGAATAGTTGTGCCTATTCAATCAACAATAAGAGTCAGATTGTCGGATATGCCTATGATAATTCGGAAAAGTGGAGAGCTACCTTATTTGACCCAACCGGCGGTGGAAACAATATCAAGCTTAGCGGGCAGTTTAGCGAGGCTTGGTCAATCAACAACAACGATCAGATTGTGGGGTCTGTCTATGACAGTTCGAAAAAGTGGAGAGCTACTCTTTTTGACCCAACTGGCGGTGGAAATAACATCGACCTCGGCACTCTGGGTGGACGGGACAGCCAAACCTTTTCAATCAACAACAACGGCCAGATTGTGGGATGGGCCAAGGACAGTTCAGGAAAATGGAGAGCTACGTTGTTTGACCCAACCGGCGGTGGTAAAAATATCGACCTGGATACTTTAGGTGGAGAAGAGAGCTGGGCTCAGTCAATCAATGATTACAGTCAAATTGTGGGAGGGGCCTATTGGAGAGCCACTTTGTTTGACCCGACCGGCGGTGGAAATAATATCGACTTAGGCACTCTGGGGGGCACTGAGAGTTGGGCCTTGTCAATCAACAATAATGGCCAGATTGTAGGATACGCTTATGATGCTTCAGGAAACGAAAGAGCCACATCGTTTGACCCAACAGGCGGCGGGAAAAATGTCGACCTCGGTACTCTAAGTGGTTATGAGTATTCGTCCGCTTATTCGATCAACAACGGCGGCCAAATTGTGGGATGGGCACGAGACACCTCAGGAAATGAAAGAGCCACTCTGTTTGACCCAACGGGCGGCGGCAATAATATCGACTTAAATACTTTAATTGACCCAACTTTGGGCTGGACACTTTGGACAGCATATTCAATCAATAACAATGGCTGGATTGTAGGACGAGGGATAA
This sequence comes from uncultured Pirellulales bacterium, assembly GCA_964462515.1. Classification (GTDB taxonomy): domain Bacteria; phylum Planctomycetota; class Phycisphaerae; order Sedimentisphaerales; family Anaerobacaceae; genus CAYWXK01. Next base: position 79,081 of record CAYWXK010000012.1, read on the forward strand.
ATCCTGATGGCTATACCAGAGCATATCTTCTTATCCCTGAACCCGCCTCAATGGTGTTACTTGGCATAGGTATTTTGTTGGCCACAAAGAAGCACAAAAAAACTAAAATTTAATCAACAACCTTCTTTGTTCCTTTTGTGCCTTTTCGTGGCTAAAATTCTCTGCGACCCCTGCGTTCTCCGCGGTGAGAAATATCGCTTTTTGCACTGGTTGGCCTGATTTTACTTAAAAAACGTGATAAAAATGGGTTTAGAAGCAGGAATTGAGCTTTTAGCGGCGAATTTTGCCGAAAAATCGCAGAAAATTTGTTGCTTTGCTCAAAAATTATGGTATAATATGGCCATAGTTGAAGTGAACTGTAAAAGTATCCGTATAGTATCCGGGGCAGCGTAAATACGTTTGCAGCCAATGGAAATTAAAAAACATTCTTGGAGAAGGGTAAGGGGTAAGATTATGTCAAGACGATTTTTTTGCAGAGTCCTATTAGTAGTTGTGTCGGTTTTTGCAGTTTTAGTGCTTTCAGGCATCTTGTCCGCCCAGGGAAATAGCGGCAACGCCTTTGAACGCGTAAAAGAGGTCCAGGAAAAGCACACCGCAAAGCTTATGGCAATTAAGGGCGTGGTGGGCACCGCTATTGGATGCGACCCCCAAGAGCAGCCTGACATCAAGGTCTTAGTAGAAGGGCCGGGAGTTGCCGGCATCCCGAAAAAACTCGACGATGTTTCCGTTGAGGTGGTAGTTACAGGTAAAATCTACGCCCTAAAACCCGGCGGCAATGGAAAACCACCATCACCCGGCGTTGACCCCAAGGCCCGGTTTCCCCGGCCAGTCCCAATTGGCGTCTCAACCGGCCACCCAAATATCACGGCTGGAACCATCGGCTGCAGAGTAAAAGATGGTTCAGGAAATGTCTATGCTTTAAGTAACAACCACGTTTATGCAAATGAAAATAGGGCAAACATTGGCGATAACGTGTTGCAGCCGGGCGCATACGACGGAGGCAAGGACACTGATGATGCAATTGGTAAGCTTTACAAATTTGAGCAGATTGTTTTCTCAACGAGTGCCAGCAACACTATCGATGCAGCTATTGCTGCTATTATCAAAGACGTTGATACACCGCGAGTTGGCAAAGCCACGCCATCCAACGGTTATGGAACGCCTAAATCGACAACGGCATCGGCTTCTGTAAAGATGCAAGTTCAGAAATATGGCAGGACCACAGGTCTTACCACAGGCAAAATCTACGCTAAGAACGCTACGGTCGATGTCTGGTATGGCACGGGCGTGGCCAGGTTTGTCAACCAGCTCATAATCACCCCGGGCACCTTTAGTGCGGGCGGCGATTCCGGCTCACTGATTGTAAAAAAGGACCGTATCGCGAGCGAAAACAACAAACCCGTGGGACTATTATTTGCCGGCAGCCAAACTGTAACAATCGCAAACCCGATTGACTCAGTGCTTAACACCTTTGGCGTCACCATTGATGGCCAATAACAGACTCCGAATAACCTCTGCTTAATTCAGGATGTGTGGGGGGCGTGGCTAAAGAGGCGAGCGATATTATTTCGCTGTCGGGTTATGATGGAGCAGGTATTACGCGCTTCTATTATTATTGGGGTTATGGTCTTAGCCGGCAATCTAAGTGGTTGCGACGGCAAAGATACAGTCAATATTGGCAAAGGAGGGCCTATGACTGAGAGGAGCATCGAGGAAGTCCTTAAGGATAGAACAGATGAATGGATGAACATTCCCGGAGTTGAGGGGGTGGCAATTGGCGAACATAAAGGTAAGAGCTGCATCAGAATTTTTACTTCTGTAAATCCAAATAATCTGCGAGATAAGATTCCGTCGAGTGTGGAGGGGTATCCTGTAATTATTGAAAAGACGGGGCGATTTCGCGCCCTTGAGCAGAAAGATTAACCGGCATTACTGGTCAAGGCCGAAGAACTTGAGCCACTGTTTGGTTTCGCCCTCGGTCAGGCCGGTGCGTTTGCCCTTGGGTTCCCTGGTGGTCTTTTTTTTGTGTAATTCTCTTTGCAGCGATTCCCAAAAGTCCTGCGACTTTATTGCTGTCGCACCTCGAACTTTCGCTGCCCTTCGGAGTCTGCGGTCGCTGCTTACTATTACAAGCTCCCTCGGCCCGGTAGTCGCTTTTATTTTACCCTCGATTACCGTATCGGCATCTTTACTTGCGCCGGCAAAGAAAACATCCAGGTTGGTAACATTATCGAATACGCTCTTATCATCCGGCCCTGTCCCATCGAAAATAATCTCCCCTGTCTCGCCGATTGCCTTCAGATATCCCCCTACCATTTTGCACATCTGAAGCTCGCTAATTTCCTCCTCGCCCTGCCCCATTTCCTCTATCAACCACAACAAATTATGACCATCTATAATGAACATATCGTAGCTCGTATTGCGAATCTCGAATTTCGTACATCGTAGTAACTAAAGCTGAAAGCAAAAATAACACAAAAAACAAATTCGAATATCGAAATCCGAAATTCGAAACAATCCCAAAACTCAAATGTCCAAAACAGCCATTTTTGAAATTCGTGCTTTGGTCATTTTAATTTGTTTCGGATTTCGTATTTCGTGCTTCGGATTTACACCTCAAATCTCACCTCTCCCTGAACGAGAGTCTTTTCGACCCTGCCACGGACCACCCAGCCATTATAGGGACAGTTTTTGCTCTTGGAACGAAAAGTATGGACATCGATTTTATACTCGGCATCCGGGTCGATAATAGTAACATCGGCCTGCTTACCTAAACTTAGCGTGCCCTTGTCGATACCGATGATTCTGGCCGGGTTCACCGTCATCAATTTTATAAGAGCGGGCCAGTCGATAATTTGCGGCTCGATAAGGGCCTTGACGTAAAGCGACAGAGCACATTCCAAACTTGCGATGCCAAATGGGGCGGCTAAAAACTCAAGCTCCTTTTCGCTTTGCAGATGTGGCGCATGGTCCGTAACCAGCGCATCAATCAGCCCTTCCGCAACCGCCTGTCTGATCGCATCAATATCCTTTCGGCTGCGCAGAGGCGGATTGACCTTGTAATTGGTGTCATAGTCGGCACAGGATTCCTCGGTCAAAAGCAAATGATGGGGCGTTACTTCGCAGGTAACGGGCAGCAAATCCTTTTTAGCTGCTCTTATCAGCTCAACCGAGCCGGCAGTAGAAAGATGCTGGGCGTGGTAGCGGACGCCGGTCTTTTTAATAAGTTGAATGTCCCGCCAGAGCATCGCCTCTTCGGCGAGGGCATCAATTCCCGGCAAACCCAAAATCGTGGAATAATAACCTGCGTTCATCACTCCCTTTGCCGCAAAGGCCTCGTCCTCACAATGCTGCGCTATCACCACATCAAACATCTTCGCATACTTCAACGCCCGCAGCATAACCGCTGGGTCCTGCACCCCCCTGCCGTCATCGGTAAAACCTACTGCCCCCGCCTCCGCCATAAAACCCATTTCCGCAAGCTCGGCTCCCTCCTGTCCCTTCGTTATCGCACCCATCGTATAAACGTGCGTCTTTCTTGCCTTGCGTGCCTTACGATGCACATACTCCACATCGGTTTCATCCTCGATAGGTGGCTTTGTATTCGGCATACAAACAACTGATGTAAAACCTGCGGCGACCGCCGCAGTCGAGCCGCTCGCTATTGTTTCCTCTTCCTCATCGCCCGGCTCACGGAAGTGGACGTGGATATCAATCAAACCCGGTGTAACCAGCTTGCCGGCAGCATCAATAACATTCTGCACCCCCTTTTCAACCTGCGGGCCAATACTGCCAACCTCTGCGATTTTACCATCGACGATAAGCACATCGCATTTTTTGTCGATGCCGTTTGCAGGGTCTATGACCCGGCCATTTTTTATTAAAAGTCCAGAGTTCATTCTCAAATAATCAATCATCAATAATCAATCAGTAACTGCTGCTGCCTGATTAACCAGGAACAGCACAGCCATCCTCACCGCCAGACCATTTTTTACCTGCTCTAATATGACACTGTTTCGTCCATCTGCAACTTCGCTTTCCATCTCCAGGCCTCTGTTAATCGGGCCGGGGTGCATAACCAGAATGTCCGGCTTTGCCTTTTTCATACGCTCTACGGTCAGCCCGAAATAATGGGAGTATTCACGTATTGAGGGGAATGGGTTGCCGCCCATCCGCTCGAACTGGATGCGAAGCATATTTATCACATCTACCTTTTCGATGACATCATCAAGTGAATAGCTCACTTTAACGGGTAATTGATTCACCTGCGCCGGTATTAGTGTGGGTGGGCCGACGAATATGACCTCGGCGCCGAGTTTTGTCATTGCCCACATATCGCTGCGTGCAACACGGGAGTGTGCTATGTCGCCGACTATTGCGATTTTCAGCCCTTCGAGAGTGCCTTTAATTTTGCGAATGGTATAGACATCCAGAAGGCCCTGTGTCGGGTGCTCGCAGAAGCCGTCACCGGCGTTGACGATGCAGGCATTGATGTATCTACTTAGAAGTTTTGGGGCGCCTCCGGCACTGTGGCGAATTACGACAATGTCGATTCCCATCGCCTCCAGATTCTTGGCGGTATCCAAAAGGGTCTCACCTTTGCTGACGGAACTGGTTGTTTGAGTGAACTCTACAACATCTGCGCTTAAGCGACCTGCTGCGAGGGCGAAACTATTTCGCGTGCGAGTGCTGTCCTCGAAAAACAGGTTCACGACAACCTTGCCTCGCAAAGGCGGGGCTTTCTTAACGGAGCGAGTGCTCACCTCTTCAAAGCCTTGAGCGGTATCGAGGATGTAAGTAATCTCCTCAGCACTTAGCTCACGAAGGCCCAGTAAATGCTTGCGAGTCCAACTGAATGGTTTGATTTTCATTTTATCGCTACCGCTCTGTATATGCGTAGATGAGTGTCAATCATCCACTCATTCACTCAATTACCACTTCATCCTTTCCATCCGATTCGACCAGATTCACCTGGACTATATTGCCGGGAGTAACAGCGGCTTTGTAACCGGCAAAATCCGCCTGTATGGGCAGCTCTCTGCCGATTCTGTCAACAAGGACCGCCAGTTTTATTGCTTTCGGTCTTCCAAGGTCGATAAGTGCATCCATCGCGGCACGAGTTGAGCGGCCGGTATAAAGGACATCATCGACAAGAATAATTATTTTATCGTTTATGTCGAAACCTATTTCAGTAGGCCGGACCTTTGGCTGGGAGGCGCCGTGCGGTGAATTTAAGTCATCGCGATAAAGGGTTATATCCAGCGTTCCGCAGGGCACATTTTTGCCCAACTGCTCAGATAGCAGGCTCGACAGACGCTGGGCCAGGATTTCCCCCCTGCTGCGTATACCAATTGCAACAATATCTACGTTGGGTGGAATTTCAGAAATAATACGAACTGCCAAATCCTTTAGAAGCCGCTGGATTTGCCCTGAATTTAGAATCACCTTCATAACTGCATAAAACTCCACTATGCCGGCTGCCGTGCTAAACCAGATACTTTACATCGAGTCAAGTTTATTTGTTCGCTGGCAGCCACCAGTTACCAGCAAGTTCTCTCAATCAATGCTGACGGATTATAACAATACAGACCGGATTCTGGCAATAAAAATACGAAAATCCAGAGCATCGGGGTGCGATTCATCTTTGTAGCACGACGTAGCACGGGCTTCCAGCCCGTGCAAACACGGCTATGCCTGTCCTGCTTGCCCTGCGAAGTCCTGTCGTTTAGGACGAAGTAGGGAGCGTAGTCGAAGGGATGGCCGTGCCGCTTTCTGTACCTATAAACGTGAAGCACACCCAGAGCATCGCTGCGCACCGTCCGGAAATTTGAGCTTTTGGGAAACATCTCCCGCCGCCAAACAAGATTATTTAGAGCGGATAAACCGCCCATACCGTAAGCAAATCCACGGTTTGGGGCTTTTTGATAATCCCCAAATACCCCATCGGCATATCAAAATATCCATCGAAACGGCCAAGTTAAGCTCAGAATTTGAATTTTAATACTGAAAATCGCATTTTAGCAGTAAAATTTACTTGAAATCAAAGTCGGTTTCTGGTATCATAATAGCAAAGATTAGGAGCAAAGAATTATGAGTTTAAGGAGGCTGACAATTGGGGTAATAGCCTTTTCAGCACTTGATTTATCGCCCCTTTGGAGTGGAGAATGTCAAGAACCGGTCAGAATATATCGAGGCTCGGCTTAATAGCCTGGGCAGGAGTGCTTTTAGCATTTATTGCCGGCACTGCCAGAGCAGAAGGATTGCCGACTGACAAGCCGCTGCAGCCACAGGGACTAAACCATACCGGAATTTATGCGCTGCGGCAGATAGAGCCAAACTTGACGGGAGACGGCGTCAAGTTTGCAGTGATTTCTCGCAGTATCAGCTACATTGACGGTGAGCCACAAAACGACTACCAGCCAAATATCAATCACACCTGTTTCAAGAGCGCTGAATTAAGTTTTCAAGATGAGCATCGGCTGCCGGCAGGGATTTCACCTCATTCAACAGCTATCTGCTCGATATTGCTGGGAGAAGACCCGAGCGGCTTTAATGAAAAAATTGGGGAATTTTACTATCAGGGGGCGGCGCCTGCGGCCACGGCTGAGGTCTATGAATTCTGGCACTTTTTGACAAACAATATATTTCCACAGTCGCCGCCCGATGCAGACATCATAACGGCCAGCATCGGACTCCCGTTTGAAGACTGGTGGACGCGGGGCATTGAAGCAATGGCTGAACACCACGGCATTATAGTCGTTGCCGGCATAGGCAACGGCTCCAACGCTTATGACCCGCCTTTATATCCCGCGTCAGGAGCAAATGCGATAGGCGTCGGCGTAGTTGCTTCCGTGAACAGCGACAGTCTTGCAACGAATCTGTCGAACTTTGCTTTGGCGTATCCGGAACAGTCGAGCACCGGGCCGACCGGCAGCAGCAGATGCAAGCCCGACATCGTCGCTATCGGAAATTGCCTTGCTGCCGATGCAAACGGCACCAAACAGTATGAGCCGACCGGCAGTTGGTCGAGCTTTTCAACGCCGATAGTTGCGGGGACAATCGGCCTGCTTGTTCAGAAGGCAAAAGAAGAGCCGAGTTTGCATACAGCGATTTCGCCAGATGGCGGAAACTACGTAATGAAAGCCATCCTGCTTAACTCCGCGACCAAACTACCCTACTGGCACAAGGGACAGTTGACTAAAGATGATGACCACACCGTGCCTTTAGACTACGCTCAAGGGGCAGGAATGCTCAATGCAGTTGGCGCATATAAGCACTTAATTGCGGGCCAAAATAAGCCCGGCGATGTCACAACAATCGGCTGGGACAACAACATATTGAATAAGAGTGAAACACTCGAAAATATCTATAAAATCGCTATCCCGGAACCAAACGGCAAAGTTATCACAGCTACGGTGGTCTGGAACAGGCACTACAACAGGAGCTACCCCTTTGAACCGAGACCTGATAAGGACGTCAACATCCGGCTTGAGCTGCGGGCTGTTGACCCGAATAATGCCGCCATCAGGTATCTATTGGATTACAGCGACAGCGCCGTGGACAATGTTGAACACATTTATTATCCGGCAGATGCCAATTACAAAGAATACGAAATCGCTGTTGCTTTCGGTAACAATAGCCAGAGTGAAACGGCTGTAAGTGAACGCTATGGCCTGGCCTGGAGCGTCGGTGACAGACAAAATAATGATAGTATATTCTGGTATGACTTAAATGCTGATGGTATTGTCAACGAGCAGGATTTTGCCATTTTCATTAACAATTGGCAAAACAGCCGCGAGTTACCTGAAAGTTATGTCCTCGGTGACATCGATGCCGATGGTGCAATTGACATCAATGATGTAGAAATCCTCTTAAGTCACAGAAATACTGAAGCTGATTGGCGCTCAAAATAAGAAAGCGAGCCGCAATAGCTGGATGTTTAAAAAATACTAATCGCCCCAACTTCTGTCCAGAATACAGTGTGTTAGATTTGAATGGCCTATTGTTGTTCATTGACTCCCTATGGAAAAAGTGGCTGGTTTTGAAAAAATATTTTTAGGAGAGATTAAAAATCAGGCGCAATAATACAATCAAGTTCGCTTGTAGTATGTTGCTTTTAATGGTGTTTTTCACGTCAAGTCCTGGGCAGGAAACGTGGAGGTTTATTGCTACCGACGACAGCCGCGGCGCCACTAACGGTATCAATCTGACCATTCTCAAAGAAATTGTAGCCGAAATTAAAAAGCAGGGTGTTGACCTTTTTGTATGTTCGGGAGACCTGGTTTCCAGTTCAGAGCCGGCCGAATTTGAAACTAACTTGAGAGCGTGGATTAATACTATGAAGCCGGTGTATGATGCAAATATCGCTATCTACGTTTGCCGCGGCAATCATGAGCTTCGCGACATCTGGCAAAGCGACCCCAATACCGGCCCCGACCCTGATGACAATTACGCAATTCGATGGCTTAACGTATTCGGCAATGACTTATATCCTGTCCAGAAATTGCCTGCGAATGGCCCAGCAGGTGAGAGGTATATGACATATTCTGTCACGCACAAGAACGCCCTTATCGTCTTGCTGGATGAGTATGCCGGTACTGCTCATAAGCTTTACCACAGGATAAACCAGAAATGGCTTGATACGCAGTTGGCGGCAAATACCAAACCTCATATCTTTGTTGCAGGACACGAGCCTGCCTTCCAAACGTTCCACGATGATTGCCTCGATAACTTTCCTGCCAACCGAGATGCTCTTTGGGTAAGTTTAGCAAACAGCGGTGCACGGACTTATCTATGTGGTCACGACCATTTCTACGACCACGCCCGCGTAAATGATGGCGATGGCGACCCAAATAACGATATTCATCAATACATCATCGGGACCGCAGGCGCCCGTCCTTACCACTGGTCACCCCCCTACCGTGGCGACAATGGCATCTACACCATAGCACAACTGCACCACGCAGAACGATACGGCTACGTCCTCGTTGAGGTCGATGACCTTGACGTTACATTAACCTGGATGGAACGTTCCACCAACGACCTTGACACAACCGGCGTATATGAGGCCAACGATTCCTGGAGCTACTCTGTTACGCCCAGGCCGATAGTGCTCTCGCCGAACGGCGGTGAAAAGCTGGCCGCCGCGAATACCTGCGAAATCAGATGGAAAACGCTTGAAGGTGCACAGATAGACTATGCCAAAATCGAACATTCCATCGACAATGGCCAGAACTGGGAAGATGTTACCGTATGCGAAAATGCCGGTTTTTACCAGTGGCACACCCCTGCAGCAGACTCAAACCAGTGCCGGGTTCGGATTAGCGATTTATCGAATCCGGCAATCAGCGATACAAGCGATAGGGTTTTCACGATATTTCAATGCCGGAAGGTACTGGCCGGCGACATAAATGGCGACTGCTACGTTAATTTCCTTGATTTTAGCCTTCTAATCGAGGATTGGCTAAAATGCACAAATCCCTTCGACCCCGCCTGTAATGAACCACAATAGACATCAGAAATGGCCCTCGTGCTCTATCGTAAGCTAAAACCAGGATACGTGTCGCGTTTGTTGGTTGGATTCGCCCTACCCGTCATTGCGAACCCCGCACCAATTGAGCTGTCGCGAGCGTTTCTTTCAGAAGACGACCGGATATTTCCGATTTTGGGCGAACAATTGGTGCGGGGTGAAGCAATCTCTGTCATTTAATGGGGTTGTATTGCCGCTTCCGCTGAATATGGCCTCACAATGATGAAAACTAATTTTTATCTGCAAAGAAGACACGCACCCCTAAACCATATCTTCAAAAAAATTCACAAAAAATCACACTTATGACTTGCTTTTTTAGGCCGGATTCGGTATCTTAAGGTTAGGTAGTGCTGTCATTGCGAGCCCCCGCTGCTTCGCTTTTGCGAAGCAAAACGGCGGGGGCGTGGCAATCTAAAACAAATATAATTAAGCTGGTATTAAAAAGTTTTTAGCTAATCAGGCTGATTTGTCATTCCCCCTTAGGGGGAATCCACCAGTAAATTCGCTAACTGGATACCCGCTTTCGCGGGTATGACAACAGGAACCGTTCACTTTGAGTAAAGTAAATTAAAATATCAAAGGTAGATTAACAATGAATAACAAAACAAATCACGTCAGGCACACAATAAAAGGATTCACGTTAATAGAACTATTGGTTGTCATTGCCATTATCGCGATACTGATGGCAATCTTGATGCCATCTCTGAACAGGGTAAGGGAACAGGCAAGGGATATTAGCTGCAGGTCAAACCTAAAACAGGTAGGACTCGTTATCTTTCTGTATCTCCAGGAAAACGAGTTCAAAATGCCCAGGGTTAGGTGGGACGACTGGGACTGGTGTAATGGAAACCGTTGGCGCCATTCAGACGGTCGCTATTATAAGCCAACCGAGGATTACTCATACTGGGGCACCGCCTTCAAAGAATATGTCACTGAAACCGATATTTTCGGCTGTCCATCTTTAAGAAGAAATCATGAAATGGATGTAGCAACTAAGCTATATGGCGACGATTTCATAGCATTTTACGACTCGGGTCATGGACTCAACGCTTATTTAAACCAGGAAAACGTAAATTCGATAAAACAAACGGCTGAAGTCATTTTAACTCACGACCATATGGAGCCGCGACTTGAACAAGCCAACGACACAACTCCTAACCGTGGCGATATGCTTTGTCTGGGAGTGGAGACGACTGAGAATTTGAGTCATTTTAGACCACCGGATGGTGACCGCAAGGCCTATTACAGGGGGATATTCAGACATAACATAAGGAGCAGCCGGGAGGATACAACAGGTGGGACACTCAACACCCTCTGGCTTGACAGCCACGTCAGCAGAATAAAAGAAACATTGGGATTCGATATACCTAACCGTTATTATGACCCTAAGAAAAAGTACCTCCCCTGATTCAAACCGGGCTTATTGCGAAAAAAACTGCGAATCTCTAACAATATCATTATGTTTGCCGGCGATAATGCTCTTACTTCTCTGTGCAGCTATTGCAAAAGCAAATGCCGGCGAAACCCAAACCTTCATCATCACTCGCCTCAATAGCGCCCAGCCGCTCATTACCGAATCTATGTTTGACGCCCTCGGTGCCCCGGACGACGAAGGCAATAACATCAATGGTCCCTCCGTAATCCGAATCCCGGACTGGATTCGACCCGAAAACCGGGCCGACCCTAACGCCGTTTACTATATGTATTTCGCCCACCACCAGGGCAATTATATCCGCCTCGCCTGGGCAGCACACATCGAAGGCCCTTGGCACCTATATCACGTTGGTTCGGCCGTGAGCATAGGTAGCCGCGGCGTGCTCGACCTCGGCAGCAGCGACAAAATCTATCTCGATAACGGCATAACTATCCAAAACCATATCGCCTCGCCTGATGTATTCGTGGACGACAAAAACCAGCGAATCGTAATGTATTTCCACGCTGGCGAGACCAAAGTCAACGGCATAAGCTTAGGCCAGAAGAGCCTCGTCACTAAATCGAGCTATGGTTTAGACTTTCACGATGGCATCGAACCGGTAATTCTTGGTCGATTTTATTTTCGCGTCTTCCGATACGATGGCAATCTTTACGCCACCTCCAACAGCGGCTTCCTCTTCAAGGCACCCGACCCAAACAACCCCTGGAAACCGCCTGATGGTTTTGACTTCAGCAACGACCTGTGGACACAGCGCCCAGACAGCCCTTTCCAGAACGACATCGATGATGCTAACTTTTCAGAGGTTCCCGACCGCCCATTGCGAGTGCGCCACTCCACTGCGCGACTTGTCGATGACACAGCGCAGGTATTTTATACCCGCATTGGTGACTGTCCCGAGCGGATTATGATGTCAACAATCGACCTGAAAATTGGCGACTATGAACTCTGGGATTCGAGTTTTCCGCCAAGAGAAATCCTCCAGGCTCAGCTTCACTGGGAAGGTGGTGACATCACTCCCACCAATTCCCAGGGCAGCGCTGCACCGGAAAATGTCAACCAGCTGCGCGACCCATACATCTTCGAGGACATCGACGGTAAGTTATACCTGTTCTATTGCGGCCGCGGTGAAGACGCTATCGGCGTGGCGCTCCTGCGCCCCGTCGCACTCGGCCGACTGGACCTCGACACCGACACAGACCTGGCTGACCTCGCCCTCTTTGCTGAACACTGGCTCGAAACCGGCTGTGGCACCTGTGCCGCCGCCGACCTCACAGGAAATGGAAAAGTAACTCTCAACGACCTCCAGATTTTCACCACGCACTGGCTCTCAGAATATTAAATAACTCCTAATAAAACCAAAATTTCACGAACCACGCATTCAACGCAGCCTGTCAGTCACATACAATACCGATTGTTAGAAGTTTATGCGCTGTTGGTTTGAATTTTATGAGTAGATGCTCATTAGATATTTAGCCCGCCGTTTTACGGCGGGTTACTAATGGTGAGTTATCCCGTAGCGCATATAGTTTTTAGGATTGCTATAACAGCTTTTTTGATTTGACAAACGGCGGCAATTACGCTAAATATACAAACGTGAAGGAACCGTTTATCAGAAATTATTTTGAAGGAGCAAAATCCAATGAATCATCATACTAAATTCCACTCAAACAGCAGCAAAGCACAATCGCATAAATCCAAACAATCCTTACGCTTAATTATCTGTATGGCTCTTTTAATCGGTCTGGCTTTGCCATTCAAAGCTCTTTTGGCCGTTCAAAAAGGAGAAAAGGCGGATGTAGCGGGATTTGGAGAGGTTAAAAAGTGGGATGCGGAAGGAAAAGATTACGGCGTCCTCTGGGAGGACTCACGCGACATATTCCGAGTAGTCGTTAAGTTTGCTGACGCCAATAATCTGCCGCAAAAAGAAAATGTCCATTTAGAATACTGGCAATCGACCTGGCCAAGAAGCCGAATCCCAAGAGATCAACCTTCAGGTGCAGGCAGTTCCGGCTGGCTAAACGTAGGCGACTGGTTCCAGGGTAAATGGAAAACAGCCGACACAAACCTCCAAACTGATGGCGTCACATATACCTTCGCCTTTAATCCTCTTAATGCAAAAGAGTTCACAGATATGAAGGATTTTTCAGTCCCCTACCGCTCCACATTTAAGCTGCGGATTGTCTGTGATAAGCCGCTTCCTAAAATTGAGACATTCGAGGCCTATACGGATTCGGCCTGGGAGGTGCTTGCTTTTGAGGTTGAATGGGGAGCA
>CAYWXK010000013.1:0-4574 GCA_964462515.1 uncultured Pirellulales bacterium
ACTTTTTAGCATCCTCAAAGGTTTCAACGGAGCCATATTTAGTGTCCTGCATTGACAGAGCGACGGCGTTGTAGCCATTGTTTTTTAGACAATTGAGGATGTCTTTTCTGCCTTGTTTTGCAAGTATATCCGGAAAGAAGCCCCTGTTTCCAACGATTACTGAGAATGTGTTTTTTTTCATTTTTGTTTCTCCTGTATCTGAAATTATTTTTTTAGTCCAGTTTGTTGGCCATAATAGGCGTTTTTGCCGTGTTTGCGAAAGTAATGTTTATTAAGTAAGGCCTTGGAAATAGGACCTTGAGAGGGATTTATGATTATAGTCCCCAGAGCAGTGGTGGCTACCTGTTCGAGGACGACCATTGCTTCAACAGCGTCAGCAGGAGTCTTGCCCCAGGTGAAGGGGCCGTGGTTGGCCACCAAGACCGCGGGCATTTGCATAGGGTCAAGCTGGGCGAAGCGCTTAACGATGGCCTTGCCCGTATTTTGTTCGTAATCATTTTGTATCTGGCTATCTGTCATTGTTTCGGTAACGGGTATGGGGCCAAAAAAGTAGTCTGCGTGTGTGGTGCCGAAACAGGGAATCTCCCGGCAGCTCTGCGCCCACATAGTTGCTGCGGGCGAATGAGTATGGCATATTGCCCCGATACTCTGGAGGCTTCGATAAAGCTCAAGATGGGTCGGTGTGTCGGATGAGGGCTTTAGCTCTCCCTCAATAATATTGGCGTCGAGGTCAAGTAATACGATTTTGCCGGGCGTAAGCTCGTCATAGGAGACACCACTCGGTTTTATAGCAACTATGCCTGCCTGCCGGTCTATTCCGCTGACATTGCCAAAACTATAAATGACGAGCTTTTGTCTCTGAAGCTCGATATTTGCGTCGCAGACGGTTTTTTTGAGCTCTTCATACATAAAACTTTTTCAGACCTTTACGCTGTCTTTTATGCTCAAAAGGTCTTTCATAACATTGGTGAGTTTGCCGGACCAATCGCGCACACCAAAGGCATCGTGCAATTGTTTGTAAAGTGAGTATAGCTGCTTATAGATTTTATGGTTTTGTAGAACAGGTTTGTAAGTGATGTCTTTTACGCCGCACATTGCTTTCTGGGCATCGGTGACGTTATCGTAGCCGCCGGCCTTTTTGCCTGCTACAACCGCTCCGGCGATGCAGACACCGAGGGCACAGCTCTGAGCAGAGCGGGATACTTTCATTTCCCTGCCGGTAACATCGGCATAAATCTGCATAAGCAGAGGATTTTTCTCGGCGATTCCGCCACAGTTTATTACTTCAGAAACCTTGACGCCATACTCTTCGAATCTGTTAATAATAGTAAGAGCACCAAAAGCAGTTGCCTCAATCAATGCTCGGTAAATCTCTTCCGGTTTGGTATGGAGTGTCTGTCCTATCAGCAATCCGGTAAGTCTCTGGTCAACGAGTATGGTTCTGTTGCCGTTGTTCCAGTCGAGGGCCAACAGGCCTGATTGGCCGGGTTTGAGTTTTGCTGCCTTTTCGGTAAGGGATTGGTGGGAGCCGGCGGTTTTTCCGCCTGGCATTATATAGTTGACGAACCAGTTAAAGATGTCCCCTACCGCCGACTGGCCGGCTTCGAGGCCCAGAAAACCAGGCAAAATGGAGCCATCGACTATGCCGCATATCCCGGGGACATCTACGAACTTATCATCATATTTGGCTACAAGCATATCGCAGGTGCTGGTGCCGATTATCTTGACCAGTTTGCCCGGGGCGATGCCGGAACCGACGCCTCCTAAATGGGCATCGAACGCACCTACGGCTACAGGAATATCAGAAGGCAACCCCAGCTTCTGTGCCCATTCTTTTGTGAGCTTTCCTGCCTGCGTTTCTATTGTATAGGTTTCCTCATAAAGCCGGTCGCGGAGCTGACCAAGTTTAGGATGGAGTTTAGAAAGGAAATCTTTGGCGGGCAGGCCTCCCCAGCGGTCATTGAACATAGCCTTGTGGCCGGCTGCGCAGCGGCTTCGCTTAATGAGGTCTGGTTTTGTTGTGCCGGTCAAAACAGCGGTGATATAATCACAGCACTCGACCCAACTGTATGCTGCATCGAAAACCTTGGGGTCGGTTCGGAGGCAGTGGAATATCTTGCTGAAAAACCACTCCGATGAATAAGTCCCGCCGCACTTGGCGAGATATTCCGGATGTTCTTTTTTAGCCAACTCGGTGATTTGTGCCGCTTCAGCAAAACCTGTATGGTCTTTCCACAACCAGGCGCAGGCATTTGGATTGCCTTTGAATTCCTTTAGCATACTTAAGGGAGTGCCGTCTCTATCGACCGGCAGTGGAGTCGAACCGGTTGTGTCGATGCCGATGCCTATGATTTTTTTGGCATCAAAGTTTTTGTCGGTCTTTTTCGCTTTTTTAATTGCAGCTTTAACGGCAAGCTCCATACTTTTGAGGTAGTCGGCAGGATTTTGCCTTGCGAGGTTGTGGTCAACAGGGTCGAGAATGATGCCGGCCTGGCCGGTTTCATATTCATATACCGCTGTGCCCGGCTCATCGCCATTTGCGACATCAACGATTAAACACCTTACGGAATTGGTTCCAAAGTCTAAACCGATTGTGTATTTGCTCATATCACAATCATCTCCAATGAATTGACTCGTTATTTGAATTTAGCATTTCTCAAAATTTCTCGATTAGCCAATGGTATGTAAAAGTTTTGTTGACATTTCCCGGCGATACAGATTTGTCATCCTGTAAAGTATAGATAGGCCGCCAGAATAATTGCCAGCACAATCGCCGAGGCAATAATATCTGCGTATGTCCAACTTGCTCGTGATTTCTTGCGGTCCTCGGCGGTAATGGTTGCAAAGGTCAGCCCTTTAATCTTCTCATAAGACGGCGCTTCAGTCAAGTAACTGACTACTATCATTACTAACACACAGACTACAAAGATAAACAGACTGTAATACTGAAAGAAGATATTGTTGACAATCCAGAGAAAAGAGCCTTGAGTGTATGAGAAACCCTTGAATAGTTTGACCGGCGTATCGATGGCCAGACGGAACAAGCCAAGCAGGAAGCCGACGACCAAAGCCGACAAGCATCCTTTGGCGTTGAGCCGTTTCATAAACACGCCCAGGAAAAACACGGTGAAAATCGGTGGCGCAAGATAGCCCTGGACGGCCTGGAGGTAGAAATACAATCCTCTCTGGCCGCGTATTACCGGTATCCAGAGGAGGGCGATGAGGACCATTACTGTGGTTGCCACGCGGCCCATCCAGACCAATTTATGCTGGGTGGCCTTGGGCCGGAATTTCTGGTACAAGTCCATAGTGAATAGGGTTGAGGAGGCGTTGAACGCGCCAGCCAGCGAGCTCATAAGAGCGGCAAGCAGGCCGGCGACAACGAGGCCGCGTATTCCCACAGGCAGGATATTGTTGACCATCAAGGGGAAGGCCGCCTGGCATTGGTCCTCGACCGGCTTACCGTCCACTACGAGGCCTGAGAGGCCCGGCACTTGCCCGCTCTTGGCTATTGCGAAGCAAATCATCCCCGGTATGATGAATATGAAAACCGGCAGGAGCTTCATAAATGAGGCGGCAATGCTGCCGCGTCGGGCGATGGTTTCATTGGGTGCGCCGAGCGCCCGCTGCACGATATACTGGTCCGTGCACCAATACCACAGGCCAATGATTGGCGCGCAGAAGAGCATACCCAGCCAGGGGAAATGGTGAGGGGCGTCGAAATACCAGGCCATACGGTTTGCCTCGAGGACCGGCGCCCACGTGCCCTTCATACCAGCCGGGACCAAGGGCCGCCATAGGTTGAACATCTGGGAACCGCACAGTTCACGTAGTTTTTCCCACCCGCCTAACTTGCTTATGCCGAAGATGGTTACCAGCGCAGAACCGGCTACCAAGATGACTGTCTGTATGGTGTCTGTGTAGGCGACGGCCCTCAAGCCCCCGAGTACCGTGTATAGGCCGGTCATCGCCACGACTACCACCGAGCCAATCCAGAAGGCATCGAGCACATAGCCGCCTATATTGAGCTTAGCCTCCGGCAGGAGGACGGCGAAGACCACGCCGCCTGCAAAGATGCCAACAGCCAGCTTCGTTACCACGTAGGCCACGAGGGAAATGATAGAGAGGACCCAGCGGGCTGTTGGCGAAAACCGCTTCTCTAAGAACTCTGGCATAGTGAATACGAGACTGCGGGTATAAAATGGTATGAATAGCCAGGCCAGCACCAGGAGGCACCAGGCGTGCAGCTCGTAATGGGCCATTGCGACGCCGTCGGTGCAGCCTGACCCGGCCAGACCGACCACGTGCTCAGAACCGATGTTGGAGGCAAAGATGGACGCACCTATAACGAACCATCCCAGGTTTCGTCCGGCAAGGAAATAATCGTCAGCGGTGTCTTTGCTTTTGAGGACTACCCACCAGGTAATGCCCAGCAAAATAGCGAAGTATGCTGCAATCACAATCCAATCGACGGCCTGAAGTGCGGCCTGTGCCATAATTATTTGCGGTATTTGCATAACATAGACTCCTTGCCCCGTTAGAAATTGCCGCAGGATTCGGCGAAGACATATCTG
>CAYWXK010000013.1:4674-80657 GCA_964462515.1 uncultured Pirellulales bacterium
CATAGACTCCTTGCCCCGTTAGAAATTGCCGCAGGATTCGGCGAAGACATATCTGCCATTTTTTTTTCTAACGGGGCGAACTTTACTTTCCTGAAACCACGTTTTTGTTTAGTGACAGGATAATCCTATCTTTTGATTCGTCATAAGTCAACCCCGCCCTAATTGAACTCTCAAGTGCTTTTATTGCATCAGAAAGCATTACTGCTGATTTTATACTAACATTTAGGGCGGGGTCTTTTCCACCGTGCCATTTACCTCTCGCCAATTGCTGCCAGGGTTTTTTCGGCTGCATCGCGCACGTATTTTTCACTTTTCTGCGTCCGGGTGTCACGCAGGCAGGTATATACTTTTGCCGCCTCATTTTTTTTGCCGGCCGTTAGAAGTTTTTCGGCAAGGACCAAACAGGCCTGTGTGAGCTTGATTCTTTCGTAGGGGTTTTCGGTGTCCGCTGCTTTCAGCAGGGTATCTATCGAGCCGGTATCAGCGATGTTTGCTAATGCCCAGGCTGCAGCCAGCTTAGTATCTCTGTCGGTATCGCTGACAATCTGTCTTAATAACTTGGCCGACCTAGCGTCACGGACTACGCCGAGGTTCTGCACAATGGTCAGGCGACACTTGCCTGCTGCCTTTTGCAGCGCATCTCGAAACTGCTCGGCGGCGCCATCGCCAATAGCGACCAGCGCCTGGGCCGCATCTTCGCAAAGGTCCTGGTCGCACAATAGATTGCCGAGGGCCGAAGCAGCTTCTTTGCCGCCGGCTACCTGTAACTGCCGAATGACATAAGACTGCACTGCTTTTGGTCGATTATCGCCAAGCTGTGAGGCAAGGGTCGTGGTGAATGTTTGTTGCTGGTTTTTATTCTGCAATTTGCATACATAGACCGCCAGGCAGTGAAGTGCATATCGAGGCTTGACATCATCGCCTTTACCAGGCTCAACGAGCATATCAATCAGGCCGACGATGTTGTCGCGGCCGCCTTTGTGTATCTCGGTGATGACGTTTTCAACAACTTGCTTGTCTATATTTGAGAGCATCCCTTGTTCATCTGGGTCGGGGAGCTTATTGACAAGTTCGAGCAGTGCTGATGATAGTTCGCTCATTACAAAATCCTTTCTACACTCGATGTGTATTTGAAGGTTATAAGTGCCAGGGCGCCCTCATTGGCTGATTGACCAGTCGATTGGCTTCCTGGTCGCCTATGATTTCTTCTTTGACGGGGTCATAGCGGATTTTTCGGCCCGTTCTGATGGCGATGTTTGCCAGGTGAAGCAACGTTGCGCAGCGGTGAGCCGCCTCAGCGTGGCCGCCGGGTTGCTTACGGGTCTTGACAGCTTCTGCAAAATTTATCAGAGGTTCCGGGTCCGGCATTACTTCGATTTTCTTACGGCTTTCCTCATCGAGGTCATTTAGACGGACGCCACGAGACTCTTTGCGGTTATATGGCTGGCCCCACTCTCCGCTGTCAAAAACGAGCGTCAGGCCGTCTGCGTATTTTAGCTCCACCCAGCCCCACATTCCACAGGCATCCGAATGTGCAGGCGGGGCGTGTGCTTCAATCTCAACCGGGCTTGTGTCATCTTTCGCGTATGTCCACTGGAAGGGGTCGAAATAATGCTGGCCCATATCGGATAAGCCGCCTCCTTCGTAGTCCCAATAGCCGCGATGCGTTCCACCTGTGCGGTGTCTATGGTAAGGTTTCATCGGCGATGGCCCGACATACATATCCCAGTCGAGACTGGGTGGTATCGGTTCAGGCTGCGAATTGACCTTGCCGCTCCACTCTTTAACCTTAAAGCCTCCTTGCTTAATAGAGACGGCCTCGCACTTTTTCAATAGCCCGCTTTTGATAATTTTGTGAATCAGGATGCTCTCTTTTTTTTGTCTTTCGCCGAACCGTCCGAAGGTGCCTACTTGAAATATGCGGTTGTATCGTTTCTCTGCCTCGACTACGGCGCGGCCTTCTGCGATGAATCGTGTCATAGGTTTTTCACAGAGGACATCTTTGCCGGCCTCCATTGCAGCGATGGAAATCAGTGCGTGCCAGTGCGGCGGGGTGGCAATCGCTACTACGTCAATATCCTTGCGCTCCAGCACTTTGCGAAAGTCGGTGTAGATTGTTTTGTTATCGGCACGGTCGAGGAACCTCACATCGCAGGAGGCAAGGAGTTTTGCGTTAAGTCCCATTGCTTCGAATGTTCCTGACCCTCGTCCCCCACAGCCGATTAGCACACCGCCGACTGTTTCGCTGGGCGGCGTGTTACCTTCTCCACCCAAAACGTGTCTGGGAACTATCGTAAAAGCGGTTGCTACGCCGATAGAGCTTTTCAAGAACTGACGTCGTGTTACAATTTTATTGTTTGTCACAGTATGCTCCTTTCGATTTCGTAACTTATTGTATATACAACTTGAACCGTTTTGTCAATTCGATATTTCACAGCCGGCAAAGCTGCATTTTGTTACTTTGATTGGTTGGCTTTATATTTTTCCCAGTAATCAGGGAAGAATTCTTTGGCCTTTGCTTCAAGCTCCTGGTCGCTGATAGCCGTGAGGCGACCATCGCTCTCGTATTGGTCAATGACCCACCGTGCCAACCTGTGGACCTTGATTTTGTTAATTCGGTCATCGCCTTTCAAACCGAAAAATTCGTTCACCCAGTGAGCCACACCGTCGGCGCCGCTCTTGTCGGTAATGGCAACGCGGGGCGGACGGCCGAGGAGCTTTGTGGTGTCGAATATATTGTATATCCTCTCATCCTGGCGCAACCCGCCGGCGTGAATACCCGCCCGCGTCGTATTAAATGCCCTGCCAGCGAACGGATAATTATCAGGAATAGGCTGCCCGATGGAGCGCATATAGTCAGCAAGGTCGGTAATTGCCATTGTATCGATGCCGCACAAGTCGCCTTTGAGTGCTATATACTCAAAAATTGCAGCCTCCAGAGGCGGGTTGCCTGTCCGCTCGCCGAATCCGAAGAGCGTTGTGTTGACGGCGTCGCAGCCATATAGCCAGGCCGTCGCTGCGTTGATGTGCACTTTATGGAAGTCATTGTGGCCGTGCCATTCCAGGCGGTCGCTCGGCACGCCGCATTCCTTGTTGAGCTTGTATATAAGCTTGGGAATGCTTCTGGGCAGCCCGGCTCCCGGATAGCTGATGCCGAAACCCATTGTGTCGCATAATCGAATCTTTACGGATAGCTCTTGCGGCACCAGGCGGCTCATTTCCATCAAGCGATCCACGAATGGAAGAACAAATCCTTCGATGTCCGCACGAGTCAGGTCTTCGAGGTGACATCGCGGTCTAACACCGGTCTCGAACGCTGCGTCCACCACCTGGCAGTAACTGTCTATGCACTCTTTTCTGCTGCGGAATTTCAATTTGTGAAAGATATGATAGTCGGAGCAGCTTGTCAGCATTCCTGTTTCTTTCAAGCCGGCATCTTTGACCAGTTGGAAGTCTCCTTTTACAGCTCGAATCCAGCCGGTGCATTCAGGATACTTGTGGCCCAGCGCCCGGCAGCGGTCCAGTGCCTCACGGTCATTTTTGGTATAAAGGAAAAATTCGGTTTGCCGTATTACACCGTTTGGGCCGCCAAGCCGTGACATCAAGTCGTAAATGCGCACCATTTGCTCAACTGTATATGGCGGGCCGGCCTGCTGGCCATCGCGGAATGTGGTATCCGTTATGACGATGTCTCTATCCTTAACAGTTCTGAAATCAAACTCTACCGGTTTGCCGCCAATATACTCAACCACCGGACCATCAAAAGTAATTAGCGGCGGCAAATCATAAGGAAAAATTTCCTCCAGCAAATTTGGTCTTATTGCGTCAACCAGCCTGTAAGCTCTGGCTGGATGTTTCTTCATTTTTTCCATTTCAAGTCCTTTCACCTTTTGTGTTAAGGATTACTCTTCTACATCAACACCCTGCCGCTTACAGACATTGGTAATAAATTCAACTGCTTGGCCAACCGTTTGCACTGCGAGGGCGGCGTCCTCATCCATTTCTATGCCGAAATCTTCCTCAAACATAGCGACAAGCTCGATGGATTGGATGCTTTCCGCTCCCAGGTCTTCCGTGAAGCTATCCTCCAATCTGATTTCATCGGGATTTAGTTTCAAAACCCGGGCTGTAACTGCTATCACTCGGTCTTCTACTGTTGCCATTATTTGTTCTCCTATTATGCTATTATCTTGACAGTGCTCTACGGCCTTTTTCAATCGCTATTTCTCGCTGCTGTGCTGTTATCGCATAGACAGCTTCCCACATAGATTGCTCTGCGGCAGACCATTTGCAGCCGCGTCTGCTCATCACTATTTTAGCCGTCTCGAATAATCTTGCTTTGCCGAAACCTTTTGTAACGATGCCTTCAACAAACCATCCAAAAGACGGAATAAATTTTGGCAATGGTTTGCCTGTTGCAAGGATGACGGTCATAGCTCCGATGTAGGAGCCGGTGTTTAACAATGTTCCGATAGAAGTCTTAGCGTGGTCTCCTATTAAAGACCCTACCTTTGTTGAGCCGGTATCGATAGGCCGCCGTCCGTCCAGCATTATTGAAACGGTTGAGTAATCGTTTTTAAGGTCGCTATTGGTGGTAAGTGCACCGAGATTGACCCATTCGCCGATGTAGCTGTGCCCGATAAAGCCTTCGTGGTATTTGTTGGAATAGCCGTGAATAATTGACCCCTCAACCTCTCCACCAATCCGACATACAGGCCCAATCGAATTGCCTGCACGACAATTTGCACCGGTGAGAATTGAGTCTTTTCCAATATAGCAAGGGCCTTCAATTCGACTAAATGGTTGTATCTGGACGCCCTGGTCGATATAGACTGGCCCATATTCAGCATCGATAACCACCATAGGATGCACGACCGCACCCTGAGCAATATACACATCTTTTTTGCCGCCTCGAATGGCGCTGGGCTGCTCAACTATTCCTTCGATGCCATTTTGCCCTGCCGCCACAAAGTCTTCGGTTATCTGGTCGGTGTTGGCCAGGATAAGCTCCCAGATATATCGCCACGTTTTAAGTGTGCACAATACATTGGGCAACTTTGCTTTGGCTGCCTCCAAAAATTCGACAACATCATTGAAAACAATGCCTTTCAACTCACCCGAAGTTATGCGGGCATATAGAATCCTTCCATCCTGGTCAAGGCCGACTTCGCTTTTTTTACCAGTTGGAATGCTTAAGTCCTGACACTTTACCAGCGGGTCCACGATAAGCAGGTCGTTTTCGTTTAAGATAGACAGGTCATTGACCGGATGTTTCACTTTTGCCTGGTATGCTTCAGCCATATAGTCGGGCACAAAATAAGCCACGTCGCTTGCGCCCGTCTTAGCTATAAGTTTTTCACCGAGTGAGCTTATACCGCATCGCAGTTCCCACAATGTACGGTTTAATGCAATGGGATAAAAATTTCTTCTAATTTCCTCGAATCTATCAACCAAAATTAACCGCATAAGATACCTTTTTCTTAGGAAGCTCACCCTGCGTGAAAAGCCGTTCGGCATCGCAATAAGATTACTTGCACTATCTTACAATTGTCACACTATAGTTACTTTTGCAAGTTGCACATCCTGCTGGAAGGTGAGGCCGGTTCGCACCACCGACCATTTCACCTCTTCCTTAAACTTCTTTTCATTCAGGTTTTGCTCAAAACAATGTGTAGAATTCTACCGAAACTCACCGTGCAATCAATAAAAAATAACGTGCAAGTCAAACCTTCCTCTACACAATTATTAACTCATTTAGAAATTTTTTGGGCAGTTGGGTAAATTTACGATGAAAAAATGGTTAGCCCGCGTTTCTCACAGGCTCCAAGTTTTATCGTGAGAGGAAGGGAACATCGTATCCTCCTTGTGAGGAATAGATGTATTACTGACGGGTACTATAGTAAGCTAAAGGCAACTGGCAGTGACTGGGGAGAAAGCCCCTGCCGCGACCAAAAAATCCTTGAAAAAATTGAGTCCTCCAGAAACCATTAGGTCTTTTTTGGAAGACTCAAGGATGAATCCTCCCCCCCATAGGGGGTATCTCAAAGAGACTTATCACAGAAGTAAGGATATCATCCAGAACCGGTAAAAATAATTGCCGTTGGTCATGGTTGAACCCAAAGATAAACCCAGCCAAGCCGACCTATAAAAACAGGAGAATTTGGCAAACTTGATTAAAATGGTGAAAAAACTAATTATTATATGGGAATCTGGAAAAGCCATTTGCCTGCAAAAAATGCGATTTTTACAAAGACTTTTGCGGTTTCGAAGCCGTTGCAGGTATTTAGCAGGCTTTCGATACACCAAAAATCATAGAAATTTGATAAGAAAATTATTGCTATTAACGCCTTTGACGATTATTATAACAAGTTTGGCTATAATGATTATCGGCTGCCAAAGCTAACTTTACTGTAGAGATGCTTAAAGCAATTTTGACAGGATTAACAGACAGTGCACGGTAGATGGACAATTTGGCTGCGCAGCCGCGCTTTGTTCGGATGGCTTGAGAATCAGTGTTTCTGCTTCGGACATCCGGAAATGAACGAGGTTTCTACTACCGGAGGCAGAATGATGTAGTATAAGTGTAAACTATAACTTCGTTCGTTCTTGGCGTGTTGTGAGTCCGCTTCTATGGCGGCTCACCTTGAGAGGTGGAAACTTCGGAAGGTTTCCACTTTTTTTTGCTCTTGTTGTAATAAAAAAAGAGAAAGAACAATGAACCAGGAATTGCTGAGAATTGTGGACAATATCGCAAGAGATAAGAATATCGACAAGGAGGCGATATTTTTAGACCTCGAAGAGGCTATGGTCTCGGCGGCGAAAAAGCATTTTGGCGAGCCGCAAGAAAATATAGCGGTTCATATCGACCGCGAAACAGGACAAATTACTGCCTTCAAAGATAATAAACAGATTGATATAACACAGCTCGGTCGAATCCCCGCCCAGGTTGCCAAACAGGTGATGATACAGAAAATACGGGCAGATGAGCGGGATAGTATCTACACCGAATTCAGCCAGCGAAAAGGCGAAATCATAAGTGGCACGGTCGTCCGATATGAAGGCGGGACGCTCATTGTAAATCTGGACCACTGGACCGAAGGGTATATACCAAAAGGCGAGCAGATAGCAGGCCAGACGCATAAGCCCGGCGAAAGAATTCGATGCCTGATTCTTAATGTAAAGGAAACTTCAAACCAGGTCAAAGTTATTCTTTCTCGCACTCATCCTGACTTTATACGCCGACTGTTTGAGCTGGAGGTGCCGGAAATTAATGAAAAAATCATTGAAATACGGGCGCTAGCGAGAGAGGCAGGCTACCGAACCAAAGTCGCCGTTATCTCATACGATGAGAAGGTTGACCCCGTGGGGGCCTGTGTTGGAGTACGAGGCAGCAGAATAAAAAACATAGTTGACGAACTCGGCGGCGAAAAAATAGATATTGTCCGCTGGAACGAGTCATCGCAGGTCCTGGTGGCAAATGCGCTGATGCCGGCAAAGGCCAGCGAAGTTGCCCTCTGTTTTGAATTGGGACGCGCAACCGTAGTTGTCGAAGAAGACCAGCTTAGTTTGGCTATAGGAAAGCACGGCCAGAACGTTCGATTAGCTGCACGATTGACTGGTTGGGACATCGATATACTAACGCCGGACGAATATAATCAGGGTATTGAACGATTAACAAACTGTGTCAAGGGTATTGATGGCGCCGATGATGCTCTGGTTGACAAGCTGATAGCTCTGGGTGTTATATCCATTCTGGACCTCGATGATGTAGGTGTTGAGCCTCTTATCAATGAACTGAAATTTGACCCTGAGCTCGCTGAAAGATTGGTTGCTGCAGCGGTAAAAGAAGTGAAGCTTTTGGCTACCGAACCAAAACAAAAACAGGCAGAAAGTATTCTGCAGCAGCAAGCAAAAATAGTTGATAATCAACAATAAGCAAGGTCCTTTTTGCCCGACTGCCGGCTACGGAAAAGCTCTTTTAGAAGCTCGGGCAATAGCCGACAGAAAAGACCTCTGCAGAATTGGAGATTATTTTGCCTACTACAAGAGTTTATATTTTGGCCAATGAAATTGGTGTAAAAAGCTCGGCCATCGTCAAGAAGTGCCAGGATGAAGGTCTGGATGTTCAAAACCATATGGCAGTGATATCAGCAGGCCTGGCAGCCACCATTCGCGAGTGGTTTAGCGAGAGCGAGAACGTCACAACGGTTGAGACCGCAGAGAAGGTGAATTTGTCAAAGGTCCGAATCAAAAAGAAGCCCAAGCGCAAACAGCCCGAAGTAAAAGTCAAGAAAGCTGAACAGCCGGAGCCAGTGGCCGAGCCTGTTAAGCCGGTGGAAATGCCGCCCGCTGTAGCAGAGGCTAAACCGGTTGAGCAGCAAGTAGCAGCGGTGGCGACCGCCGAGGAACCTAAAGTCAGCGCCCCATCTCCAGCACCGGTAATAGAGCAGCCGCCGGCGGAACAAAAGGTAACTGTTGAGCCGAAAAAGCCGCAGCCGGAAGTGATAATGCCCGCGGGTCCAATTTTGAAAAAGCCGGCACCGGCTCGCCTGACCGGCCCGAAAGTTGTTCGGATTGAGGCGCCTGAGCCGGTATATCGACCCAAACCCAAATCGAGAGAAAGATACAACCTGCCTATCACCGAGCCGTTAATGTATGACCAGGATGAGCAGGACGAACCTGCCACGGTTTCTACCAAAGATAAGAAGCGGCCGCCAAAGCGAATCAAAGACAGGACCCATGGGCGACAGCGAGACGACCGGGACGTTGATACTGCAAAAAGACCCAAATCAACTCTGAAATGGCGTCAAAGGGATATCGAAGAAAGGCAAGCCCGACTTATTGCCGCTGGCGGCGAGGGAATGAGGTTAAGACCTCTGCGAAAAATCGCTGCAAAAACCAAACGCGAAACTACTGTTGCTGTCAGACCTCAAAAAGCTCTCGTCAGCGAGCCGATTATTGTAAAGGATTTATCCGCAGCTCTGGCGGTTAAATCGTCCGACATTATCAGCAAGCTGATGCAGCACGGCGTAATAGCCACAGTCAATCAGCCTATTGCAAAGGATGTTGCTGAGCTGATTGCACTTGAATTCGATACCGAGCTGGTAGTGCAGAAAAGAACCACTCTGGAGGAACAAATACAACACGAATTCGAGCAACGTTCTAAAACCAATCTCAAAAAACGCGGCGTCGTCGCTGCGGTGCTCGGCCACGTTGACCACGGCAAAACCAGCTTGCTTGATAAAATTCGCTCGACGCAAGTAGCTGCCCACGAAGCAGGCGGCATAACCCAGCACATCGGTGCCTCCCAGGTTACCTGGGACGGCAAGACGGTAACATTCCTCGACACCCCTGGACACGAGGCATTTACGGCTATGCGGGCCAGAGGCGCTAATATGACTGATGTCGTTGTGCTGGTCGTTGCTGCCGACGACGGCGTAATGCCCCAAACCATTGAGGCAATTGCTCACAGCAGAGCTGCGAAAGTTCCAATTATCGTGGCATTAAACAAAATAGACCTGCCCGGCTGCGACATAAATCGTATTTATGCTCAGCTCGCTGAGCAAGGCCTCGCGCCGACCGAATGGGGAGGCCAGACGGAAGTTGTGAAAACCAGCGCCATTACAGGTCAGGGCATAAATAAT
This sequence comes from uncultured Pirellulales bacterium, assembly GCA_964462515.1. Classification (GTDB taxonomy): domain Bacteria; phylum Planctomycetota; class Phycisphaerae; order Sedimentisphaerales; family Anaerobacaceae; genus CAYWXK01. The sequence goes on from CAYWXK010000013.1 coordinate 14,319, forward strand.
TTGCTCGAAGCCCTCGATTACGTCTCTGAATTGCTTGAGCTTAAAACCGACGACACAATCCCGGCAACAGGATGGGTCGTCGAAGCCAAAATATCGCAACAATGTGGTCCGGCAGCAACGTTTTTGATTAAGGAAGGACACCTCGATAAGGGCGACATAATACTGGCCGGCACAACCTGCGGCAGAGTCAAATCAATGAAAGACAGTTTCACCAAAAGCATCAAAATAGCTACAAGCCCTATGCCGGTTGAAATAACGGGCCTGGACGGCGTACCCCAGGCAGGTGACAGGTTCTACTGCCTGGACGACATCAATAAAGCTAAGGCCGCCGCTGAGCAAAATAAGACTCGTTTGAGAGAAAACTCGCTTGTCACACGAACGCAGGTAACTCTCGATAACCTGTTTACTCAGATGGAAGCCGGAAAGACCAAAGAATTGAGTCTTATCCTCCGCGCGGATGTGCAGGGTTCTGTCGATGTCCTCAAGAAATATCTTTCTGAGCTCAGCACCAATGAAGTAAAGATTAATATCCTGCACGCAGCAACCGGCGGCGTTACAGAAGGTGACGTTGTGCTCGCTGAGGCGTCAAACGCCATCATAATTGGTTTTAACGTGGTTGCCGAAGAACACGTAGCCAAAATGACAGAAACCAAAGGCGTTGAGATAAGATTCTACAACATTATCTATCGCATAACCGAAGACCTGCAAAAATCTATGACCGGCTTACTTGAGCCACAAGAGCAGGAGAAAATTATCGGCAGGGCGACCGTCAGGGCAACCTTCAAAGTTTCACGCATCGGCACAGTGGCCGGCTGCTACGTTAGCAGCGGACAAGTAAATAAAAATGCCAAGGCGCGGTTGATACGTGACAACATTGTGCTAAAAGACAGCCTGAGTATTGAATCCCTCAAGCATTTCAAAGACGATGCCCGTGAAGTCAAAGCAGGCCTGGAATGTGGCATTAAGATAGCAGGATTTGACGATATTAAACTCGATGACGTTTTTGAATTCTACGAAATCATTAAGGTAGCCAGAACTCTTCAATAGCAGCCGTCAATCGGTAGCAGGTAAATTGCTTGGGCCCGGCCCAAGCAGGTAATTTTCTGTGAGCTTAAGTCCACATTTCAATGTTGAGGGCGTTAACTACTGAATATTAACGACTAATTATGACAACCCGAAGGCAGGAAAGGGTAGCTCGCATGATAAAGGAAGCAACCAGCGATGCTATCCGCAATCATCTTAACGACCCTCGTATCGAAGGATTGGTGAGCGTTACGAGGGTTGATGTAGCTGCTGATTTACGCAGTGCCAATGTGTATATTAGCATCCTGGGCAAAAATTGTGCAGCAGAGAACAAAACTTTCATTGCAATAGAGCACGCAAAGGGCAGAATACAATCTCTGCTGGCTGATAAGCTCCGGATTAAATTCTGTCCTGTTTTGCATTTTTACAAAGATGACAAATTCAAAAAAACACTGGAAACTTTAAAACTTATAGACCAGGCAATCAGTGAAATGGAAAAGAAAGACCGGCACAGTAACACACCCGAGCAATAAAGTGTTAAAATGGTAAATAGTTCTATCTTCCTTTTAAGGCTTTTATGAAAAATAGTAAGGAATATTCCAAGAAAGTGCTGCGGTTATATCGCTCACTGAAACCTAAATATCCAAAAGTTGAAAAGGTTGTCTATGAGGAGCCTGTGGACGCACTGGTTTACGGAATCATTGCCGAGAATATAACTGAGGCGGCCGCTCAAGCTGCGATGAAAAGATTGGCTGAACATTTTGTTGATTTGAACGATTTGCGTGTTTCACGACCCAAAGAGATTATTGAAGTCCTCGGTGAAAGCTCATCCGTTACACGAGCGATAGCTTCGTCACTTATCAAAGTTTTGAAAGCTATATTCGACGGATACCACAAAATTAGTCTGGAGGCACTGAAGAAAATCGGTAAGCGCCCGGCCAGACACGTCATCGAAAAAATAAATGATATCAGCCGCTTTGTGGTCGATTATTGTATGCTTACTGCGCTGCAGGGGCACGCTATACCGCTGACGCAGACAATGATTGAGTTCTTAAGACACAACAAGCTGGTTAACCCCAACGCCGACCAGGAACAGATAGCAGGCTTTTTGGCTAAACAAACCCCGGCCCCAAATGCTTATGAGTTTTATACCCTTTTGCGCCGCACAAGCGAATCCAGCAAGAGAAGCACGGAAAGGAAAAAAGCTGCTTGCAAAACACAACCGAGAGCATCAACTGAAGCAGTAAAGCAGGAAACTGAAACATAAAAAACGAAACAACTTTTCTTAAGGTTTAAGATGCCAGAACAAATATTAAAATTAGGTATTCCCACAGGCAGCCTGCAAAAGGCAACGATTAAACTTTTCCGCAAAGCCGGCTTCCACATTCTGGACTCCGAACGAAGCTATTTGCCTCGAATTGATGATGAGCAAATCAATCTTGTTATGCTGCGGGCCCAGGAAATGGGCAAATACGTCGGGGACGGCGTCCTCGACGCAGGCATCACAGGCTATGACTGGATAATGGAAAGTAGCTGCGATGTCGTGGATGTCTGCGAACTGCCGTATAGTAAAACTACCAGCAACCCCGCCAGATGGGTCCTGGCCGTTCCTGAAGAATCAAAGGTCAAGTCGCCTGCTGATTTGCACGGCGGTATCATCGCAACCGAGCTGGTCAATGTAACAAAAAAATACTTCGCAGATAAAAACATCGATGTAAAGGTCGAGTTTAGCTGGGGCTCTACCGAGGTAAAGGCCCGCCTGGTCGATGCTATAGTTGAGCTTACCGAGACCGGCGCCTCCCTGCGCGCAAATAACCTGCGGATAATTGATACCGTGATAACATCCACAAGCAGACTTATCGCAAATAAGCAATCTTGGAAGGATAAATTCAAAAAGGAAAAAATAGAAAATATTTCTATACTACTTAATGCTGCTATTGAGGCCCGCAACAAGGTGGGATTGAAAATGAACGTCCGAAAGAAAGACCTCGACCGCGTCCTCAAGATTCTCCCTGCTGAAAAAAGCCCGACCATTTCGAGTCTGGCTGACCCCGATTACATTGCGCTGGAAGTGATTATTGATGACAAAATCGAACGCACCCTCGTCCCCGCCCTCAAACGCGCCGGCGCCTCAGGCATAATAACTTATCCACTCAATAAGGTTATACACTGATTTGTAGAGAAAAAGCTACCGAAAGCGGAAAGAGGTGGAAAAATGAAGGACATCGTTTCGTGTATTGTAAACCTTCGCTCAAAGCTCGACCGGTACCGAAAAGAAGACCTAAAGGAGTATCCAACACGAACAATATTCGTAGACCCACTATTACAGTCTCTTGGTTGGGACGTAAGAGATACTGATGAGGTGCAACTTGAATACCCAACGATTGATGGAAAAGCGGTTGACTATGCGCCGAAAATAAATCGCAAACCGGTTCTATTCATAGAAGCCAAACCATTGAATGATCCGCTTACAGAAGTTAAATCTATTACACAGGTAGTCGGGTACGCAGCGAACGCTGGCGTTGAGTGGTGCATCTTGACTAACGGTGTCATTTACAAGGTCTACCGAAGTACGGAAAAAGCAGAGGCCCCAGACAAGCTACTTTTCGAAGTTTCAATAGATCCCAAAGAATCTGAAGACAGGTCAGTTGAACAAATTGCGGAACAATTCAACCGTTTCTCGAGAGACGCGATGGCAAAGGGGATTCTTGATGAAATTGGAGAGCAGGTGTTTACCACTGGGAAAATTCGCAAGGCTCTGGATAAACTTTTTCAAGATCCACCGTCCAAATTGATCAGAATTATCCGGTCAGCTGTCGCTGACGAGTCAATTAAGCCCACACAAATACAGGCAGCCCTCAAAAGACTATGGGCTCCGTCGTCGGAGGTTGAGGTATCTCCAACCTATCCTTGTGACAAATATTCGGAAAAGACCGGTCCAAAACACATAAGGGCAAAAGATTACGGGGAAGACCACCACATAAAAGGGAAACCACGAGAGGTTGTAGAACTGTTTCGGATGCTTGATAAGTTTTGCAGGGAATTGGGCCCAACAAGTGTAGAAAAAAGGTACCTCAAGAAGTATGTTAGCTACGCACATGGTAAGGATATCTTCTGCTGTGTGCATCTTCAGAAAAGTGGGCTTCGGATCTGGTTAAAGCTGAATTACTCGCGTTTAGAAAACCCACCTGACTATGTCCGTGACGTTTCGAACATAGGCCACTGGGGAACTGGTGATGTTGAGGTTAGAATAGACACCCTCCAAAAGTTGGAGACATCTACACCCTTTATTAGACAATCTTTTGAAGAAAATAAGCAGACTCATAGGCAACCGAGCTGAACCCGTATAAAAGCGTCATCAGGTAAAACACGCATCCAGCGTTTGCTTGTATTTCCTCGTTTTGCATGGGAAGAAAGAGCGAGACCTAACACAGATTTTATCTGCTCATTTTGCTCTGGCGACGTATGAGCCGTCTTCGGTGCTGATACGGACAACTTCGCCGACTTCAATAAACGGCGGGACGCGAGTTTTCAGTCCTGTTTCAAGAACAGCTTCTTTCATTTGATTTGTCGCTGTCGCCCCCCTCGGCATCGGAGTTGTTTCTGTAACCGTCAGCTCGACCACCTTCGGCAGCTCTATCGCAACGATGTTACCCTCGTGTATCAAAGTGGTCAAAGGCGTATTGGGCTTGAGGAATTTTGCGGAGTCCCCGACCAAATCAGCAGGGATATTAACCTGGTCGTAGGATTGGTTATCCATAAGGACGTGGCCCGAACCGTCAGAGTAAAGATACTCCATATCACGTTTGTCGAGGAATGCCTCGTTAAGCTCTTCGGTGGAGCGGAGCCGTTTTTCGATTATTATGCCGTCCGCCAGACAGCGCAGTTTAACCTGCACAAACGCGCGCAAATTTCCAGGCGTCACGTGAACTGCCTGAACGCATATATATAGCTTACCATCCAGAGTAACAGCCATACCTGTCCGTAAATCATTAGCCTTCACACTAATTCTCCTACGATACTCATAGCGTTTAACAAAACGTCATTGCGAGCCCACCGTTGTTTGGTGGGCGAAGCAATCTAAATTCCAACGGCAGCAATATTACAGGTGCACTTCTCAGACCCCGCAATGACAACCATTCAAATAACATTTTACTACCGGTACTATAACTTTATATTCGGCTTATTTTAATAGCTACCTTTCGCATTTTTCAGGCAGCCAACTTTGATGAACAGCAAGCAAAAACATACCAACCTTCCGATAAATCCCTTAGGGATAACAAGAAAGTAAGGCTGCCATCGACACAATAATCAGTATAGCGACACAGACGGATATTATTCAATACTTTTTGCCAACCTTCACAAACCCCTCAGTCGAAATCAAAATTGGTTTCGGCTGTCTTAAACCCCACCCATTCAGTTTCCTTGGGCAGAGTCTTTAACCCATCGAGCGTTGCCTTCAAGTTTCCTATATCCATAATTGCGTCTCATTCATTTGCATCTAACTTACCCTTATGAGTTTACCTGATATGCTGCCGAAAATCAATCTTCGGCTGGATACCTTAATAGAGATTTTGTTTGGTTAAAGATTTTTTCCGGGGGGTCTTCGGTGGCGATGTCGAGCCAGTGGACATTTTTGAAGGTTTTGAACCAGGTTCGCTGACCTTTCGCCAGACGGCGGGTGTTCTTCTTTATAAGCTCGATTGCATCCTCCAAAGTCTGCCGGCCGGCCAGATAGTTGATTATCTCAGCGTAACCGATTGCACATCGAGCTTGTTTGCTCAGGGGTTTTTCTTCGGCCAGCAGCCGATTAACTTCATCGACAAGGCCATCCGCAATCATCTTTTTAACCCGTTTGTTTATTCGGCTGTTAGTGTCGGTTTTTTCTCTTCGCAGGCCGATTATCGTCCAATCATGCAAAGTCCTTTCAGCAGCGAATTGTTTCTGAAGGCTTGAGATAGGTCTGCCTGTGAGATGATAGACCTCGAGTGCCCTGATTATGCGTTTGGCATCGCTGAGACTGATGCGGTCGGCGGCTGCCGGGTCAATTTTTGTTAACTCGCTGTGCAGTTCTGCCAGGCCTTCGGTCTGCGCTCGCATCCGCAATTGTTCACGGAACTGTTCATCGGTTCCTGGACCCTTGAAAAGGCCATATAACAGGGCCTTTAAGTAGAGAGCAGTTCCGCCGACCGCGATGATGGGCTTGTTGCGATTTTTTATCTGCTCTATTGCCTCAAGAGCAGCATCGAGGAAGGCTGCCACGCTGAAGGATTCAGAGGGTTCAACTATGTCAATTAAGTGGTATTTAATTCGCTGGCGGGCATCCCTGGGCGGCTTGGCGGTGCCGATGTCCATCCGGCAATACACTTTCATCGAGTCGATACTGATTATTTCGCCACCGAGGCTTTGGGCCAGGTCAAAAGCTAATTGCCCCTTGCCGGATGCAGTGGTGCCGAGGATTAAAAACATACTGGAGTTCATAACTTGGATAAATATAACACAATAGCCAGCAAAGCCGTTGTGCCGGACTCAGAGTGACAGTTTTGAGACAGTTACGTGTTCACCAGTCCCGACTTGTCGGGATTCTTTTTATGCCGGTTCAGTTTGGGCAACGGTTTTTTGTCCTAACTGAGTATTGAAAAATTTCACGAGTGCAGCAGCTAATCCATCAATACTACCTCCGCCGCCGGTAACCAATACATCAGGCATAAACTTTGCTTTACCATCAGAAAGCACAGTTGCAACGTTTACTAAAGCCGTAGGCATCTGCCCTAATGCTTCAACCTGGGCCCTATAAGCCTTGGCTCTCGCCATTCCAACGGCCTCAACTTGTGCGCCCTGTGCCTTACCTGTTTTTTCAATGTAAGAGGCCTCACCTCCGCCTTCAGCCTCCCGGGCTTTAGCATTGTTTGTTTTTATCTGAATGCCTACCTGAGACTTGGCAAGGTCAGCCTGCATGTCAGCAGTTCCTCTTGCCTTTTCTGTTTCAATTCGCTGGTCTTGAGCTTCTCTTTGCATTTTAAATGTTGCTTTTTGCTGGTTGGCAATTTCCCTGTCAGTCAATACCGCAACGAGAGCTTCAGGAAGAATGACATCCTGAATGTAGACGCCTTTTGTTTCTATTTCATAATCCTCAAGCTTTCCTCTGATATGTTCATAAGCTTCTTCCTGAACTTTCTGACGAGTCTCGATAAATTTTACAGCAGGCATGCTTTGCATTTTGTCTCTGAAATGATTTCCAACAGCCGCCTGCAACACTTCGCTGACCAGATTAGCCATACTTCCAACAATAGAGATAACTTTAGGAGCTTTTGTATCAGCCACGTGAATCTGTACCTGCAAGTCAATTGTAAATACAAATCCCTCGCAACTTTTTGCGACTATCGACTTTAGGTGCTGGTCTAACTTGTGAGCTTGAGAAACAGCTTCTGCCCAGTTAAGCGTCAGTATGCACGTTGGAACAATTTCTGCCTGATAACAATGAGGATTTATGGGGTATTTTCCAGTTCTAAGTGGCTCTTCCCAGATGCCTCTATGTCCCGGCTTTACCAAAGTTCCGAACTTAAACTCGACGCCGGAAGTGTCTTCAGGAACCAAACCAACATACGACTTAATGACAGCCACTTCTCCCTGCTCAACAACTAACATTGGAACAAGCTCTACAGAAACAAGGAAGGGATTCAGGTTGTAAGCGCCATAAAGCAGAGGGTCATGTTGAAGGCCAATTCTGCCGCCACTATCCAAAAACGCCTGAAAGTCCTGATAGTTATTATGTTTTTCATTTTGGCTTCCAAGCACCGCCTCAATGAGCTGCGAATTATTAGCTCCCTGGCTTTCCAAATTTTCAATGTCAGAAAAACCTCCCAATCTGCCGGCAATACTGCCTGGAGGCAAAGGCTGGCCTTCGTAGGTTGTGACAATCCCAACAATATCAGTTAAGTGACCATCCGCGCTTCTACCTGGCTGAGGTTCTATTCGCACAACATTTAATCGCCCGGGGTCAAGGCCAAACGACGCTGGTGTCAGAAACCCTCTTTTATCCGCTAACCTTTGAAACTCAGGAGCTACTGGAACGCCGTAGGTCTTGTCTTTCGTGAGCACCAAAAAAGCGACCGGGTGAATTGGAACCAATGTTCCAGGAGAAAAAACAGGTCTCTGCACGCCCTTTTGCCCGCCGTTCTCAATAAAATGTTTTAGGCCGGTAAAATTGCCAAATTCATTTTTGTAGGCAGCAGATTTTGCTCCTATCGGCAGAGGTTGACCAACTTGAGCAATCACAACACCAATCTGGCCAGCCGGAATTTGGACCCACGGAAATTTCTTCACAGAATACAAGACCCAGAGTTTAATCCTCCAGCCGGGCATCAGCAACTCTGCTTGATAACCGGCTTCTCCCTTAAACGCGATAGGGTTATCCTCTCTAAGTTTCTTGAAAGAAAACCTTTTTGTCACCAGGCCTACTTCTGTTGGCCCGATTATGCGAATCGACGGCAAAAGCAAGATCAAAACAAACAAAAGGGCCAATCCTAAAATTTCGTTTACTGTGCCCATAATAATTCTCCTCAACCCCGTTAGAAAAACGGCTTTCCGTTCTAACGGGGTCAACTAAAAATCTGCGTTTTTAAGGGAACTCCACAAATACCGATTTACTGCATTTCTTGAACCACATTCCTATACGCTATTCAGCAATTTCACCCTTTAACCAAAAATATAATAGCCAACTGTGACATTACACGCAATCTTTACCGCCGTCAACCATAAATTCCTCTGAATCGTTGGTTTTCTGTTGACGGCAGTCTTTCTTTTCCGGAGGCAATGTTGGACAGAATTAAAACCATATTTGCGTTCATAATTTGCTGTAAAAATCTGCGACAATAAATATAATACAGGGCTGAGTTAAAAACACAACCCCGCACCGTATGGTGCAGGGCCAGGATTTCAAAAAGGAAATATTTATGTCAGCCATTGAGACGGTTGGGTCAGATTTCGACACGCTATTACGCAAACAAGCGCAATTCATTAATTACGTTCTAAAGCAGCTGCTATCCTCCAGGCAAATAAATGACGACTTGAAGGAGGCAATGTCTTATACGCTTTTTGCACCTGGCAAGCATATACGCTCAGCACTTGTATTGTGGAGCTGCGAAGTTGTCAGCAAGCCTTTGGCGGGGATAAGCCGCAATGCCCAGATAGCTGCCGCCGCTATCGAGATGGTCCATACTTATTCGCTCATTCACGATGATTTGCCTGCAATTGATAATGACGACCTTCGGCGAGGGCTGCCGACCTGCCATAAAGCCTTTGATGAGGCGACAGCAATTCTCACGGGTGACGCCCTTTTGACGCTCGCGTTTGAGATTCTGGCAAAAGAAATTGACGACCCGGCTATTACGGCGAGGTTGATTAGTGAGCTTGCGGAGGCGGCTGGGCCAAGCGGTATGGTCGCGGGCCAGATGGCGGACTTAAAAGCCGAGGGAAACACGGGCAACGAAGAAATTTTGCAGTATATTCATCTCAACAAAACGGCTAAGATGTTTCGATGTGCGGCTGCAATGGGGGCTATTTGTGGCGGAGCAGGGAAGAAGGAATACGAGTGTCTGTGTGAATACGGCTTAAATCTCGGCTTGGGCTTCCAGATAGCAGATGACATTCTTGATGTAACTGGGTCGAGTGAGCAGTTGGGTAAGACCGCCGGTAAGGATGCGAGGGCAGCCAAGTGCACATATCCGGCGGTGGTGGGAATGAAAAAGGCAAAAGAATGGGAGAGAAGGCTGACAGATGATGCTCTGACGGCTTTGGAACCCTTTGACAAAAAAGCTGACATCCTTCGCCAGTTGGCAATTGCCCTGACCGAAAGAACAAAGTAACTACCAAAAAGCCGTTATCAGTATTGAAAACACCGATTCAGGGTGGTGCACTTTCATTTTGCATATAACCGGTAGTCATTAGTTCTACATTCTGAGTTCCAATTTCAACATTCCAAACCGGCTTGGGGCAAGACTTCAATTAAGGGAAAAATTCACTTTAAGCCGATACAACAAAATAGCTTTGGGGGACCAAATTATGAAAGCAAAAAGCTCTTATAGCGGAGTCTGGAGAGTTATTTTCACTTTGTCGGTCTGCTGGATTGAGTGGAAACCGACAGGTAAGCTCAATCACCAGCCGGCAGACCAGAACGAGCTTTCAAGGAAACCCCTTGGACCGTCTCACATCCGCCCGCCGCCTTAATCCTGTATGAAATCTTTTTCTAATTCTAAAATACAGGTTTTAACCGACAGGCCGTAAGCAGCCAGCTTACGGCTTTTTTTATTTGTGATTTGCGGTTCGTGATTCTGAATTCTACGTTCTGAGTTATCAATTCTAAGTCCTATCCAAATTTTCTTAACTTTATGCTTGACGGATTGGTGGGAATCTGTTTTATTTGCCTGGTGAGGCAGAATGAAATATAGTTTATAGTGGTTAGTTCGTAGTTGGTAGATAATGAACAAGGAATGATGAATAAAAGATTCTAAGAAGGTCAAAGGATATTATTTGGAATTTTGGAAAGGAGTTAATAATGCGGGCGCTAAAACTTTCTTGGCTTGGGTGGGTTTTTGTTGTATGTGCTTGTGTAATGTTTGCAAGCGGCTGCGACTCGCAGCTAAAGGACCTAAAAATCCAGAACGACACCCAGCGAAAACGGATAGCGGAGCTTGAAAGCCAGGTTCAGGCTGCTAATCTGGAGATTGAACAGTTCAAGAGACAGCTTGCTGATGCGCAAGCGAAAGGTGGGATTGAGGTAGAGACACTGCAGGCGAAAATTGCTGCGCTCGAGGAGGACCTTGCCAAGAAGAAGGAGTTAATTGCCTCGATGCAGAAACGGCTGCTTTTAGGTGCGCCTTTGCCTATTGAGCTTAGCGCAAAGCTGGAGGATTTTGCAAAGGCCAATGAGCAGTTGGTCAGCTTCGACCCGAACACAGGGATAGTGAAGTTCAAGGCGGACCTGCTTTTTGAGAAGGGTAGTGACAAGGTGGCATCTTCGGCGGCGGAAGCCGTCAAATCACTTAGCGGGATTCTGAACTCCGAAGAGGGCAAGAATTTCGATATTATAGTTGCCGGGCATACTGACGATATTCCGATTCTCAAGCCCGAAACGCGCACACAGCATCCGACTAACTGGCATTTGTCAGCCGACAGGGCAATAGCCGTGTTGGATGTGATGGCGACAAACAATATTGAGCAGAAGCGGATGAGTGTTCGCGGTTTTAGTGAGTATAGGCCCATTGGACCGAATGCACCCGGCAAGAAGGGCAATCAGCAGAATAGGCGAGTTGAGATTTATATTGTCCCGGAAGGAATCTGAAGATAGCATCCAGCAGATAGTATCAATATTTAGCCTGCCGTTTTACGGCAGGTTATGACTTCTTTTTCCTTTATTCTGAACTCTGACCGCAACGAAATACCAACTACTCGCGACGCGATACGAATGTTAGAACGCACTCTAATCATCATCAAGCCTGACGGCATACAGCGGCATTTAGCAGGCCAGATAATCGCAAGATTCGAAAGTAAAGGTTTGAAGTTAGTTGCTGCGAAATTTATGCGAATCCCGCTGTGGATTGCCAGACGGCTTTATGCTGTTCATAAAGGTAAGCCTTTTTACGAGGGCCTGGTGAGATATTTTTCTTCATCGCCATCATTTGTAATGGTCTGGGAGGCGGAAGGTGTTGTCGAGATGGTCCGTAAGATGATGGGAGCTACATTTGGATTTGATGCCTGCCCTGGGACCATCCGGGGGGACTTGAGCTGCTCAAAGGGATACAACCTCGTTCATGGCTCGGACAGCCCAGCGGTTGCGGAGCGTGAAATCAGGCTGTTTTTTAAGTCTGATGAGATTGTGGATTATCGGTTCAGTGATGCGGCGTGGCTATACGGCAAAAACGATTAGCCCCACACCAATTTGACCGCCCGATGGGGTCTATGACCGAAACTCCGGCGAAGAGTCGCTCTTGTCCGGACAATTGGCGCGGGGTTAGTCCGAGAAAGGGGGTTTTTTCGATATAAGGGAGGGTTTAGACCGAAATTTTCTGCTGTCAGAGGGTGAAAAATGGTCTTTTTGGCTTGAATTGGTAGAATTTTTGTGGTAGAATATAATAAAATAACGTTATAGGAGATTGGAGGTTATAGGGAAAGAATATGAAAAAATTTATTTTTACCTTTGCATTTGTGCTGGCGGTAGTGGTCTATCCGGCCAGGAGTCGAGCGAAGGTTTGGACGGTTAATTGCAATGGCGGTGCGAACTTCACTAAAATCCAGGATGCGATAAACGCCTCCTCGAATGGTGACACTATCTTGGTTACGCCTTGCACTTACACTCAGAACCTTGTTTTCAATGGCAGGGCCGTTACTATTACCAGCACGGACCCGAACAATCCAACTGTTGTGGCGACAACGATTATTACCGTCAGCTCCGGCGACAGCGTGAAGTTTGATTTCGGCGAAGGTAGTAATTCTGTGCTCACCGGTTTTACCATCACCGGAGGAGGTATCAATTGTTACGGCAGCTCGCCGACAATTTCCAAGAACGTTATCAAAAATTGTCCGGGCGAGGGTATTTATGGGCAAAGCGCTGCTGCCCCTATTATTTCGGACAATAAGATAAGACTGAATGGCGGGGCAGGCATATATTCTTGCAACGGGCTCATCATCGGCAACAGTATATCGCACAACAATGGAGGTATATCAGAGTGTCAAAACCAGAATAGCAGGATAATCGACAATATTATTTCAGACAACTCCCGGACTACCGGCGGTTCTGGAGGCGGCTTGTATCTTTGTCACGGTGAAATCTCCGGTAACGAAATCAAAAATAATTATGCTTCTTTTTATGGGGGCGGATTATATGGTTGTAACGGCAATATCAGCGGTAATATTATCGCCGGGAACATAGCCAATTCTGCGGGCGGCGGTCTGTTTAGTTGTCAGGGTGACATCAGTCATAATATTATTTCGGGAAATATCAGCTTCGACGGCGGAGGGCTTTATGGGTGCAACGGCTATATATATAACAACACTATTGTGGGCAACAGGGCGGTTTACGGCGGTGCAATCCGTGACTGCACCGGATATGTGTGGAATAATATAATAGCCTTCAACGAAATATTCGTTGGGGGTGAGGCAGCCGGCATTTACGGCTTTTGCAATAATTCATTCAATGATTTCTGGAACCAGGGCGGCAACTTTGGTAGTGGCGCATCTCGCGGCCAGGGCGATATTGTCGAGAATCCGCTTTTTATAGTTAATGGCTGGTGGGATAATAGAGGCACTCCGGACCCAAGTGACGACGTTTGGCATGATGGTGATTACCACGTTAAATCCGCAGTGGGAAGATGGAATCCTAACCCGCCTTCGGTAGGCTGGATTAAGGATGATGTAAACAGCCCCTGTATTGACGCTGGTTACCCCGCTTCGGATTGGACTGAGGAATTGTGGCCGCACGGCCGGCGGATAAATCAGGGTGTTTATGGCGGAACGCCCGAAGCGAGTATGTCTGCAAATAAAGTTGGCAACGCTGCCGACATAGATGACGATGGGTGGATTGATTACAACGATTTGATGCTTGTAGCCCAGATGTGGTTATCTGATGAGAAGCCGTTGGCTGAAGACATCGACAGAGATGTAGCGGTGGATTTTCAGGATTTTGCTGTTCTTTGTGCCAACTGGAAGCCGCAGACGCCGCCAACGCCGAATCCTATGACGTGGGCGACTCCGCCTTATGCGACATCATCTTCTTCGATTGCGATGGTGGCTACGACAGCTACAACAACCGATGGCAGCGGCGTGGAGTATTATTTTGAGGATGTCAATCATCCACAGCACAATAGCGGCTGGGTTTCGTTTGGGGTTGGTGTGCAGGCGATGTGGGAAGATACGGGCCTGACTGCTAACACTAAATACTGGTACAGGGTGAAGACCCGCAATAAGGGTAATCTTTTGGAGACCGATTGGTCTATTGTTGCCTCTGCAACGACACCCGGGCCGCCAACGCCTAACCCTATGACCTGGGCGACGCCGCCTTATGCAACGTCAGATACTTCTATTGCAATGGTGGCTACGACTGCTACATCGACCGATGGAAGCGGTGTGGAGTATTATTTTGAGGACGTTAATCATCCGCAACACAATAGCGGATGGATTTCGTTTGGAGTGGGTGTGCAGGCGAGGTGGGAGGATACGGGCTTAACTGCTAACACTAAATACTGGTACAGGGTGAAGGCACGCAATAAGACCAATCATCTGGAGACCGGCTGGTCTAATGTTGCCTCTGCAACGACACCGAGGCCGCCGACGCCCGACCCTATGACCTGGGCGACTCTGCCTAGAGCGACATCATCTTCTTCGATTGAGATGGTTGCTACGACGGCTACAACGACCGATGGCAGCGGCGTGGATTATTATTTTGAGGATGTCAATCATCTGCAGCATAATAGCGGCTGGATTTCGTTTGGAGTGGGTGTGCAGGCGCTGTGGGAGGATACAGGCCTGACTTCAAGCACTAAATACTGGTATAGAGTGAAGGCCCGCAATAAGGGTAATCGTCTGGAGACCGCATGGTCTATTGTTGCTTACGCAACGACTTCTGGCGTAGATGTTACGGCTCCGACGCCTAATCCGATGGACTGGGCTCCTGATGGCGAGCCGAAGGAAATCTATGGAGGTGGTGGAACCTGGGACTACTATGCTACAATGACAGCGGTAGAAGCCACCGATGCGAGCGGAGTTGTAGAGTATTACTTCCAATGCACCACTGATGGCCGATACTCCAGCCCCGGCTGGCTTTCATTTGAGCCAGGCGAGCCCTGCACATACAACGTCCTGGTTGGCCAGAAAAACCGGCACTTTTATTTCCGCGTTAAGGCGCGCGACCTGTATGGTAATGAGACGGACTTTTCGGAAGCACTGCCAGCCGACCCTTAACAACAAAAAAATTGCCTGCGGGCTTGACAAGGGGCGGACAATTTCCTATTGACTATCGCATATCGGACGCAATAATTGTGCGCAAATAGTCTAAAAAAGGAGATTTGTTATGAGAGTGAGTATCGAGGATACCTGCACTGCCTGCGGGCTTTGCTGCGATACCTGTCCTGAGGTTTTTGAGATGGGCGAGGACAGGGCACAGGTCATCGTTGTTGAGGTTCCTGCCGAATATGAGGACGCCGTTCAGCAGGCCGCCGATGAATGTCCCGTCGAGTCGATTATAGTGGAATAGGGTATAACAGATAAAGGACAGAAGTTAGCCTGTCTTTATCAGGCGGACTAACCCCGCACCAATGGTTCGACAAGCTCACCATCCCGAGCGGAGTCGAGGGATGGTTCGCCCAAAGTCGCAAATGTCCGGTCTTTTACAAGAAATGCCCACTACGATTCAATTGGTGCGGGGTCAACTATTGCCGTAAGGCATGGACAAGCCCACTTTTGAAAGCTCGCGACTTCTATCGCAGGCACTTTTGATAGCTGCTGCTACCAGAGGGCCGAATTTGCCTTCCGCGAGGATTTTTAGTGCGGCTTCGGTTGTTCCGCCGGGCGAGGTAACCTTTTGTCGAAGAATGGCAGGGCCTTCATTATTTTTGGCCGCCTCAACTGCAAGCATACCGGCGCCCTTTGCAGTTTGCAGAACCAGCTCTTTCGCTACCTCCTCCGATAAGCCCATCTCAACACCCACCTTTATCATTTCTTCCATCAGAAGAAAATAATAAGCAGGCCCGCTGCCGCTTATTGCTGTTACCGCATCGAGCAAATCTTCGTCACTCACAACAACGGCCTTTCCGACCGATGAGAAAATCAACTTGGCTTTTTCGAGCATCGACTTTGCCTTCTGATTGGCGAATAGCGCACTTACTCCCTGGCCGATAAGAGCAGGAGTATTAGGCATAACGCGAACTATCGGGATGTCGCCGAGGACAGCAGCGATGGCGGCGACTCGCCTTCCTGCGACGATGGAAATGATAAGGGCATCTTTTTTGACTGCGCCTTTTATGCTATTGAGTGCGTCAGTTAGGTTCTGAGGCTTAATGCTTAAAACGAGGGTTTCAACCTTTGCAGCCAGTTCGGCGTTAGTGGTTGCAGGAGTAACATTATATTTTTGGGCGATGAATTTGAGGCGGTCTGGTTTGATGTCGCTTATAAAGATATTTTTAGGTTCATAGAGCCTTGCCGTTATTATGCCCTTTATGAGGGCTTCCGCCATATTCCCGCTTCCTACAAAGCCGATTGTGTCCATTCTCTTTACTCCTTGTAAAACAGGAATTGAGAGCTATAATCGTAACTGAGAGTTTATCTGCACTAAATATAAGGTTGGTTATGGAGAAACACAATGCAAAAGCAAGTTAAGTTCGACCAGGCTATAAAAACCAAATACCCCGAGCAAGTCGTAATTGCCATTGCGAAAGACAAGAAGGGTAAGGCCAATCCCGTTACACTCGGCTGGACAATGATAGCTTCATACCAGCCGCCGATGATGGCGATAGCGGTGGCCAAGACGCATTATTCGATTAAAACTATCAGACACTCGAAATGCTTTACCATTGCGTTTCCATCGGCACAGATGGCTGAGGCGGCTTTGTTTTTCGGCTCAAGGTCCGGCCGGGACGCCGACAAATTCGCTGAATTCAATGCGCAGCATGGCCGAGTCCATTGTAAAACGTCGCCTGCCAAAAAAATCGACTCGGTACTTTTAGCTGACGCAGTAGCTAATTTTGAATGCACGCTCGAATCGCAGACCTCTGTCGGCGACCACATCATTTTTGTCGGCAGGATAGTTGCATCGCACGTCAACACCAGGCCGAAAAAGCGGCTCTATACTGTTGCTTCAGGGCACAAATTAGGGTCAGTTTCATAAAATGATGGAACTTTTTTGATGCTTTGTCCGACTTCTATTGTGCAATGACGACAAAACGACCAGAGCAGATTTACGATGAGCTGCTTGTGCTAAAAAGCCAGCAGGGCAGCAAGGACGCCTTCAGTGAGCTTGTCGAAAGATGGCAAAAGCGTCTATGGCATTACGCCTTGCAGATGACCAGGTCTGAATCGGCTGCCTGGGATGTTGTTCAGGAGACGTGGGTTGCAATTATCAAGGGGCTGTCGAAACTGCAAGATGCAACCCTGTTTTCTTGCTGGACATTCAGCATATTGAACAATAAATGTGCGGATTGGGTGCGTAAGCAGCAGTTGCAATCGCAGCTAAATAGTCGCCTGGCAACCCAAACCCAAAACTATTCAGGCAAAGAACAAGTTAGTAATGAAAAAACTGAATCTCTGGAGGCAGCGATTGAAAAACTTCCGACAGACCAGAGAGCACTACTTTCGCTGCGATACCAGCAGGGCTTTGATATCAGCGAGATTGCAGAAATCCTTGCTATTCCCGAAGGCACAGTGAAATCCCGCCTTCACCGCACGCTCGCCGAGCTGCGAGAGATTATGGGAGCAAACCAAAATGGATGAACTGGAAAAGACAATACAGGTAACCTTAAGTCAGACCGGTAAGTTTGACGCCGGCAAAGCAGAAACTCTAAGAAAGGAGATAGTACAAATGTTCGAAGGCAAATTGAAAAAGGTCAAGCTCTTGACGTGGGCATTCCTGCTAATAGATGTGATAATAATAGCTGGTGGGATAATTGGCCTGCTTGTTAATTTGCTCATAACTAAAAACACCAACGCAATGATTATTTCAGCAGTTGTAGTGCTGATTGCCCACGAAGGCACGGTATTAATAAAACTTTGGTACTGGGTCCTCAACACTAAATACGGCGTGCTTAAGGAGCTAAAGCAGCTTCAGCTTCAAATTGCAGAGCTTAAAGGCAAGACCCCTCCTGCCGAAAATTAGTTGGCTGATGGCTCAAACTACTCTATACTCAGGCCAAAATTCTTAATGGCTCTTGACAAATAAAAGCACTTGTTAAGGAGTATGCCCGATGAAAGGATTGATTAACTGGTTAATTGTAGTAGCTGTAGGCTTTGTTCTGATGGCTTTTTCTTATTTTAATTATCAGCACCAGCCAGGCTCTAATCCGTGGAAATATGCCTTTATGTATATAGGAAAGGCCGACCCAAATTTGGAAGCCGAGGGGTTTGAATACGTCAAAAGACCAATCCGTCTTTTGCCGATGTCGGGCCGGGCGCAGAATTTTATGGCGCTGGCTCGCAGTTTCGGTCCTCATATTGAGCAATCTTATCGTGTTATGTATCAGGAAAGACTCATTCTGTATCCTGACATTGCTTCGGATTTCACAAATCAGATGCTTGAATGGGGGCGTTTTCCTTCGCCCGATGCCAACGAGGTGCTCGCCGGCTACTGCATAAAGAATAAAGATAATGTTACCGTTAATGGCCACAAATTTGGCGTGGTGGGACAATTTAAGAAGGATGTTCGGCTCTTTATAGACAGCTACCTTTTTAACGATAGTTCGGCAGCAGGTGAATTGTTTAATCCCCAAAATGAAGGCGTCCAGAATGCCTATATCCTTCAATTGCCAAAAGAGAAATTGAGTGATTTAAAAGTTCAAGAACAACTTAAAAAGGCATTTCCAGAGTCGCAGTTTGTCGCGTATGCCCCGCTGATTCGGACAGAGCGGGTCCCCTTTTTTCTCTATATTCTGGGAATGGCGATTCTTTTTATGGGTGGTTCTGTTTTTCTTTTTAAGGTCTATTGTTTTCTGTCTGAAAGGATTGTCAATAATTGGCTTCGTTTGCCTTTACTGGAGATTAGCAAATACAAGCGTCTTTTCCTTGCTTTGCATTTTATTTACTTTGGAGTCGCTATTTTGTTTATCCTCGTGGCTTATTGTCTGCCGGAGCTTCAGGCCTGCTTATTAGCAGGGATAAAGTCCCAGGTAACGGGTGGTTCAGGCCCTCTTGCTGTAGCAGGCAGGGCCTATATGAGCAAAAATATCCTGAGAGCTGCTGTAACTACATTTGCAATTAACTTTTTCCTCGGTTCTGTGGCTTATATAACTATCCCATCAGTAATCATTCCGGGTGTGGGTGTTTTGGCCGCAACTTTCAGGGCTATGGCGTGGGGGCTGCTATTAGCTCCAACTTTTGATACGCTGTCCGGAGCGATGCTGCCGCATAGCTTAACCATATTGCTCGAAGGCGAAGGATATGTTGTAGCTTCGTTCTTTGGCCTGCTTGTTTTGGTTTATCTTTTCCGCAAGGCCGAAGGCCCAAGCATACCAGGCCGATATGGCAAAGCACTGCTAATGAATCTTAGAGGTAATGTGCTTGTGGCAATTGTCCTTGCGATAGCGGCGATTTACGAGGCGATTGAAGTTATATTGAGCATGCTATAAATTAGCCCGCACCAATTGAACGGTAACGAGCGTTTTTTGCAAGAAACTGGATGGCCTCAATTTTGGGCGAACAATTGGTGCGGGGTAAGATTAGCCGGTCAGCAGCTCGAATTCTTCGGGACTGAGGGATTGTCTTAATTTCTGCAGCGCAATCAATTCGATCTGGCGGACTCTTTCTTTGCTGAGACCGAGGTCTTCGCCGATTTGCTTGAGGGTCCTTCTGGTTTTTTTTATTGTTGGGCCGAGCAGGCCGAAATGATTTGTGATTATGTATTGCTCGCGCTGGTTGAGATTGTTAGCGATGACCTGTGCAAGGTTCTGGCGTGCCTTTTCGACAGAAGCAATATCTGCGGCGGTTTGCAGGTTGCGTTCGAGCTGGCCAAGTCGTGCCAGTGAGGCTGCTATCGCCTTATGGGGTGGTGGTGCCGCGGCAGGTATTTTGCGGGCGTAGTCATAAGTTATGGCCCACGCGAGGCGATTGGCGAATCGGTAGCCTTTGGTGTAATCAAATTTCTCGACCTCCTCTACAAGGGAAAGATTTCCCCTGCTAATAAGGTCCGTCAGATTTGCGCCTGTGGTAGTGTGCTTGATTGCGATGCTGACGACAAGCCGCAGATTTGCTTCGGTTATCATTTTTTTAATTGTCTCGGCCTCGGCTAAATACCTTTCGATTTGGTTTAGCAAGGCACTTGAGACGCGCTTTAAATTTATCTTGTCACGGGCTGTGCAAGCCAGGTATTTGAGAAAATTGTATCTGCAGAATAGTTCAATTTCGCTGTCTCTGTTGAGCACAGGGGTATTTTTTAATATCTGCAAATACTCCGGCAGCAAAGATGTGCCTGCTAACTCGAATGGCTCGGCGTTTTGGGATGTCTGCGGCAGGGCCGGAGCTATAATGCTGAGCGGCTGCGCAAGAATCCTTTCTTTAGCGTTTTCCTGGAGAAATTCGTCGCTGGGGACAAATTCGATTTTCTTGGCGAGAATGTCTCTTGCCCTTCGTTGGTTTATAATCCTATATATAGAGCTTCTGTTGCGGTGGAATCGCTTCATAAGGTCTTTGACATCGGTGTCTTCCTGAAAAAGTTTGTAGATTTCGGCAGCTTGAGCGGGGTCGATTACACCAGGCGGCTTGTGGAAAATGGGCTTATCAGGGTTGGTCTTTTGGTAGTTTAGGATTGTATATCTGACGGTTTCGTGAGACCTGCCAATTTTGGCGGCTATATTGCTTATGATTTGGTGACGTGACAGGTTTGTAGTGGCGGCGAGCCTGGCAGCCAACTGTATAATCCGGCGTTTTTCTCTGTTGGTTAAGTGCGTTAACCTTTTTGCTTTGTCGGCAAGGTTTGGATTTGCTGCCAGGAATTTGTCCACCACAGAGCGCAGGAAGCCGAAGCGTTTTACACCATCGTTGAAAACGAACTTTCGGGCAAGCAGGCCCCGCTTTCGCCAGCGGTGAATTGTTTTGGTTGAGACGCCGAGGTGTGCGGCAAGCTCCTCGATGGAATAGACCTTTTGAGGTTGCCCTGAGGCGGCATCTGCAACCTGGCCGCTTAGCTTGGAAATGAAAATCTGCAGGTCTTCGAGAAGCTCGCTGCCTTTTATGAGCTGGCCGGCATCGGCTTTCTTCGGAAGGAAGCCTGTTATGCGAAAGCACACGAACTCAAAAGGGTACTCTTTGTTTTTATCGATGATTGCGCAAAGTTTTTCGGCAGCTTCGAGCTGCTTGCGTCGTTTTTTGAGGGGCGTGAAGCGAAGCTGCATCAACAATTCCGCAAGATTTTGATTCTTTATCCGTCGCATCGTTTTGTATTTCGCATATCGTATTTCGTAGTTCGTATATCGTTATAATCAGAATTCAGAAAACCGTTTGACCATCCAGACCTTTCGCCATACCATGACTTGAAGGCTGTGGCTGGTGGTCCATAATTCTAAATTCTACATTCTAATACTACAGCGCAAATACTTTTTTTAACAATGGTATAACAAAAATCCGAAGCACGAAATCCTAAATCCGAAATCTCCCTGCTGGCAGGCTGGAATTCGAAATTAAAAATCCAAATGACTAATAGCTTCTAACAAAAAGACCGTCATTGCGAGCCCCGCACCAATTGAACTGCTGCGAGCGTTTCTTTCAGAAGACCGGACATTTCCGACTTTGGCCGAACAATTGGTGCGGGGCGTGGCAATCCTATTTCAAAATGGCTCCCCTAAATGAACGCCCCCGATGTCCCTGCAAACAGCGGCCAAAAAAACCGCCCCCCAAAATCGCTTACACCGAAAACTTAAACCGTCTGCCCCGTCTTCTTGTTCAGCGCCACAATAAACTGAACATCCGTCCCCTCTAGGTGCAGTATCAATAAATCGCCAAACAGAACCAGCGACGACCAGCCCCGGTCGTGTATCGCAGTCTTCCACTTTACATTTTGTGTCTCGCCCCACGCCAGGCACGCAAACAAACCGCTAACCACCCCCCCTGCGCTAAACTGCACAAATCAACCTCCGATTAAAACTCTATAATGATTGAGAAATTGTCATTGCTGGGGACGAAGTAATCTCTGATGTTTGATAGGTTGAGATTGATTAGCCCCGCACCGCTTCTGGTGCGGGGCTTGCAATAACAGCCCGTCACTTGAGGGTAACAAACCGCTATATTTCCAGCCCCGACACATCGCCGCCTTTTTCTTTCAGCTTCAGAAAATAAATCTGGAACCGCTCTTTCAAGGCTGCAATGGAACTAACAAGCTTTTCCATCTCAGGTTGTATCTTTTTAGTCGCCTCTACCACCTCAGTAACCGAAAGGTTGTCGAGCTTGGCAGCAATCTTATCTATCTCCTCCTGCTTAGCTGTCAGGGCTTCTTTATACTTCAACGCCATCTCCTTTAGCTCCTCGGCATTCATTTTTAGAGCTTCAGCCTTGACCTCATCGATAGGCTTGTTTTCATCGGCCCTTGTTTCCTTTTTACTGCAGCCCGTAATTGCCAGTAACCACACAACCAACAGACACCCAAAAGTGACACTTCTTGCAATCCTCATTTTTCATTTCCTTTCAAAAATCGTTATCATCCTGACGTTCTGGCATACTCAATCCAATCAAATTATGCTCAAGCCTCTTATTTCATCAGAGCCTACAACTATATCTCGCTCTACCAACAAATCAAGAAAAAAACATACATCCAGAACTTCTGCCTTCTGTCTAAAACGACTTGCGATATACGAAATACGAACGACGAGCCACGATTCACGAGCCGCGAACCACATGCGTCTAACAAACCGCGTTCATTTCTTCTACGTATGACTCAAGTCTCCTCAGGCGTGCCTTGAAAGCATTATAGAGGCCATCCGAACTTTCGCGTAGAGTCCTTTGCGAGTTAGTGTGCGGATTGATTGAGGTGGCGTAATCTACCTGCTTTATCAGCTCCTCAGGTACGGATGTTGCACAGCTCAAAGCTCCGCTGATGCCGGCGGCTATAGATGCAAGGCAGTCGGTGTCTCTTCCCATATTCACAGCCGCTTTCATCGCCTCCCACGTATTGGCTTTAGTCATTTTGAATACGCACACCGCCTTGGTGACAACTTCGTTGGCGTAGCTGCTGGCGTAAGGAATACCTTTGCCGCTATAGACCGTGTCGAACTTTTTTCGCATATCCCGAAAGTCTTTGCAATCTTCCGTGAGCTTAATAGCTCTTTCCAGCTCCGAGCGGATCCCTGCCTCCTTGACAAAGCGCCTGTCGGCCTTGTCACAGTTGTCAAAGATTGCCCCCAGCACGCTCTCTACGCTGGCGTCCGGTTTAGTAGCAGCCGCAATAGCGACAGCCGTAACTTCCGCCCAAAGAATCCCTCGGCTGTTGGCTGTGTTGTAGAGCTGCCCAACTTCACGAACATCGTCGATGGTTCCCTGAATGTCCCCGGCGTTTATCAGTCCAATCGGGTGACACGACCGCGCCAGAGACACCAGCCCGGAGTAATCGCAATATTTGCCTATATCCGCTGCAGCTATCGGCGTCTTGGCCATCGCTAAAAGTGCTCCTTCAAACGGTTCCGATACCAGGCCCGCGGCGTTGGGGTTCATATGCTTCACCCAGGCTGCTCGCAGGTCCTCGGCGTTGATACGGTCCTGCTTTTCGATGATTGCTGTAATCATCAGCTTCTGGCGTTCGACACCGTCTTCGGTTGTGCCCGGCTCGCGGACCCAGTTGCTTGTCCCCCGGTAGTGTTGATAAGGCAAGAGTTTGTTGAGCGTGCCGTATTCGTTTTCGATTTTTTCCCAGGGCCATCCTTCAACCGCTGCTCCCATTGATGAGCCGATGTGGCAGCCGGCAATGCAGCCGAAAAACTTCTCACGCAAGCTTGCCGGTCCCGACTTATCCTGCTCTGCTTTTGATTCCTCCGCCCCCAAAATCGCACGGGTATAGACTGTCATAGCGGACGCTGCCAACAGACCACCTTTCAAAAAAGAACGGCGGTCGATAAAATTGTTACTGTTTTTCATCTTTTTACTCCAGATAAAATTTTTCAAGCTTACGCATCCACGCATTCACGTGTCACGGGCGGCCAGTCACGTCTGAGGTGCTGCTGCGCCCATATAGCAAGGGCCGCACCTGCTAACAAAACCAGCCCGAAAAGCACCTGAAAAATATTCAGCGACTCGCCAAAAACCACGTGCGAAATCGCAAAGACAATAAACGGCTGCGCCAGTATCACCAGCGCCGGAATCGTAGCCCCAATTCGCCTCATCGCAGCATAATACAAAACGTGCGATAGTGCTATACTCAGCACCGCCGAAATCGCAACAGCCGCCCACTCCCTCGGCCCAATACCTGCGCAGCCGCTAAGTTTGCCAAACATAAGCGCAAGTAAAAAAAGCCCCACAACCGTATAAATGCTTATCACCGAAAACCCGCTGCGAGAGTCAATATCTCGAAATGCAACTCTTACAGAAAGCGTATATACCGCCCACATAAACGCCTGAGCAAGTGTAATGACCACACCCGTTACCATTCCGCTCGCTGCAATCCCGACAGGTCGGGACCTAAAATACATAACCCCAACCACTCCGACCACCGAAAGCACCAGCCCCAGCCAGAAACGCTTGCTTCTCACTAACGGTCTTTCCTCAGCAAAAAAAATAATAGAAAAGCTCGCCACCCAGATAATAGAGCTTTTCGCCAGCAGGGTCATAAAAGCCGGGCCGATGTAATAAAAAGCCGCCGCATATAAACCCTGCATAATGATATTCGCCATAGCCGGCACAATCGCCCTCCGCCAGGTCCTTGTGTTAAACCGCTTTGTTTTGATGGAGAACACCAGAAATGGCAGCCAGAATAGACACGCCACCGTATATCGCAGGACGTTTTGTGTCCATGAGTCTAAATACCCTGTCAGGTATGTTATAAAAATCGGCCCAAGCGACCAGAACGCCAGTGCCCCCCCACACTCCACCGTCGCCGTAACATCAATCTTTCTGATACGTTCACTCACTAAAAGACTCTAACAAAAAGAATTTTAGCCACAGAGAACACAGAGAAATGAATTATAAGCAGTGTAAATCTGTGTTAATCCGTGTCTAATATCAACAGGTTAATCTGTGTCTTTTTCATTATGTTAGACGCTCTAAATATCTCCATTCTCCAGATTTCTCCTCACTATATCACATACCCGCTATCGTTTGGCAGAAAAAATTGAAAATAATAAATTGTAAATAGAAAATATCGAACGTCCTCCGTCCTCTGTCTTCTGTCTTCTGTCTTCTGTCCTCTGTGTTCTGTCCTCCGTCTTCTGCCTTCCATCCCTGCCCCCTGCCCCCCCGATAATCTGATGTTCTACACCCATATTTCCTGATAAACTGATTCCCTGAACCCCGAACCCTGGCCCCTAATAAAGAATTTTTTCTTGCTTCTCATCACCTACTTTGGTATAATTCGATAAGCTAACGATACTTATGAGGAGACAAAGCTATGAACAAAGCAAATCTAAAAAGTTTGTTTGCGATTTCGATAATTCAGCCAGCGATTGTATTAGTACTTATCCTGTCCTTATTTAATCCGGCTTGTTCTGTTTTTGCTGAGTCGCACGACATGGTTTCTATCCCGGGCGGCGAGTTTCAAATGGGCGATAGTAAAAATGAAAGTTGGATATCTGAACGGCCTGTCCATGCAGTTACCCTGGATTCGTTCTATATTGGTAAGTATGAGGTAACAAACCAGCAGTATTGTGCTTTCCTCAACTGGGCGGATGACAACGGCTGGATTACAGTCACAAACGGTGTTGTTTACAAAGCCGGTTCCGGGACCAGTTATCCATATTGTGACACATTTTCGGCAGATTATTACAGCCAGATTTCCTACAGCGGCGATGTTTTCAGCGTTAGAACCAAGGGCGTTCGCAATATGGCCAACGACCCGATGGTTATGGTCAGTTGGTATGGAGCGGCTGCTTATTGCAACTGGCGAAGCCAGCAGGAAGGAAAAGAGCAGTGTTATAATCTTTCGACCTGGGCGTGTGATTTTAGTAAGAAGGGTTATCGTCTTGCAACTGAGGCGGAATGGGAATATGCGGCGAGGGGTGGCCTTGTGGGGAGGCGATTCCCGTGGGGCGATACTATCTCCCATAGCCAGGCGAATTATTTAAGCGATAGTTCATATTCCTATGATATAAGCCCAACAAGGGGTCATCATCCGACCTGGATTGATGGGATTTATCCATATACTGCGCCAGTGGGTAGTTTCCAAGCTAACGGCTACGGTCTTTATGAAATGGCGGGTAATGTCTGGGAGTGGTGTAATGACTGGTACTCGAGCACTTATTACAGTACAACACCCTATCCTCATGTTAATCCAACTGGACCGATTTCTGACACTTACCGTGTTATGCGTGGCGGCGGATGGGTCTACTTCGCCGAATACTGTCGTGTGGCATTCCGCTTCGGCCACGAACCGCGATACCGGGCCTTCAGCCTCGGATTTCGTCTTGTCCTTGGATACGGCAAAGAATTTATGATTACTTTTGACGATGGTCCCGTGCCGGGAAATACAAAGAACATCGTCGATGCGCTTAAGAATATCAAGGTCGCTAATGGTGAGCCGGTAAAAGCTGGATTCTTTATGGTTGGCGTTGGATGTTGTGAAAATTCAACTTGTTTTTGCCCATGGTATGACCGCTGGCCACCTAAAGGAAGCGTAAGAGAGAATCCCGCTCTTGTCCAGATGGCTGCGAAGGCTGGCCATTACATTGGAGACCATACCCAGCATCATCCTGATTTCAACGCTTGGTTTAAGGACTGGTCTGTTGAGTCTATAAAACTCGAGATATCCAACTGTTACAATGAGATAAAAACCGCACTTGGGCTTGGACCTAACGAAGATCTACCAAAAAAGATATTTAGACCTCCTTATTTCTCACTGAACGCGAATGTTTGCACGGCCGCGAATAAACTCGACTTCCAGATAATCTTGGGAGCGGGGGAAAACCGTAATCAAGCTCTTGATATCGGTTGGCCTTCTTTGCCTTCGGCAGACGAAATCAAGGAAAAAGCAAGAACGTTGATTGAAAGTTGGGAAAGAGATGAACCGTGCGTCCTAGTGTTTCATGACATTTCACCCATAACCGCCAACAACATCGCAGAGATAATTAGGTATCTGCGGGAGGATGAAGGTTTTACTTTGGTTCACTTTGACCCGGACAGACTTCCAGGTGGGCGATCATGGCTTCTTGGTATAATGAAGAGTTTTATTCGACAAGGTGAGAATAAAAGGGACAGTATATCTTTGGATTCAACGGTCACCAATGCAACCTTTAGTCTTTCATGGCAAGGAAGCGACATTGACCTTGTGCTCTATAAGCCAGATGGCACAAAGATAGACCCTAATAGCACTCTGGTTGACCCAAATATTAAGTATGCCGAGAGAGATACGTATGAGTATTATTTTATCTCGGATCCAAATCCGGGAAGCTGGATAATGGAGGTTTCAGGCGTAAATGTTCCGCCGGAGGGAGAGAAGTACACCATAAGAGTCGAGTCCGATACCAATCTGGCACTCTTTGCATTTACTGACAAACCAGCCTATGGATTAAATGAACAGATCTATATAACGGCTGAATTGGTAAATGATGAAAACTCAGTTACGGGTGCATTAGTTACGGCAAAAGTCCAACGCCCGGTTGGGTCTATTGATAATCTTACCTTATATGATGATGGCACCCATGGAGATGAAGAACCTAATGATGGATTCTACGCAAACGCCTACAAAAACACTTCTCTAAGAGGGTCGTATGAAATTACTGTATCGTCTATTGGTGAGCTAACAGGAGACCAATATGAAAGGGCTTTCTCTTTAACAGTTATGGTCGGCTCGATTTTTTATGGGAATATAGACTTTAGTGCCTATGCCGTCTTTGCTGACCACTGGATGACTCACAATTGCACGGGTCCCGCTTGGTGTGACACCGCTGACATTGATCAGAGTGGAAAGGTGGACATTTTCGATCTCGGAATCTTAGTCGAATATTGGCTCGAAGACACTTCCCCTTAGGGTCAACATAATTTGATGTCGGGCAAAGGGCTGGAAGGTTATTCCATAAACTGTATCAGAAGTGTAGTGACTTCGCCGAAGCCGGCTTCCGTGTAAATGGATGTATTGCTTCCTTAAGCGATACACCCCTGACCTCGATTTGCTTGATGTCGTGTGTCCCTATACCGGCTTGGGCCAGCAATTGCAGATAGTTCTCGCCCGGAAACGGTGGCTGTGTATGAGCGGCCATTGGGTTGTGTCCTATTACCGTCGTGCAAACAGCATCGGTGCATACTGCGTTGCGACCGACAAGTAAAAGCTTGGGCTGAATCGGCTCAACGCCCTCATTCCAAAAACCTTCTCCTCCTCTGACTGTGTCGATGCCGTCAATCACAGCAAGGTCCACCGGTCTCGCGCACACCACGTCAGCGATAATGCGTGGTAAGCGGTAACGCGAGTCGCGCGGAACCCCTCGGTCAACCTCTTGAGGGACACCGGCAGATAAAGTGCGCTTGCCGTTATGAAGCTGCTGGACACGGGCCTGAACGCTATCTTCATTGGGGGCATCGTCACCATACAGGGCAGTAGGCAGGACGCCAAATAAGTTCTTTGAGGCCATCGTCACACCGGCAGCGGCGTGCTCTTTCAGCTTTGATAAAGAGATAAAAACATCCGTCTTTTCATACCACTGGTTGACGTCAAATGCAGGGAAAAGGTATCCGCCCCAGGGAACTTTAAGCCGGCTGTATCCTGCCCAGCTTCCGCGATTCTTTGTGTTCTCAAAAATAACCTTGTTGCCCCCTGCGGACTTGATTGCTGCCAGGTCCCAGCCGGCGTCCGTTAAAACCTGCTCAATCGGCTCGCGGTAATAGAGGGCCTCTACAAGAGCTATCCGTTTTGCCCCGGCATCGTTAAGTGCGGCGCACAACGCCGCTGCGATGTTCTGATGTATCTGATATGTTCGGCCGGCAGGCAATCCGGCCAACTGCTGAATATTACCGGTGAGATTCATCTTGACCGTGACTGTCTTGCCGCGGACGAGTTTGTCAATACCGCCTATCAGCTCTATCGCGGCATCGAGCTTGCGACGAACCAAACCCGGCTCGTATGACTCGCATCGCTGAATGGCCACTGGCACACTGGGGGCGACCTTCGAAAGTTCAGGTAGTGGCGGGATTGTCGGCTTCTGCTCGCTGCCCCAAACCAGAGAAACTCTGCCGCCTACTAATGCCGCCGCTGTTCCCAGGCCGCGCACCAATATCTGCCGTCGATTCATTTTCACAGACATAACTGTAACCTCATTTTTAATCGTTCGTATCTTCTATATCGAAATTCTGTATTCTTTACTCTGCATTTTGTTGTTTGCACGATATATCGAATGCCGGGGTTCTGCAAGCAGTTTTTTTCTCTTTTTACGCCGAGAACACAAAACTTATTTTCTAAACGACCCTTATGCGAGAAATTCCGGCGGCAAGAATCATCTAAGAATTTCGAAGATTTGTTTCTAATCCACACCAAATATGAAGCGCCGGCGTAACCGAGGCCACTTTTACACTGGTGTTTCCGGCTAATTTTTTGTTAAAATTATGCTCAAATTTCTTGTTGTTAGTCTGACGAAATGATAGAATTCTGGCATACGAATCTGACGGTGCAGTAATCCGTCACAAGGAATTTCAGTTGTAGTTATCTATTTGTGCGTCTTAAAATTGTGGCTTTGTCGATAAGGAGACGATTAATGAGTCAAGCAAAAATGAACCGTTTGAGCAGACGCCAGTTTCTACAAAGCGCCACTGCGGTAGCAGGTAGTCTGGTGGCTGGACCGGTAATTGTGAAATCAACGGCGTTGGGTCGTGACGGAAGGGTTGCCGCCAGTGAGCGAATTGTGCTGGGTGGTATCGGCATCCGCAACCGCGGCATGCACGACCTGCAATGGATGATGCCGGAGCCGGACGTGCAGTTCGTTGCCGTCTGCGATGCCCAGAAAGCCAGCCGAGAGGCCGTCAAGAAAGCGGTGGACACGCGATATGGTAACAAAGATTGCGCTATGTTCAGTGACATCCGCGTGTTCCTTGCCGAACGCACCGACATTGATGCGGTGCTGATTGCAACCGGCGACCGCTGGCACGCGCTGGCCTCTATTTTTGCGATGCGGGCAGGCAAAGACGTTTATTCTGAAAAGCCGTCGGCTATGACCATTGCGGAAGGTCGGGGGGTCGTGGAAACCGCAAGACGCTATCGCCGAATTTACCAAACCGGCACGCAGCGGCTCAGCGAGGGCAACTTTGTCTTCGCCATCGAGCTTGCCCTCACAGGCCGGCTCGGCAAGGTGCACACTGCCTATGCGCATATTGCTCCCTGGGACGCAGCGGAGATGAGGCACGACTGGCTTCCTGCACAGCCCGAACCGCCCAAAGAAGTAGTGGACTGGGACCACTGGTTAGGCCCGTGTCCCTGGCGGCCTTACAACGCAGAATACGTCGGCGGAGGCTGGCGCGGCCACTACGACTTCCACACCAGTTGCATAGGCGAATGGGGCGCACACACCTTCGCCCAGGCGCAGGCGGGAATCGGCGCTCTGAATACTTCAGCGGTCGAATACCAATACGTCAACAATCCCACCGGCGATGAAATGGTTACGAGGTTCGCTAACGGCGTCAAAATGATATTGAGTCGAGGCGATAAGTGGTGGCGCGGCTCCTGCGGTATGCGATTCGATGGCCCCGATGGATGGGTATCAGCGGCAGATGGCTATTCGCAGCCGGATGTTTCGCCGCCTTCACTGATGGCCGAATTCAAGAAGATAGTCTCCGACTACATAGCCCGCACAGGCCGACCGATGAGCCACATGCGAGATTTCCTGGATTGTGTCAAGTCGCGCCGACAAACGGTGGCAAATCCGGAAGTGATGCACCATTCTATGTCAACCGTGCATGCCGCCAATATCTGTATGTGGCTCAAACGTGATATGCGTTACGACCCCGTCAAAGAGGAATTCATTAACGACCCGGAGGCCAATCGGATGCGCAGCCGTGCTATGCGTGAGCCTTGGACCATCTAATGGGAAATTCAAAAATCAAAAGTCAAAGATTAAAATTGCGGAATTGCCGCAGGGCGGCAATAAATTCATCAATTTTGCATTTTACACTTTGATTTTTGCATTGCTCTTGAAAGGAAACAAAGCTATGTCAAAGTCAAAAATAATCTTTGCTCTGCTTGTTGCGTTGTTGTTTGCAAGCGCAGTGCAATTGTTCGGACAAACCGTTCCACTCCCCACAAAGGAAAATGTGGACAAGCTGATTGCCGTGCTCAAGTCTGATGCACCGCAAAAAGAAAAGGTCGATGCCTGCCGACAACTGTCTGTCATCGGCACAAAAGATGCCATCGCACCGCTGGCGGCGCTGCTCGGTGACGAAAAACTCTCGGATATGGCCCGCTACGCCCTCGAACCCATCCCGGACCCGGCTGTTGACGATGCCTTGCGCGATGCGCTCGGCAGACTCAAAGGCCGACCGCTGGCCGGTGTAATCACAAGTATTGGCGTGCGGCGAGATGCAAAGGCAGTCGCGGCGTTATCGAAATTACTGCAGGACCAGGATTCAATTGTGGTGCAGGCCTCAGGCCGTGCGCTTGGCACAATCGGTAATCAGCCAGCGGCCAAGTCGCTGCGGGGTGCTCTGAAAAATGTTTCCGCCGCTAATCAGCTCGCAGTGTGTGAAGGCTTATTACGCTGTGCAGAGTCTCTCGCAGCAAAAGGGCAGCGTGATGAGGCCATCGAGATTTATGACCAGCTTCGTGGCCTTAAGGGAGCAGCCCACCAGGTTCGTGCAGGCGCTCTGCGAGGCGCAATCCTTGTGCGTGGCAATGAAGGCCTGTCTTTGCTTCGGCAGTATTTGAAAAGCGATGACTACATTTTGTTCTCCGCAGCCGTCCAGGCCTCTTACGAATTGCCAAGAGATAAGGCAGTAACCGATGTGTTGACCGATGGACTGAGCAAACTGCCTGCCGACAATCAGATTCTGGTCATCCTGGCACTTGGCAAACGCGGTGATGCGGCGGCGCTGCCGACACTGTTTGCTCTGGCTAAAAGCGGTGAAAAAACCGTTCGCATCGCTGCTATTCAGGCCCTGCCGGCGATTGGACATAGTTCCGCAGTTCCAGTCCTTGTGGAATTGCTGGCCGATGCCGACCGACAGATTAGCGATGCCGCGCAAGAGAACCTCGCTGCATTTTCAGGCAAGGAGGCTGATACTGCCGTGATGGCGATGTTTAATAGCGGTAAAACAGATGAGCGCCTTACTGCGCTCGAAATAATCGGGCGTAGGCGGATGACGACAAGTGTTCCTTTGCTGTTGAAAGCCGCCGGCGACGCCGACCCAAAAGTTCGTTCTGCCGCAATAAAGAAAGTTGGTGAGCTGGGCGGCCCAGCCGAGCTGCCGGCGCTGCTCAAACTGCTTATGGATTTGAAAGAGTCGCAAGATATAAACGCCGCTGAACAGGCCTTGCTCGATGTTTGCAACAAAGCTGATAATCCGCAATCTTACAACGAGAAGTTTATCGGCCTGCTATCGCAAGCCCAGCCCGCACAAAAGAGCTCCCTGTTGCGTGTTCTCGGTGCTATCGGTGGAGCGAACGCCCTGAAGGCCGTGCGCGAGGCAGTCAATGACTCTGATGCGCAGGTCCATACCGCCGCAATCCGTGCACTGAGCGGCTGGAAAACCATAGATGCGGCGCCCGAGTTGCTTGCGCTTGCCAGGAGCGCCGGCAATCCAAATGACAAAACGATTTGCCTGCGTGGCTACATAGGATTGGCCGCTCGTTCTGAGATACCTGCCGACCAGCGATTGTCGATGTGCCGGGAGGCCGCCGGCCTTATTGAGCGAAGTGAGGAAAAGAAGCTGCTGTTAGGCGCTCTGGGCAGTATCAATTTACCGGGTTCACTTGAATTGATTGTGCCGTATATAAACGACCCGGCTACGCAGGAAGAGGCCGGCCTGGCATACATAGCGGTTGCCGATAGGCTTCTCGAAACGCCTGATGCCTCGAAGCTCGCACCAAAAATGCTTGAAACGCTTGAAAAATTGGCACAGGTTACAACTAACTCCACCCTTGTCCGGCGTGCTAAAGCGTCGTTGAGGCAGGCGAAAGATAAGGCCGGCAACAAATAAGATACCGCATTTACAGTAAGAGATTTACAATAATAATAAAGGTTCTTAAATTTGTCAGATGACCTGATGATTTCAAGATTTCTTTTGGGTGTTCTGTTGCTCTTTTTGTAAATGCTCGGCGATTCGTTTTAGCTGCTGGTTTATGTCTTCGTTCTGCCGCAGCAATTTTTCAAGCAGCGTAGATATTGCTCTTGACCCGAGGATGCTCTGGGCGAAGACCAAAAAGAACATCATTGCCAATGCTCCCCCAATAGCAATAAAGCTTACAGCCCATAAAATCTTTTGCACAAGCTCGTTCAAATTCTGGTCCATCGCCTCGGCCTTTTATTATGAAAATGCAAACGACTGTTCCCTTATAATTACCTTGGCTTATAATAACCACGACGCCAGCCATAGTCAAACCAAAATCTGCTCCCGACTGTCCAGGATTTCAGGCCACTTTCTACCGACTTTAGAGGAATTTGTAACGAAATCGCCTATCAAAAAACCAAAGTTTTGCCCGGCGGCGGTTGACAAAGATGAAAGAAACGGATATACTTACATTATAAGCGGAATTCTAAGAAGTGTTCTTCGCCGGCAAGAAGCCGGTTGGTATTTTTTTGTAATTTAATAATTTGGAATTAGATGGAGTAGGAGAAATAAAAATGAGAGGGCATTTCAGCATTACTTACTGTTTGGTGGCATTCGCCTTTCTATTGGTGATGGATAATATCGGCTTTGCGGAGCGGATTATATACGTCGATGTTAACGCCACAGGAGCAAACAACGGCACAAGCTGGACCGATGCCTACAACTACCTCCAGGATGCCTTATCTGATGCAAATTCTGCCGCCAAGCCGGTTGAAATCTGTGTTGCCCAAGGCATTTATAGACCAGATAGGAGCTTGGCTGAGCCAAATGGCACCGGCGACCGGGATGCTACATTTCAGCTTATAAACGGTGTTACTCTCAAAGGCGGCCATGCCGGCACAGGTCAACCAGACCCTAATGCCAGAGACATTGAGGCATACAAAACTATTCTCAGTGGTGATTTGGCTGCCAATGACATTCCGAATAAGCCATATTACAGAGATAAAAACACAGAGGAAAACAGCTACCATGTGGTAACAGGTAGTGGGACAGATGCGACCGCTATTCTCGATGGTCTGACGATTACTGCCGGTAACGCTGACGCCTCCTATTCAAGTTCAAATCCAAAGAGTCTCGGCGGCGGTATGTACAATGACTCTGGTAGCCCGACAGTGACGAACTGCATATTCAGTAAAAATGTGGCTGCTTATGGCGGCGGCTGTGTATATAACTACTACGGCAATCCGAGCTTCGCAAACTGCGTGTTCAACGGGGGCATCGCTTTTTACGGCGGGGGTGGGATGCACAACGAACATAGCAACCCAACGCTGACCAACTGCACGTTTAGCGAGAACGTAATAATTCCCACCCTGATGGCCATAGGTGGCGGTGGGGTGTACAACTATTACAGCAACCCTATACTGACCGGCTGCACGTTCATTAAGAACTGGAGCGCCAGTAACGGCGCCGGCATGCTCAACTGGTACAGCAGTGTGACACTAATGCGCTGTACTTTTACCGAGAATTTGGGGAGGGGAATTTATAACCGCAATAGCAGCAGTGCAAAGCTAACCGACTGCACGTTCAACAAAAACTCAGGCGGCGGAATATGCAATGAGAATGGTACCCTGACGCTCAGCAATTGTATCTTCAGCGAGAACTCAGCAACGGCAGGAGGCGGTATTTATAATATGTATATGTATAACATGAGCAACAACATAACATTGATTAACTGTAGTTTTAGCGGCAACTTGGCTGGCGATGGTGGCGGAATATACGGAGGTAGCTCGAAGATTGTCAACTGCACATTCAGCGGAAACTTGGCAGAACGTTCAGGTGGTGGGATGTACACCATAGGTGAGCCAACGGTTACCAATTGCATATTCAGTGGAAACTCGGCAGTGGACTACGGTGGTGGAATCTATTGTCAACCATTGCGCCTAACACTGACTAACTGCATGTTTGCTGGAAATTTGGCAAAAAATGGTAAGGCCATGACATGTGAAGGGGGGATTCCGGTCGGTGTCGTGATGCAGGGAATCAACTGTATTCTCTGGGATGGCGGTGATGAAATATTCAAGAAATTTAATTCAAAGGTTGATATTACATACAGTGACATACAGGGCGGCTGGCCAGACGAAGGGAACATTGACAAAGACCCATGCTTTGCCGAGCCAGGTTATTGGGACCCAAATGGAACGCCTCAAGACCTAAATGATGACTTCTGGGTCGATGGTGATTATCACTTGAAATCCCAGGCAGGCAGATGGGACGCAAACGAAGGACGATGGACGAAGGATGAAGTGACAAGTCCCTGCATTGATGCGGGTGACCCAAAAAATCCTATTGGCTATGAGCCATTCCCTAACGGCGGAATCATCAATATGGGCGCCTATGGCGGAACTTCTGAAGCGAGTAAATCATACTTCGGCGAGCCGGTCTGCGAAACCATTGTCGCCGGCGACATAAACGGCGACTGCATCGTCAATCTTATAGACTTCGCTCTTATGGCGTTGCATTGGATGGAGGAAAAATAGAGAGGGAACTTAAAGCCGAGTTGGCTGCGATTAAAAACAAACTTGGGATACAATAAAAAGGAGTGATGAAACAGAATCGGCACAGCAACCAAACCCGCTGTAAAAAGGTGGGCTAAATACAGGCCTCTTATTCTGTTTTTGGTGGCACGGCCATCTTGGCCGTGTTTATTCTTCACGGGCTGGAAGCCCGTGCCACGCATCGTATGAGGAGGCTGATTGTTTGGCGATGTTAAGCAGGACGCCGACCGCAGCAGATGATAGCAGCATACTTGTGCCGCCTGCGCTTACGAAAGGAAGTGGGATGCCTTTTGTGGGCAGGACTACCGTAACTACGCCGATATTTATTGCCGCCTGGAGTGCTATCGTCAGGACGATTCCACCGGCTAAAAGCCGGCCAAACCGGTCTTTACAGCGCACAATTATTAAAATACCCAGCCAGACAAAAGCAATAAATAGTCCTATGACGACTGCATTTCCGACAAAGCCGAGCTCTTCGCCGATGATGGCGAAGATAAAGTCCGTAGTGTCCTCAGGCAGATGGCCATATTTGCAGATACCTCTGCCGAGTCCTTTGCCGAACAGTCCGCCGGAGCCGAGAGCAACAAGCGATTGGGTTGCCTGATAAGCGGCTGAATCGGACAATTTGTCGGGCTGCAAAAAGGCGGTGATGCGCTGCATTCGGCTCGGTGAGCGGATAAGTGCCATCAAAAAGGCAGCCGCTCCAAACGGCATCGGGGTCAGGATGTGCCACAACTTGGCGCCGCCGATAATTAACATCACAAAAGCAAGAAGAGCTATAAATGCCGCTGTGCCGAAGTCTTCAATTATTACCAACCCTACGACTAACGCAACCACAGAGCATATCGGGACAAACCTTTTCCAGAATGATTTGAGCTCATCGGCGAATTTATCACAAACGCCTGCCAAAAAGAATACAAGAATCCATTTTGCCAGCTCAGAGGGCTGAAAGCTTACGGTTATGGGACCGGCAGGAATTCTAAGCCAGCGGCGGGCGCGGTTTATCTCCGTGCCGAACTGCGGGAGCAAAACGAGTATAAGCAGGGCGATGCTAAGGACTAAAAGGTAAGTAGTAGGCGACCTGAGGAACCCGTATGTCAGTCTGAACCTCTGGTAGTTGAAACAGGAGGCGGCGAACATAATTAAACAGGCCAGCGGGAAAAACAATATCTGTCGCAAACTGGCGTAGTTGTAGAATTTCTGTAAGTTGATTTCCTGCGTGATGTTGGCGCTGGCTGAGAAGACAAAAACTGTGCCGATAGCCATTAGAGAAACAGCAACAAACGCAAGAGAATTGCCGAGGTTATTGTCTTTTGTCGTAATGGTCATTACACCGTGCTATACAAAAACATTTTCATTCAAGAATAAACACTCTGTCTTTATATTTCGGTTTTCAGGGGCAAAATTCCGCAAGAAATTATTTCATAATAAACTGGGAAAAAGAAGGACTTATAAGCACACAGATTAGTATCTATTTGAGCGGATTAAGCACTCGGCCGATAAACAGGATGCTGCCGGAATGGTTATCGCGAATCACAAACACAAAGGGATGGTCTGCTCTAAAGACCGGCGTCTGTGTTGGGCCAGCCGATGTTGTTTTCATTATTACCCCTGTTGCCGCTGCTGCCTCAGTGCCTTCCTCGCTTACATCGACATAAGCCTTGTGGATAACTGCTGAGATAAAAAGGTCTTTTTTGCCATTGATACCGGAAAAATCTGCCACGTCCGGTATGAAGGCATCTGTCATACCCATCGACTTGAGAACGTCGGCTAAACTAAACTGGCTGGTCATTTTGAACTTTGGAATCGAAACGATAACCTCACATCTGCGAGGTTTAGCCAACCACCTGGAGAGGTTCTCCAGCGTAAGTGTTTTCTCAAAGGCGGCAAGACCATCGAATTTCTTAGGCAGCAATATAATCATTGAAAGCTCGTTATCAACATAAGGCAACTCAAGTTCTTGAAAGTCCTCGGTCTGCGTATAGTTGAAATCTGCTGTCTGGTTCATCATTGGAACATCAATCTTGCTGCCAGTCTGCAGTGTAAATGGGGCCTGCTTCGTATTTTTTTCTTTGAATTGTCTTGCCCACTTGCCCTTAAAGTAAATAGCGTTGGTTAAAACCAGTCTGGTCATCGAATCCAGAACGCCCCTGGCAATCAGGTCCTTGATTTTATTGTTGGTCTTTTCCTCCACCCAGGCATTGATAGTCTGGCGTGCCATTTCGGTAGTGGTTACAAAATCAACTTCGTTGAGGCGCCCATCATAATCGGTTTTGATAAGATTCAAAAACTCTTCGAGAAATCCGTAACCTTTTTGGCCCCACAAAGCATTAGCAACGGCAAGCTCATACTTACCCTTTTTGCCTCTGGCGTTGAGGTCTTTTATGACTTTCCCGAATGCCGAGGAAAATTGCTCATATTTCCAGGGTGCTCTTGTTTTTTCCTGTTTCTTAGCTGCCTGCATATCTATTGGAACCGTATAGGTGGGAAAACGCAGGACCTCAGCCATTTGGGAACCAGTTTGGCCTTGCGCACCGGCGTAAGCCA
This sequence comes from uncultured Pirellulales bacterium, assembly GCA_964462515.1. Classification (GTDB taxonomy): domain Bacteria; phylum Planctomycetota; class Phycisphaerae; order Sedimentisphaerales; family Anaerobacaceae; genus CAYWXK01. The sequence goes on from CAYWXK010000013.1 coordinate 52,511, forward strand.
TTGCCAGGGCCGTCGAGATGCTGTAGGGCGAAAAAAACAGGTTTTCTCCCTTGTCTCTCAGCCTTGCATACAGCTCAAGAGCGAATTTGCTGTTTCCCTGCACGATGGTTTTTCTTTCTTCATTTTCATTTAGGGTTTGGCCATCGCTGCCCAGGCAACAAGCTGCGATTACAATCACTGCTGTTGCGACTAATACAGATTTAATCGTTTTCATATTAGTGCCCTCTTATAGTTTCCTATCTGCCATTTATGCCTTTAACTGTCGGTCTATTAAGCTAATTATATGCTGCACCGTAGGAAAATAAACGGTTGGGCTGAAAATATTTGCCCAAATAGTGCCCCACCAACTCTCCTCAATGTCATTCCCGCACAGCCTGCCCTGAGCGAAGTCGAAGGGTCGTTAGCGGGAATCCATTTTTGTAGGGTGTGCTCAGCACACCATTTTCCTTATCGTTTAGCCCCGTTGCTTGCGACGGGGTGCGATTCATCTTTGTAGGTAGATTATTTTCACACGATGTAGCACGGGCTTCCAGCCCGTGCAAACACGGCCAAGCCTGTCCTGAGCGTAGTCGAAGGGATGGCCGTGTTACTTTCTTTACCTATAAACGTGAAGCACACCCTCTTGCGACGGGGGCTTTTATTTCCCTTGTAATCGTCCTAACCTTCGGTATAATGCTTTCTTACAATAACATTATTGGCGATTCCTCTTTGCTTTGAATAAAACAAAGGTGCGATATGGCAGAGAACATTTTGTATTACGGCGATAACCTGGAAATACTCCGCCGCTATATCGAAAACGAATCCGTTGACCTTGTCTATCTTGACCCGCCTTTAAACTCGGGCAACGACCAGTTAAAGACAAACACCGCCCTGCAAATGGAAGCAGCAAAAATAGAGTTTAAGGTTATATGTTTAGCATTTATTTTGCAAATTCGGTTCTTTTAGCTGATAATTTCTCTGGGAAAATGAAAACCGATGATTCAAAGGGCCTAAATTCAAAATGTTACAAGTAAAACAACAAATACTGGCTGGCTTCAAGAGCTGTGGATATAAAAACAATCTTCTTAAAGAAAGATATCAGTATTTTGACGGCAAAGAAAGCAAAACTGCGGAAATAGTCGGCTTTAGTCAGCCAACATATAATTCCTCCACTGCGTGCATCGCTGCAATTGATAAAACTAAATTGAATGGAAACAGGATATCATCCTATCAATTGCTTGGATGTCCGGTGTTGTTGGTTTGTGATGACAGCGGCTTACAGTTCTGGAAAAACTCCGGTACTGATGTAATACTTCACGAAGAAGTCGACACGCAAAAATTGGCAGGATTTTTTAAAAAATATGAGAAGGATTTTTCACCACAAAGCATCTACAGAGCCAAAACAATCGGGCGTGTGAAGAAAGAGTATCAACTTAGTTTTGTCGATCGCGGCTTAATGTCAATTGTCGAAGAACAGGAAGGAAAATATTTATCTGGTCTAACTGAAAGAATTATCAGATCGCTGCGATCAGATTGTGGGACAGTTAAAGAAGATAGCAAGTTTGAGAAGTGGCTTTTTCAGGCGGGCTTCTGGCTTATTGGTGCAAAGATATTAAAAGATAAAGGCGTTGAAGGATTCAAAACACTGGAAATTTCGTCGGTGAGGGATTTGGTTAATAAAATACAGAGACATTATAATGCGGCACAAAAACTTGATATATCAAATACCGTGCAAAGAAAAGCACTTGAAAAAGTTGCAAGAGAAATTGTAGAGCCAGTATCAAGTTTTGCTCATCTTACGACCGAGTCATTGGCTTATGTTTATGAAAATACCCTTACAAGCAAAGACACCAGAAAGGTTTTGGGGACCCATGCAACGCCTTCATGGCTTGTTAATTATATAGTCTGGGGGGAGCTAATTGACTGGATTGAAAATATCCCCCAAGAACAAAGAGTTATTCTTGAACCAGCTTGCGGTCATGCGCCATTTTTGACTGCTGGAGCAAGATTATTAGCCGACCCTCTTCTTTACAAAGGCGATGAAAAAGGCAGGCACGATTATCTCAAACGTCATCTGACTGGGATAGACATGGACAGCTTTGCCGAAGAAATTGCCAGATTGGCACTTACTCTGGCGGATATCCCAAACCCCAATGGATGGAAAATCCAACATTCAGACATTTATGAAGATGATATTTTAAAAAAGGCAGCTCAAAAAGCCACAATACTCTTTTGCAACCCACCCTTTGAAAACTTTTCCACAAAAGAGAAGCAGAGATACGGCAATGCTATTACAACCGGCAATAAAGCCGCAGAAGTTCTTGTAAAAACATTGCCCTATATGCCAGCTAATTCTGTCTTCGGGATTATTTTACCACAGGGTTTTCTTCACAAAAGAAACCTTGCTGATTTGCGAAAGTATATTTTGGACAATTTTGAATTAAGAACTATCTGCAATCTGCCAGATAAAGTTTTTGCTAAATCAGGACATTTGTCCACTGTATTATTAGGCCGTAAAACTAAATCTAAAAAGAAAATTAATTATTTGAATATAACCAAAGCCAATCTTGAAAATTTCAAAAACACCTATCAGGCAGCCGATGCAGAATTAGTCGGCCGAGATACATTTTATGAAGCGAAAGATTACAGTTTTAGGATTCCGGAATTAAAAGAAGTCTGGGATTATTGCAGACACCTTCCTAAGCTCAAAAAATATGTAGAAATTGGTAGAGGGATTGAATACAAAAGTGGACTGGATATTGATGATATAATGAGACATACACAATTTCCGGGTTCTAAAAAGGGGTTTTATTCTTATGAAAAAGATACATTAATAGAACGACTCCCAAAATTAGTCTGGCTAAATGTATCTGAAAAGGTAGTCAATACTTACGCCAAAGGGATGATATGCCAACCCTTTATATTATTAAACCGAATTAGAAGCAGTAGAACTCCTTGGAGACTAAGAGCTTGGATAGACTTTGAGGGCCATCCATGCGGGAAGGCCTTTCTCGCGGTTTTCTCAAATAAAGACATTTCTTTATATTCTATTTGGGCCCTCTTAAATTCACCTTTTGCAAATGCTTACATGTATGACCATTGTATGGCTCAAGATAATAATGAGGGCATATTAAAAAACATGCCAGTAAATTTTGAAGGCAAGGACTTGTCAAAGATAGATTCTTTGGCACAAGAATATTTCACACTTAACAGTAGCGAATATGTATTACGCGATATAAAGCACCTTAATGAAAAGAAAAGGCAATGCCTGGTAGCTATTGATGCTGAAATACTGCGATTGTACAATTTACCCCCTCGCCTCGAAAAAACGCTGCTCGACTTTTTTGAAGACATTCAGCGCAAAGGTGTAGACTTCGAGTTTGACAGATATTACCCGGAAGGTTTCGACTCTTATATCCCTTTGTATATGTATATATCTAAAGAGTTTCGAAATTCTTCCATCGAAAACGTTAAAAAGTGGATTGAAAATAACCGTTCACCTGAAGTGATTGAGGCATTTAAGACTGCTGCTAAAATTAAGAAGTAAAATATGTCAGGTTATTTATTCGATACTAATATTTGGTCGTATGCCTTTGGGCAAGCAACGTTTGTTACTGATAAAATCCAAAATCTTGAAAAATCGCAGATATATCTTTCAGCAATTGTGTGGGGTGAGGTGGTTTTTGGCGCTAAATCTAATCCCAAATTCAATTTCGATGAATACAGAGAATTTATTTACAAAGATAAACCTTTAATTTTGCCTATAGATGAACATGTCGCAGAAGTGTTCGGGTCGTTGAAAGCAGAAATATTTGAGAATAAATCTGTTAGAGCTATGAGATCAAACTCAGGGAGGGCTAGCTTATTTAAAAATCCGATACCAGCGAAAGATATGGGAGTCCATGAGAATGATTTGTGGTTAGTAGCCCAAGCTCTTGCATATAATCTTGTATTAATTACAAGTGATCGTATGCATACTATTTTGGAGTTAGCTCCTAAAGAACTTAAACACGAAATATGGCAATAAATTCAGCATGAAGGTTAAATTTGACCCGAAAGAATTTATGGCGGAAAAAAAGAATCGAAATAATGGGGACAAATAATGGGAACAGCCCGTTTTTCGACCAACTCCTCGTTTTTCCCCTTCGCCCAAACCAAAATTTACCCGCCGACTTGTCCGGCGTAGCGCAAGCGGAGTCGGAAGATTTATCGAAGGCGGGCTTGCCCGCCGTTCTTTCGCTTTAAGGCATCTCTCCGTAGGAGTAAAAAATTCAAAGCATAAACCCGATTGAAACTTGTTTCAGAAAGGGTTTAATTTGAATTTAAGGTGCATTTATGCACTGCCTTAAAGCAACTCTCTGTGGCCTCGGTGCCTGTCCTGAGCGCAGTCGAAGGGACCTCTGTGGCTAAATTTTTTTATGATATCGTTAGATTTTTATTGAATAAATAGGCATAATCTGGTATAATGCACACGCAATTGGAGGGAATAACTCCCGCCAGGAGCGGCAAGCTCGCGGAGAACCGCACGCTAAGGAACAGCAGTTCCATGAATTAGTCCATTTTAGCCGCAAAAAAGGTTCAGAATGATAAAATCTTATGAAAAACGCAGTGCTTAATATACTTACTGAAAATTCGTGTTTATTCGTGGTTACTTTTGTGCCTTTTGTGATGAAAATAATCTGTGTTAATCTGCGTAATCTGTGGTTCCCTTTCTGTCTTTGTGTCTTGGTGGCTTTGTGGCTATGAGTCAATTATGCAAAACAAAGCCAATTTGCTGGACACTCAAATGAACGTAACCTCCGCCTATATAACCAGTTACCAATTACCAATAACCAATTACCAATATGCAAAACAAACCCAAACAAAGCCAATTTCCGGAGCAACAAAATGAACACAACCTTCTTATTAACAAATGATTATGAACAAATAACTATGAACAATGAACCAATAAAAACAAACCCAAACAAACCCAACTTGTAGTGAGCTTGTCGAATCTATTTCAAACATAACCCTGCAAAAGTGGGGCATCGCCAGTTCTTGTTTATTGACAAAATCAAGGCTTTAGGATATTATATAATTAAGATTTGCTGCGAGGAATCTTTATTTGAAAGAGAAAGGCTATGGACATAGGAAAAGACAGCCTGCTGCAGCGATATAAGTGGCACATTGTCATTATATGCGCGGCGCTGGTGATTGTAGTTTTGCTGGCACTTTTTACTGATATATTCCAGAGGTCAGAGAGATTGCAGAACCTGGTATGGCTGCTTGGCGCTTTAGTGTTTTTAAGCGCTCTGTTGACGATGCTGTCGAGGTCAATTAAGATGCTCGATGCGCTTCGAGATAACAGCTCAAAACTTGAACAAGTTACGGGTGCCCTTGAAAAAATTCATGCGGGTTTAGCACAGATAAATCACAGCACCCGGCTCAGCGAGACTGCGAAAGCGATTGCGTTCCGCGACGTGGATAAACAATCTTTGCGAGAGGCCGTTTTTGACAAGCTTCAGCAGCACAATTTTGACGCGGCATACGATGTAATTGGAGAAATTGCAAAGCGTCCTGAATATAAAGACCTGGCCGATGAATTGCGCCAGCAGGCAGAAAACTATCAAACTGCAACTGAGCAGGAACGGATAAATCAGGTCATTACACACATTGAGACTCTGATGAACGAGTTCCAGTGGGTCAGGGCAAGCAGCCATATTGAAGGGTTAATCAATGCTAATCCGGACTGCGAAAGGGCAAAGGCGATGCGGCAAGAGCTGCTCGATAAGAAAGAGGGACGCAAAAGGACGTTGCTGGCTGACTGGGATGATGCCGTTAAACGGCAGGAAACAGACCGCGGTCTGGAGATTCTAAAAGAGCTTGATATGTACCTTACTCCTAATGAGGCGTTAGCCCTTCAGGAGGCGGCGAGGGACGTTTTCCGCACAAAGCTGCACAATCTCGGCGTCCAGTTCTCTATTGCCGTTGCCGAGAAGCGGTGGACCGAAGCTCTCGATATCGGCGGGCAGATTATCACCGACTTTCCCAACAGCAAAATGGCTGAGGAAATCCGCACTAAAATTGACATCCTCCAGCAAAAGGTCCAGTTGCAGCAGAGCTAAACGCTTGACATTTTACCTCTTTGAATCTGAACTTGGTTGTAAATTGTCAAATTCTATTCCTGGTCGGCTTAAGGCGAAACAGCCGGAACAGAGGCCGGCGTATCTACCTTTTCCTTTTTGAGCGGTGCGGTCCATAGATAGACTTTGTGTTCGACATTGTCATCACTGGAAGTGATGTCGATTACCTGGTCAGGCGTTACTCCTTCCATTGCGAAATCGTGAGAGACAATCCGCGAACCCGGCTTGAGCTTGTCTAACTGCGGTATCAGCTTAACATTCAGGCTCGGAAGCAGGTAAAGGGTGATTACGTTTGCTTTGCTGAGGTCGAGAGTGAATATGTCTTTCTGCTCGATTGTGACCAAGTGGCCGACGTTGTGTTTTTCTACATTTTCAAGGGATTCTTTAATGCGCTGAGGGTCGATGTCGTAACCTACGGCTATGCAGCCAAACTTCTGGGCTGCTGTTACCACGATTCGGCCGTCACCACAGCCCAGGTCATAGAGTAAATCGTCCTTTTTGACCTGGGCTAACTCCAGCATTTTGTCCACGACCTCTTGCGGCGTAGGGACAAAAACGACGTCCGGAGTCCGGAGTTTCTGGACTTCCTTCTTTGGCTTCGGGATTGTCGGCAAAAGCAGTTCGGCTTCGTTTTCTAAAGGCAGCTCAATTAAGCCAAAGGGAGGCGTATCAGCCGTGAGAGTTAACTGTGCTTTGTAAGGGATTGTTGAGCCCGGTGTAACGTCCTTGAGGGAATTCAACATCTCTATGTAGTTGACTTTGACCGGCAGCGAAACTATCTCTTTGCTGCTGGGCGATATTGCGGTTTGGAGGTTAGTGCTGCCTGAAAGGAATGTATTGTCGCCGTTGGTAAGGCGATAGTTTAGATTTGTCAGCGGTAAGCTTACCGCGTAAGGATTCTCAATTTCAAGGTCGAATAACAGCATTGCCGATTTCGGCCTGACGTTCTGAAATTTAATGTCTATTATTTGACCAGTAGGTTTGGGGGGCGGTGCTTTGTGTGTTGTTTCACACCCTGCAAAAAAAGTTGCCATCAGGGACAATAATGCAATTAGATATTTTGTAGTTCTCATAGTTTCTACCTCTTTCAAAAAAGTTTAGCGATATACCCTAACACTGACCCAGTTTTTCACAAAACCCGGATTTTATCCGAAACTATCCTAAAGTCTATAAAAAAATTTTCAAAAATGGAGCATATCACTGGCTGTCAAACCATTTCTCGAATGTCGTAAGCTGTTTGTCCGCATAGTGTTATCCTACTTACAAAAACACGCAGATTTCTAATGGTATGCCCAAGCGTTTGGAATAATTTGCCCAAACTTTCCTAAGCAGCCTTAAAAGACGTGAGCAAAAAGAACACCATCAGGTCTATATTGTGGGCTTATTGTCCTACTTGAAAAGAAAGGACATCGAGTCGATTGCCTACCTCCACGATAGCGTAACTGTTACTCGCTTATTTCTTCAAGCCAGTGACAAGCCAATAATTTTTACCGCAGAGTGCGCGGAGCGCGCTGAGATTATATTTCAATTTTTTCTCCGCGACCTCGGCGGTCTCTGCGGTTAATGAGAAATTCGGGCTAATTCTCTTCAAGCCAGTGAAATGCAATAAAGGAAAAATCTTCGAAATTGACCTCGCAGTCACCATTGATGTCGCCGGCGACGATTGTTTCGCAAACAGGTTCGCCGAAGTATGATTTGCTTGCCTCTTCTGTGCCACCGTAGGCACCCATATTTATAATCCCACCATTGGGGAACGGCTCTAAGCCGATAGGACTTGCAGGGTCGCCGGCATCAATGCACGGACTTGTAACATCATCCTTCGTCCATCGTCCTTCGTTTGCATCCCATCGTCCTGCTTGTGATTTTAAGTGGTAATCACCATTCGTAGCATCTGTAAATAAAGGGTCTGTCGTAATGTTTCCTATTCCTTCACCCTGCCAATCTTGAATACAGGAATAAGAAGGCACAGAACAATCGATTATTTGTGAATCTGTATATCTGGCCTTGTTCTGCCAGATAATACAATTTGCAATAACGCCACTACAATTGCTCAATCCCGCTCCCCAGTAGTATACCTCGTTGCCAGAGATAGTATTATTCTCAATTTCGCCATTGCACTTGTACAACCCACCACCCACACCGTATGTTGAGTTACCATAAATCACATTATTACGGATACTTGCACTGCAGTAGGCCAGTCCGCCGCCATGACTATTGGCTCTGTTATGTGAGACCGTATTGCCTTGGATGACACCATCACAGCTACACAGACCACCGCCCAAATAACCTGCTTTGTTATTGGTGATAATATTTTTTTGGATACTTCCATCGCAGTCGGCGAGACCACCACCATACATGGCTCCATTCCCACTTATAAGACAGTTAATAATCTCGCCATCACATCCAGCAACTCCACCTCCACTACCAGCTCCTAGTAGTGGCCAACTGAAAGCCATACTATTTATGATGCGGCAGTTGATAATTTTCGGCCCGCTCCCACTCTCACAATATATGGCGCCACCAAGACTTCCTAAAGCTTGAGTAACGTAACCATTGCAAATTGTGACTCCATTCAATTCGGAACTTAGATTTTCACCACTATGGAAATAAAATCCTCGGTGTGGATTCTCCTGTGTGCCGTTGCAGTCGATTATTGTCGTAGCGACGATGTTCGGGTCGTTTGGGTCTGCGCTGCGGACAGTAATGGCCTTTCCCTTAAAATCAATGTCGCGGTTTCCATCGACCGTGTATGTCCCAGCAGACACGATTACGACATCGCCATCGTTGGCATCATCAATCGCAGCCTGAATGGTATTAAAATCATAGCCACCTCCCTGGCCGACTGTAATCGTCCGCCCCTGCGCTATTCCTGCCGCCACTAATAGGAACATCCCCACCGCCAGCCCCCATAAGATTGTCAATTTCCGCTTCATTTTCCCATCTCCAACTATTGCCTCTCTTAAGTCAAAGAGCAAATATCGGTCGGTGTGTTCTTCCAATGCTTATTTTCTCACAACTACCATTTAATCAAAAACAGTTATCTATGTCAACTACAAAATCCCCAAAATGCAAAGAAATGTCAAAACCAGGTGGGAAAAAACAGTGAAAAATCACTTGCATTTATCGCTGTATTTGCGCAGACTTTCTGTGAGTAGGTTATAAGAGGTTGAATAATGGCTGATAAAAACTTTTTCTTTGCTGGCGGCGGAACGGGGGGACATATCTACCCTGCTATCGCCGTCGCAGAGCAGATACTAAAACTTCAGCCCGAATCAAAAATACGATTCTTCTGCAGCACTCGCAATATTGACACGCAAATCCTCGCCAAAACCGGCTTTAAATATACTACATTGCCGGCCAAAGGCTTTTCTCTCTCGCCAGGTCATCTGCTTACCTTTTGCACATCATTTCTTAAAAGTTACAAGATTGCAGGCCAGGCAATTTCAGAAAATAAGGATTCTGTGGTAATCGGCGTCGGCGGATTTGTCGCAGCACCGGTTTGTCTGGCAGCCCACAAAAAGAAAATCCCCATTGTTCTTTTGAATGTCGATATTGTGCCGGGCAGAGCAAATAAGCTGATAGCCCGCTGGGCAGACCAAATCTTTGTGCAGTTTGAGGACACCAGACGATACTTTACCGGTTATAGCGAAAAGGTTAGCGTCGTAGGCTGCCCACTACGAAGCGGGTTCGATAATCCCCGGCCACAAAGAGCAATCGAGCAACTGGGGCTTGATAAGAACAAAAAAATTCTGTTTATAACCGGCGCTTCAAGCGGCTCAGAAAATATCAACACAGCCTTCTGCTCGCTGCTAAAAAACTTGGAGGTCTTTGCCGGCGATTGGCAAATAGTTCACCTAGCCGGAACCGCCAATTACGAAAAAGTCAAAACCGGATACGCCGGCGCCAAAATCAGTTACAAAGTCTTAGGATACTTTGATGATATGGCGGATTTACTTTCTGCCGCAGATTTGGTTGTCGGAAGAAGCGGAGCTGTAAGCACCGCCGAATACGCCGCTGCTGCTGTGCCGAGTATCTGCATCCCTTATCCCTACCACAAAGACAGACACCAGTATATACACGCCCGAAAGCTCGCCGACGCAGGTGCAGCGGTGATAGCAGATGACCTGCCTGATGGAAACCAGACCGCCGACCGGCTGTGGGAAAAGTTGCAGGACTTGATGAGTAACCAGGAAAAACGCCGGCAAATGGCACAAAACTGCAAGGCAATTGCAAAATTAGACGCCGGTTACAAAATCGCACAACAACTGCTGCAGAAATAACTTGACAAAAAGAGGCGGCCTATAAATAATAAAACCCTATAAGGGCTAATGTGGCTTTTGATTTGTCATAAATGATTTGAGGTCTTGTCATTGCGAGCCCCGCACCGTTTCCGGTGCGGGGCGTGGCAATCTCTATCGATGATGAAGCTGGTTTTGTTAGACTTCCATAAATGGTTTTTTGTCTTTTTTGCTTTTTGAGAGTAAGTAGAAGGAAAACAGATGAAAATAATCCACAATAGTCGCCGCGATTTTCTCAAAACATCAATGTATCTTGGCGCAGCAGCAGTCGCCGCAAATCCTTTAGGCAGAGCTTTTGCGCAGAGTTCAAGCAAAGGCGGCTCCAAAATGAAACTCGGTTTTGTCACCTACCAGTGGGGCAGGGACTGGGACCTTCCGACGTTGATTGCCAACTGCGAAAAGGCAGGAGTACTGGGCGTAGAATTACGAACCGAGCACGCCCACAAAGTTGAATCCAATTTAACCAGCCAGCAGCGCAAGGACGTCAAAAAGCGCTTTGACGATAGCCCTGTGGTTCTCGTTGGCTTAGGCACCAACTTCTGTTTCCATCACACAGACCCTGAAAAACTAAAAAAAGATATTCAAGGCACTAAAGACTATGTAATACTCAGCCGTGACGTGGGCGGCTCAGGAGTGAAGGTTAAACCAAACGACCTGCCTGCGGGTGTGCCGCATGAAAAAACGATAGAGCAAATCGGCAAATCGCTCAACGAGCTTGGCAAATTCGGCGCAGACCTCGGCCAGCAAATCCGCCTTGAAGTTCACGGCTCCTGCGCGCCTCTGCCTGTGATAAAACAGATTATGGATGTTGCCAATCACCCCAATGTTACCGTCTGCTGGAACTGCAACTCTCAGGACCTCGAAGGCCAGGGCCTTAAATACAACTTTAACCTCGTCAAGGACCGCTTCGGTGATATTTGCCACGTCCGCGAGCTGAACATCGGCGACTATCCATATCAGGAGCTTATAAATCTGCTGGCCCAAATGAATTATGCCGGCTGGGTTCTGCTCGAAGCCCGCACCGAACCCAAGGACCGCATCCAGGCGCTCATCGAGCAAAGGCAATTCTGGGAACAAATGCTCGCAAAAGCCCTCTCAGGCAAAATAGCTGCAAAGCAAAGCGAAGGACAATCCGGCGTCAAAATCACAGAACTGCCGGACAAAATAAAAGTCGAGGTCAATGGAAAACTATTTACAGAATACAACTTCAAAGATGTCCCGCGTCCCTATTTTTATCCTGTAATCGGCCCGACCGGCGTCAACATCACCCGCCACTGGCCAATGAAAGAGGTCGAAAATGAGGACCGCGACCACATCCATCATCGCTCTTTGTGGTTCACACACGGGGACGTGAACGGCAACGACTTCTGGGGAGAAAGCAGCAAATCAGGCAAGATTGTCCACGACAAATTCCTTCAGGTCAGCTCAGGCCCGGATGTCGGCGTGATTCAGTCACAAAACAAATGGGTGGCGGTTGACGGCAAGATAATTTGCACCGACACCCGCACACACAAATTCTATAGCACACCCGGCGGCCAAATAATGGACTTTGAAGTTACCATTCACGCCTCGAACGGTGAGGTGACTTTTGGTGACACCAAAGAAGGCTCGATGGCTATCCGTGTAGCTGCAACGATGCAGGTAGAAGGCAAAATCGCAAAGGGACATATCATCAATAGTCAGGGCGACAGCGACGGCTCGGCCTGGGGCAAGCGCGCAACCTGGTGCGATTACTACGGCCCCGTAGATGACCAGGTCGTAGGAGTGGCCATCTTTGACCACCCGCAGAATCCGAAGCACCCAACCTGGTGGCACGTTCGCACTTATGGTTTGTTTGCTGCCAATCCGTTTGGCGTTCACGATTTTGAGAAAAAACCCGCAGGAACAGGTAATATCGTTATTCCAAACGGCCAGAGCTTGACATTTAAGTATCGTTTCTACTTCCACAAAGGCGACCAAATTCAAGGTCAGGTGGCTGAACGCTACCGTGAATATGCAACAGGAAAATAATGACCAAACCGATTTCCAGAAAACTATATTGGATTTAACCTTTTACTAAAAATACAAGGAGAGCTGTTATGAGTAAGATAACCCGTCGTGATTTTATTAAAAGTTCGCTGGCTGCCGGCGTTACTATGACACTTTTGAGTCCCTACTCTCGTGTCCGCGGCGCCAATGATGACATTCGCTTGGCTATAGTCGGTGTCGGCGGCCAGGGAAGCGGCCACATTGACAACTTCCGTAAGCTACAAGGGGTGCGTGTAGTCGCACTTTGTGACGCAGATAAAGACCATCTCGACAAGCGTGTTGAAGACTTCACAAAGCGCAACGAAAAAGTCGATGGATACATTGATGTCCGCAAACTGCTCGATGATAAGAATATCGATGCTATCACGACCGCTACGCCCAACTTCTGGCACTCTTTGGTAGTGGTCTGGGCCTGCCAGGCCGGCAAAGACGTCTATGTCGAAAAGCCGGTTTCGCACAATGTCTGGGAAGGCCGGAAAGCGGTCGAAGCGGCCCGCAAATATAAACGCATTGTGCAGACCGGAACTCAAAAACGCTCCGATGAAGGGCTGATTGCAGCATTCAAGCACATCCGCGAGGGCAAACTCGGCGCAATCAAATGGGCACGCGGTTTTTGCTATAAACCCAGAGGCAGCATCGGCAAGGTCAACGGCCCGCAGCCGATTCCGGCATCGGTCGATTACGACCTTTGGTGTGGGCCGGCTGATATGCTGCCGTTGATGCGTAAGAACCTGCACTATGATTGGCACTGGGTGTGGAACACCGGCAATGGTGACATCGGCAACCAGGGTATTCACGAGATGGACCTCGCCCGATGGGCGCTCGGTCAGCCGAAGCTGGCGCCGGCCGTGATAGGTATCGGCGGCAGGTTCGGTTACGATGACGATGCCGAGACAGCAAACACGCAAATTGCCTTTTATGACTATAAACCAGCTCCGTTGATTTTTGAGGTCAGGGGCTTACCCCGCAAAGCCGGCGAGACAGGAATGGACGTTTATCGAAAGGTAACTCAAATCGGCGTGGTGGTTCAATGCGAGAACGGTTATTTCGCCGGCGGTGACGGCGGCGGCTGGACTTACGATAATGACGGCAACAAAATCCAGCAATTCAAGGGCGAAGGCGGCGGCGGACACCACGAAAACTTCATAAAGGCCGTCCGAAGCCGAAAGGTAAGCGACCTTAACGCCGACATCGAAGAAGGACATTTCTCCAGCGCACTTTGCCATATGGGCAACATTTCCTATCGGCTCGGCCGGAAAAAATCCGTCGATGAAATAAAGGAAATGATAAAAGATAACGCCGAGCTGACGGACTCCTTCGAGCGATTTGTAAGCCATCTGGCCGCCAACAATGTTGACCTGGCCGCAACGCCCCCCACCATTGGCCCGATGCTCACAATGGATGTTGAGAAGGAAAAATTTACCGGCGAATTCGGCGATATGGCGAATACGCTCATTAAACGCAATTACCGTGAGCCCTATGTAATTGGCGATAAGGTCTAAATGAAATTTGCCCTTTGCAATGAGATGTTTGAATCCCTGCCAATGGCCGAAATCTGCACGACGGCCAAACGGCTCGGCTACGACGGCATCGAGATAGCGCCCTTCACTTTAGCGCGCTCGGCAGAGGATATTTCACGAAAGCAGAGAAAACAGGTCCGCAAAATCATCAAAGATTCCGGCCTCGAAACGGTCGGTCTGCACTGGCTGCTCGTCGGGCCGACAGGTCTGCACATAACCACACCAGACGATACCGTCTGGCAGAAGACCAGAGATTATTTTTTAATCCTTCTGGACTTGTGCAGCAACCTCGGCGGTAAAGTGGTAGTCCTCGGCTCACCGAAACAACGCAGCCTTGTAGATGGACAAACCCAACAAGGCGCCTGGAAAAGAGCTGTTGATTTACTTAGCAGCATTCTCGATAAAGCAAGCTCGCTTGGCGTTACGGTGTGCATCGAGCCGTTATCGCCAATGGAAACGAACTTTATCAATACGGTGGCCGAAGGATTGCGTTTGGTGCGAGAGATTAACCATCCCAATTTTAAGATTCATCTCGATGTCAAAGCGATGTCCTCGGAACTGACTCCGGTCCCAGACATCATCCGTTCTGTCCGGGCCGAAGATATTGGCCATTTTCACGTCAACGACACCAACCTTTATGGTCCGGGTATGGGCGATGTGGATTATGGCCCAATCGCAAAGGCGATAAAAGATATTGGTTATGATAAGTGGCTCTCGGTGGAAGTTTTCAAATACGACCCCGACCCGCAAACCATTGCCCAAAAAAGTATCGACTACCTTCGGTCCTTCTGGCCTTCTTAAAGGGGTTCTTATTGTTTTATCTGTCGATAACTCGCCAGGTTGGCGGTATAAGCTCCGGCACGTGCCATTTGCTGCCGCAGTGATGACACTTATCCATATCCGGGCGACGTAGCTTTCCGCAGTTGGCACAGGTCACCAATGTTTCCCTTGGCCGGGTGAGTCTATAGGTAATATAGCCAGACAGGCCAAAAGCAACAGTCCCAATTATCCAGCATAATCTCGCATTTTCCGAAAGGCCAACCACAGTTGCATCTTTATTAACTCGCCAGGCAAGAAATATTCCCAGCATTATTGATGGCAGTATTATTAGCAGGGCTGCGGAAAATCTCATTACAATATTTTCACTAATATCCCTTCCTTTCATAGCTATAAAGGAATTGGGAAGGATAAATAGCGCTCTATATCCGGCTGCGGCTTCAAAGGTGTATGCGCTGAAAAAAGAGACAACAGATAAAACCGGTGGGTGAAGATTCTCTAAAAGGTATTTGGCTATGGTCAATGTAGGTGACCAGGGGGACTCAAAAAAGACAGCACTGCTGGAAGGAACATATTCGGGCCTGGACCCAGTCTTATCTTGGACATAGTCCATAGCCCGAGTATATTTCCTTTCTATCGGAATTCCCTTTTCGTCGAAAACCGCCAGGACCATCGCCGTGCCCTCGCGTGATACGCTCGCCACGAACATTCCTCTGTATTGGTTATCGCTATGAAAAGTCAGCGGCAAAGCCATATATGCCAGCACATCCTTAGGCGTTACGTCTTCCTTCGATGGGAAAAATGTCTGCGGAGCAGGTAAATAACCGGTAGCTCCGGCAAATTCAAGGGTTTCTTTGTCGAGCAGGTCGATTCGTCCGGTTTCGTCAAGCACAAGCAAATACCTGCCTGCATCATAAGAGTTTCCTACGATTGATTTGAATTTGCCTGGCGAACGGTATCCTTCCTCTTCCTCTTCCTCTTTTTCCGCTGCTTTAACTTGAGGACCCACCCAATCTAAGTATAAAAATGGATTCTTCCACAATAGGCCTATCTGAATGGGCTTGTGTGGGTCATCTTTGCCAAGTTCAGGGCCTTTGGTTACTACTCTTTTCTTGAAGTTAATCGTGAAAAAGCGGTGCAGCTTTTTGTCGTATAATGTCAGCGGCTGCCAGGGTGTTGCTCTGCCATCCACAATTGGAACTATAAATCGCCCCAGTGCTTTGTCGGGCAACTGTGCAATTCCTTCAGGACCGGTATATAGCTTCACTGTCTCAGAGAACACCGTATCGTCAGGCTTTCTTTCCGTATATGTACAGCGACATACGATTTGGCCGGTCTTTTCGTCAAGATAAATCCATGAGTCGTCTGTCCGGTTATGATAGTAAACGGTTGCGTGACGTGCGCCCGGCATATGTGGTACTCTGTCAACAAAATAATCCACGATTCCGAGACAGTTGATTCCCACCTCAACGCCAAAAAATGCAGACACACTTGAATGATGAACAACGTTAGGCTCGTTCTCAAGTTCGGGCGGAACCAATCCAGACGGGCTTATCCTGACCTCCCTGCACTCGCGTGGTATCATATTGCCAATACTCGCCTCAGACAGCAAGCGTGCCCAAAATAATGGTAATGACAACAATAGCAGCACGACAAATCCGGTAGCGACGATTTTTACGCAATTTTTTATGACAGATTTCATAATCAGGTTCCTAAAGAGGTGTTGACATAAATTTCTGCCAGGTACGTATCAAAGACGCGATAATAAACAGAACGAGTATCACTGTTGTATGCAACCCAAAACCTTTGACCGCAATCAAAGGAATAAGGACAAAGATTAAGCCTAATCCGGCAAGCGTGGGCGTAACCTTACTTAATGTCCAGCCGGTTAGTAGGCCAAAGCAATAACAAGCAAAAGCTATTAGAAGTGCCGTTATAAATATATCGAAAATCGGGCAGGGATTAACTATCGGCATAGGCGGCACAAAAAGATGCCACAGAACCATAGCTGTGATAACCAGAGGTATAAGCGCTATTAAAATAGCCAAAATCCCGGTAATAATCCTGGCGACTAATATCCGGCTTCGAGTAACAGGCAGTGCAGATAAAAACGCAGAGATTTTTCTGTTTCTGTCCGTGGACATCTGGCTTACTCCCATAGCAGGGAAGCCAATCACGAGTATCATAATAATCGGAATTGATAGTCCAACAGAATATACAGGAGGCTCATTCTTGTAGTTATACGCCGCCCAAACCGATAATAGAACAAGGGTAAATGAAAGAATGGCCGCTCCGAGGAAATATGCTATATGGTCCTCAATTTCTCTTTTTATTAGTGTGAACATTTTTCTATCTCCTTTTACAGATGCGCCGGTAACGCCACATTGGGCATGGTGCATTCTATGAATATATCCTCCAAACTCATCGGTAATTCTGTGCAGCTTGAGGGCTTGAAAGTTTCGAGCATATCTTGTTTCTGCTGGTTCCAGTTGGCAACGGTTATTACTATCTCGCGGCCATCAATCTGTTGATTAACAATTTCCGTCAGATACAAATTTTCAGGTGCGGATTCGGGGAAAATCAGCCGGAATTTCTTGACCCGATTTTTGAGCTCTTCAAGCGCACAATCCACCACCAGCTTGCCGCCGGCAAGTATTCCTATGCGGTCGGCGATTCGTTCGACATCGCTCAAAATATGTGAGCTAAATAGTATCGTTCGGCCCTGCTGTTCAATCAGGTCGATGGCAAGCTCGAGAAACTGCCGGCGTGCTACCGTATCAAGTCCAAGCGTAGGGTCGTCAAGAATCAATAGTTCCGGCTCTATTGCCAGAGCCAGCGACAGGTTTAATTGCGCTCGCATACCGATGGATAGTTGCCCTATTCTGCGGTCCATCGGCAGGCGGAATGTCTCTGTCAGATGCTCGAAGAGCTTGTCGTTCCAATGCAGCGAAAGGTCTTTGTAGAGTTTAGCCAGCCGGCCTACTTTGTAGTTTTGGATAAGGTTGTGACCTTCAGCTACGTAACCAATTCGACCATGGACTTTTGCTGAGAGGCCGGTCGATTCAGCAGCCAAAAGAAAAGTCTGTCCGCGAGTTGGCGGCTCAAGGCACAGAAGAATCCGAATAATCGTTGTCTTGCCGGAGGCATTTCGTCCCAGCAGCCCGTATATGCAGCCGCGTGGAACTTTCAGATTGATGCCGTCCAGAACGCACCGACCATCGAAGTATTTCACAACGTTCTCCGCTTCAATAACGTTCTCATTCATTTGATTTTTCCTTCCTCAGAGGCAAATTGAATTTTTCAACCGCACTGTTGAATAACTCCAGCAGAGTTTGCCTGTCAATTTGCATGTGAAAAGCCTCGACTGCAATTTGCTGAAGTTCATCAGAAACTATTTTTTTTCTGACAGACCTGCTCAAATTACTGTCAAGATTAGTGACAAAAGCGCCGGAACCAGGCTTGGTGACAATAATTCCTTCCTGTTCCAGTTGGCGGTAGGCCTTGGCTATGGTGTTGGGATTTATGGCAAGCTGTTTAGCCAGTTGTCTGACCGTGGGCAGCTTTTCATCTTTGATGAGCCTGCCCAGAGCGATATCTCGTTTTACCTGGTCGATTATCTGCTGATAGACGGGTCTGTCTGAAGTATTATCTATACGAAACTGCATAAATACACCTTAATACTTGTCCTATTTCAACTATTACAAGTATAACACAATTTTATTCTTTGTCAAGCTTTATTAAAAATTTTTTGAAAAATTTATTATTTGCTTACCTGTAAGACCAAAATGGCGGATTTTCCACAGAATCCGTGTCTTTTGTCATCAATAGGTAATTTTGGGGTCTTGACTGGCAAGAGCGTTTTGGTTAGCATACTGCTGGTTGACTGTATCGTGTGGCAGACCGGAAAATAGCCAAGGTTTGTGCCATCACCAAAAACATTCAGTAACAATGGAGAATAAATATGAGCGATAAATTCAAATCTCGCAAAAGCTGGCGGGAGAAATTGGAAAATCCCCCGCCAGGCCTGCCAAAAGTAGTTGCTGGCCCTTCTACTTGGGAAAAGAGATTTGGCGGCAGAAGAGTGCTTGTTCCTACGCCTTTACTTGTTGATGGGCTTATTCGCAAAGTGAAAAAGGGAAACCTTATTACCGTCACACAAATACGGGAACAACTTGCAAGGGATTTTAAGGCCGATTCGACCTGCCCGCTAACGACAGGGATTTTTATCCGTATCGCTGCCGAAACCGCCGAAGAAGACCTGCGAAACGGCAAAAAACACATAACGCCTTACTGGCGGGTAATCGGAGCCGATGGCGGCCTGATAAATCCCAAACTGCCCGGCGGTATCAAAGCACAAGCTGCACGGCTCAAAAGTGAGGGACACAAGATTATCCCTGGCAAAGGCAAGAAACCGCCAAAGGTGCAGGACTTCGAAAAGGCCTTAGTATGATTAGCCCGAATTTTTCAAAGCTACAGAGTGGCCTGTGGTGAGCTTGTCGAACCATCGAAGCGCCTGCCCTTCGTAGCGCTAGCGAAGTAGGGCCTTCCCTGCTTGCACTGAGCTTGTCGCAGTGAGCGCAGCCGAAGGATCGCGGGAATCCATTTTGGTAGGGTGTGCTCCGCACACCATTTTCCTTATTATTTAGCCCGCCGTTCTTGTCCACCGTAGTTCCTGCCCTACATAGCACACAGTTCGGAGGAGGGTTAACGAAGGCGGATTACAGCGGGCCATCTATTTGTTGCCGCCTACGCAATGATATTGTCTATATCTAAAACTGTCAGTTTCCCGTCGCCATCTATATCGCCGGCCTCTAATGTCCCCGCACATATATGGCAGTCCCGTCAGGGATGGCTTACGCCATTGTAAATCGTCTTAAGATATTTCTTCTCCACCAATGGCGGGATGAGGTCAAAAAACTTTCGTTCCCCCGGGTATTTCTCTTTGAACTCCGTCATCTCGCTTTTTTCATTCTCACTTGCTTGGCCTTTGCAATGATCGCAGCAAAACCAATCGCTTTTTCAATGCCGTTTTCTTGCTCACTCAATCGCATAAGCATTTCCCCTACGATTGATTTTTCGAAATCAGATTGGATGCAAATATTTGTAGCAACGTCTATCGTTATTGTTCCTTCGGATTGGTACATCCGTTCTTTCTTGCGGATTTCGGCAGTCTCTCTTTGCCAAATTTCTTTTTGCCGACCCACTGCTTTGGTCTGATCCGTTGTAACTCGATACTGTTTGCTAATTCCTAACTCATTTTGAGCTGATATACTCACATTTTTCACAGGAAGGTTCTCCTCTTTAACAACCTTTGGTATATGTCGCCTCTTGATTAACACACTCTGTCCAAATTCCAAGCAAAACCATTGCCATGTACTGGGAGACTTTCCTCCTTTCTCAGCAACGGTTTTCATTGGGTCTGCTTCACCCAACCCTTGGACGACCCATTTCCCTTTGTACTGACCAATAACATCTATTTGTGTCTTGGCGGGCTGCCAGTAAAGCATATCAGGATAAAGGTGGTTTTCCGTATTCTGCCCTTCGCTTATTTTATATAATCTTTCAGACTCGTTTACTAAATATTTTATGTCAGTCACTTCTTCTGGTGGATCGTTCTTCTCTGTTACACCCATGATAGCCCCTGCCATTGTTGCAATCGTATCCGTATCACTTCCAAACAGATTAACAGCTTCAATCAATCCTTCTTTCGCCCGATCTCTAAAAACGTAACTCAGGTATAAAGCCAACAAGGCTGTTTTCGGTCCGGAACCAACCAGTTCCTTTCGAAGGCACCCGATTTCCTTAACTAATTGAGCATATGTTTCTCCCTCTCTCTCTTGGTTTCTTGCTTTTGTGAGAGTTTTTTCAGCAATACCTATATCTTTACGAAGCTCCTCCACAGATTGCAAAATTGCGTACTTGATTGGTTGCTGGGCTTCCTTCTCCCAGTTAGGCAACCAATAAAGAAGTAGCTCTTCATCAGACCAGATAATTTCTGGAAGTTCTTTCAACTTGTCCACGATTGAAAACCATGCAGAAGGATTAGGGATACTTTCATTTAAGAGAGTTTCACGCAAAGTTAAAGCATGAAAGGCCGCACCGACTATTGCGCGGCTATGACCATGGGTTATTATCGTATTTCGAATTACATCCTTGAGTATTTCTATGGTGCCCTTTTCTCGTTTTGCACACCAAACGTGGGGCTGTATTCTCATTGCGGCACCGTTACCACCACTATTTATATAATTTGCAAAATCTGATTTGTAAAAATTCGAATTCCACTGAATTTGACTCTTTCTCAAAAATTCTGCTGCTGTTCTGGTTCCTCGGCCAGCACCTAATGAATAGGAAAGCCAAATGGGTAGTTCTACTTTCGAAAAAGTTTCCACATCAAAGAATCCATCCCCCCTAATTGATCTACATGTAGCTAACCGCAATTGAGTGTCATCGGAATAGCAACCTGCTGGCAATTCGACATAAACACCAAATTCACCACCAATCCGTTTCTTCCAAGGCATCAACCTAGTAATCCTATTTTCGCCGCCAGTTCGACGTGGGAGGTATGATTTGCTACATAACTCAGTGATGAATCCAAGAGCATCACCATATGCCGCCCAGAGCATTGATTTTCTAATAGTTTGCTTTGTCACCATTTATTTTTGCGTCCCTTTTGCAATTAGAATAATTCAGCTTTTTCAATGCACTTGACGCCCTTAAATTTCGGATAAACAGCAAAAAGGCTTTCGATTGCACTTGCATCATCCGATTTATTAACGTAAATAAAGTTCAGATAGTCAAGTGATAATTCGCCGGGGTATAGAACCTCAGATTGATTACACGTTGGCTGATTTTTGAGTGTGGACGACTTCCTTGTGATTATGTTTCCTTCCCACTTCATAACCCTTCTAGCGAATAATTGTTCCAAACCATCTGCGCCACAACCTCTTTTAACTCCGGTGTAAATATTGTTAGTAGTTGTGAAGGTTACACCGGAGTGTGTTAAAATTTCCGGTGAAAATGAGAGAATACACCAAAACCCTTCCATTTTCGAGTGCCATTTACCTTTAGAGATGCCAAATAAACTTAGATTTACTGTTGTGATGGATAGATTCACATAATCACGCCATCTCGAATCCCTACTTCTGTCTGGGCAATTAAATTTCACTATATGCTCAAGATACTTGTCTTCTGATAAACACTGGCGCGATTTAACAGAATTTGATGCCAAAATTCCAGTTATCCCCTGGTTTGTAGTAAAATGAAGAACTTCCGTAATTTCCCGTTTTTGTATGATTTCTTCGATGGTCACAAAGATTCCTCGCGATATGTGTCTGGATCCAAAAGTGAGATGAGGCTGGAAGCCTCTTTTGGTTTGTATCCTATAGTAACCGATTCCCTAGATCTAGTAATAGCCACAGCCAGTACCCTCCTCAAATTCTCAAATGTAGCATCTCCTTCTTCACTTCCATGTGGTGTGGTCTTATCATTTAATCCAAGAATGAAAACGTGGTCGAATTCAAGCCCTTTTGCAGAGTGCATTGTCGATAAAGCTATGTTTTGGTCTCCTTTTGGCCATTCTGCTTGCCTTGTAATTTCAACATAATCTAGTCCCTTTTTTTGAAGTTCATTCCTAATGTAATCAAACCATTGACCTCCTCGTGGCTTCAGGAACGCAACAGATTCTTTGGATAGGTCTATGTATGATGTAATATACTTTAAAACATATTCGACTTGTTTGCCATAACGTCCTTTGATAACTAAGGGAACAGGGCCACTACGCTTACATGATTTAAGATCAGGTAGGGTTCCATCATCTCCAACATCAAGCCCTATAAGAAGTGGTTCTGCAAACGCACATATTTCTCTCGTGTTCCGATGATTTTCTTTTAATCGATAACTTCTCATATCTTCGATCCCTACCTCACCCAGAGGAAATCCTCTTGGATAAATTCTTTGTGCTGCATCCATAACAAATATAACTGAGGAAGGTTCACCGGCGTACCTCATCAAAGCTCGAATCTGATTGGCAGAAAGATCTTGCGCCTCATCAGCAATGATAATATCATATTCTTTCGATGGTTCATTTTCTAATACCTTCACGGCTAAGTCATTCCAATCGACCTGCCCAATTTCTTTCTTCCATTCTATATAGGGGTATATGATTTCTTTCATTAATCTTACTCTAAGATTCTTGTCAACTCGTGGAGTAGTCCCCCTATTTATACGTTTGCAGTTGATGTAACTATCTAATTCCAGTGGCAAAAAACGTCCTAATAGGTAATCTATCTCATCAACAATAAAATCACTAATCAGGTCGAAGTTCGCTGATAATTGTCTGATTTTTTCTTCCATTACATTATTCTCAATAACAACATCCTCAGGAAATAAATCTTTCGACCATTTTCCAAAAGTAGAAACCATTAAATCTAAACCGTTAGACTGTTGAACTTGTTTTTCTGCGAGTTCTTCTATATATCCCTTCAGTGTCCGGTTGTAAGTAATTACAAGGATGTTAATATTAGCAGCGAGATTTTGCCTTCTTTTGCGGCTCAACCAAAAACTGGACAACTGCCGGAGCATCAATAAAGCTGTTGTAGTTTTACCAGAACCAGCAGCACCCCTTATCAACCGAACACCAGGACGTGGATTAGTTATCAGAACAAGCTGTTCTGGAGTCGGCACATGTTGACTCAGAGTTTTCATTTATTTAGTCCAAAGAACTGCGTACTTTATGCTATTCACCAACAACTAAAAATACACGATGCTTCCTCTCCGATGTTGTTCAGCCAATTTTACCCCCAAAATCCAACAAACAAAAGCAAAAAACTTTTGTCTAAAAAATTAGATTTTTATTGAATAAACGGCATAATTTGGTATAATACATACCAGTTTGCCAGTAGGTAAACGCAACCCGCCTCGTAAGGCAAGGTCTTAGGCCAGCATGCCTAGTCAAATCCGATCATTTGTTAATGCTTAATTTGTTTAGTATTTGAGTCATTTGGATTTCGATATTGTTTCGGATTTCGAGTTTCGTATTTCGTGCTTTTTTTTAACGAGTATCCAGAATCGCCTGTCCGCCGTAGCTTTTGTGAAGGCGGATGGCTTTGTGGCTACCAGTTATTTATGCAAAACAAACCCAATTTATGCAGCAACAAAACGAACACAACCTTCTTATTGACAAAGGATTATGAATAAATAACTATGAACAATGAACTACGAACAATCAAATTATGCAAAACAAACCCAATTTTCAAAAAGCTAAAATGAATTTAAACCTCTATTTAACAAAGTATTATGAAAATAAACGACTTTGCAGATGCGGTGAAAAACAAACCCAAACAAAGCCAATTTGCGCAGCAACAAAATGAACACAACCTTCTTATTGACAAAGGATTATGAACAAATAACTGTGAACAATGAACCAATAAAAACAAACCCAATCAAACCCAACCTGTGGTGAGCGCAGTCGAATCCATTTATAGTGAGCCTGCCTGTGGTGAGCTTGTCGAACCTATCTCAATGACCTGCTTTGTGTCCATACCGAGCTTGACAATTTTAAGCGCAACCGATAGACGATGGATGCAATCGTCAAGTCCACAGGATGCCTAACGGCAATGCCTGACGGCACCACCTACTCCTGTGGAGTCCTGACGGACAAAGATAAATCGCACCCCGAGCGTATCTTTAGAACCACAGGTTGAAAAGGAAATAGTATAAAAGCAGAATTATGTTTTCGTTTTTGTGGTATGGATTAAGGAATTCATAAACTGGTCGCGATGGAGAAGTTTGACTTTTGTGAATCCGGCTGATGTAAGGTCATCTCGAAATTCATCGAAGGTATAAGTGCCGCCGGCTTCGGTGGCGACGAGCATAGTGACCGCAAACATTGCGCCGGCCACAGGACTGGTGCGAGAGGAGTCCATAACAACGTCACGGATAACCAGAACGCCACTATCCTGTAGAGATGAGTAAATTTTGGCAAAGAGTGCACGGTTTTGCTCGCGTGAGTTCTGATGAGCGATTGCGCTTAGCCAGGCGAAATCCGCACCGACAGGAAGCTCATCGCGATAATAATCACCTGCTACGAAAGTTACTTGCTCACTTAGCCCCGCCTTGGCAATCCGGCGTCGCGCCAGGGGTATTACGGTTGGCAGGTCAAACAATGTCACTTTCGCTTTTGGGACTGCACGAAGGAAAGCGATTGTCCAGGTGCCGGATGCGCCTCCGATATCAAGTAAATGCTCGAACTTAGGTTTTAACCGCTTCACAATACTATCAGCAAAAGGCGACGAGAAGTTATCCATCGCACCTATAAAGGCCGCTTCGTCAGCAGCTCGCCCGCGGATACTCGGATTGCACCTTGCGGGTTTGCCGGTTTGTGTTATTCGAGCAAGCCGGCTCCATCGGCGAAGGCCGTTCGCCTGATGACGGATAGCCGGCAGGATGTTGTTGGGACTTTCTTCTGTCAACATTCGAGCAACATCCAGGGGGACGCTGTATTTGTCGGCACTTTTTTTCAAAAACCGTAGAGAAGTAAGGGCATCGAGCAGGATAGTTGTCGCCCGCAGGTCGGCGCCAAGTTCGGCTGATAATGATTTAGCCGTCATCGGGTGAGCAGCCAGGGCGCTAAAAATATCCAGCTCTGCTGCGGCGGCAAGCACACAGGCCGGCTGAAATGCCCTGACCATCTCTAAAATCTCTTCCGCACTCCAACTCTTGCCCATCTTTGTATTCCTTACACCGTTACGAACGTGATAAAAGGTAGTGTTGTGAACTTCGAGCCACGAATTATTGGTATAGTATATTGCCGAAATCCACTGTTTATAAGGCAAAATCTTGAAAATCACAGAAACCGCCGCCGAAAACCTGAATATTCTTTAATCTTTTAGCAGGTTATTTTTTCGATGTTTGCACTTGACGGTCGGTCCAATTTAATTGATAATTCACCCTGATTAGTGCTTCTGGCTAAGTCTGTAGAGAGCCAAAGGCCTACAAAATTCGTTTTTTTAGGCAGGCATCAAGAACTATTTTAAGCCCAGGATTGGGCTTGAAGCTGAAAGGAGGCTTTTATGGCAAGGTTAGTTTTAACTACGGCGATTATAATCCTGTTGAACGTATTGGTCGGCTGCACCGAGATGGACAGCGGCAAAAGTCAGCTTATAGGAATTGATAAAGGGCAGCCTCGCGCCGCCCCAATAGTCAAACCTGCCGAAGGCACCGAAACAGACCTCATCGAGCAGCTTGCTACCAACCGTGAGGCGTATCGGCAGAGCCTGGTGACGCTTATAGACTATTACAACAGAACCGGAAACAACCTGAAACTTCAATGGGCCAGAACGGAGCTTGCAGCAATGCACGCTATGCCAAAATATAATTACATCATCGAGGCAACTATTGCCGGGCCGGACCTGAAGGCATCCACGACGGTCAAAGAAGCCGACGAGCTTTATGCCGAAGCCCTTGAGTTCCATAAAGAAGCCGAAAGACTCATTGTTATTAAAGACGAAACCTTACTGCGTTTGGCCCTGGATAAATACAATCAACTGATAAGAAAATATCCCTCAAGCGACAAAATTGATGATGCGGCATTCAGGGCCGGCGAAATCTGCGAACATTTCAAAGACTACTCGATAGCCCTGCTTTACTTCCAGCGAGCATTCCAGTGGAACCCAACAGCGCCATATCCGGCCAGGTTCAAGGCAGCATACATCCTCGATACCCAAATGCACCGAAGGGCCGAAGCTCTGGAGCTTTATCTGCAGGCGGTAGAAACAGAAGGCAAAGACAGCAGGTTCTATAGCTGGAAAATATACGCACAAGAACGTATTGAAGAATTGGCTAAAAGCGGCGGGAGCAGCCAGTAACATCAATAGAGTCTTTCAATAAAAGCACCGTTAAAAATGGTGGGCCTGATTCGCCGCAGGCGGCTCAGGCCTATTTTTTTATGGCAAAATGCTCTCTGAATTTGAAAAAAAGATTGCCGACTTTATAAAAGCAAACCAGCTCTTTGGCTCCAAAGATAAAATTCTGCTGGCCATTTCAGGAGGAGCGGACTCAACCGCTCTACTCTACACAATGCAGGCGCTACAAATTGAAGGAGCCATAAATGCCGAGATACTCTGTGCTCATATAAATCATCAGCTAAGAGGTCACGAGGCCGACCAGGATGAACATTTCGCTATTACGCAGGCAAACCAGCTTAACATACCCATAATAACAAAGCGCGTGAACGTGCCGGAGTTTGCGCATCGAAGTAAACTATCCGTTGAGACCGCCGCCCGCAAATTACGTATTGAAAGCTTGCTCGACATTGCAAAAGCCAATAACTGCACCTGTATAGCAACCGCCCATCAAAAAAACGACAACGCAGAGACCGTTTTACACCGATTGCTTCGCGGAACAGGCTTCCGCGGCCTTGCAGGCATCTGGCCGATTCGGGTATTCGGTGCCTGCTGCGCCAGTGCGACAGCACGGCGAGATGGAATTAAATTTGTAAGGCCGCTTTTGTGCGTCCGACGAGATGAAATCATCCGCTATTTGCAAAAGCTAAACCTGAAATGGCGAGAAGACCACACAAATATCGATTGCGCACACAAACGAAATTTTATTCGCCGCCGGCTTCTGCCGGCATTACAAAAAAATTGCACCATCTCAATCGTGGAGCAGTTGTTTGAACTGGCACAATTGTCGTGCAAATTCTACAACCTGCTTTCCAGCCGGGCGCAGCAAATCTGGGCACAGTTGGCCCAGAGCGGTGAGAATAAAATTACCCTGAACCTGAAAAGATTCCTGGCAGAGCCAGAGCCAATAAGAATTGAGCTTATTCGAATGAGTCTGGCAACCATCGGCAGCGGCGAAAGAGATTTGACAGAACGCCACTATGAAAGGATACTTCAGTTGGCAGAACAAAATATGAATACTGGAAAACTCGAATTACCGAACGGTTTTGTAGTGTTAAAGCAATCCGAAAACTTAATTTTTGCTCGCTCCGAAAAACTTGCCCATCTTGTTGACGAATTGCTCGAAAGTGCTGAATTGAAAATCCCCGGGCGAACCGGATTCGGAAAGTTTCTGATAGAAGCCGCCATATTTGATGCTGGATGCTCCACCGTAAGGTGTCCTGTGGAGATGCTGGATGCTCGTAGAAGAAAAAAATCGAGAATCGAGAATCGAGAATCGGGTATCGAGTTTGTCGAAAGATTCGATTTGGATAAAGTGAAATTTCCCTTATCGGTTCGTTTCCGGCGGCGCGGCGACAGATTCCAGCCATTGGGCCTGCCAGCGGAAAAAAAAATAGGCAAATTTCTTACAACCGCAAAAGTTTCGCAAGGAATACGCAATAAAATACTCGTTGTTTCCGACAGTAAAAAAATAATCTGGGTTTGGCCAATTCGAATAAGCGAACGAGCCAAAGTCACGCACC
>CAYWXK010000013.1:80757-86312 GCA_964462515.1 uncultured Pirellulales bacterium
AAAATAATCTGGGTTTGGCCAATTCGAATAAGCGAACGAGCCAAAGTCACGCACCAGACCCAAAAGACTCTTCAATTACAAATAACTTCTGCCGATTTGCATTAACAAGCCGCCTGTTTGTTTGATTAAAGGGGAAAACAGTATGTTAAACAAAGAACAACTTTTAGAGCACGCGAAAACCTGCGGCGCTACCGACATACATATCTGTGCAGGCAGTCCTATTATATTCAGAGTAGCAGGAGAGCTCGTTCCTATTACAAAAGAAAGTCTGACCGCAGAGCAGAGCCGGCAAGTTTCATTGGAACTGCTAACCGAAGGACAGAAAGCACAATTTGAAAGCAAGCTCGATTACGACCTGATGTTAGCGGACAAAGGCGGAAGATACCGGATAAATGTCGGTTACTTCAACGGAGAAGTGGGCGCAACGATTAGAATCCTCCCAACAGAACCTAAAACGATAAAAGAATTGTCTCTTCCCGATATTGTCAGCGTGCTGGCTCATAAAACAAAAGGATTGGTGCTGATAACCGGCAGCACAAGCCAGGGCAAAACAACAACAATGGCGGCAATGATAGATGAAATAAACACAACCTCCAAAAAGCACATAATTACTATCGAGGACCCAATCGAATATGTCCACGCAAACAAGAAAGGCATTGTCAGGCAAAGAGAAGTCGGCAAAGACACCCAGACATTCTATACCGGATTGCGTGCCGCTTTAAGACAAGACCCGAATGTCATTGCAATAGGTGAAATGAGGGACTACGAAACAATTAAGATTGCTTTAACAGCCGCCGAAACAGGCGTCCTGGTCCTTTCCACGCTTCACGTCATATCTATCGACAAAATCCTTGAACGGCTTTTTAGTTACGCCCAGGTTGCCGATGAGGGCCAGCTAAGGTTTCTTCTGGCCGAATCCTTGCAGGGCATTATTCATCAGGAACTACTTCCCACCGTCGATGGCGGGCGAAGGGTCGCCTGTGAAGTTTTAGTCGTTACCAGCGCGGCAAAGAACATCGTAAGAAGAAGAGGCGGGTTTTTCCTGAGGAGCGTAATCGAAACAGGCAAAAAGCAGGGTATGGTTACAATGCAGGACTCCGTAAATGACCTTCTTGAGAAAAAGATTATTAGCGAAGGCGTCGCAAAAAGTGTGTTGGCAAATTACACATAGCACATAAAAATAGAGACCTAAAATCAACAGGAAAAGAACGTGCTTTTTTACCTATGAAGGCACACCTTAGGGTGGTGCTTTCAATTTGCATATAACCGGTAGTTCTTAGTAGCAGGAGAAAAGATGGCTGGGCGAAAGGTGAGGCGGACATTAGAGTTTGATAGTTGCCTGGTGGTTGTGGCGCATCCTGATGATGAGACGCTGTGGGCGGGGGGAATGATACTGATGCATCCGCAGGTGCGGTGGAGTATAGTTACGCTTTGCAGGAAAACTGATAAGGAGCGGGCGGAGAGGTTTTTTAAGGCGATGGAGTGTCTTGGGGCGCAAGGCCGGATGGGCGACCTTGATGACGAACCGCAGCAGAAACCGCTTGATGAGCGGGAGGTTGAAGATACTATAATAAAATTATTGCCTTCGGGCAAATTTGACCTTATTATTACGCATAGTCTTTTTGGAGAATATACGCGGCATAAGAGGCACGAAGAGACAGCAAAGGCGGTGTGCGGATTGTGGAAGAGCGAAAAGTTATCGGCTGAGCAAATGTGGATGTTTGCATACGAGGATGGCGGCAGCAAGAAGCTGCCGAAGCCAATCCGAGGTGCGGACCTAAGGATAAAACTATCTGATGACATCTGGCGAAAAAAATATTATGTTATTACAGAGATTTATGGTTTTAGAGCTGATAGTTTTGAAGCGAAGACGGTCGGACGCAAGGAAGCATTCTGGTGCTTTGGAACTGGGGACGATGTGAAAAGGCGCTTGGCAGGCAGGAGTAAAGAGAAATGAAGGTGCTGGCATTATATGATTATCCGCCTTCGCCGGCGGGTCTGGCGACGCAGGGGAATTTGCTCCACCGCGGATTGGAGGAGATGGGAGTGGATGTTCATTCGGTGCACTTTGAGAGCGGGCAGGAAAAAGAGTGGTATTACCGGTGGTTTGAGCCGGATATTGTGGTTGGGGTTGGGTATTGGGGACATACACCTGATTTGGTGCTGCATCCGCAGCGGTATGGGGTGCAGCCGGTTCCGTGGCTGGTGGCGGATGGGTATATGGCGAACTACCACGAGGTGCTGGAGGCCCTGCCTTTGATATTGGTAACTTCGAAATGGGTCAAAAACGTCTATATAAGGGATGGGCTGAGCGGCAATAATATAGAGGTGCTGCCGGTGGGGTGCGATACGGATTCATTTATTATGCGCGACAAGAACGACCCAAAGGTGTCGGCGGTTCGAGAGGCGCTTGGCGTCGCGCCGGACCAGATAATGATACTTACGATTGGCGGGGATGCGGCCAGCAAAGGTGCGCAGGAGGTTATGCAGGCATTGGCGCTTATCGATACGAAGGCGCCGGACTGGAAATATGTCTGCAAGGTCTGGCCTCAGCCTCGAACGGAGCAGCAAAACCTGATGGACCTGCAGTTGGCGGCGCAGCTGGGGATTGATAAGAACGTTGTCTATACCACGAATGTAATCTCGCGAAATTTTATGCCATATTTTCTGGCGGCGTGCGATATATATGCAGCACCATCGCGGCTGGAAGGATTCGGGATGGTTCAGGTTGAGGCCGGAGCGTGCGGCAGGCCGGTGATAGGTATCAAGGCGATGGGGATGCTGGATACGATGGTGCACGGTCAGAATGCGTTTCTGGCCGGCATTGCTCAAGAGGTACGATTGAGAGAGGCGACGGTGGCTGACGAATCCGGGGATGAGGTGGGACAGCGAATTGTGTTTAAGAGGCCGCGGACGGTTGATTATCGAGCGAGTGTGCACGATATTGCCAATTACCTTATGGAGCTGATGCAGAATGCTGATTTGCGAAAGAAGATGGGGGAGGCCGGGAGAAAACGGGCCGTAGAGAATTATGACTATCGTATCATAGCTAAAAGGTTTGTTGAGCTGGTATCGGAGAAATTAGGTGTTTCGTAGGATGGAGAAGAATCAGCCACAAAGACACAAAGGCACAAAATAAAAATGAATATATCACAATAATATTAGTGTCTTGGTGCCTTCGTGGCCAAAAAGCATGGAGAAGCGCAATAGGCGGCTGGTCGAGCGGGCGAAGGAGGCGGCGATAGAGGTCTTGTTGCATAATGCACACGGCCCATATCGTGGGCTGCCGATGGCTGCGGGGTGGGGTTATCCGGAACCATACACGCGGGATTTAATGATTTCATCGCTGGGGATATTGGTTTCGGGCAATGAGAAGCTGATGAAATCTTTGCGGCGGGTGCTGGAGACGCTGGCAAAAAATCAGTGCAATCTTGGGCACGTTCCATCGCTAGTGCACGACACGGAAGACCGTGGTGCGAGCGATTGCACACCATTATTCTTGATGGCGGTTGGGTTATTTCGGCGTGTTACGGGCGAACAGGACTTTCTCGAGGATGCGGTGCGAAAGGCGTTTGTCTGGATGGAGTATCAGAGTCCCACGGCCCGTGTTACAGTTGCACAGTTGCCCACAAGCGACTGGCGAGATGAACAGTGGGTGCTGGGATACGGGTTGTATGTAAATACGATTGTGTATATGTATCTTCGGCTTTTCGGGCAGCAGGAACGGGCTGCCCAGCTTCGGGAGGCGATGGGGAGATTTACTGTAAAGGAGGAGAGGCAGCAGCGGCACGTGCACGAGGGACTGGTTTTGAGGAATAAGCCTTATTATGCGATGTGGTCGTATAAGATCTATAGGAGCGAGCGGTTTGACCTGTTGGGCAATAGTCTGGCGATTCTCTGTGGGATTGGGTCGCGGTCTCGTGAGCGGTCGCTGATTAAGTGGATAGAGGCGGAGAGCGCAGCGTTGAGAAATAGTGGTGAGCTTGCGGTGAAGCTGCCGCCAAGTTTGTTTCCATATATAAGGCCCGAAGACCCTGACTGGATGCCGCGATATGCTAAATATAATCCGCCTGGCAAGTATCACAATGGGGGAGTGTGGCCTTTTATATGCGGTTTTTATGTGGCTGCTCTGGTGGCCGCCGGCAGACAGCAGCTTGCTGAGAAGAAACTTGTTGCTCTCGCTGAGCTTGTTCGGCCTGCGCATAAGGCGAAGGTCGAATTTGGATTCAATGAGTGGCTATGTGCGCAGGATGGGACGCCGGGTGGGGAGGATTGGCAGAGCTGGTCGGCTGCGATGTATCTTTATGCCGCTACCTGCGTGGAGCAGAAAAGGGCGCCGTTCTTTGAGGAAGTTAGGGGCTTGTAATTGGAAGCCGTCGTTCGTATTGCGTATTACGTCGCCGTCCTCCTTCGCTAAAGCTTCGGCGGATAAATTCCGGCGACGGCTAAACAACAGCAAAATTGTCCACGCCGGATTGGTCAAGGAGTAAAAATGAAAGAGATTCGAAATATCATTGTGTGGCTGGTTTTAGGATTTGCGCTGGCGGCCGGCGGTGCGGAGCCTAATGAGAGTAAGGAAAAGGAGCGATACTGGGTTGAGGCGATGGCCCAGGTGCATAAGAAATTTACAGGCCAGAAAGGGACATTTGCGCACTTTGGGGACTCGATTACGGTAACGCTGGCTTTCTGGACGCCATTATCGTATTCGCGCAAGAATGCCTCAGAAGAGATGGAGAAAGCATACAAGCTCGCCAGCGCATATATGAAGAAAGAATGCTGGCGGGACTGGAAGGGTGCGGAGTTCGGCAACGAAGGCTCTCAGACGATTCGGTGGGCGGACGAGAATATCGATAAGTGGCTCAAACGCCTGAACCCGGAGGTTGCTTTGATTATGTTCGGCACAAACGACTTGCACTCTGTTGAGCTTGAGGAATACGTTCAGAAGATGCAGCAGGTTGTCCAGAAATGCCTCGATAATGGGACGGTAGTGATATTGAGCACGATTCCGCCTCGGCACGGATTAGCCGACAAGTCGGCTCTTTACGCGGAGGCGGTGCGGAAAATAGCCAAACATACCAAGGTGCCGCTCATTGATTATCATTCGGAGATTCTAAAGCGCAGGCCCGATGACTGGGATGGTGCGATGGATAAGTTTTCGGATTATAAAGATTATGATGTTCCGACGTTATTGGCGCGGGATGGGATTCATCCGAGTCATCCTAAGAAATATCAGGATGATTACTCGCAGGAAGCCCTTAGATGCAATGGTTATTCGCTGCGGAACTACCTTGTCCTGACCAAGTATGCACAGGTGCTGAAAGCGCTTAAACTGGCCCGCCAGACGAACAGCGAACAAGTCTCGGAGCCGAAAAAAGAGCGTTAAAGATGAGGAGTTGTTAACTGGTTGATTGGTTATGGGCTTGGCCATGTCTGCCGTAAGGCATCCCTAACGGGATTACGGCATTGGACATTCAACATTCGGCGTTCGATATTCCTAAACTGTAAGCGTTCAGGCAGATTTTGCTAAATTGCCTGCTGTTTTTATTAATGATGGA
>CAYWXK010000014.1:0-60440 GCA_964462515.1 uncultured Pirellulales bacterium
TGTACCGGCCGAAACTGGGTCGATACTTTACCAAGCCGAGAAAATACAGGGAGTTAATAGTTACGTCGATGACGTCCTTCTGGCGGGGCAGTAGTTCGATGAATTCACGCCGGCCTTCCTTGGTGAACATTGTATAGTACAGATGATATATCGAAACCAGGATGAGGACAGCCGCCCCAGCGCGGTGAATATATCGTATCGCCTCAATGCTGCCGAAGGCACTTACTACGGCCTGGCTCCAGCTATACCCGGGTCTTCCCAGGCACCACAAGGGTATACCCGTGATGATTAGGGTGATTGTACTCAAGAATAGAAGTATATGTTGAACGCGGAACTGCAAACCGAACCGCTGAAAGAATTCGCGTTCTTCCGCCTTTGTGCCGCTTGTTTGTCTCATCATTTTTGTTCACTCCATGGTTTGTGGATTGAGGACTGCTTGGCCCTATTAGCCAGCCACAACATGACACGGCGATACAGGTCACCCAGGATGTGCAATATCAAAAGAGTCATTACCCCGATTATCAGCAGCTTGAAAAACCAGTTGACTCGCACATATACAGGGCCGCCAATTTCGTACATATCCCTCATCTTTCTGAAGACGCCGCCTTTGCCCTGGACCGGCGAGTCAACCCACACTTTGCCGAAGAAGAAAGGCGCCTCGGGAGAGTGACAATCCTCACACCGTCGAACACCCAGCGCCTGGGCAGCCGGCCTGACATCATGAGCAATAGGCCATAAATAAGGTTTAGCCGCCGGATGATTTTCCTGCTGGCAGAGTTTCCCTGTGTCATCAAGATAATAGAGTATGCCGCCGGCAACATAAACCGGCCTGCCCTCAACTGATTTTTCCGACGACAGCTTCTTCAGTGCTTCAGCGATATGTTCGGTGGTCAGTGACAGCCAGCCGCCGGAAACCGTTAGTTTTTCCTTGGTGAAGATTTCACCGGCAGTTTGCCTGACAACTTCAATGTCAATCGGCATAACGTTCTGGTCTTTCAGAATACCCCAGAATGCAGGCCATATCAATTTATGAGGGGCAATTTTGCCGTTCGGCTGTCTGGCAAAAACAGGAGCGACTATATGCGGCATCGCATCCGGCGATTTATTGACGTTAATTGTTCCTAAACGGTGGGCTCGTGAGGTCTTGGCAAGGTAAGTGTTTTGTGCCGGCCAAGGGCCACTGTGACAGGCGGTGCAGGAGAGTTTATCAAAGTGCACTGGTGGAATACCCGGATGCTTGGGCACAGGCGCACCCAGCCGGCCCGCCACCGGTATTGATAGTGATGACTTCCCTTCAAGATGGCAACCCTGACACGATGAAGTGGCTGCCAGCGGATTAGACGAGACATTCGGCTCACCTTCGTATCCGCGGGTAATGTTGTGGTCGATGCCGTTGCGGTGACAATCAACACAGGTTAAGCCAGCCATAAGGTGCACATCCTCATCTGATGACCACTTTTCAGTCTCTTTTTCAACCAGATACAAGTTGGAATGGCAGAAATAGCAGCGCTCGGCAGGGACTTTTCTGACAATATTAAAAAAGACCTTGTTATCCTGTTCAAATATGTTTTCTTTATAGGTAATCGTAGGCGGTACCAACCTTTTATTTTCCGGGGGTTCGGGCATAAAAGGGTCGTAAGTATCAGGCATAAATTCAGCAGAGCCACGAACTGCTGCCAACTCAGTAGAAGCAGCAGCCGCCCAGCGGAAATTCTCCCGAACCACCTGCACGGCATAGCCATCTATACTTCCCTGGTCTTGACCAGGATTGCCATTGTGGCAGGTCATACAATTGATTTCCAGCTTACCCGATATATATTCGCGAACAATCTGCTGAGGCTCTTTGCTCGCAAGCTCTCCTGCACCGCCTCCTGGCATATGCCTGCCGAACAGCTTGGTAAATCGACGGGACGTCAAGCCGACCTGCTCAGGTTTGTATGTGCCCGGCAAGGGGCGATAGAAAAGAGGAATTTGGGTGGCGATGGTTGGGTCAACATATATCCACGGCTGGGCCGGCCGACCAGAAGGGACATTTGCATCGACGGCATTAAAATGCCAGCCCGAACTTATTGTATTGTAGCTGTGACACTCCCCGCACGTCCATCGAGTCGAAAACGGCAGAAGCAGTTTCGCGTCGGGGGTTATCTTGCTGCCTTTTTTACCGTCCTGGTTTTCAGGATACAGGTAGATAAGATGATGTGAGGCGGCTCTGCTGCCGTCGCTTACATCTCCCAGCAGCTTCTCACCATCTTTGGCAGCCCATGACAAGTCGGGTGACAAAACCGCCGAAAGATACAACAGGACACTTATTACTTTCAATCCCTTTTTCAATTTATAAGCAATCCTTTACTCGAAGTCCCGGCTTTTCGGGATGCTCTGGTTTTGTTCGTAATGCTAAACCTTGAATTCTTCCGGCTTAAAATCGAGCTTTTTACCAGCTTCTACCGCCTCATTGACTTTCAACACCGCGACAGCAGTTTCGTATCCGACTTCTGCGGGGCAGGTTAGTTTGGCCTTGCCGCGAATAGCATCGAAGAAATTCTCCAGATGGGGCTGATGAACCAATTTATCCAGCGTTACCGGTAGCTTGAAACAGGGCGGCTTAGGTGACTCATATACCTCGATGCCGGTGGCATCGGCTGGTTTCTCTTCCTTTTTCTCTGCGACAGGAGCTACCAGATAACCCATCTGGACCCACTTGTCCCAGTGGTCTTCGGGCAGCCATGCCTCACGATATGTTTCACCTCGCCCGGCAGCTTCGGAGATTAAAAGACTCCCTTCATCGCCCATAAACAGCTCGTAATATCCGTTGCCGCTGTTGGTGGTTATAGTTTGATAAAAGGCTCGAACCATTCCCTGCTGGGTCTGGTATTCGTAAATAGCGAGGACGTGGTCATACCACTCGTGGCCTTTCCAGTAATCGACTCCGCCGCTGGCAATAACCGACTTGGGGTTTGCTTCGAGGAACCAGGCATAGACGTCAATCTGGTGTGAGCCGAGATCAACGATGGGGCCGCCTCCAAATTTCTTAAACCATCGCCAGTTTCTGAACTGATGCATAGACTCAAAACCGTATTTTTCGAGCGTGGCCTTGTCGAGGTCGGTCTCTTTTGGCCAGCCGAAGTCCTCACAGGATGCCTTGCCGCGGTTCCACTGGCCGTTGATGGTGGTGATATGGCCTAATAGCTTTGCCGCCTTAATTATCTTGTCGTAGCAGTGGATATAACGAGGATTGCTGCGGCGCTGGTGGCCTATCTGCAGGAGCTTGCCGGTTTCTCTGGCTGCCTGCACCATTGCCTTGGCGCCCTCGATGGTGTTGGACATCTCTTTTTCGCAATAGACATTCAGGCCGGCCTTCAGGCAGGCAACCGAATGTTCAGAATGCCAGAAATCGGGCGTAGCAATTACCACGGCATCGAGGTCTTTTTGTTTATCAAGCATCTCTTTATAGTCGGTATAGGCATTGTGCTCAATTTTATACTTCTTCAACAGGTTCGAGACGCGTTTGAGGTTGTAGGCCTCCCAGATATCACAGACGGCCCTGAAGCGAATGTTCGGGATTTTCATACAGGCGTTCAGCAGAACCTGCCCCTGGGTTCCCGTGCCAAGCAAAGCCACGTTTATATCATCTTTTTTCTGGGCGGTTGCCTGTCCAAAAACCGACGGTGATATGGCTAAACCTGCCCCTACTGCCGCAGTAGAACGAAGGAAGCTTCGTCTGTTTATCCCCCTTGCTTTTCGATTATTCATCGTAATTAACTCCAAAAATCTAACAAACCTGAGATAGTGAATAGTGAGTGGCAACCGGTGTGTAGTGACTGGTACAACATATAAACCAATTAACCAATCACCAATTAACCAATCACCAATTAACAACTACCCATTATGACACGATTCCGCTCTGCGGTCAAGTCCGCATCTGCAAAATTTCGTTTATGATACTTTTAAGGCTATTCCAGCAGGGGCTTTATAACGATATTGCGATATGCTACAGGCCCGTGGTTACCTTGGAACATAAGCGGGCCGGTAGGTGCTTCCTTGCCGGTGACACCGCCGGGCGTCGGACCCGGTAGCTTAAGGTACTCGTGGAGAGTCTGGCCATTGAGTTCCACCTTTAGAAGTTTAGCGTTACCACGTTTTTCGCCGGTGGCGTAAAATCCTGGAGCCCGAAACTCAATCACGTACCTCTGCCATTCGCCGGGCTTTTTACAGGCGTTGACCGGCGGCGGAGCGGCACCATAAACTGCGCCCATGTCACCGCTGTCCAGCTTCACTTCGCCGTAGCTATCCAGCACCTGTATTTCATATTCGCCCATTACATAGATGCCGGAATTAGATTCCTTTGGCACCATCAGTTGCAGCTCGATGCGGCAGTCCCCGAACTTGGCTTTAGAGAATATATCAAGGCTGTCGCCGTGCTGGGCGGCAAGATTTATCATTTCACTGCCGCCTTCTTTGGCTACGAGCAACCTCGGGTCGCTGGGTGAAACGGCGGCTGTGCCTACGGCCCACTTGGATTTACTCTTATCGCCGGCAACTTCCCAATCATTGAGGTCTTTGCCGTTGAAAAGCAGGACAGCGTCGCCAACTTTTTGCTGCAGGTGCATAATGCTGATGTCTTTAAACTCGACAACCATCGGCGGTCCGACGTGAATTTGAAGCGCAAAGATGCCTTCGCGGGCACCACCCTTGGGGTCATTGTCAATTAGTTCGATTGCCTGGTAGCCATTAAGATATTGGACGATGTGATTACCCTGGGCGATGATGTAGTATTCGTTCCAGTCTTTTTCCTTGTAGTAACCGGCCTTTACAAGCTCGTCTTTGTCGGCTACTTTGCCGACCACGCTTTTCTTGCCGGCTTCATCTATTACTACAAATTCGCCGACGTTGGCCAATCCTGCTCTTCCTCGCTCATCATAGAGGAATCCGACCTTGCCCGGAGCATTTTCGACTTCAGCCTGGTAGCCACCCACGCGCCACTCGCCGAGGTCTTTGCTGCGGTACTGGATGCCGGAGTTACCGTTCTGAATGCGGAACTTTATCTTCAGCTCAAAATCTTTGAGCGTGCCGCCACGCCAGATACAGAACGTATTGTTAGTTGGAAGATTTCCAACGCTGGTTTCGCCGCGAATGGCGCCATCCTTAACCGACCAGAATCGGCTGTCCCCATCCCAGCCGGTCAGGTCCTTGCCGTTAAAGATAGATTGCCAGCCTATCTTCGCAGGGGTCTGGCCCTGCCCAACGGGAATCTGACCGAGTTCTGCCGCAATCTTGTTAAAGTAAGGGAGGCACTGGGCAATTTCGGGGGAAGAGTTTTCCCAGTTGTATTCATATTCGATTGAGAAAGAGCCTTTGAATTTCTGGCGGGCAAGTTCAGTCAGCATCGCCTTGACGTCGCATTTTCCGCTGCCCCATATTACATCGTGGCCCTGGTCGAGGTCCTTAAAGTGCAGGCTGATAATTCGGCCCTGCAGCTTTTTAAGACATTCGAGCGGAACAAGACCCGAGCGGAACCAGTGGCCGCTATCTGCGCAGGCCCCTATGCGGTTGCTGCGTCCCTGGCAGACCTTGAGCACTGTTTCGGGGTCCCAGTAATGCGAGGGCTTGGGGTGATTGTGTATGGCAACATTGATTTTATACTCCTGGCATAGTTTGTCTATAAGGCCGAAGGCATCCTCGGGCGGCTCGGAAACAATCGTCTCAATTCCCATATCTTTTGCAAAGTCGAATACCTTTCGGCATTCCGCCTCGTTATTCGACAGGCCGACCACGCCATAGTTAATAAGTTTAAGACCTGCGCTTTGTAGTTTCTTTTTAACTTCCGGCCTTATCTCGGCTGACAGATTGTGGTCAAAGTTGACATCGGGTTTTTCTTTGCTCAGTCGCTGACCTGGATAAGCCTCGATGTAACGAAGGCCGAGGGCCTTGGTCTTGTCAATCGCCTCATAAAAACTAAAGCGATTAAATGTGTAGGCCTGCATACTCAACTGCCATTTTTCCTGAACCTGGGCGGCACAGGGCCTGGCCAGGCACAAGATAAAGGGTGCAACTGCAAGAAGGGCGATAGTGAGTTTTGCTTTCCTGTTCATTTTTTTCTCCTGTAAAATCCTTCCATTAAATTTTTTTGCGCTTCTTTATAAGGTCCATCCTTTGCGATATTCTCGCTTAAGGAACTTGTTAGCTTCGGGGACATTT
This sequence comes from uncultured Pirellulales bacterium, assembly GCA_964462515.1. Lineage (GTDB taxonomy): Bacteria > Planctomycetota > Phycisphaerae > Sedimentisphaerales > Anaerobacaceae > CAYWXK01. The sequence continues at coordinate 6,196 of CAYWXK010000014.1, forward strand.
GTTATTTTGAAATCAGGGCCATCCCATTGTAGTTTCACACCTGCACGGGCAGCAATGTTGCCCAGCAGAATAGTCTCCGTCAGGGGCCCGGAATAATCAAAATTGGCCAATGGTTTCGGCCCGCCTTTGCAGGCCCTTATCCATTCCTGATAGTGGTCAACGTCTCGCCCGAATAGCTGCTTGGGCAGCTTGAACTCTTTCATTTTGGATTCCGGTATAAGCCGTGGGCCGTCCATATGAGGTGCAAGGATTGTGCCCTTTTCGCCATAGTATAGCCCGCCCTGGTCAGGTAAGTTTCGGTCTTGTTCAAGTTCTGGAGGCCGAGGCGGCATATTCGCACCGTCATACCAGGTTACCGTTACAGGCGGCAGTTGGCCTCTCGCTGGAAATTCCCAGCAGACTATTGTAGCTTCAGGGTATGTCTCATTATTAAATGGGCCAGGCTTAGCTTCAACGCTCGTCGGATACAGCAAATCGAGGGCCCAATACACCGGGTCTATTATGTGGCAGCCCATATCTCCCAGCGTGCCCGTCCCGAAATCCCACCAGCGCCGCCAGTTGCTGGGTAGATACGTAGAATGATATGGTCTCTCCGGCGCAGGGCCCAGCCACAGGTCCCAGTCAAGCGACTCCGGCACAGGCGGGGTTTCTGTCGGCCGGGTACCGCCGCCCCAGTTTTTGTTACTCCAAATATCGACTCGCCGAACCTGGCCAATCATTCCAGACTTTATAATCTCCACCAGCAGTTTAATCACAATCATAGCGTGAAGTTGAATACCCATCTGTGTCATTACCTTATTCTTGCGGGCGGCTTCAGTAAGCTGGCGAACCTCAAAGATATCGTGTGCCAGGGGCTTCTGGACATAGACGTGCTTACCCATTTTTATCGCCATCATAGCTGCAACCGCGTGTATATTATCAGGTGTGGATACCGTTACCGCATCGATATTTTTATCCTCGGTTTCGAGCATTTTTCTAAAGTCGCGATATTTTTTGGCATTTGGAAATTTCTCGAATGTAGCTGCTGCGTACCTCCAATCGACATCGCACAGCGCCACTATGTTTTCCGTGCTGACCTGTTGAACATCGGATGCGCCCATTCCGCCGACGCCTATGCAGGCGATATTAAGTTTTTCACTCGGCGGAATTTGACGCGAGCCGCCAAGCACATAACGTGGAACAACTGTAAAACCTGCTACAGCAGCGGCGCTACCAAGAAACTTCCGACGCGAAATTTTGTTACTATTCACGATTAGACTCCTCGATATCAATCAATTACAATGTCCAATCCTTACGGTACTCACGCTGCAGGAACTGGTTGGCCTCAGATAGATTAGTAATCTTCATATTCGGTCCATCCCAGAGCAGCTTCGTCCGTGTTAATTTCTCACGCAGCTCCACTCGTAAAGCGACATTGCCCAGTAATACCACCTCGGCCAGGAGGCCCGCGTGGTCGAAATTAGAGCCGGCGGGTTTGCCTCCTTTGCAGGCCTCAATCCACTCTTCAAAATGCCCCGGCGAGCGAGGCAGCACCTCTGGGGGCTTGCCGTATTCCTTCGACCTGGATTCAGGTATTAGTCTATGTTTTAGCATCTTGCCTTTATCGCCTACAAAAAGAATACCGCCTTCTCCAAACTCCTGACCTTCTTCAAGCTCATCGGGGCGGGGCGGCCTTAATCCACCGTCATACCAGGTGAGTTTAACCGGCGGCATATCGCCGCGAGCAGGGAACTGATAATGAACGGTTGATGCAACAGGGTATGTCTCTTTATTGACTAATGTGCTGCTTGCCTCGACGCTGGTAGGATGGCCGAGTTTAAGCGCGCGGAAGACAGGGTCGATACTATGGCAGCCGATGTCCCCTAATGCCCCCGTGCCGAAATCCCACCAGCCCCGCCAGGCAAACGGCAGATAACAAGGATGATAAGGCCGATACGGCGCAGGACCCAACCACAGGTCCCAGTCGAGCGTTTCCGGGACCGGCGGCTCTTCTTTTGGCCGGTCAACGCCCTGCGGCCAATACACATCAAACAGGCCCTGCGACGGTCTATCAGTCCAGACGTGGACCTCTCGAACCTTGCCTATAGCACCGGCCCAGATGTATTCGCACATCAGGCGGGTCTCCTCGGTTGCCTGGCCCTGGTTTCCCATCTGCGTAGCAACTTTATGCTCACGTGCTGCCTCGGCAACTTTACGAGCCTCATAGACCGAATGCGTCAAGGGTTTCTCACAATAAACACTTTTTTCCATTTTGATTGCCATCATAGTAGCTGCGGCGTGCACGTGGTCCGGCGTGGCAACCGTCACCGCATCGATGTTCTTGTCTTCCTCTTCGAGCATCTTGCGGAAGTCGCGGTATTTTTTTGCGTTGGGGAAGCGATTGAATGTGCCCGCGGCGTGTTTGGCATCGACATCGCACAGAGCAATAATGTTCTGGCTGCTTACGCCGTCGATGACACCTGCGCCTCGCCCGCCTACGCCGACTCCGGCGATATTAAGTTTTTCGCTGGGCGGGATGTTGCGGGGGCCTCCAAGCACGTAGCGGGGCACAACTGTAAAGGCCGCCACAACCCCTGCATCAGCGAGAAATCGCCGCCGACTAATTTTCTTCTTTTGTGACATCAGCTATTCACCTCAAAATCTTTTTCCCCGGTTTGCAACAAATCGGGACAAATCTGCATATCTAAAGTTTTTTTATCTTGATGTTACGCAACCACACCGGCTTGCCGTGGTCCTGAAATCCGATAAATCCTGTCCGTGGCATATCCTTGTAAGCCGTCTTAAATTTGTTTTTTGTTCCGTCCGGATTTTTGCCTGGCTCGGTCCAACGATTGAGGTCCATATCGATTATCTTTTCGCCATTAATTATCACCGCAATTTGATTTGCCCTGGCCGTTATTGTCAGCCGGTTCCATTCGAGAGGCTTACTGACCATATTCTTAGAGGGCACCAGACAATCGTATATCGCACCGCAATCATATTTGCTAACCGTTGTTTTACCATACGAATCGAGAATCTGAACCTCTATTCCTGTCTGGACGGGGTCACTTATATTATCTGTGCGGAAAAAGACCCCGCTATTAGTGTCTTTATCGACCTTGAACTCCAAATCCAGGATAAAGTCGCCGAACTTTTCCTTTGTCCAGATGTCCCCACCGCCTTTGCGAGAAAGAACCCCATCTTCGAGCGCCCAGCTTCCCTGTTTGAACGTCCAGTTGGATAGGTCTTTGGCCAAAAGGGTGCGCCAACCTCCCTTGGAACTTTTTGCTGGATAGGTCTGAACTCCAACCGTTTGCTGCCTCGAACAAGAACTTAAAAAAACAATCGCCACCCCCAACAAAAGAACAACAAACTTCGCTCTATTATTCATTTTTATCCTCGTTTCCAAACGCTGATTTCAACCAAACCAGTGTCTTCTACAAAGTCCAGCCCTGGCGGTATTCGCTCTTGATATATTGGTTGGCTTCCGGCAAATTTGTAATTTTCATATTCGGGCCATCGTAATACAGCTTAACACCTGTTTCGTATAGTTTCTGGCTGAGGCGCACGGCGATATTTCCCAGCAGGACCACCTCGGCCAGCGGGCCGGCAACATCGAAGTTAGAGCCAGCCGGCTCGCCTCCCTTGCAGGCGTTAATCCATTCCCGATGATGACCCGGTGAGCGAGGCAAGGTCTGCGGCGGCTTTTTGTATTCCTGCATCTTCGATTCAGGTATAAGGCGGTGGCCAAGTATCTTGCCTTTTTCGCCGACTAAAAGATTATCGTCGGCCTCGCCCAGCCGCCGTCCATCCTCAAACTCCGGTGGGCGGGCGGGCATCAGACCGCCGTCATACCAAGTCAGCGAAACAGGCGGCAAATCGCCCCTTGCGGGAAATTCATACCGAATAATCGATGCCAAAGGCGCGGTTTCAGTATTGACGCCGCTGCAAGAGGCCTCAACGCTGGTCGGATAGCCGAGTTTTAAGGCCTTGAATATCGGAGATAATTGATGACAGCCTATGTCACCCAGGACGCCCGTTCCGAAGTCCCACCAGCCCCGCCAGCTAAACGGCAGATACCAGGGATGATAAGGCCGGTATGGTGCAGGCCCCAACCAAAGGTCCCAGTTAAGCGTTTCAGGGACAGGCGGCGTTTCTTTAGGCCTCTCAATGCCTCGCTGTGAGATAGGTCTGTTGCACCAGGAATGGACCTCGCTAACCTTGCCGATTGCACCATCCCAGATTAGCTCGCATAACAGCCGATGCTCTTCGGTTGCCTGTCCCTGGTTTCCCATCTGGGTAGCAACCTTGGCTTCGCGGGCTGCCTGCGTAACCATACGAGCTTCATAAACCGAGTGCGTCAGGGGCTTTTCACAATAGACGTGCTTACCCATTTTGATTGCCATCATAGTGATGACCGCGTGCGTGTGGTCGGGCGTAGCGATTACTACCGCGTCGATATTCTTTTCCTTTTCGAGCATCTCACGGAAGTCGGTGTATGCCTTGGCATTGGGATATTTTTTGAAGACGCGGCCCGCATAGTTCTTATCGACATCGCATAGTGCGACTATGTTTTCGCTGCCGACGTCGTCAAGGTCGCCTTCGCCGCGGCCGCCTATGCCGATGCCGGCTATATTGAGTTTTTCACTCGGCGGAACAATTCTTGCCCCTCCAAGCACATAACGCGGCACAATCGTGAAGGCAGCCGCCGCCGTCGCTGACTTTACAAAATTACGGCGCGACAATCGGTGGTTGTCGGCGGTTATAGGACAGTCTTGGCCGGATTGGGTATCGGGCTGTTTAATTGTTGCGTTGTTATTTTTCATAACAATACCTCTCAACATTTATTGATTAGCAAGGAACGCCTAAGGAAGAAGGCGGGCCTGCTAATACGGTTTTATATTTTGCAAGGCCTCAGCAAATAAATTTCTATGTAATTGACCAACCGTCGCGGTAGTGCGGATGCACATACGCATCGGCTGTGTCATCGTTGGTCCCCTTGGAAAAAGGGCCCTGCCCTATCACGGTGCAGACCATGTATACTTCAGTATAGAGTCACATGTCTTATGTGCACTCCATCATACTTCTGATCAACAAGTTCCCGAAACCACCGCACGAGACAACCCAAGAGTTGGTAGAACGCTCGGTGTTTCGCGATTCACTTAGACCTTCATTTCCAGCGGTCCCCAACCCTTGCGGGGCTCGCGCCAAGCCAGGTCGTTGATCTTCGGGTCGCTGGTGATCTGGCCGGCTTCGTTCAGCTCGAGCTTCTTTCCGGCGCGGGCGCAGAGGTTGCCGAGCTGGATGTTTGCGGCCATGGGACCGGAATAGCTGAAGTTGGACTGGCTGAACTCGCGCGGCTTCTCGCCCTTACAGGCCATAAAGAACTCTCTGTGGTGTCCGGGAGAGCGTTCGAGGAGTTTTGCGGGTCGTCCGAACTCTTTGCGTCTCGCATCCGGGATCAGTTGCGTGCTGTCCCAATAATCGCCATTGATGAGCATCTTCCCCTTGGTGCCGATGACCAGATTTCCGGTTCTGGGCAATTCGCGTCCATCCACTTTGAGCTCCTCAGGGTTCTCCGGCATTAAAGGCTTTCCATTTTTATCGTTGCCCTCGTACCAGTAGGTTGTGAAGCCCGGGCGGTCGCCTTTTGCGCGGTATGTGCTCTTGATGACCATCCCGGCCGGCCACTGGTCCTTGACGGGTCCGGTCATGATGATCGGCTCGGCGGTGGCTGCATAGCCCGGATTCATGATCGAATAGATTCCGTCGGTGGTATGACAGGCCATATCACCCAATGCCCCGGAGCCGAAATCGACAAAGCCCCGCCATTTGAAGGGATGATAGACATCATTCTTGTAAGGTCGCATCGCGGCTGGCCCGATCCAGGCATCCCAGTCCACGGTATCGGGGATGGGGTCAGTTCCCTCGGGACGGTCGCCGCCCTGCGGCCAGATTGGGCGATTCGTCCAGGTGTGAAACTCCTTGATATCCCCGATTGCGCCAGCCTTGACGTATTCGTAAGCAACCCTCCATCCATCCCCGGCGTGGCCCTGGTTGCCCATCTGGGTAACGACCTTTGGATTCTTGGCGTAGGCCGCCGCCAGCAACTGCGCTTCGCGAACCGACCAGGTCAGCGGCTTCTCGGTGTAGCAGTGAATGCCCATTGAAACGGCGGTCATCGACGGGGCAAAATGGCTGTGGTCCGGGGTCGCCACAAAAACGACATCGAGTTCCTTACCGTGCTTTTCGAATACCTTCCGCCAGTCCTGGTAGCTGACGGCATTCTCCCAGCCTTTCTTGTCGAGGACGCCGCCCCACCGGGTTTTGTCAACCTCGGCGAAGGCGATGCACTGAAGGCCTTCCCCATGGGCTGCGCCTGTATGGGATCCAGCCTGTCCGCCCGCTGCGATGAATCCCACCTGGAGTTTTTCGTTGAGTCCCTGGGCCCGGATGAGGCGCGGGAAACCAATAATGCATGCGGTTCCGACGGCAACGGTGCCCTTGACAAACTGACGACGTGTGATGTTCGACATAAGCTTAGCTCCTTTACTTTTAGTGAATGAAAGAATCGATCCTTATTCTAATCTGGAATTTCCAATTTGGCTCTATATAAGCGGTTCTCATCAATGCCATTGTTTCCACGATTGACCATAATACTGCTATATGCAGCTCATTTCAACGAATGGGCCGATACACGCCTCGACCTCAATTCTGCTCGACCAGCCAAATGTTGCGGTATTGCACACGATTGCCGTGGTCCTGCAGATATATGCCGCCCGGTTCGGCTACCTTATTATCTAAAGCTCCGCCCGTAGGATTTGGAATTTTTACCTTGTTATGTATTGTAACTCCATTATGGAGCATCGTAAGAGAGGCGTCGCTGGTTTTCGAACCAGTTTTGTCGAAGCGTGGGGCACGGAAAGTAACATCGTATGTCTGCCACTGCATCGGCGGTGCGCACATATTCACCAGCGGTGTGGCAACGGTGTATATTCCGCCGCACTCGTTGTCGCGGCCCTCCAGGCCGTAGCTATCGAGAACCTGGATTTCGTATCGGTTTTGTAGATATACGCCGCTGTTGCCGCGGCCCTGGCCGCGAGCATCGGGCATAAATGGCGTGCGAAACTCAAGGTGCAGCTCGAAATCCTTGAACTTATTTTTGGTAACAATTGACCCGCTGCCGGGTGCGACCTCCATAGCTCCATCGGGCAGCAGCTTCCACCGCACCTCTTTCTTACCGGCTTCGCCGCCTATTCGCTCCCACTGGTTGAAGTTTTTTCCATCAAAAAGCACAATTGCACCACGGGGAGGTTTTGCTCCCAGTGAGGGCGAAAGCCGGACCGTCTTCTCCAGCTCAAAAGTGCCTAATACCTGCTGCCCGCCCGCATCTTTGCCTTTGAAAGTGCCGGTGAATTTGCCTGCTTCGATGGCTGCCTGGATTTCAAGGTCAAAATTCTGATAGTTGGTGTTCCCTGAAAAAGACAGTCTCCCCTCCTTGAGCTGACCATCAAATACTGCTATCGGCGGGATTCGCTGGTCGAACTCTTCCAGTAATTTAACTTGATAACTTCCTTTTCCTAAAGCTAAGACCTGCGCTACAAGACTTCCTGAATCGCTTGCATCGTTTGTTCGCCAGCGGCCTTGCCAGTCTCCCATATATGGGTCAACAGCTTGCTCTTCTTTAGCCACGCTAATTTCCTTGCTAACAATCCTTTCTTTTTTAACACCTGCGCAAGATAAGAGGGCAACAGAGACAAATACTAAAACTAATATTTCACAAACTCCAATTAAAAAACGACACACAGCATTTCTGCACACTTCTTTTGTAAGCATATCCTTTTCTCCTATTTCACGAATCACAAACCATTATTGTCCTATTTTTGCCACCAAGGCACTAAGACACCAAGACTATAATATATTTATTTTTTATCTTCGTGACTTCGTGTCTTTGTGGCTACTTTCCTCTATCTGTACCTTCAATCCATCGAGCTTGCTTCCATCAAGCTGGCGGAGTCGGGCACAAACAGACCATTCTCCCCCGCCTTGTGTAACTTTTAATAATAACTGATTCCATCCCTGCTGGAGAGTCACTTTGGCTTTATCCTCTCCGGGATTGACGCCGCGCGTTGCGTTATTTGCGTGCACAACCTTGCCATTAAGCCACACTTTAATCCCATCGTCGCTGCCTACTTCCAACTGGGACTGCTGTTCTTTGTCGGACCAGACCTTTGTGCGTAAATATGCAGCCCTATCATCTCCGCCGAAAAGTTTATCCATCTCCATCAGATAGGGTCTATCCTTATTTGTGCCGGCCGGCATTACCTGCCAGACAACTTCTTGTGTGCCGGGCTGTTCAGGAGCAAAAGCAACATCAAAAAGACCTGGGCCATCAGTTCCTTCTTTAGTGTATGAACCGCTGACCTGCCAGGCGGTTATGTAATCATCGAATCGCTCAATCTGATTCATAACTTCGCCGGCAGCCTCCCGCAGCGAGTCGTTTTTCGTAGTCTGGAGAATCTTCTTTAGCAAATCCTTACTTTCCTGCGGGTAGCTGCCGAAAATACCCTCGGCGATTTTAACAACCGCAAGCTCCGCCTCCTGCCGCAAGATTTCGTCCTGCAGATAAGATGCGGCCATCTGCATTGCACCCAATGACTTTGTGTTGGCCAGTCCTGAAAGCACTCTTCTTTTTTCACCCTCATCGGGCGCAAGACTCATTGCTTTTTTATACATCTCGATGGTCTCTTCCGCCGGTCGGCCGCTCTCAAGCCCAAGAAGCCGCACAAATCCCCGCAGCGCAAGAATCCGATGCACCTTATTTTCAGAAGCCTCTGCTATCTTGATTAGGTCTTCTGTCGGCTCAGCGGTAGGCCAATCCGACAAGGCTCGAATGGCAGCATCCTGAATCTTGGCCTCCGGATTATTGAGAGCTGCTCGCAGCGCAGGTAGAGCGCTATTATCTCCAATCTTGCCGAGAGCACTTAATAGAGAGCAGTGGTTTTTGACATCTTTGACAGAAGATAGAGCTGCCAGGACTGCTTCGGCCTGGCGGTTTTTTTCAGGGATTTTGTGCGCAACAACGGCAATAGTCTTCTCGGCTTCCGTGCGGTCAGAATCACTTTGTAAGCTCATCAGAAGCTCAACCATCGCAGGCAAATCATCCTTTCCCGCAATAACCTTCAAAACCCTAAGCGACTCCAGTCGAACACCACGCTCAGGGTCTTTTGCAGTTTGCAGCAATAGTTTACCCCCTGTTGTTATGTTACGCTCACCAATGCTGCTGATAAGCTCGACTTTTGTCCTGGGTTCTGTTTTTGGAATGCTTTCGAGAATGGTACTATCTACTGTTGGACTGCGAAGCCGATACAGACTCTCGCGGGCGGCCCTTTGCTCGTCACCGCTTGTAGCCGCCGCCTTTTGCGCCAGTAGCATAACGCTGCCGGCGTCGCCTAATTGACCTATCGCCTTCAGCGCTGCAATACGGACAGACTGGTCGGCAGAATTGGTAGCAGTAATAACCGCGGCAACAGCCGCTGGGTCGCCTCGGTCCCCGAGAGCCGATATTAACTGCACCTGACTGGCCGGCGAAAGATTCGGCAGCTCCTTGGCCAGGGCTTTGGTTATCTCTTCCCCCGGCATCTCTCGAACCATTGCTATGACCGCAGCCTGCATTGCCTGGTCGTTACCTTTAAGGACGTCAATGACGACTGCAAGTGCATCATCCTGCTGGCCGGATACCGCCGAGGCAAAGCAAAGAGCACAAAAGCAAAAGAGCGAAAGAGCTGCCCCGGCAAGTCGGGAAAAGGTAGTGCGATTTGCTTTCATTTTTCTTCCTTCTTTGTAATGGAAACTATGCCGCGTAGCGCCGCCGTGCGAATCGGCTTAGGCTGGTTTTCTTTATACAGCTCTTTGTAAATCGCCAAGGCCTGGTCTTTTTTGCCATCGACAACCAGCTTGTCGGCGCACTTCAGGTATGCATCAAGTGCTACCAGTTGCAGCTTGCCGGTCACTTTGCCCTTAGCATCGGCTAATACCTTGGTGGCCTGCGCATCGGCGATTTGCCCGAGGGCGCCTAATGCCGCAGATGCAACCATCTGGTCGGAATCGCCGACCAGACCGCCGAGGGCTGAAACCGCCTTGCTGTCGCGGCGCTGACCGAGGGAGTTGATTATGCCGACCTTTGTCTTGCCGGATGTTTTCCCAAGAGCGTTCCGCAGCGCCTCATCGACGGCAGCGCCGGGTATGCGCTCGAGGGCATATCTTGCCATATCCGACATTTTTTCGTCCGTGAGCATTGCACCCAACGCCGGCACGGATTGTTCGGTGCCTATGATGCTCAACTCCCTGCATACAAACTGCTTGCCGGCGTAGGTTGCGTCCGCAGCATTGAGCACCTCCAGCAGATTTTTCTCCATTTGCTTAAGCTGCTCGGGCGAGGTGTGTGCTTTTCTTATAAGCTCGCTTACCTCGCTGAGCGGCGCACGGCTTTGGCCCCAATCATACGTCTTAATCTTTGCAAATAACTCATCCATTTCTGACCCCTTTCCAGAAATAACCAATGGTTTCGGTTTCGTATCAACCTTAAAATCTCCAAATACAAATTGTATGCCGTCAAGAAAATGCTGTAAAACAGCCGGGTTCCACGTAACAGCGTGGTCGTGGCCCAGCGCACAATAGAATATCCGCCCTTTGTCGTAAGATTTGACCCAGCTTATGCCGGTATCCATATCCTCCGGCGTAATACCCTCTGCGCTGCGGGTCGGTCCATCGCTCATATCCAGACTCATCAGGACGCGCTGCTTGGTGCGCGAGTAGAGAGGAGGCTTTGTGCGATAAATCTCATCTTGAATCTTGAATCCTTTGCCCTTGAACGCAGCCATAAGCGGGTGATTTGGCTCATCAATTTTTATTGCCCAGGTGCCGCCTCCGCCCCACGGATGGCCGGCAAACTGGCCGCCCATCATTTCTGCCGCCTCAGGCCATTCATAAAAATTATCCGTAGCGGCGTGGATACCCACGATGCCCTTGCCGCCCTTGACAAAATCCATCAGACTTTTCCGCAGAAGCTCATCAAACTGTAGTCTGGTAGTGTTATTCAGACAGACGGCATCGAACTGGCTGAGGTTCTCCGGCTTGAACATTGCCATATCAGAGCTTACCACAACTGAATAGACGCCGCTCTTTGCGCCCATAATCTCCAGGGCCTTGTCCCAGTATGGAATCGAGCTGTGCTTGAATCCGTTGCATAAGTTGAACACCAAAAGTTTTCTGGGCTTGGCAGATTGCACTGTGGCTTTCACAGGCACAGCCTGCTCTATCTTCTGCAGTTCTTCGGGCTTAACCTGTCCCCAGGAATTGCCTGCAAATATCGACAGACACCAGACGACGAGCAGAACTGTGTTACAAATTTTTAACCTTCTCATTTTTACTCCTTTCATTCGTCTTGCGAAAGGACCCATTCTTTCTACACATTGAAGGCAGACCACGGACTGCGGAAAGGCCGCGACAGCATCCTGTTGGCCTCTTCGTCTGCGGTGAAGATTTCCTTCTCGGGGTCCCATTTAAGTTTTCGCCCGGTAAGCATTGCAATCTCACCCAACAGTCCCACGCTGATGGAGCGGTGAGCAATCTCTATCGGCGTAATAGTCTCCTTGCGGCTTTTTACACAATCCAGAAAATTCTGCTGATGGTCCCGACTTTCATACAATTTTATTTCACCGGGGCCAATGACCTCCTTGAGAATACTCGGCGGGTCGGACGCAATCCTGCCGCGGTCAACATGCACCCATCCCTTCTCTCCATACCAGACCGCTCCCATCCCTTTGGGCTGCTGGCGGTCATTAGCGACAATTATCGTCAGACCATTGGCGTATTTGCACGTGAACTTATACTCCGTAGCAGCATCAAACGTGCCGTCTTTTGGATAATTACCCTTTCCTTCTATCTCGACAGGCCCCGTGCGGTCAAGACCCAGACCCCAGTGAGCAATGTCGATATGATGACCAGCCCAGTCGGTAAGCTGTCCGCCGGAGTAATCCATAACCCACCGCCAGTCCCAGTGACTGACTCCCCTGTAAGGCATCCACGGCGCCGGCCCCAGCCAAAAATCCCAGTCAAAACCCTCAGGGACCGGCTGAACGGCCTTATTGTCGGAGCCGCCTCCGGTCGGCAGGCCGACCTCGACCAAATGGACCTTACCAACTCGCCCATTGCGAACTAACTCACAGGCATGGTGGAAATCTGGTTCCGAACGCTGCCAACTGCCGGTCTGCCAGATTCTGCCATAACGAGTAACCGCTTCGACCATAGCCCGGCCTTCACGGATAGTGCGGGCAAGCGGCTTTTCTCCATACATATCCTTACCTGTCTTTGCCGCCATAACAACAGGGATGGAATGCCAGTGGTCGGGCGTTGCAAGCGAGAGCGCATCGATATCCTGTCGCTCGATAACTTCGCGGAAATCCAGATAGGCCTTGCAGTTGCTGTTGCCGTATTTTCCATCGACGATTTTCTTGGCCTTGTCCCGATTCCTTTTATCGACGTCACAGACGGCCACAACCTGAACTTCATTCTTGCCGAGGAAGCCCTGCATATTGCCTGTGCCCTGGCCGCCCATTCCGATGCAGCCCATAACGATACGATTGCTCGGCGCGACATTCCCGGCCTGGCCAAGCACAGAAGCGGGAACAAAATACGGAAAACTCACAGCAGTCACAGCCGCACCGGCTGCTCCTGTTAAAAAATCACGCCGACTTAAGTTTTTCCCTTTCATAGCAAAACCTCTCTAAACAATCCAAATAATCAATCCGACTTCGTTAAAACTACGCCGGACAAGTTATCAACAATCAATTTATATATGCCAGGGGCTTCGCATAGAACGCGAAAGCAAACGATTTGCCTCGCTATCATTAGTAAAGACCTCACGCTTCGGGTCCCATTTAAGGGGCCGCCCCAGCTTGTAGGCAATGTTGCCTAAGTGACAGACAGATACGGAACGGCAGCCGATTTCTATATCGCAAATCGGTTTGGTGCGGGTGCGGATGGCGTTGAGCCAGTCGGTATAATGATTCTTACTATCGTAAAGGTGAATCTTGTCGGCGCCAATCTGCTGATTTTGCAGCGTCTCAGGCCAGGTTTTCAAATAACCGCGATTGACCTCAACTTTGCCTTCGGTGCCGGTAAATAAAATTCCGTTGGCACTATCGCGGGTCATAATGACTCCGTTGGCATATTTATATGTAAGCACCTTGTAATCCTTGCTGTCGGGCGGAATGATTTCGACCGGGCCGGTTTCATCCATACCCAGCCCCCACTGAGCGATGTCAAAGTGGTGTGCGCCCCAGTCGGTCATACCGCCGCCGCCGAAGTCGCTGTGGTATCGCCAGTTTGGAAATCCATCAAAGCTGATGTGCGGCGAAAGGTCATTGTTATATGGCCGCCAAGGGGCAGGTCCAACCCACATATCCCAGTCAAGATATTCCGGCACCGGCTCGGCAGGCAGTGGTTTATCTTCGGGCGGGCCGTTGACTCCAACGGTAACGGTCTGCACCTTGCCGATGTAACCGTTGCGAACAAGCTCACAGGCGAAGCGAAACTTATCGTCCGAACGCTGCATACTTCCGGTCTGGAAGATTCGGCCATAACGCCTGACCGCCTGAACCATCGCCCTTGCCTCGGCGATAGTCTGCGAGAGCGGCTTTTCGCAGTAAATATCCTTGCCTGCCTTTGCCGCCCCAATGACTGTAATGGCGTGCCAGTGGTCTGGCGTGGCAATCACCACCGCGTCAATGTCATCTCTGGCAAGCAACTCGCGAAAGTCTCCGTATGCAGCACAGCCTTTATATGTGCTGCCGGCTTGCTTGGCGTAATGCTCCTGCGCCGTATCTACGGCGCGCTTGAGCTTTAGTTTATCGACGTCGCAGGCGGCAAGCACCTGGGTGCCGGGCGAGTTCAGAAATGACCTCATTAGATGCTGGCTTTGCTTACCCGTTCCTATAAAGCCCAGCGTAATCCGCCCGCTCGGCGCATCCTGCCCAAAAACCTGAGAAGGGACAATATATGGAAATGCTGCCACACCACCGGCAAACCCGACCGCCTCTTTCAAAAACCCCCTTCGACTAAGTGTGTCCCTGTTCATAAAAAGTTCCTCAAGTTTGACTTCCACCAAAAATAGTCAATAGTCAATTATCAATAATCAATTCTATATATGCCACGGGCTGCGCATTGATTTACCGAGCATCCTTGTCGCCGTTGGGTCACCGATGATTTCTTCGGTCTGGGGATTGAAACGAATTTTTCGACCCAATAGCATCGCAATCTGGCCCAGATGTCCCGGCGTAGCCGAACGGTGCGCAACCTCACAAGGCGTTAGGGTCGTATTACGAGTTTTAATACAGTCGAGGAAGTTACGCCAATGTCCGGGCGAATTGAAAAGATGGGTTTCATCAGGGCCTATTTTTTCTTCGAGTATTTTTTTGGGGTCGGCGTCAATCCCGCCTCTGTCAACCCACACCCAGCCGTTTTCGCCTATCCATTTTGTCCCGCTGCGGATGTCACCGTGCCCGCCGGCAATAATCATCGTAACGCCTTTGGGGTATTTGGCGGTGATGCGGTATTTTGTTGGTGTGTTCCACAGGCCGTCTCTGGGATATTCGCCGTAGCCCTCAACTTCGTAAGGGCCGGCGTAATCAAATCCCAACCCCCAGTGTGCGATGTCAACGTGGTGACCAATCCAGTCCATCAACTGTCCGCCGCCGTAATCGAGGTGCCATCGCCAATTTTTGTGCACGCGGGCGGGGCAGTAAGGTTCATAAGGAGCAGGCCCAAGCCACCGGTCGTAATTGAATCCTTCGGGCGGCGCAGTTATACCTTCCTGTCCCTTAGTGCCGCCAAAATCGGTATGTCCCGCAGGCAGCCCAACCTGAACGGTGTGGACCTTGCCGATACGCCCATTTATTACCATCTCACAGGCGGTGCGGAAGTTGGCCTGCGAGCGTTGCCAGGAACCTGTCTGCCAAATCCTGCCGTAACGCTTGACCGCATCGCACATTGCCCGGCCTTCTTTGAGCGTGTGCGAGAGCGGCTTTTCACCGAAGATGTCCTTGCCTGAGCTCGCGGCCTCGATAGCAGGAATTGAGTGCCAGTGGTCGGGTAGCCCTATCGAGACCGCATCGATGTCGGTGCGTGCCAGAAGCTCACGGAAGTCGCCGTAGGCGGCACAGTCTTTATTTTTGTAATGGTCGTTGACGCGATTGACGGCGTTTTGCAGGTGATTTTTTTCGACATCGCAGACGGCGATAATCCGGCAGTCGCTCTGACCGAGGAAAGAGTCGAGGTTGCTGGTTCCCTGCCAGCCGACTCCAATACAGCCCATAGTAATGCGGTTGCTGGGTGCAACAGCCCCCTCTGCACCTAATGCAGACGAGCGAATAATGGACGGAACGCTTACTGTGCCGGCAACAGCAGTCACTGTCTGGAGAAACTGCCGCCGGCTTAAATTATTTTTACAAGCCATAAGCAACTTTCCTATAACATTAAGGCGCCCCAAACGTAAACCGATACGCCCGGGGTTCTTAAAATTTTATTTCTGCTTCTCAAAGGCCTTGTCAAACGCGACTTGCGAGGGCTTAAAGTTTTTCTTCTTGATAAACTCGCAGGCCTCTTTTGCTCCGTGCTCGCGGTCCATCCGGGTATCTTCCCACTCGACGGATAGCGGCCCCTGGTAGCCGATGTCGTTGAGGGCAATGATAATTTCCTCGAAGTTGATGTCACCGTGTCCGAGTGAGCGGAAGTCCCAGTATCGCCGCGGGTCGGCAAATTCGGTATGCCCGCCGAAGACGCCGACCGTGCCGTCGCCGTGTCCCCACCACACATCCTTCATATGGGTGTGGAATATCCGGTCCGGGAAGGTGCGGATGAACTTGACGTAATCAACGCCCTGATAGCCGAGGTGGCTGGGGTCATAATTGAAGCCGAATGCCTTGTGGTTGCCAACTGCTTTCAAGGCACGCTGAGCAGATGCGATGTCGAAAGCAATCTCCGTCGGGTGCACTTCCAGAGCGAACTTAACACCCAACCTCTGGAAGGCATTGAGAATCGGCTTCCATCGCTTGGCGAAATCTTTGTAACCTGCTTGAATCATATCGGGTGAAACCGGCGGGAACGAATAAACCAGATGCCATATCGAGCTGCCGGTAAAGCCGTTGACGACGTTGACGCCGAGCTTCTTGGCGGCTTTGGCGGCGTCGATGACCTTCTGGGCCGCCCGTTTGCGGACGCCTTCGGGGTCGCCATCGCCCCAGACATCCGGGGGCAGGATTGTCTTGTGCCGCTCGTCTATTTTGTCGCAGACGGCCTGGCCAACCAGATGCGTCGAGATGGCGAACACCTGCAGCTTATACTTTTTCAGCAGGTCAAGCTTGGCCTTGCAGTATTTATCGTCCGCAAGGGCCTTATCGACCTCGAAATGGTCGCCCCAGCAGGCCAGCTCCAGCCCATCGTAGCCCCAGCTTGCAGCTTTTTCAGCTAATTCTTTTAGAGGCAAATCTGCCCACTGTCCGGTGAATAGTGTTACAGCTCTTGCCATTTGTGATTCTCCTTAATCCTAAAAATTTAGTCCTCCGCCATCAGGCGGATTCGGTAAAACACTTCACTCCACAGAAACAAACGCTTGCGAGCGCTATTTTATTGCAATCTCCTCCATTCTGGTAATAAATACAACGTAACTACTTCTCCTAAAAATACTTACGTCCAAATAAATGCCGCCCATTTCTGCGGCTATTTCCAAAACCTTTAATTATAACCTGCTGATATTTGTCCGCAACCCTAAATTTCCTGCAAAAAAACCAATTCACTGTTTCATCTTATCACGTAATGGAACAATCCATATATTGCGAAACCATACTTCATTGCCGTGCTCCTGAAGCAAAATTGGAGCAGGCTCCGGCCCTTCAGGACGGCCGGCCCCGGTTTTATTTTGCAGCTCCACATTGTTGTGAATCAAGACCCCGTTATGTGAGACGCTGACGCGGGCGTTTTCAACTTTTTGGGGATTTTCGCCCTGTTTCTCGAAGCGAGCAGCGCGGAAGGTAATGTCGTAGCTCTGCCATTCACCCTGCTGCTTGCAGGCATTTTTGTCAGGCGCTTTGAACTTATATAACGACCCGCAGCCGTCCTTTGCCGGTTCCAGACCAAAAGAGTCCAGAATTTGAACTTCATAACGGCGCTGTAAATACACGCCGCTATTACCGCGGCCCTGTCCTTTAACATCGGACGGTAACTGCGGAATTTTGAATTCAATATGCAGCTTAAAATCCTGGAAGTTCTGTTTCGTGATGATGCTGCCTGTCTTGGGGACAATCTTCATTGCACCATCGGCAATTTCCCACTGCACAGGCTTGCCATTTTCGTGTGTCCACTGTGAAAAGTCTTTGCCGTCGAACAGGATAATTTTATTTTCCTTCGATACCGGCTCGACCTTAACGGTTGGCGGCTCGGCGTAATCGTTCCAGAATCGCTCAGCCTCGCTAACATCGACTTTCCCTTCGTGCACATACATCCGATAGCGAAAGACATAATCCTTACCCGGCTCCATTACCCAGTCGCCCAACTGTGACGGTGCGAAATTGAAAAAAACCGCTCCTTTGTCCCATATCCGCATCGGCTCCGGATGGCGAAAATTCTTCGGATGGCTCATTACGGTAACGCCTGCCCATTTGCCTTCGATGGCGCCGGCCATATCGCACCAGCGCGCCCGCGTGCCGTGCCCATCTTTGCGGGTCTTTCCTTCGCTCGTAAGATAAGTGCCGTTATCGTCCTGCCACTGTGCAGCGCCTCTGAATCCGAACCCGCCATAGGGATATTCTATTTGTTTCAATGGACTGTCAGCGACACACTTCTGCGTTGATACAAAATCGACAAGCCAGTAACCTTTTTGTGGTCCGCCGATGTTATAGACCCGGACATCCCACACCTCCTTCAAAACTGTCTTTTCGCCTGCGGAAGTCTTCAAGGCAACATGGTCGTGCTCTGCCTCAAATCCGCCATAGACCGGGCCGCTTGTCGTCGAGAGAAATTTTACAAATCGCACCGTCCCCTGCCCTTCGCCCAGATTCCAGAAATCCACGTCCTTGTCTTCAAATTTTGTCTCCGTCCACGGCATCCAGATTCCGAGATGATGAATGTGGTCAGCCGGATGAATATTGGTAAGGACCGCTCCGGTCGGCGACCATAACGGGTGGATAAATCCGCTTCTATCAAACAATTTGCTTTGGCCAGCCGGTGCCGGGACAACGGCGTGATTGTATCTAAGGACATCAGCGCCGCCTACCTGCAACTGCAAGATTGAATCATCCTTTATCAGCCTCACATCTGGCGCTTTGACGGCTTCCCTGACAAGCTGAAAGGAACGGTTGCTGCCGGCTGCCGTTGTGCCGGAGAGAATCCACAACAGTCGCGGCGGATTGCCAGGCTCGATTTGTGCCGGAATAGGTTGTAGGTTACCGAAAGGACCAATTTCCTGCAGGCATAGATTCGCCTGCGATACCGATTCGCTCATTCCCTCAAGCGCAACCGATACAGGCGTATCAATTCGGGTATGGCTTCCTGCTTCAACGGTGATTTTAGCCAATGGCTTGCCCGCCTCACGTCTGGCGGGTTCGGCAGAATGAACGGTTTGAGATGCAATGCCGAACAATAATATAAAGGCCGCAATCGGCCTTATCAATACTAATATGCGGATATTCATTTTGACTCCTTTTGATTCGGCCTATTCTGGACGCTACAAACTACGATGCAAAAACATAAATTTTAATACTGATAACCGGCTCAATCAAGGATTATCTGGCTGATTTTGCAGCGGTTTTCTGACAAATGCGCTTTCGGTGCTTTCTATTGTGATAAAACGCTTTTCGGCACATATCTAATAAACAAAAAGAGCTGGGCATATTAGGTATGCCCAGCTCAATTCTGGCTAAAATGCCTCACTGGTAGAGGTGTTACTCGCAGGTCGGTCCGCAGGAGTCCAGCCAATGTGAGGCAAAGATTGAAAAGTCAAACCAGTCAACTTTGCCGCTATGGTTGATGTCGGCCCCGCCGCACCACGCACAGCCGCCTACATCGATGTAATAGTGGTCGTTAAATTCCTTCCAGTAGATAACTTGATTTTGTCCGTCGGTGGTGCGTGCCTGCACATACAAGCGGAACTGATAGG
This sequence comes from uncultured Pirellulales bacterium, assembly GCA_964462515.1. Classification (GTDB taxonomy): domain Bacteria; phylum Planctomycetota; class Phycisphaerae; order Sedimentisphaerales; family Anaerobacaceae; genus CAYWXK01. The sequence continues at coordinate 25,388 of CAYWXK010000014.1, forward strand.
CGCAGGTCTCCCACGGCAGTAACTGTCCCGGCGGTGCGTCGGCGGAGTTAAAGGGCGTCTCTGTCACGCCGTGCCACAAGGGAGGACCGCCTTCATTCAGACCAGTATAATGGTCCTGCACAACATAGCCAAGACTCTTGTTCTTGCCATACAGCGCCGACAGCCAGTAATCTCTCAAGTACCCTGTCGGATGCGAGGCAGTGATGGTGAATATCAGGTTCTCGTTGGCATCCGCCAGTCTTATTATCCCGCATTCGGGGATGACCTCGCCAGTGTTATATTTGACGCTGTGGATATTGGCATCGACAGGATTGTTATCGACAATCAGGGTGAGATGGTCCAGGTCGTTCGAGCCGAGCGTTAGCTCGGTCAGCCCGAACACAGGGTGATAGTTGTAGGCCTTATATCTGATGATGTATTTGTCGTTTTCCCAGGGCGGCGTATACCACTGCATCCTAAGGTCGGCCTGGGTCCAGCAGGTCCAGTAGAGTTTGCCACCCACCCATTCCGGCTTCATTTCGCCGCTGGTCAGTTCGTAGAGGTTGTCCACGCCGCCGATGGTCTTTGGTCCGAGGCTAAGGTATTTATACGTCACGGCGCCGTTGGCATCATCTATATAGTACTTGACCTTCGTAAGCGAATCGCTAAGGGGCGTGCATTCATCAACGGTTGGCTCGCTGCTGCCTTCCCATTTTCCTACCAGTATCTGGTAGTGCGTTATTGGGTCGACGTTTCCAAATATCCCGCGTATCCAGAGGTTGCCGCCAAACGGACAATCCTTGTATTGTGGAATGCCGAGCTGCGAGGCCTCTGTGGCATTGACGTCTGCCAGGCCGTGACAGGGATGGTCTTTGTCCTGGTTGATTTCGACGGAGGGAATGTTGCCGATATTGAGGATGATAAAGCCGCTTCCTGCGAAGCCGGTTCTGCCGGAGGCCTCCGGCCCGCCGTAGGCGCCCATATCGTTTCGTGTGCCGTCAGGGTCGTTATACTGCGGCCCCGGATGGCCTGTATCGATGCAGGGCGAACCCTCTGCCAGCCGATAAACCGCGTCCGCAAAGCGTGGGTCGGCGCTTATCTCGCCTGTGCCAGGTTGGGGGACAAAAGTCGTTCCCGTATGGTTATCGTGATAGTTGCGGTAGGGATTGCCCCACACATCATTATACAATATTTCACTGTCATACGCCGCATACATATAATAGAAAATTCCTACCTGAGCGTTCCTTGCAATGATGTTATTCATTATGGTATGCGTCTTTGGAGGCCGAGGCCAAAGCGGATGGAGATAGCAAACTATATTGAGGAACAAAGACCTGCCCACTTTAGTCATGTTAGCTGGCGAGGCCGTAAAGCCCCAAAGTAAATGTTCACCTTCCTGGACTAAAGGATAATGGTCGAGGTTCTTAGGCTCTCGTCCTAACAGAACCGCTCTGGAAGATAGGTCCGGAGCGTATTCTCCAATGTGTTGCGTTGCTTCATATAGCTGAATGACTCGGTTTGGCGGCAGGGAAATCCGATTGGGGCTATTAAAAACAACATGTTTTGGGTCAACTACATAGATGCTATTCTCTTCACCTATCCATCCATGTCCCCAGTTAATCGAAAGTCCCGCTTCTTGGAAGAACCCGGCTCCACCAAAACCTAATCCCAAGACAGGCCTGCCAGACCTTGTGATAGCAGCGACAGCAGCGGGAGTGCCCCATTCAAAACCGAAACTGGTGTCAGAACCTACGGCGATGACGCCATACTTGGTAAAGTCGATTCCTGCCACCTCCTCAAGTGGGATTAAGTCCACCGAAAATCGATTTTCTTTCAGAAACGATGCATAGCTTTTGGCACTCGAAGTGTCCTTTTTATAAATATACGCCACATCGACCTGTAGTGGAACATCTGTTCTGACCCCCAAGACTATGCCATTGAAATTATCAACAATGGTATTATTTACAATTGTTGGCTTTGCACGTGCTTCGTGCACACAGATGCCACCGAAGTTACCCTCGATGATGTTGTTTCTTATTATCAAAGGTCCTTCCCAGCAACATAATCCTGAGGTGGTCCACCAGGCCGTGTTAGATGAGCCGGTAATCTTGAAACCCGAGATAATGGCACCGTGTAGGCCACTATACTGAACAACTTGGTCAAACATCCCCCGACCATCTATGGTGGTGACATGAGGTCCACTGCCAAATAGGTTAACCCTATCTTTCATAGTCACCTGTTCATAGTATACCCCGGGGAAAACATAAACAACATCATTTGGGCCGGCAAAATTTATTGCGGCCTGAATCGTGCTGAAATCGGCAGGGCCGTTGTCGTCAACGGTGTAGGTGGCCGCTTGAAGCCGGATGCTAAAAAACACTAAAGCTACCAAGACAAAAATCCAGATTGAAAATTTCTTTTTCATTTTCATTCTCCTTTCCTTAAACTTGTTTTAGCAAAAAATGTCACCAATTCACATAACTCGGCACTGAGGAACGGACGTTTTTCCAAACGAATCTCTGTGCCGAAACAATAATTACAGAATATCGAAAACCGATACGAATTGAAATAGCCGGGCCAATATGAAGTGAAACAACCTCCGGTGCCAAACAGGCCGAAGATTTCCCACATTTTTCGCACACAGCCAGCCTCCTGCATAGAAAGACACATTACAGCCCCGACAAGCCGGGGTTACCAGTCAGACAATCAACTATTTAGAGAGGCGGGAAAGCTCCTGCCAATTTACAGGAATGCGAAAGCAAAAGCCTTCTCACCCACTCCTTTATTGCAACACACAAATTACAAGGAAAATTATATGCTGTCAAGAAATTTATATTTTTATTTTGGGATAGGAAGGGAACCCCCGCAGCTTTCTGCGAAGATAGAAGCGGGGGCAGCGATACCCCGTTAGAGCCTTTTCCCTTCGGGTCTCTAACGGCGATAATAAACTTGAAAATAGTGGAAATCTGATAGAAAATATGTATGCTTATGTTGCTTGAAGAGAAAATTATGAAAATACTTAGCCATATGATTTTAGCAGCGTCATCGCTGGTCGTCTTTATATTTGGCTGGTGGGGCGAGAAAATTTGTGCCGCCGAGAACGCGGGCGCTCAAGAAAAATCAGCCAAAGTTTCTCCATCAGTCTCGGCGAGGCCGAGCCTCGATGGAAAGGATGGAGGCAGGCTTATCGGCATCAGCCCAGGCGGCACAAACATCAACAGTCAGTTAAAGCAGGTCGTGGATATTTCCGGCCTCACGCCTGACACTGCGTTTGGTGAGGCAATCCAGATTCTGCGAAATTCAACCAAACCTCCACTAAATATAGTGGTGCTCTGGAGGGATTTGCGAGAGAATGCTTTTATTGATGCGAGCACGCCGATTCAGATTGAAGGCATTTCGGGAATTCCGCTGCGCTATGGTTTGGAAATTTTATTAAGGTCGGTCTCAAGCAGGCGAACCCCGGTCGGCTATATTGTTAAGAACGGGGTAATTATTATTGGGACAAGCCAGTCTCTGCCTACCAGAAGAGTAACTCGCGTCTATGACATAACCGATTTAATAGCGGGACAGCCCAGCTTTAGTTTTGGCATCGGGCCTGGCTTTATGCCCAACCAGCCTACAGGGATAATTGGAGGCAGAACATACGGAGGAACCCCGCGCGGTGTTGGCAGATATTCAGGTGCCTATACTCGTCCAGCCAGAAGGACGAGAGCAAATACACCCCCCGCGCTTTCTTACGAAAGTAAGAGCGGGGGCAGATTGACACCATATCCGAGAACCGGGGGAGCAAACGAAATTACCCGGCTGATACAGAATACGATTGAGCCGGATAGCTGGCAAGATTCGCAATAAATAGTCGTAATGACACTCGCAGAATATCACTTTGCTTCGGAGGTTCAATAAGCAAGAAATGGAAAAACAAAACTTACCGATATTGTTTGTATCGACTTTATGTTTTCTGCTCTTTGGCAATTTTGCGGTAATCGCGGCAGCAGATAATAACCATCAGCCAGGACTGCAAGACTTGCAGCAAATCGGGCGGCAAATCGTCAGGCCAACTCCTGACCATCCCGGCAACGTTTTCCTCGCAGGTGAAGAGGTGACAGTAAAATTGCCGCGCAGCCTCCCGCAGCAAGCCGCGAGGTGGCAGGTCTTCGATGACCGTGGGAATGTTCTTGAGCGTAGTGCCCTCGACAGGGATAGTCAGACTGTCCAGGACACTATTTATAGTAAGCGTAGTCGAACTATCAAGATTGGCAAGGTGGGTATTGGCTGGTATCGAATTGAAATTTTAGATGCTGATGGGAAGGTTTTGGACTGGACAACAGCGGCTGTTCTGGCGCCGCAGGCTGAGCCGGTGCCCCAGGATTCGCCGGTGTGCGTTGATTCAGCAACATCCTGGTTTGCGTCAAATGACCCTGCCAGGCAGAAGCGCTTCGCCCAATTAGCTGCGCTGGCCGGCGCTAACTGGATACGAGACCGCATAAAGTGGGCAGGGGCACAAACCGGCCCAGATAAATTTGCAGAAAACACAAGTTATGATAGTGCCGCAGCTTTACAGGCCCAATATGGGTTAAAAGTCCTGCAGGTTTTTCACGACACACCCGGCTGGGCTGTCGATAAACAACTGGATGGTGAGCATCCATTCGGCCGATTCCCGAGGGACCTTCGTGTGCTATATAAATTCTGTGAAACAATGGCGAGGCGCTACCAAGGAAAGGTCCTGGCCTGGGAGCCCTGGAACGAGGCGAATATCACCGTCTTTGGCGGCCATACGATTGATGAGATGTGCAGCCATCAGAAAGCCGCCTACCTGGGCTTCAAAACCGGCAATCCGGCTGCTACGGTGTGCTGGAATGTTTATGCTGGTTCCGGAACGGCTTTGCACACGGAGGGGGTGCTTGAGAATGAGGCCTGGCCTTATTTCGAAACGTTCAACATCCATACGTATAGCGACCCTGATAGTTACCTTACTGAGTTTGCACCAGCCCGGCAGGCTGCCTGCGGCAGACCAATCTGGCTGACCGAATGTGGAATTCTGCTGAAATGGAAGACGGGGCAACCCTGGTGCGAATTATCGACTGAGGATGAGCTGCGGCAGGCGCAATTTATCGCCCGCTCATACGCCGGCAGTCTCTTCGCAGGAGTCAGCCGCCATTTCTTTTTCATTCTTGGCAATTACGCCGAGAATGAAAAACAGTTCGGCATCTTGCGTAACGACCAGACGCCCCGGCCTGCCTACGTCGCTCTGGCAGCAGTCGGCAGACTCTTAGCGGGGGCCGGATGTCTCGGCCGATGGTTGCCAAAAGAAAATCCATCGCAACGTGTTTATGCCTTCCGTGGCCGTCCCGATGGCCTGCAGAAAGATGTTTTAATCGCCTGGGGACAAGGCCCAACCAATTTTGTATTGCCGGAAAATTTATCAGTAGAAGTCATTTATGATTATCTTGGCAGGTCTATTGGTAAAGAACTGCCGCAAAAGCTGGACTCGTCTGCTGTTTTTATTGTCCTCGCAAAAGACCAGGCCCAAAAACTGCCGTTGGAGCAGTTACCAGAATCTTCAGCCTTGCGCGAAGGAGAGCCTTCGCCGATAGTTCTGCAGCTTCAGATGCCTCAGTCGGCAACCAATCTCGACATTCAGGCACATCGTGTGCCGTCAGAGCAGCAGACCAATCTTGACATCTTCATATATAACTTTGGTAACACAAAAGTTAGCGGGACAGTTTCAATCGAACGTTCTCCCGCCGGTTGGAAACTTGAGCCGCAGCAATGGGAAGTTACGCTTGAGCCTATGGAGCGAAAAACCCTATCTATCGGTGTCATTATACCTGCCGATGAAAGTAACAAGGTTCAGACTGGCTGGATTAAACTACGAGGCGATTTCGGCTCCTCAGGCAGACCGACTCTGGCCTTTCGCCTCGCAGCAAGTGGCAAGATATAGCATCCCAGCAGCCAGGAGAATTTATGATGAAATCAGCATTCATTCTCTCTAACCTTGCAGTCCTGGTCCTTTTCGTTACCGGCTGTTATGCGCTCAATATCCAATCGCAGCCGGAAAGAAAGGAGCAAGTTGCGGGCTTTCAGACTGAGGCGCTGCCCGGCTCCTTTGATGAGCTGCTTGATTTTCCTTCTATTCCTTCTATGAAGAGCTGGCGAACATTTCAGGCCTCCGGCTACGACCGGGGCGGCGGCTTTTTTGATTCAGGAAATTTCCTGCGAATCGAAGAAGACCGCCGCTACGTCCTTATGGAAACACAAGACCCGGGCTGCATCGACAGGATATGGTTCACCTACAAAAGTGACATTGGCAAAGAGCCTTACGACCTTCTGCTCTATATCGACGACCCCAATAGACCTGTAATCGCCATCGACCTTGATGAACTATTTTTAGATAAACGTTCACCCTTTGTTGCACCGCTGGCCGGCCTGTGTGGCAGCTCTCTCCACCCCGGCCGGTTCTCTTATGTCCCTATAGGATTCCAAAAGTATTGCAAGGTTGTCCTTGCGCCGCGAGGTCCTCTGGACCATTACCAGTATCGTATCAATAGCGCCGGCCAGAAAATCCCTCATATTTATTACCAGATTACATACCGTAAGTTCGAACCCGGCACACCTGTCAAGGCGTTTCGCTGGGACATCGACAAGCAAGAATCCCAATCGCTCTCTAAAATCAAGTCGCTCTGGCAAAATGCCGGCAATTCGCCCTGGGGAGAGCTTAAAGACTTGAAACAAAATGTAATTGAAAAGGACATTGAGCCAGATAAATCTAACCTTTTGTTCGATATAACCGGCGCTGGCACAATTTATGGCCTGGAGTTTAGATTAGAAAATCCTGAGAATTTGTGGCTTTCGATTTCGTGGGATAATGTTCAGCCTCCGGATGTTTTTGTTTCCCTTGGTCCTTTTTTTGGCTGTGCAATTTCCGATAAGCCAAAACAGGATGTGCGGGGACTCTGGATGGGTTACACCAAAGGCCGGTATTATTTCTACCTGCCTATGCCTTTTCGAGAAAGAGCAAAAATTTCTATCGTATCAAAGGCTAATAAGGTTATCCCAGTCTCAGCCATTCTTCAATATCGAAGCCAGAAACCTTCAGATTCTGATGGTCTGTTCTGTGCCCATCGATACGACTACGAGCCGCCCACTGTTGGTATGGACTATACCGCTCTCGATGTCAAAGGCAAAGGCCACTTCGTTGGCCTGGTTATGGACAATCCCGGCGATATGGAGGGCGATGACCGTTTCTTCGTCGATGGTGAAGAAAATCCTTCAATCCACGGAACTGGAACCGAGGATTTCTTTAATTTCGCCTGGGGCCTTGGGCATACGCAATCCCTTGCGCTGCACGGTATTACGATTCAAGGTTCGCCGGTTTGCTACCGCTTTCATCTGCCTGCCGGCGTGCCCTTTCAGAAATCGCTTCGTATAAGCTGGGAGCACGGCCACGATATCGATAAAGGCGCAAACCTGCATCAGGGCCGATATAGCGGCATCGTCTTTTACTACCGCGATTCCGACATAAAAATTTGACATTTGCCTGCAAAGCTGTTAAACTAATTTTGTCGAAGGCCGATGTAATCAGTAGATAAAGAGGCAATAAATTTAAGAGCACTAAAATGAACCGCTTAAAAATCAGTTTGTATGCAGTATCAATAATGTTTTTGATGCTTTTTCTTCCTGTTTCGGCATCTGCTCGCACCTATTTTAGCATAAGCCTCGGCAGCGCCTGCTTCAATGATTATCACGGCTTCTATGGCCGCCCATATTGGCGCTGTGATAGAGATTATTATCGCTGGCTCGATAGAGATAGATTTTTATGGCTGGATAGGGACCGTTACTTGTTCCATAACAGAATCGGCTGTTGGCCGAGGCCGTTTTATTCACCTGGGCCAAGAATATGGGTCGAAGATTACTATCCAGGGTGGACCTGTGCGCCTGTTGTGGAAGCCCCAACGGGCGTTACAGAAAGGCACACATTTATTTATACAGGCCAAACAGATTATAGGGCAAAGTCCGACAAGGACACCGGGAAACTATTTGAAAAATTGCGGCAGAAAAAAGCCGAGCTTCTTGAGAAATTGCGAATTGGAGATAAAGAAAATCGCATTGAAGTCGCCTGTGAATTGGCGGGATTTTCCTATGATGATAAAGTCAAAAAAGCCCTCGAAGATATTTTACTCTCAGACCCCGACGAGCAATTGCGAAAGCAAGTCGCCCTATCGCTGGGCAAGGTAAAAAACACCCAATTCTTGCCTATCTTAGAGAAGATAAGGGTTGCAGACCCAAGCGAAATTGTCCGCACAGCAGCAGACGAAGCCATCAAAAATATAAAGAAGGATTATTGATTCCTGCATTGTTGAAAGAATAAGTCATAATTTGAGTTCATCGTTTAGCCGCCGCCAAAGCGACGATATATCTATTTGTCGGCTTTTTTCAAGATGTCCATCAATTCCTCGTCCGTCAGGGTAATGGGGTTGCCTTTCATACTGCTGGACTTTTGCGACCTTGCGACAACCGCCGGCAAATCCTGCTCCTTCAATTCGAAAGTCGATAGAGCCGGCAATTTGAACGTTGAACAAAGCTCCTGGACCCATTTAACGGCGTCAATTGCCCGTGCCGAAGTTTTACCAGTCAGCAATTGAGCAATTTCATCATACCGGACCAATCCCTGCGAGTCGGCTGCGCGAGTCTGTAATGCCTGGACATTAGCTTGCATAACATAAGGCAAAAGCCTTGCACAAATTAGTCCGTGAGGGATATTGAGCATACCGCCCAATGGCCCGGCCAAACCGTGCACAGCTCCCAGACCGGCGTTGGCAAGGGCTAAACCGCTAAATAGACTTGCTAACGCCATATCCTCACGAGCAGCTCGCCGTGCTGCCGCACTGGCGCAGCAGGCTACGTTGCTTCCATCTTCATAAACCTGTCGCAAAGAACGAGCGGCTCTGACCAATCCTTCCCGGCAGATGCCGTCTGTCAACGGATTTGCTTTATTGCAAACATAAGCCTCAATCAATTGTGTAAGCGCATCCAATCCTGTGGTCGCAGTTAAAAATGGCGGCATCGAGTAAGTCAACTCCGGGTCAACGATAGCTGCGCGGGGCAGCAGCAGTGGGCTGCGCATACTTACTTTGCTCCCGTATTCAGGCACCCCTATCACTGCATTACGCGTAACTTCAGCGCCCGTTCCTGCTGTGGTAGGGATTGCAATATAAGGCACAGGATTTTGAGTCAGCGGCTCGCCTCGGCCAACAACCTCCAGGTAATCCTCAAGCTGGCCTTTGTTGGTCAGCATTGCTGCGACGACCTTGCCGGTATCGAGGACACTTCCGCCGCCAATACCAAGAACTAAATCAGTTTTTGCCTGTCGAGCTTGTTGGAGTGCCTCTTTGACCAGAATCGTGGTCGGCTCGCCGGTAACGCTAAATGGTACAAAATCTATTTTGTGCTTTCGCAACTCTCCAAGAAGCATTTCGGCTCGTTCAATTGTTCGGCCTGTAACGACAAAAGCTCGCTTTCCTATCTGCGCCGCCAAAGGCGCGGCCTCCCGAATCGTGCCGGTGCCAAAAATAATCCGTGTGGCTGTCGCAAATTCAAATCTCATAATTGGTGCTATCCATAGTTGAGCGTTATTGCTAATCCCAGCCCTTATCATCGGGGAATATATTATTGTATTTGATACTCGTGCGCGGCTGGGCCATCATATCTGCTACAGCATCCCGCCATTTTTGATAATGCGTAGTCTCCTTGTGTTTAGCTGCATCATCAGGCGTGCGATACACCTCAACCAGCACAAATCGCGTCGGGTCATCCTGCTGCTGGATAACGTCAAACCGGGCAACGCCCGGTTCTTTAATGCTGTTTCGGGCATTTTCAATCGTGGCCAGCCTGAACGCCTCGACCTCGTCGCCCTTAACATTAGCAAAAACATGCACGATAAACATAGCCATTCTCCTTGCAGATACTTTAATTGAACCGAAAGTTTACCAGATAGTTTCTGTATGCACAAATGATTCTTGCCCCCGCCTTCGCGTAGCCCGCTACGGCGGGCGAAGTAAGGCCCGCAGAAAGAGAAGACAGAATAAGTTATAGTAGGATACCAGACAGGATTTAACCCGCCTCCGCCCCGATAGGTCGGGGCGGAGGCGGGATGAACTGCAAGCTGTTATTTTTGATTAGAAACTTCTCTGCCACGAAGGCACCAAGACACGAATTTTTAATTATTTCCTAATCTTCTTTGTGCCTTAGTGTCTTGGTGGCTCCTGCCGTGACGGCCAGTTCCACAGGCTTTGCTTCCGCCTTGACATCGGGATTGTAATACTCATAGACGGTGGATTTTGGCGTCTTGGCCTTGAGAGGATACTTTGCCAGCAGTTGATATTTGATTTCGATTGGCTGGCCGTGAGCGACCTCTCTAAGATACACAATAATCTGCCGGCCGGTAGTCGAATATTTTTCAATTATCTTATCTTCGACCAGACGATTCAGCTTATCAGGCAGCAGCGTAAATCCCGGCGGCAATCCCAGGTCAACTATGACCATTTTTGCCTTGCCGGGACGATTATTCGTCACTTTAGCGGTAACATTGATAATATCGTCTGCGGCTAATTGTGTGCGGTCGTATTCAACTTTAATGGTCAATAACTCTTGTTGCGGTATTTTGATTTCCTTTGGATATGGAGTATAGTAGCGGCCCACCACCTGATAAAGTAGTGCGCCCTCGCCCTCAAATTTTAGCGTTATGGTGTTATTGCCTTTACGGGTGTGGTCTTTTAAGTCAACCTGCTGGAGCACGTCGCTATTATTTTCATCTATTTTGATTTTAGAGATGCTCTGGTCGTTAAATATCACGTCAACACCGGCATTTGTTTTGGCAGTTGCGCCGCGTTCAGCCATCAGCATTGCCCGCAGCGCCTGAATTGTCGCCTGGGTTGATTGCCACGTCCCGTAGGCGTCCTTATTCTTTACAAGATAATTTATGGCTTTGCTGACCGTGTCGAGGTTGCGGCCGCAGCGGATAAACGCCTGAATAGCGAGGGCGGTTACCTCAATATCAGCCGATGCGCCGGTGCCGCACGTAGGCGTTTCGGATTGTGCCGGCCAATAGACTACATCGTCTTTTTCCACTCGCTTTTCAAAAAGCGTTTGAAGAACATTTAGCGTCCCCTTATCCTCAGGGTCAACTGTGGCAAGAGCGTTGGCGGCTAAAGCTACCGTGTAGTTATCCTTCATTTCATCGAGATGCTTTTTTAGATACTCTATGCCTTTGCCGACCTCCGGCCCCTTGTAGTCTGTGGAGGCAAGAGCCCAGGTGATATATGCCGTGGCGCGAAAGACGCTGTCGGTGAACTTGTCGATGGCGCCTTCACGGATACCGCCTTCGGCCGGCTTATAAGAGCCGTCATTTTCCTGGCATTTTGCCAGCCACTGCTGCGTGCGGGTGATGATGGCCGGGTCAACTTCATAGACCTTGCTCATATCGTAGAACTCCATCAGTCCGTATGCAGTTAAAATGCGATGTGCAGGCGCCTTGCCGAACCACTCGAACCCGCCGCCTGGCACTTCGTATGAGACAAGTCGCTGATAACCTGCGTTGATGAAACCCTCGGCCTTCATTTGCAACTCAGGCGTGATTTTGCCCGCCGTCTTCATATAATCCATAACAAGGATATTCGGATATGTTACCGAAGAGGTCTGCTCGAAGCAGCCGAACGGCATACGCAGCATCTTGTCAAGCCCTTCGACCACCTGGCTGAGAACGCCGGGATAAATCTTCACGAATATCTTGCTGGCATCATCGAGGGCATCATCGGGAATAGTTATTGTGTGCGTAATGGTGCCTTGCAGCCGGCCACTGTGGCTGACCAGACATTCCTTACCATCCGGTGCAATCTCAACGGTTCTGGCAACCGCATCGCTCTTTTTGGAGCCGCGAGCGGTAACCGTAAACTTCTGAAAACCGATTTTGCGTGCAACTATCGGAAAATATACTGCTCTTACCTCTGATGGTGCTAGTGTAACTGTCTTTTCGGCTAAGTCTTTGAGTTCAAACCAGTCCTCTTTCTGGACCTGAAGCTGAATTTTTTGTTCGGTCTTAAGATAGTTATATATCGCTACAGGAATATGCACCTCGTCGTTTTGTGTCAGAGAAACCGGAAAATCAATATCCACAAAGAAATCCTGGAATACGCGGATGCCGGCAGCTTTGGAGCCGAGTTGCCCTAAAAGAGAAGAGGCCATACAGGTCATTCGCCAGGTTGTTATCGAATCGGCAAGCGGCACATTCAGGACTGCCCGGCCCTGGTCATCGGTAATTAAGGCGGGATTAAAATACAAAGTCTCCGGGAAATACTCGCGGATGCGAATCGGCTCAGCACCACCGCCACCTGGTGATGGCTGAGATTCAGGCTCCATCGATGATTTGGCCATTGCCATTGGCCGTCCTCCGGCCCTTCCCTCATTCATTCTTACTGCATCCATCGCTTCAAAACCAAACTCTGCGCCGCCGCGCGCGCCAAGCACATCTCCCGCGAAGAGTTCTTCAAGACCCTTACCCTTGAATTTTTTGTCTGCAATGGCCTTGTTATACGGCACGAGCAGGTCGTCTATGGTGTCCCAGGCGCCGTCTATCCCTGCCGATGAGAGCAAAAAGCCGTGATAATTCTGGCAGCTTTCGCACCACCTGCCGACAATCTTCATTGCACCGCCCCAGGGGTCGAAAATATCCGCTTCTTTGAGATACCTCTCCTGCACTAAAACAGCAAGCTCAATACCTTTCTTAAAAGTTTTTTTGCCCTTGTTCTTCTCAGAAAATTTGTTCAGAGCCTCTTGAACCTTCTGATATTTTGGCATTATCTGTTGTGCCATCTTTTCATAGAAAACCTGCGATTTATTGTCTCGCTCGTATGTATTGATGTGCAGCGGATACTCACCAACGCCCTTTGCTGACGCTAAAAGCACCCGGGCAGCAATATCACGGCGGGCCTCCTCAACCTTTATATTAGGCAGCGGTATAGGCGGGCAGATGCACTTATCCAGCTCGTAGCCGTGGATTTCGTAGCGGGGCGTGGCAATCTCCTTTTCAAGATAAAAATATACCTTCTCCAATCCGGGCTGCATCTCCTGCAATGCAAAAACCGCCTCATCAACCACCATAACCCCCAGCGCAGAGGCAACACCCTCGCCTCGCTTATTTGTTACCTTAAATTGCAGTTTAGCCTCCGTCCCCGGCAGATACGTCTCACTGTCACTTGTAACATCGATGCTCAAATCATTCGCAGGGTCAACCAGCACCAGCCGCTGGTCCCGGACAATAACGCCGTTCTTACCGATAAAGTAGGCGTTAATCTGCACTGTCCCCGCCAGCGTCGCATCCAGCGACAGCTTATCGGCGGCTTTGCCCGCCTGTAATTGGAGCGTTCGCGTAAGATATGTTTGGCGGTCTTTGATAATGTCGATATACACCGTCCCTGATTTGCGTGTTGAAAATATAGAGAGAGCGACCTCTTCGCCCACGCGATAAAGGCTCTTGTTGGTGCGAAGAATTATCGAATCATCGTCTTTGCGTTCTTTTGTTTTCAATTCCACATTCGCCTGGCCGGTGTGGCCTTTGGCGTCTTTAGCTGCCAGTTCCATCTTGATAGCGCTGTCATCTTCAGGCGTGAACGTAACTTCGCCGAAACCGGCCTCATCGGTTTCGATGGTTATAGGTTTTGCCTGGTGAGGCGGATTGTCCCAGACAACTTTGCACGATGCCGGCGTCGCATCAGCATAAGTGGTAACTATATAGATTTTATTTTCCAGTTTGGTTATCAGCTCGCCGCTTTCCGGCACAGCGGCAACGATAATCGGCGCAGCGGTAACAGTAAGGTTTTTAGTAACAGTTTCTTTGTGGTCGGCAGTATCGACTACCGAGATTTCAAACTTGGCCGAGGCCTTGCCCGCCTCCAACGGCTGGCCGACAAACTGCTCCGGCAAACGGGCCTCAAAACTGTAGTGTCCGTTTTGGTCGGTTTTGCCTTCGATAGATTGGAAGTCAACGTAGGCAACATCAAACTTGGAGCATTTTATCGATAGCTTGGCTCCTGCAACGGGCTTGCCAAAAAAGTAATCGACCTGTATTTCGCCTTTGACGGTCTCGCCCGGCTGGTAGAAGCTGCGGTCGCTCTTAAAATCTATCTTGAATTTCGGCAGCACATAGCGTTCGACGGTAACAGTCTTTTCTTCTTTGGCCCCTGCCACAATAGCACGAATGCGATAGACGCCCATATTCAACTCATCGGCGAGGACAAAATCCGTATGTGAGATGCCGAAGCGGTCCGTAGTTTTGCGAACCTTAAACACTTTATTGCCTTTGGAATCCTCAACCTCAAATACAACCTGCGCATCGGAAAGAGGCTTCATTTCAGGTTGAGTTAAAGACAATGCACGGATGTGAATAGTTTGCCCCGGCTGATAAAGCGGCTTATCCGTAGTCAGCAGCGCCCGCAAAGCGCTTCTAACCTGGATAGTCTCTTCCACCATATCCGTTCCGCTCTTTGAAGTAACGATAACCTTAAGTTTCCCGTCACGCAGCGGCATATCAGGCATCTGGAGCTGCGCTGCCACTTCGCCATTCTTGTCGGTTTTCGCGCTGAATTTGGAAATTATTTTGCCATCCTGTGTCAGCTCGACTGCTACATCCGCTCCCTGGATGGGGACGCCGCCGGCGCGGTCGCGCACTAATATCCTTATCACGGGGCTTGTGCCGGCTACAAATTCTCGCTGTCCCAAAATGGTAGTCTCAAGGATTTCGCCGACAAACAAAAGGCTTCGCTGCCGAAATGTCTGGCTCGAATCAAAGCGGTAACGCAGATAGTAGTTTGCCAGCTCCTTCTTGTCTATCTGCGCATATAGTTCGAGCCGAATGCTATTGCCTTCGTGCCGGCGGGTAATTTTTGCCAGCAGCTTGCCATCGAGCTGGTAAAGCTCTGCCTCCAGCATACCGCTTGTGCCGGAGGGTGGATAAAGTTCGACCGCAACCTTGTCGGACGTAATCTCTAATAAAGCAAGCTCGGCATTAGCCTGACTTTCAGGTTTTGCTGAGCCAGCTAAGCCGAGCTGGAGGAGGAGAATAATACCTAACGCAGCACAAACCATCGAGCTTACGCAAATCATTTTCTTAGACATTGGTATGACCTTTCATAAAAGTTTGTTTATATTTTTTGGCGGCCTTGTAACTAATAATGTAAGGCCCATCTATATATTTAAGACAGTTTAGCTCTCGAATGGTTGACAGCCAGTTCGCATTTTGCCCGATTTCTTCTATAAGCATAGCCACAAAAAGTAGTTACTGAAAGTAAAATATATGTAAAAAACAGACTCGATTTGCTGTATGGCCTCTTCAAGCTCCGCTCATTTTTCTCGTGCCGATTTATTATGACTTCTTTTTCAAAGTCAAATGATGTATAATAACGGTCGGTAATTGCACCAAACTGACCCTGCACCAATTGAACTGTGGCACGGGCTTCCAGCCCGTGAAGATTAGACACAGCCATGCTTGTTTTGAGCGAAGTCGAAGGGATGGCTGTGCCGCCGGATAATTATGCGTGTCGATTGTGGTTGGTGAAACTGACAGCAAAGTTATGCTTATAGAAACAGAGTGCTTATTATATGGAGGCAGCGATGAAAGTTAAGGTCTTTGGCCAGTTAGAAAAGAAAGGCATTTTTCTAACGGGCTTTGTATTGATTTGTGTTCTTTTGTTTTCAAATCTGGCGCAGGGTGCTTCAATTACTTTAAGCATCGGCGGCGAGCAGATAGTATCGCCGAAGACGGCTCCTTTGGAAGTGGAATCGACCGGCGAGGTAGTCTTTGGCCCGTTAGAAAAGAAAGACATTTCTCTAACTGACTTTAGGGGCGAGGACATTCGGTGGCTAAACGATACCGGCGAACCCCGAATTCCGTGGAAGATTATTACTGTGCTGCTGCCTCCTTATGCCGACCTTTCGAGTGTTACCTGCCGTGTTAAGCAGCCGGTGTATGAAGCCATTGCGGGGACGTGGCAGGTAGAACCAATGCCTCCGGTGGCGACGTGGGATGAGAATGGACAAGTAATAATTGTCTGGCCTGAGAATAAACGGATTGTTGATGGCCGCGATGTCGATATTTACCAGCGCGATGCATTCTGGCCTGACGAGAAGGCCCGACTGTCAGGCAAAGGCAGACTTCGCAAATGGCGGTTGGCTGAAATAGCCATCCCCCTAATCAGGTACAATCCGGTCAGCGGCGAGTTACTACAACTTGCCAATGCCGAGATTACGGTGGATTTTCAGCGTGGAGCCAGGTTGTTGGACATCGACAGGTCGGATCCGCTCGGACGGGCAAGGGTGCAGAAAATTGCTGCCAATTTCGTTCAGGCTGTTGACGCTTACGATAAAGCGGCTTCGGGCGATAGTAGTAATGACCTGACGGCAATAAAGGGTAGCGGTGAGCAAGGCGGCGATTCTCCTAATCCTGCTTCGGCGGGCTACTGCATTATAACAACATCGGCCATCCAGAGCGCTTCCAGCAAGTTGAACGCTTATGTCAGCCACAAGCAACTACAGGGTTTTAATGTTCAAGTCGTTACCGAGTCTGTCTGGGGCGGGGGAGTCGGTGATATAGCGGCAAATAACATCCGCGCGTGGCTGTCAAGCAATTACTTCACCAATAATATTCTGTATGTTTTGCTAATCGGCAATCCTCATCCTAACACCGGTGCTGTGCCGATGAAGATGTGTATTTCAGACCATCCAACGGATTATTTTTATGCTGAGCTGACAGTTGACTGGGACAAGGATAGAGACGGTATCTACGGTGAGGAAGGAGCCGAAGCAACACAAGGAGATGAGGTAGAGAAATATTTTGAGGTGTTCGCAGGACGTATTCCCTATTACGATAATATAAATGACCTGGACCGCATTCTGCAGAAGACCATAGATTACGAAAATGCTGCGGATACTCAATGGCGCCGCAATACCTTGCTTCCGATGGTGCCGCTCGATGATTCAACGCCGATGTTCCAGCTCGGCGAACGGATAAAAAGCGACCATCTCGAGCCGAAGTGCATCTCTTCCGTCAGGATATACGACAAAAATTACGGCGCTGTACCTCCGCCGGAATACCTGCGCTCTAAGCGCTACCCGGCTACCGAATGGAGTCAGGGCAAATACGGTCTTATTGTCTGGGCAACCCACGGCTGGTCACAGGGAGCATCCGGTATCATCAGCACTTCAGATGTCCCAAGTCTCAATGACACTTTCCCCGGCGCTACCTGGCAGGGCTCTTGTAATAATAGCGAGCCGGAAGTATCACAGAACCTGGCGTATTCAATCTTGAAAAACGGCGGCATCGCTACTATCGGGGCAACACGCCTTTCCTGGTATTGGGTCGGCGAAAGCGACTTTCGAAGTTCCTCATCTATCGGCGGATTAGGCTATCAATACGCCAAAAGAATATCTGAAAAACAATCCGTTGGTCAGGCGCTTTATAACACAAAAGAAGCTATGAGTCTCTGGCTGATGAATTATTATGTTTTTAACCTGTATGGCGACCCTGCAGTTGTGATTATGCCTGAGCCGGCGGCTTTTACGATTTCTCCCACGGACCTCTTTTATAACCAAGCCCCTCGCGCAATTGCCTCAACATTAAGCCGGACTTACACCCTCAATAACAACTCTGGTTTAGCGCTGAACTGGACCGCATCGCATACGGCCGGTTGGTTTGAGCTTTCCTCCTATGGAGGCAGCATCGGTGCACACATTTGGTTGGCCGTGAATGTAACTTTAACCACCCAGACGGCGAATTTAAACTACGGCACATACGAGGATACAATTATTTTCACCGATACGACCAACGGCATTACTGCGAAAAGAAAGGTATTTTTAGAAATTTACCCGCAATCTCTTGTAGGCTATTGGAGGTTCGATGAAACCGGCGGCAGCACAGCACAGGATTCGAGCGGTAACGGCTATGACGGCACTTTGCAGGGGACATTCACGTTTGACACCGCCTCCGTGATGGGTACATTTCGCAATGCCCTCGACTTTAATGGCGTCAGTAACTACGTCGAGACCGGCAAGATTGTCTCGGATTTCGGGCTCAACGGCAATGCTGCAAGGACCGTCACCGCCTGGGTATATACACATAGCTTCAATGACGGTGGTATCTATGAAATGGGTGAGCATTCGGATGGGCGTGATTTCTCCTTGAGAACAAGAACCACTGATAACCAATGGCGGGTGCAACAGTGGGGAACTGGAGACATAGACTTCACTTTCGATTCAAAAAACAAATGGGTTCATTTCGCTCACGTTTATGACGGCAGCACAACTAAGATCTATGCCAATGGCAACCTCGTCACCAGCGTCCCAAGAACATTAAACACGGGGGGCACCAAAACCTTCAAAATAGGCAGGTGGAGCAATTATTATTTTGACGGCATAATTGATGATGTTCGCATCTACAATTATGCGCTGGATATATCTGCCATTCAGGCAATTGTGGCCGGTGGCCGGGCGGAAAATCCCCGTCCGTTTGATGCGGAATTAAACGCACCTCTACGTGCTACATTAAGCTGGGTGCCGGGAGCGAACGCCGCCTCTCACGAGGTCTATTTCGGTACCAGTTACGATGTCGTAGTCAATGCGACAACAGCTTCGGCTGAATACAAGGGACATCAGAACGAAACCTTCTATGCCCCCTTTATGGATACTAACTCTAATTATTTCTGGCGAATCGATGAAGTAGCAACGTTTTTCAAAAAAATCCCCGGTAATGTCTGGAGTTTCACGACAGGTCAAAGCCCCGGGACGATTACTCGTGAGGTCTGGACAGGCGTCAGCGGTTCTACTGTGGCCGACCTAACAAATTATCCGTTATACCCAAATCAGCCGGATATACGGGAAGAAATAACCAGCTTTGAAGGGCCTGTTAACTGGGCAGATAACTATGGCACACGTATCCACGGTTTTCTGACCCCACCTGCGACAGGTAACTATACGTTCTGGATCGCGGCTAATGATAATGCCGAACTCTGGCTGGCATATCCGTTCCTTCAGAAAAAAATTGCCGAGGTGCCAGGTTGGACGAATCCACTACAGTGGGACAAATACACCCAGCAAAAGTCCGTTTCCGTTGCCTTGACGGCCGGCAAGGCATATTACATCAAGGCGCTGCACAAGGAAGGTCCGGACCTCGACAACATTGCCGTCGCCTGGCAGGGGCCGGGCATTGCTCAGCAGGTCATATCCGGCAGGTATCTAACTCCTTTCGACGCCGATGCCCCTGCGCCAAATCCTATGACCTGGGTAGCTTTGCCGCATCCAACCAGCAGCACATCGATTTCAATGACGGCAACGGCTGCTTCCGACCCCAGTGGTGTTGAGTACTACTTCGCCTGCACATCAGGCGGCGGCCACGACAGCGGCTGGCAGGAGAACCCCCTTTATGAAGATACTGGCCTCAATCCCAATACAGAATATACATATACTGTAACCGCCAGAGACAAGAGTCCGAACCACAACACAACTTCCCCGTCACAGCCATATTCGGCAACAACTTTCCTTGCCGGAGACTTTGAGCCTGATAGCGATATCGACTTTGCCGACTATGCCGTGCTTGCCTCACTCTGGGGAAAAACTGGCTGTGAGTGCATCAGGGCTGACCTCGACGGCGATAATGACGTTGATTTTGGGGATTTGTCGATTCTTCTGGCCGACTGGTTGGCTAAGCAACCCTGAAATGTGCATAGTCCGCCAATCAACTACTCACCAATTAACTACTCACCAATTAACCAATAGTGGGTGGTGAGTTGCGGTGATATCCCTTGGCTGCTCTCGGGACAGTGTCTGCGGTTTGTGGGAAATGCGGGTTATTCCTTCAGACCTTTAAGGTTTGGTTCGAGCTTTTTATTTGCTTCGATAACCTCATCCATCGTTAACAGGGTATTTCTTGCTCCCGCCTCTCGGCCAAGAATCGTTGTCAGTGTGCTGTCAACGCTTGACTCTACCGTTGGATTATCATATAGACCATCGACAATACTTTTGTGAAACGTATCGAGATTTCTGGCAATCCCATCGACATAAAGATTTTGTACTTCCCCGCCCTTATAGCCTCCTTTATTGCCGCGGACCCACGCCTTGCCTTCATAGTTTGCCTCCATATAGCCGTATGGGCCGAATGCAAAACAGTTGCACATAAAGCCGTGCGTATTATTGATATGCTCGCCGCGATGATTTAAGACCAGGCCATCCTCAAACTGATAGCTGATGGAATAAACATCGCAGGTGTCACCGTGCGGGTCGGGCTTGCCGGTCCTGGCACAACCCATCGCACTCTTTGGCTTGCCCTTAGCTATCCATAGGGCAAGGTCGATTGCGTGAATTCCTGCATTGACTAACATCCCACCGCCAATCTCGTTATCGTTGACCCATATCAAGCTGTGGAGCCGGCTTTCGATGGTTTCGGTTTTTGGCGGGTCGGGAAATGCCTCATCGCTGTAAAGTGAGCTTAATAAAACAAGCTTGCCGATAAGCCCTTCGTGACATCTCTTTACGGATTCGATGATAAATGGGTCCGTGCGGGTCTGAAAATCAACAAGGAAAACAATTTTTTCGCGTGTGGCCTTTTTGCCCATCTCGGAAACAGCCAAACACCCCGGCACATCTATCGCCACAGGCTTGGCCATATACACATGACAGCCCGCCTCAATCGCAGCGGCACAATGCTGCGGGAAAAAACAGGGCGGCGTTTCCAGAAAAACTGCATCCACTTTACTTGCAATCAGTTTTTTATAACCGGATAGTCCTGAGAACCGGCGTTCTTGTGGTATATTTAGATTTTCGCCTGTCTTTTGTGCAGTCTCCGGAAAATAATCCGCCACCGAAACAACCTTGAAGCCCTTGTGTATGGCGAGCATTGTTGCAATAAGATTGCCTCGACCACCCAGACCGATGACGCCAACCTCAATTTTGCTGTTGGCCTCTGTGCCAAAGACAAGTGATGGCTTGATGACGGCAAAAGAAGCCGCGATTGCTGCCGCCCCGGCAATAAACTTGCGCCGGTCAAAAATGTCCTCACTTCTTTTTACGCTTTTTTGTTTCTTCTCCATTTCAAAAGTGCTCCTTTCTTCGCCCGCCGTAGCGGGCTACGCGAAGGCGGGCCTTTCCAAAAATGTCATTATCAGATAGCGCCTTCAACCAACCTTACAGGGCTTTTAAGAATTAACCGTTGAGAACGCAAAGAACGCAGAGAAAAAACTAAAATTAAAAAACTCTGCGACCTCGGCGTGCTCTGCGGTAAAACTAAAATTCAGTACCGCTTTGGACTCATTGCAGCTTTATAATGCGCAGCAATTTCTTCTACCGACAATGCCCGGTTGAAAATAGCTGCCTCATCTATTCGGCCCTCAAATGTATCATTGTTATCGAGTCTGCGCCCGATGAAAATCTCACCCGACAAAGAATCGCCGGATGCCTCTCCGGAAATCTCCGGGCTTGCCCGCCGTGCGTCTGGCGGGCTGGCCTGCCCATCCAGATAGATGTTGACCTTATTGCCGTCCCGCACAAAGGCAAGATAATGCCAGGTCTTTGGAGGGATGCTGGTTCTACCAAACAGAGCATTATTACTTATACCGCTGCCGAAAATTAGCTTGCCGCCGGCTACTTGTGACCCACCAATGTATATATAATCACCAAGAATATTTGCAGATGGTCGTGAAAATAGAACCCCCGTTACATTTCTGGCATCGGTGGGCAGGTAATTGCAGAACCAAAATTCTACGGTGTAGTTCTGTGCAAGATTTTTGAATGAAGCCTTTAACCACCCGCCGGCTAATTGCGGCGCACGATTGATTTTATTGCCCTGCGGAACATTTTCTGACATCGGCCCTTCCAGATAGAAAGCTACGCCGCCTTCGTATATGCCGTTGTTGCTATGGCCTGTAGCGTCAATCGCGACAGGACTGACAAACTCATTGCAGCGATAATATGCAATCGGCCTGGATGCCAGAACCGCCTTTGGGTAATTACCGAATCCCGATAAATCGGGGCTGCTGATACTGCGTCTGGGTTTGCCGGAAACTTCTTCGAGCAATTCGAGAATGCACTCTGCAATCTTCGGCTCGGCTTCAACCTCTAACCCAGCGGAGCGTGCACGCCAGGTTGTGTAGCCTCCTAATTTGTGCTGCTCCGGCGGCGGAATGTAACCGAAATAACCATTAGCCAGTTCGATATTAAAGGTCGTCTGTAGTGGACTTTGGGCCTTTATCTTCAAGCCGGTAATGCCAAAGACCTCGCACCCAATTGCAGTAATCCCCATCTCTCCAATCCGCAGCGCCTGCAACTTAAGCTCGCTCGTCTGTGGCATCTGGTCGAGCAGCATCTGCTCACGGGCATAAACCTCAGGCAGCGTCTGGGGCTTTCTATCCTTGAAAGTCTCCGCCGTTTTCTTTGCCCAGGATAAATCTTCCTCACTAATCGGTCGAATCTTTAACTCCAGTTTTCTTTCCGCCATCGCCAGCGTAACATAATCTTGATATTTGATTTTTTTGTAGGCCTCGAAAGCTACGCGTGCCATCTCCTCCGCATATTTTTCAATCTTTTCGTTGCTCGGCGGCGAACTATAATCTCTCCACTGCAAATCGCCGCTTGTCCCCTGCGACATAATCGCCACAAAATTCGTATCGCCTCCTGTAAGCTCTGCAAAAATCCTGGCAAAAAGGCCGAAATAGTCAGCAGATATCGCTTCGGCTCCGAAGTAGTGCATCGAGTAATTCGCAAGGATTGCTATTGGCCGGCCATCGAGCGACTGCACTGCCAGCAAAGATAACTGCGTATCCACGGGGCCGGCAGGACCTAAATAATCCGGGTTCTGGTGACCTGGGTGCATCATCGCCCGGACGCTGCGCCGGCCAAATGGGTCTGTTTGAATCCGGTCAGGCCGCATAATCCATCGCCGGCAGTTCGTATGGTTGGGGTCGTCCATCACAGCCCAGCCTACTTTGGCCGGTGCAAGATTTGTAGCAGCTAATTCAACGGCTTTGGCAATCCTCCCCGGCAAAAACCGGCAATACTTTTCATCCGGCTCCGTTCCCAATGCGCCTACCGCAGCAGGCCCCGAATGGGTGTGCGTAGCCGACATCATCATCCGCTCGATGGGAATACCGGTGCTTTTGTTCGCCATTTCTTTGGCCGCATCAAAAAGCTCCTGCGGTATAAGACAGTTATCGACAACCACGACAGCCACACGCACAGAGCCGTCATCGAGAACTATACATCGGGCATAGAGCGGGTCATTGACCTTTGTTGCCGTCGCTTCAAAAAAGCCCCCATTAACCTTCACCGGAAACTCGACCGGCGTGACATCAACACTCGATGCACCTGCCATGAAACGTTTTGGCTCATTTGCAAAACCAGACAGATGCACAAAAACCAAAAAGAAACCTAAAATCAACTTCTTCATATTCTGTCCCTTCAAACTCTCTATTGTCTGTCAGATTCTATGAGACAATAACCTGAAACTTTATCCGCCGAACGTCTGGCGGATAAAAGGAAAACCAAACCATAGAAACCGAAGTATAACACAAACCGTTAGCTCAGCAAGCGTAGCTCCTAATAAAGCACGGACTGTGCATGGGTGCGGTTTATATTGCACTTTTAGGGCGTGGGATTTAGAATTATCTGCGACAGAAATAAAGCAGGTCTTTGATACTGTCGATGAAATGAAGCCATAATCCTCTGTCACAGCCCCAATTACGTTTATTTTCTTACGATGGCCTTCTGAATCTTGACTAAGCACCCATAAATACGTTAAAATAGAAATGAAGCTTATCGGCAATTTTAAGTTTTGAGCCCCAGCAAGTCGGGGTTCCCGTACAAAAAAGGAGCTTAAATATACAAAGTCTTGCTAAAATTTTAATGCTCTCTTTGGTTTTGACCGTCTTTCTGGTCAGCGCTGCTTCCGCACAGTTTTATCCTACAGGAGACCTCAGCGGCGACCATAATGTCGATTTGAAAGACTTATCAATTCTGGCCAGATACTGGCTGAACCCCAACTGCTTAATTGGCGGCTGTGAAGCCGACCTCGATGGTGCTAACGGCGTAAATGCTGTTGACCTTGCCATTATGGCACAGAACTGGGGGTTAAAAGGGGCACACGTAGTCATCAGTGAGTTTATGGCAAGCAACGCCAGCAAGGAGCCGCTGGAGGAAGGTGAGCTGCTGGATGAAGACGGTGATTCTTCCGACTGGATTGAGCTTTATAATCCAAGCGACCAAACCGTCAATCTCAATGGCTGGCAACTGATAAATAATGACGGCAACGAAATAAAGGAGTGGCAGTTCCCTGCGGTCGAGTTGGAGCCCGGCGAGTTTCTCATCGTTTTTGCCTCCGAAAAAGACCATGCAATCGCCGGCTCTGAGTTGCACACCAATTTCCTGCTTGGCGCAGACGGCGACTATCTGGCATTGGCAAAAAGCGATGGTGTTATAGTTCACGAATATGCCCCACAATATCCCACGCAGGTAACGGATATATCTTATGGCCTCGCGCAATACGCCGCAACGTTTGTTGCCCATAAAGCGTCCGTCTCATATCGCGTTCCCACTATAAGCGATGCCGGTGCAGATTGGACGGCACTATCCTATAATGACTCAGGCTGGAAAACGGGGCAAATCGGCCTCGGGTTTGGAAACGCCATCCCCGGATTTAAGGTAACTTACTACAAGGCAAACACTACCGTCTACGACTTAGGCACAGCCGAATTGGTCGTCAACGACCCCTCTTATCAAAGCACAACGGCTTCAGAAATAGCGCCCGTTATCAACTATTTTAACACCGGTGGCGAAGGCCATTACGTCAATAACCGGCCGTTTCCAGGAACCACAATAAATAACGATGTGGACTATTACGCCGTTTTAGTAACCGGAACGGTTTCAATCCCACAGACCGGCTATTGGACCTTCGGCGTAAATAGCGACGATGGCTTCGAGCTAAAACTAACCAACGTCGTTCAGACCTTTACGTCCTCACATCCTGATCCGCGCGGCCCTGAAGATACACTGACGGCCTTCAACATCACACAGGCCGGCTTATATAACCTGCGATTGATATTCTATGAGTGCGGCGGCGGCTCAGGGCTGGAGCTGTTTGCCGCCAGGGGAAGTTTTGTCACGTTTAATGCGACCTCTTTTCGTCTCGTTGGTGACACAGCCGCTGGCGGGCTATATGTAAGCAGTATCAGCGAAGATATCGGCACTGATATTCAGGGGCAGATGCAGAATACCAATGCTTCGCTGTGGATGCGGGCCGAATTCGAAGTTGACGAGGCCGATTTTTATGACCGACTTTCGCTGCGTGTCAAGTATAAAGATGCCTTCGTCGCTTACCTTAATGGTAGCAAGGTCGCCCAGAGCAGTCTTGTGCCATCTGTCCTGCAATGGAATTCCAGCGCCACCGGCATACACGACAGTAACGAATACCAGACCTTTGACATTACTGAATACGCCGACCTCCTGCGCGAGGGCACCAACGTCCTGGCAATCCACGCTCTTAACAACACCAAATACGACAGTCGGTTCTTGATTCTGCCGGAGCTGATTGGTGCCAATCACCAGGAGACGGCTCAATATTTCGCTACTGCTACACCAGGCAAGTTTAATACCTCTGGCGCAGTTGACTTTGTTGCTGACACAAAATTCAGCCACGATAGAGGCTTTTACGATACACCTTTCGATGTAACAATCTCCTGCGAAACCGAGGGTGCTACGATACACGTCACTTTGGATGGCAGCGCCCCATCGGAGGTGCACGGCAGTAAATATACGGTTCCCATTCCGATAAATACGACCACCTGCCTGCGGGCAATGGCATTCAAGCCGGGCTGGATATCCACCAACGTAGATACCCAGACTTATATCTTTCCCTACTACGTGATTCATCAGCCGGCCAGCCCCAGCGGCTTTCCTGCTTCCTGGGGAGGCACCGCTGCTGACTATGCAATGGATCAGCGAGTGGTGAATGACTCTCGGTATCAAGCGCTGATGATAGATTCGCTCTTGTCCATTCCGACCATCTCGCTCGTTGCCGGCACAGACGACCTGTTCGGCACCAATGGCATCTACTCCAATCCCTGGGGTGAGGGTGTGGCGTGGGAACGCCCGGCATCTATCGAGTGGATTAACCCTGATGGAACGACCGGTTTTCACGTGAACGCCGGCGTGCGGATTTACGGCGGAGCGTTTCGCGGTATGGAGCTGACGAGAAAGAAATCATTCCGCCTCCTGTTTAAGAGAAACTACGGACCGACAAAGCTGCGATATCCTCTGTTCGGCGAAGATGCTGCCGATGAGTTCGATACCGTCATCCTCCGCGGCGGAGCCAACGACGGCTGGAACAGTTGGGGAGGCGCAAATACCCAGTACATTATCGATGAATTTATGCATCGCACCCAGTTGGCTCTGGGTCAGCCTTCCGGTCACGGCACCTTCGTGCACCTGTACTTAAACGGCCTGTATTGGGGCCTCTACAACCTTTGCGAACGCCCGGATGCGTCTTTTGCCTCCACCTATTTCGGCGGGGAAAAAGAAGACTGGGACTCCATCCATGACGATGTCCCCGTCAACGGAGACACCGCAACCTGGACACAGATGCTCAATGAATGCAGAGCGGGCATGAGCTCCAATGAAGCATACCAGCAGATTCAGGGCAATAACCCGGATGGCACACGCAACCCTGCCTACGACGACCTGCTTGACGTTGATAACCACATTGACTATATGTTCTCCAATATCTGGGGTGGAATGGGGGATTGGCCGTACCATAACTGGTACTCCGGTTGCCTCCGGCCGCCCAACGCTACTGGCTTTAAGTTCTTCAACTGGGACTCCGAAGGTGCAATCGTTGTTTGGTCCAGTCTCAACACAAACGTAACCGGTGTATCTGATGGTGTTGCGGTGCCATACAATTATCTAAAGCAGAACACCGAATTCCGTTTGCTCTTTGCAGACCACTCTCATCGACACCTGTTTAACAATGGACCGGCGACACCAGAAGCATCCTACGCACGCTACAAGGAGCTTGCCGACCAGGTCGAGCTGGCCATCATTTCCGAGTCGGCACGCTGGGGGGATACGGCACGCAGCACACCTTATACTCTGGCTGACTGGCAGGCCACCCGAAACTACGTCCTGAACACATATATGCCTCAGCGTCCGGCTGTTGTTCTCCAGCAGCTGCGAAGTGCCGGCCTGTACCCTAATGTCAACGCGCCTGTCTTTTATATTAACGGCCTGTATAAGCACGGCGGACATATTCTTCCTACAGATGCATTCTCGATGGCTGCCTCGGCAGGCAATATCTATTACACTCTCGATGGCACAGACCCCCGCCTTCCGGCCTGGATGTCACCACCAGGCACTATCGTCACTCTTGTGACCGAAGCTGCACCCAAGCGAGTTCTCGTTCCGAGCGTTGCCAACGGCGGTAATCTTCTTACCAATACCTTCCCCCAGTTCCAGGTTACTTATTACAAGGCAAAAGCAGGCATCACCGTCGATAGCTTATCTAAAGCTGAAAGCGTTGTCAGCAATCCGGCTAACCAGGAACAAGTAGTTGCCGGCACGGCTCCGGTAATAAACTATTATAATACCGGTGACTATGGTCACTTCGATAATGATAGTCCGTTCCCCGCCACGACCATAGGCGTCGATGTGGAGAACTATGTGATTCTGGCAACTGCAAAAGTCTATATACCGACGACAGGATACTGGACGTTTGGAGTTAATTCCGATGATGGCTTTGGACTACAATTGACTAAGGGCACCACCTACAAGACCTCATACCCCTCCCCACGGAGTCCCGCAGATACCATAACGCCTTTCAACATTACTGAGGCAGGGGTATATGACCTTCGGCTGATATTTTATGAATGTGGCGGCGGCTCGGAGCTCGAACTTTTTGTTGCAAAAGGCAATTTGGGTGGATTTAATCCGACTGATTTTCACCTTGTCGGTGATGTAGGAGCCGGCGGACTCCAGTTGGGTGAGAATACTTGCTGGCTTACCAGCTACTTTAACGACTCCTCCTGGAATGACGCCACTTTCATCTCCGGTATGACCGGCGGCGTTGGATACGACATAACCCAGACTCTCTATGACCCCTATATCAGCTACGATGTCGAAGCCAAAATGTGCCCCGGCATAAACGATACCTGCTACATCCGAATCCCCTTCACCGTCGGCGCAGCCGATTTTAACGATATGCTCCTGAAGGTCAGATACGATGATGGATTCATTGCATATCTGAACGGCGCCGAGGTTGCCAGACGATACTTTGACGGCACGCCAACATGGAACTCCGGTGCAAGCACCACAAACCCTGACGGCTCAGCAGTTAACTTCGAAGAGATTTACATCTCCGCTTATGTCAGCTCCTTACAACAGGGTAACAACGTCCTTGCTATCCACGGCCTCAATAATGCCGGCAATCGCAATGACTTTCTTATCTCTGTTGAATTGCTTGCCGGCCAGATAAGCCAGGGCGGCCCCTCACCCGGCGCGATTAAATATACCGGCTCTTTCAAACTGAATAAAAGCACTCTGGTTAAGGCCCGCGCGCTCGATGGCAAATGGAGCGCCTTGAACGAGGCTATCTTTGCTGTCGGCCCCATCGCGGAAAATCTGCGGATTACCGAGATTATGTATCATCCACAGACTACCGGCGACCCGAATGACCCGAATGAAGAATTCATCGAGCTAATGAATATCGGGCCGCAAACGCTTAACCTCAACCTTGTCCAATTCACCGAGGGAATCCACTTTACCTTCCCGCCCGTCCAGCTTGCAGCAGGTCAGCTTGTCGTCGTTGTCAGGGACATCGATGCCTTCGAGGCCCAATACGGCACTGCTATCAATCCAGCCGGCCAGTATGACGGTAGTCTTGATAACGCAGGCGAGAGAATCAGGCTCGAAGACGCCATTGGCCAGGCGATTCTGGATTTCAGGTATAAAGATAGCTGGCGTCCAATGACAGATGGTCATGGTTTCTCTCTGACCATAATAGACCCAAACAATCCTGACCCGAACAACTGGGGCCTACAGGAAAGCTGGCGTGCAAGCGCTCTATACAACGGCTCGCCTGGTGAGGATGATAGCGGCATTATTCCAAATCCAAGCGATGTGGTGATAAATGAGCTGCTGGCGCATTCTCACGCCGGCCAGCCCGACTGGATTGAGCTGCATAATACCACAGGCGACCCGATAAACATCGGCGGCTGGTTCCTCAGCGATGATAATGCTTACCCAACCAAATACAAGATTGCCTCTAATACCGTGATTGACCGCTATGGCTATTGTCTTTTTTATGAGGACACAAACTTCGCCGACCCGAATGACCCGGGCTGTCTCGAGGTCTTCCGCCTCAGTGAGAACGGCGAAGAGGTTTGTCTATCCTCTGCACAAGATGATGTTTTGACCGGCTATCAGGAAATAGAAGATTTTGACGCCTCTGAAACCGGCGTATCATTTGGCCGATACTTCAAACGAAGTATCAACAATGTTGACTTCGTGGCGATGAGCGAAATCACGCCAGGCTGGGCCAATGCCTATCCAAAGGTCGGCCCAATAGTAATCAATGAGATTATGTATAATCCCTTATATGACAGAGACGCAGAATTTGTCGAGCTATACAACATCACCAATAGCAGGGTTGACTTATTCGACTTGGAAGGTAATACTTGGAAATTTAGCGATGAAGATTACACTATCGATTTTAACCTGCCGGATAACACAAGTATCCCTGCTCACGGCTATCTGCTGCTGGTAAAAGACAGTGACGTCTTCCTATCGCAGTATCCGGGTGTCCCGGGTGGTGTTGCGATATTTGAATGGGGCGATGGCAGACTGAACAACGGCGGCGAAAAAATCCGCCTTAGTATGCCCGGTGATGTTGACCTGCTCGGCCAGCGACATTATATCCGAATCGATATGATAAATTACGACAATGAGCCTCCCTGGCCGCTCGAACCGGATGGCGGCGGGGCTTCGCTGCGCAGATTAAACGTCAATCTTTACGGCAACGACCCCAATAACTGGACAGCCGCCAATCCGCCCACACCAGGCCACTAACCCGGATTTCTCATTAACCACAGAGGCCGCCGAGTTCGCAGAGCCCGCAGAGTTTACCTTTTTAGCCACAAATTTTCACGAATTATTTTTATGTCTATTCGTGTTCATTTGTGTTAATTCGTGGTTAATATTATCTGCGGTTACAGAGACCATCTATTTCGCCACACACGCCGGATTGTTCGGCGTCAGGTCGCAGTCAATCAACCAGTTATTTGTCAGCAGGGCAAAATCGAGAAAATTTATACCATTAAATCCATCCAGGTTAGCAGAACCATCACTGTCCAGCCATTGACCGGTAAATATCCGCACATCTTCCCAACCAACCCGGCAATCGTCATTTAAATCGCCGGTTAGTTTATACTGACATACCTTTTTTATGGCAAGCGAATGGGCCCCTCCAGCGCTAATGGCGATAAAGCCGCTATTGGGCGAAGGGATATTGCACTGGCCAGTGTAGTTACCATACCAGTCATAGTTGCTTCCCCAGGCGACGATGGAGCCACCTGTCCCGAGCGGAGTCGAGGGATCCTGCTTTAAACCGATCGAATGCCACAAGCCTGCGCTAATGGCGATAAAGCCGCTATTGGGCGAAGGGATATCGCACTGGCCAGTGTAGTTACCCCACCTGTCACAGTTACTTCCCCAGGCGACGATGGAACCATCTTGCTTTAACCCGAGCGAATGGTCCCCGCCTGCGCTAATGGCGATAAAGCCGCTATTGGGCGAAGGGACATTGCACTCGCCCTCGCCGTTCCATCCCCAGGCGACGATGGAGCCATCTTGCTTTAACCCCAGCGAATGATACCCGCCCGCAGCGACGGCGATAAAGCCGCCATTGGGCGAAGGGATATCGCACTGGCCGTCGCTGTTGCTTCCCCAGGCGATGATGGAGCCAACCTGCTTTAAACCCAGAGAATGCACCCCGCCAGCGCTAATGGCGATAAAGCCGCTATTGGGCGAAGGGGTATTGCACTGGCCCCAGCCGTTCAATCCCCAGGCGACGATGGAGCCATCCTGCTTTAACCCGAGCGAATGGTCCCCGCCTGCAGCGATGGCGATAAAGCCGCTATTGGGCGAAGGGATATTGCACTGGCCGTCGCCGTTGTCTCCCCAGGCGACGATTGTCTTAATTTTGATAAAGATGCCAGTTTGCTTTAACCCGAGCGAATGAGACCCGCCAGCGCTAATGGCGATAAAGCCGCTATTGGGCGAAGGGATATTGCACTGGCCGTAGTCGTTGCTTCCCCAGGCGACGATGGAGCCATTCTGCTTCACGCCTAAGCTGTGCTCGCCGCCTGCTGCAATGGCTACAAAGCTGGTATTGGGTGAAGGGATATTGCACTGGCCGTCCCAGTTGGCTCCCCAGGCGACGATGGAGCCATCCTGCTTTAGGCCAAGACTGTGGTAGATGCCTGCTGCGATGGCTACAAAGCCGGTATTGGGCGAAGGGATATTGCACTGGCCTTCGGCGTTCATTCCCCAGGCGACGATGGAGCCATCTTGCTTTAACCCGAGCGAATACTCCCCGCCTGCGCTAATGGCGATAAAGCCGCTATTGGGCGAAGGGATATTGCACTGGCCTCTGCCGTTGTTTCCCCAGGCGACAATAGAGCCATCTTGCTTTAGGCCAAGACTGTGGTAAGGGCCTGCTGTGACGGCGACAAAGCCGGTATTGGGCGAAGGGACATTGCACTGGCCGTAGTAGTTCCATCCCCAGGCGACGATGGAACCATCGTTCTTTAGGCCAAGACTGTGCTCGCCGCCTGCGGCGATGGCGACAAAGCCGGTATTGGGCGAAGGGATATCGCATTGGCCGTAACTGTTGTCTCCAAATGCTACGATAGAGCCATCGGATTTTAGGCCAAGACTGTGCCACCAGGCTGCGGCAATGGCGATAAAGCCGGTATTGGGCGAAGGGATATCGCATTGGCCATACTCGTTATCTCCCCACGCGACAATCGATCCATTACTCTTCAGGCCAAGACTGTGGAAGCTGCCCGTGGCGACCTTCACAAAGCTCTGGCTTAGGTCAACGCCGACAACCTGGCTGCCCCAGCCGACAATCTTGCCCGATTCGGCCAAAGCCGATTGGCCGATACAGAAAAGCAAAATTGCAGTAACACCGGCAACCAATAACAGATTTTTCTTTTTGAACACATTACCGAATTTCATTTTTAGTCCTCCTAATTATTGATAAATCCGAAACTTGTCTGACGACAGTCAAGATTCGAATACCCAAAAGCGCCATTTTTCCACTGTTAACGGTTACGTTATGCCAGCGTTCTGGCGCAAATACATACACCGGACACCGGAAATCTTCAGTTTCCATACAAACGGCTTTACATCCCTACTTTATCTCTAATATCATCAGCGTAACAAATATATCGCAGATTGTCAAATAATTTTGACATTTTTAGGGGATTTTGCGGTTTGACGATAAAAATGCTGATTTATCTATAATAGAAACAACCTGCGGGACTGTGCTCTCTGCGCTCTCGGCGGTGAGAAATACAGGTTAACGGATACAAAAAGGCCGCGAGTTTAACATTCGCGGCCTTACCTTCTCAAAAGCAAAATCATTGACCTTTGAATATTAAATGGAACATTACTGCACAAACAAGACCCAGATGTCAACCCGCGAAAGCTGCCCGCATCGGGTTGCGTTGACCGGCCTGCTGCGCCAGTGCGGCAGTACGGCGAGTTGCGGTTGCGTAGTGTATCACGGCCATCCTGGCCGTGTCTGGTGTTCACGGGCTGGAAGCCCGTGCCACGAAACGAGCAGCGCAACCGATACCTGCTGCGCCAGTGCGTCAGCACGGCGAGGACGATGGACGCAACCTTCAATAACATTGTGCTTTGAAGGGACTTCAGGACTATACATATCTATTGTCCGGATTGTTGTGCGGCACCAGTAGCAAGACGAGGCTGAAGCTGCATATTCCTGTCATATTCCATAGTGAAGCTGTATTTTACGATAGTTGCCTTTTCGTCAATGGTATTCGGCGCAAGCTTTGTGTCCCAGCGCAGGACGCCTTTCTTTCTAATGGTTCGCAGATACTCGGCGTCTTCACTCAACTGCGGTTCGGCCTTTGCAAGCTCAATCTTCACTGATGCGTCATCGGTATAAGGCAAGCGGTCTAACAAGCGCAATTCGACGGCGTCGTTCTTGTAATTGCTGATTGCGATACGATAATGATATGTATCGATGCGGTTGCCGCCCTGAATTTTCGTTTGTTTATCTTCAAGCTCGTGTGTAACCTGGACCTGTGAATCTATGCCGAAGCCGGCAGTAAATTTTTCGCCCATTGTTACCTGCGGCAGCTGACTTTTTCCAACGAACTCCCCATCGCGGAACATACTTGCCTGCCCAGGCAATAAAACTGTGTCACTGGCATTAAGCACGTCCGCCTGCAAATAGACATAGTCGGTAAGTAAGGGCGTCGCAACGAGCGTAAAATCGGCTTTTGCGGTTATTGCTGCGATTGTTACTAATTGCTGGTCGCTTCGGCTTGGAAGCGTTAGTTTGCCGGGCAAATCATACGTTACGCTGACGCCCTCGATGCGGGAAATCTCTGCCATTTTTTGCTGGAATTCTTCGATTTCTCTCTTGCCCCCAATTATATTGTAGGCAAATGCCTGGTTGCGCAGCGCCATCACGTTAAGCTCCTCGTTGGCCGCCATTCCCTTTTTAATGTAGTCCTTTCGGGTCTGCCTGTTCTGGCGAATCTCGTTCTCCCACACGATGGGCTGCTGTGCAGCCTGCTGCTGGGCAGGCATTGAAAGGTCAACGAGCATAGGCGTTAGTATTGGGGCGGCTGCGACCATCGTCGGTTCGGCTGTTGATAAGCTTAATGCGACGCCGTTCCAGTCTTCGCCGCTGGTTTGGTTGACGACCGCGTTGTATTCAATCAGCACAGTTGACTTCTTTGGATTGGCACGGAGGTTATATTGCTGCATCCAGTTGGCGCCATTGACTAAATAGCTCATCTCAATAACGGCTTTTCTGGCGCCTTCGGCGCTTATAAACAATAGCGCCTCTCGTTCTGTGCGGGAACGTCCCGCCATTAGTTCATTCCGCTTGCGGTCCAGCAGCTCTTGTTCTTTTTTCAACCCGGCGATTTGGTCCTCAAGTTCCAGCTTGTGTTTGTGATATTCAAGACCCTTTTCTTCTATAAATGTGGCAAGGTTCTGAATAGGCTCAAAGGTCAGAAGGCCCCTGTTAAGGTCGCTGCCGGCTGCGGTGATGGTAAAGTCTTTTAGCTTCTCAAACATCAGCCATTGCTGATTAAAATGCAATAGCTCGCTTTCAGCGTATTTGAGCTTGTGTTTTACATCCTCAATCTGTGCATCGAGCTGTTTGACTTCTTCTCTTGTGTCCTCCATGACCGGCCTTTCGCGAAATCTTACGCTGAGCACCTTAACGTTGTCGGGACTCTGTGCGTAGATACTTTCAGGCACCACCTGGGCCGGCAGGTCCTTGACGGTTAGTTCGCAAGTGCCTGCCGGCAAATCCACATTAACTAAACGCGTTACCTGCGCCTGGCCGCGATAAACTGTTACTTTTGAAATGCTGCCGACCGTCGTCGGCACATCGCCCAAAGCAATTGTGGCCATCAAGCTAATTAGCACAACTGCGATTGTAAGTATTTGTCTGCTGCGTTTCATTTTTCGACCCTTTCAAAGAAATTTCTAAATATATTTTCAAATTACTCGTGTTATCTTTAACAATAATTTCCAAAATATTTCCTAAATCAATTATGCAACATTGCCTCTCGACCACAAAGTAAAATGTATGTAAAAAGCAGCCGAGATTTTTTACAAAACATTTACAAACTTATCCTCAAATTCCGTTTATAATATAAAGAGAAAGAGGTGTAACTATGGAATTAAAGCCGTCCATATTGGTAGTTGAGGATGAAGAGAAAATCCGCCT
>CAYWXK010000014.1:60540-83997 GCA_964462515.1 uncultured Pirellulales bacterium
CTATGGAATTAAAGCCGTCCATATTGGTAGTTGAGGATGAAGAGAAAATCCGCCTGGCTCTGAAGGATTTTCTGGAATATCACGACTTCACCGTTTCTGAAGCCGCAGATGGCCTCCAGGCCCAGATGATTGTGGCGCAGGGGCGGTTCGATTTGATTTTGCTTGACCTGATGCTGCCGAAAATTAGCGGCGAAGACCTCTGTACCAGGTGGCGTCAGGAAGGCCTGCAAACCCCGATTATTATGGTGACCGCCAAAGGCCAGGAAAGAGAAAGGGTGGCAGGGCTTAACCTCGGCGCCGATGATTACATCACCAAGCCATTTTCGCTCGAAGAACTGCTTGCGAGGATAAATGCGGTCCTTCGACGCACCGACCCCGCCAGGGCAGTCGGCCAAACCTTCAAGTTCGCCGACTGCGATGTCGATATTGCAGCATTGAAGGTGAGGCGTAAAGGAAAAGAAATAGAAATTTCTAAACGAGAAGCAGAAATCATCCAGTATTTTGCTGCAAACCCGAATCGGGTCATCAGCAGAGAAGAGCTGTATCGAGAAGTCTGGGATGATATTTTGACGGACCTGGGGACGCGGACAACGGATATGCACATAGCGAAGTTGCGAAGTAAAATCGAGCGCGATGTTGATAATCCCCAGATTATTAAAACCGTCCGCGGTGCAGGCTATAAATATGAAACCCAACTGTAATGAGGATTTATCCGCCTTATGTATGGCGGATAAATAAACGCAAATGTATAGGCGACTTGTCATTTTGTCGGCGATAATTCTGTCTGCTATGTGCGGTCTGGTCTGGCTGGGTTATCATTCCATCCAGATATGGGCACAGGGTATGGAAGGTGCGCGCCTCGGCGAGTTCGCCTCTGTTGCCGAACAAATCAGACAGGATGTCAAAAGCAAGCTCGACGAATTTATCCGCAGAGAGCAGAGCCGGCCTTATACCGATTATTTGCCTTATTATGCGGCGGAAAATTTGGCTCCTGACCAGCAGCAAGTATCTGTGCTGCGTTCACCGTTGAATGGCCGATTGGAAAATGACCTCGCTTATGGCAATTTTCAAATCGAGCCGGACGGAATCATCATCACACCAAATGACGACATCCCTGGCACGGCAGGTGTGCCGCCTGCTGCGCCAGTGCGACAGCCCGCTGCGACGCAACGCGGCGAGCACGGCGAGCGGCCTGACGGCGCCCCTGTTGTAGGCGGAGCAACCTTCCGCGAGATTTCGCCGACCTCAGTCGAGGCAACTAATCGAGTCGCTGATTTTAACGATGATTTTTATGTTAAAGTGCAAACAAATAGATTCAACATAAAAAATAACCTCCTGCCGGTCCTGGGCGGAGCAATCTCCGGCTCATTCGCTATGGATAACACCAAACCTATTGGTGGAGCTAAAGATTCGCAACCGAAATTGTTAAAGGAGGGTGAGGAGGTTAGCCTATCTAAAAAAGACCAGACTTCCGACAAAAAAGGCGGTAAAGCTGTAGCGTCTCAAGGTGAGCGAGGGAAAAACTATCCTATTGAAAGCCTCCGTTCGGAGCAGAAAACGCAGGTTATAGAGCAAAGGCGCTCAACATACGAGCGCAATATCACCTCTAATGTCGATTTGTCTCAGCAAAGAGTGCAGTCAAGTGCGCAGGCGCAGCCGCCGCCGGCACAGGCCCCATCTGTCGATGGCAGGCAGGAAGCAGTCCAGAGGACCGGCCGACAAACTCCTGGAATCCAAACGAGAATGGATAGACAGCGCCTCCAGCAGGTCGATGAGGCAAATTTACCCGCCGACCGTCTGGCAAACCAGCCCGGTTCCGGCGGACAGATTGCCCCCGAGCAGCAGACCCAGGCCTTTGCTCAATTGCCCCAGCACGCCGCTCAAGAGGAGCTGGCTGATACAGTGCAGATACGAATTGAGCCTTTTGTGCCGCTGATAGTCCCGGGTGAAAGCGCCGGGTCCGCCGAAAGCGGCATATTCAGCGGTCAGGTATTTCTGGTAAGACACATTCAAATCGAAAACAAGCGATTCTTGCAGGGCTTTCAACTAAATGAAAAGAAACTGACCGAAGAGGTTCAAGAATCCGCCCTCCGATTTATGCGCGACGGTATGAGCTTTGACCTGTCACGGGCAAAAAATACGGTTGTGCCGGCAGATGTCGCTTACACGGCGGTATTGAATTTCGGCTTTGGAGAATCGGTGCTGCATCTTAAAGAGATTGACCCTGCGCGGATAAGCAAACAAATAAAACAATTGCACAATTGGTATTTGAGCATTATCACCGTTGTCCTTCTGGCGGTAACACTTGGATTGACAAGTTTATGGCTCAACGCCAGGGCGCAACTGAAGCTGGCACAAAAGAAAGACGATTTTCTGTCAGCGGTCTCGCACGAGCTTCGAACGCCTCTGACCTCGATACGAATGTATTCCGAAATGCTCGAAAAAAACTGGGTCAAATCAAAAGATAAGCTCACCGAGTATTACAGGAGTATGCGGCAGGAAAGCGAAAGGCTCAGCCGATTGATAGAGAACGTGCTGGACTTCTCACGCATCCAGAGAAAACAGAAAAAATATGCCTTCAAGCTGGGCGACATAAACAACTGTATCGGTAACGTTGTCGAAATGATGACGCCTTACGCCCAGCAGAACGGCTTTTCAATAAAACAAGAGTTCGCTCAGCTCGGACAAACAACTTTCGACAGCGATTCGGTAACACAGATAGTCGTCAACCTTCTGGACAACGCCGTTAAATACGCACGCAGCGCTGCGGATAAAACAATTCTGATTAGAACAAAGCGCGACCGGCAGTTTATCGTCATTGAGGTTGAGGACCACGGCCCCGGCGTCCCTCACTGGCAGCGAAAAAAAGTGTTTGAAGAATTTTATCGTATAGGCGCTGAATCCACGCGCGAAACCACCGGCACAGGTCTGGGCCTTGCCCTTGTCAAAAAATTTGCTCAGGCCCACAATGGCTTCGTAGAAATCCTCACCGCAAAACCAACCGGCGCAATCTTCAGAGTCGCCTTATCTGCCCCAGCTTGTGATTCATAATTCATCTCTCATCTTGCGTGGTTCATCCGTCCTCCGTTCTCTGTATCCTGTATTCTGTCTCCTGTCTCCTGTCCCCTGTCCCCTGTCTTCTGCCTGCCCTGAGCAAGCGCAGCGCGTCGAAGGGTGTCCTTCGTCCTCCGCCTGCCACGGCGTAGCTAAATTGCGAAGCCGGGTCCGTCATCCTGTGCTCTTGTGCCCTTATGTCCACTTTACTTTCGTGCCTTTGCCTCCTAAATCCCTGAACCCTGATATCCTGATTCCCTGCCTCCTGTTTTCCTGATACCCTGATATCCTTGTGCTCTTATGCACCTGTGCACTTGTGCCCTTATGCCCTTATGCTTCTATTTCGCCACACACGCCGGGTTATTCGGGTCCGTATTACAATCAATCAGCCAGTTCCCCGCAATTGCTGCTATGTCATAAAAGTCAACCTTGCAATCGTCATTTAAGTCGCCGGTTAGTTTATACTGACATACCTTTTTTATGGCAAGCGAATGGTCCCCGCCTGCAGCAATGGCGATAAAGCCGGCATTAGGCGAAGGGATATTGCACTGGCCGTAATCGTTTCGTCCCCAGGCGACGATGGAGCCATCCTGCTTCAGGCCAAGCGAGTGCTCGTAGCCTGCGGCGACGGCAGAAAAGTGCGTATTTTGCTCAGGGACATTGCACTGGCCGTAAATGTTGTTCCCCCAGGCGACGATGGAGCCATCCTGTTTCAGGCCAAGAGAGTGCTCGTAGCCTGCGACGGCGGCGATAAAGCCGCTATTAGGTGAAGGGATATTGCGCTGACCATGGTTGTTGTATCCCCAAGCGACGATGGAGCCATCCTGCTTAAGGCCAAGACTGTGGCGCCAGCCTGCTGCGATGGCTGAAAAGTGCGTATTGGGCGAAGGGATATTGCACTGGCCGAAATCTTTGTCTCCCCAGGCGACGATGGAGCTATCTTGCTTTAACCCGAGAGAATAGTACCCGCCTGCTGCGATGGCGATAAAGCCGCTATTCGGCTCAGGGATATTGCACTGGCCCTCCCCCCTAAATCCCCAGGCGACGATGGAGCCATCCTGCTTCAGGCCAAGACTGTGGCCCCTGCCTGCTGCGATGGCGATAAAGCCGCTATTGGGCGAAGGGATATTGCACTGGCCGTAATGGTTGTCTCCCCAGGCGACGATGGAGCCATCCTGCTTGAGGCCAAGACTGTGCCACCCGCCAGCAGCGATGGCGATAAAACCGCTATTGGGCGAAGGGATATTGCACTGGCCGTACCAGTTGTCTCCCCAGGCGACGATGGAGCCATCCTGCTTGAGGCCAAGACTGTGGACCCAGCCTGCTGCGATGGCGATAAAGCCGCTATTGGGCGAAGGGATATTGCACTGGCCTTCTTCGTTGCTTCCACAGGCGACGATGGAGCCATCCTGCTTGAGACCAAGCGAGTGCTCCCCGCCTGCGGCGATGGCGATAAAGCCGCTATTGGGCGAAGGGATATTGCACTGGCCGGAGTAGTTGTCTCCCCAGGCGACAATGGAGCCATCCTGCTTCAGGCCAAGACTGTGCCACGCTCCGG
Source organism: uncultured Pirellulales bacterium (assembly GCA_964462515.1). Taxonomy (GTDB): domain Bacteria; phylum Planctomycetota; class Phycisphaerae; order Sedimentisphaerales; family Anaerobacaceae; genus CAYWXK01. The sequence continues at coordinate 65,153 of CAYWXK010000014.1, forward strand.
CGGCGACGGCGATAAAATCGCTATTGGGCAAAGGGATATTGCACTGGCCATAGCCGTTACTTCCCCAGGCGACGATGGAGCCATCATCCTTCAGGCCAAGACTGTGCTTGTATCCTGCGGCGATGGCGATAAAGCCGCTATTGGGCGAAGGGATATTGCACTGGCCATAGCCGTTACTTCCCCAGGCGACGATGGAGCCATCCTGCCTGAGGCCAAGACTGTGGTACCAGCCTGCTGCGATGGCGATAAAGCCGCTATTGGGCGAAGGGATATTGCACCGGCCGTCGTAGTTGTTTCCCCAGGCGACGATGGAGCCATCCTGCTTGAGGCCAAGACTGTGCCAGCCGCCTGCTGCGATGGCGATAAAATCGCTATTGGGCGAAGGGATATTGCACTGGCCATAGCCGTTACTTCCCCAGGCACCGATGGAGCCATCCTGCTTGAGGCCAAGACTGTGGCTGTATCCTGCTTCGACTTTCGCAAAACCGCCGGGCAGGTCACCGCCGACCACCTGGCTGCCCCAGCCGATGATAGAGCCATCGGCAAAAGCCGATTGCGCAATACAAAGTAAGCACACAGCCGCTACCGCTGTCAACAATGACAGGTTTTTCTTAATCCGCCCGGTGTGTGGCGGATAAAAAACATTACAAGCCCGCATTTTTGTTCTCCGTGGTCTATGTTATATGTTAAAATTCTATCATTTATCGGAACTAAAGTCAAGTATTTTTTCTCTCACAAAGACCCGTTTTTTTCAGTGATTTAGCCGTAAAAGTCGAGTTTCAGGGCAACTAAAGTAAGATTGTTTACGTCATTGCTCGGAACAGTTAAAAATTTTACTACGTTTGGCAAAAGACAGCATAGATACGCTTAGATGGCTTTCAAGTCACACCTGCATATTGTAGGTATCTTAAAAAATGGGTCATCACGAGTCATTATTAGATTTTTGTTGAAAAATAGGCATAATTTGGTATAATACCGATGTGTGCTTGTGTAGTGCACGATAGGCCCGCCACAAGGGGCAAGCACGCCCAGACCCGCACGCATTGGGACAGCGTTTCCACGAATTAGACAGTTTTGTCCACAAAAAACCTCAGAATGACAAAATCCTAGGAAAACGCGGTGATAAACATATTTAGTGAAAATTCGTGTTTATTCGTGGTTATTCCTTACATTTTTTCTTTGTGCCGGAGCCTGTCCGCCGTCTTGTCCGGCGTAGCGCACCTGTCCTTCGTAACGTCAGCGAAGAAGGAAGCGGAGTCGGAAGCTTTTGTGAAGGCGGACCTGTCCGCCGTAGATTTATCGAAGGCGGATGCCTTTGTGGCTATGAGTCAATTATGCAAAACAAAGCCAATTTGCTGGATACTCAAATGAGCGTAAGTTCTGTTAAAACAAAGCATTATGAAAATATACGGCTTTGCAGATGCGGTGAAAAACAAACCCAATCAAAGCCAAACAAACTCGAAGCGCGTAGGGGGGGTCTTGCCTGTGGTGAGCTTGTCGAACCATACCCCACCAATTCTTCTATAAAAAATGAGCAACATAATGATTTTTTATATTCGATTGTCGGTTATAGTGTTTGAGCGTAATATTTTTTTCAATGAAAGGCAAATTTATGGCAATTTACAGAGCGCTGTTAAAAGTATTAATTTTTGTATTGGTATTTAGCACAGCGATATTAGCGGGGCAAGGTGAGCAAAGTAATCCGGTCGTTATCAAGCTCGAAATTCCCCCGCCCGCAGACCTGAATGATTCGGCAGGCGGCATAATCGTCGCCGACACCAACAATGACGGCAAGATGGATTATTTAGTGACCGTCCGCGGCCACCTGGCTGTTTATAACAATAGCGGCGAGAAACTCTGGATAAAGAAAGCCGACATCAGTGTCGGCGGTTCAAGCGAAAACGAAGGTTTGCCAGGCCATCACGGCCCCGGCGTGGCTGCAGGCGACGTAGATGGTGACGGCAAATGCGAGGTCGTCTTCCTCACCAAAGATTCCATTTTGCACATTGTTGACGGTGCAACTGGCCAGGAAAAAAATACCGCCAGGCCTCCCTTCCCCAAAGAAGCCGAACGCTGGGAAGCGGCAATGTTAGCAGATTTTCACGGGCAGGGCGCCGACCGCGACATCCTCCTTCAAGCAACCAACAAAGAAGGCTACCGGATGGGAAAATTCCTCGCCGCTTATTCAGTAGAACAGCTTCTTAAAGGCGGCACGCCCCTCTGGCAAACCGACCAGTTTATCTGCTGCGCCCACAACTCAGCCCGCCTTGCGGATATTAACGGCGACGGGTGTGATGAGGTCCTCGGCGCAACTATTTTCTCAGCCGATGGCAAGCTCATCGCACAGGCCGTCCCCGACCGATGGCATATGGATAGTCTCTTTGTAGCCGACCTGCGACCCGATATACCCGGACTGGAAGTAGTCCTGCTTGAGGAAGGAAGCAACCAGGTGCAGGTAATCGGTGACAGAGGTCCTATCTGGAGAAATCACTTCAATAAACAGGAGCCGCAAAACGCCGCTGTCGGACGCTTTAAAGATGGCAGCGACGAGATTCATATCTGGTGCCGCTCTCGCTATGATGAGCACCAAAAACCGTTTGTCTTCGACTCATCCGGCCAGAAGGTTTTTGATTACAATATGGATGATGTTGCCCCAGAGGGCTGGACAACTAAGGGAGTGGAGGTAATTCACACGATAGACTGGACCGGGGCAAGGCAGCAACTGGCTTGTGCCAAAGAACGCCACAAAAACGGCGATGTGTGTATCTTTGAGCCGCTTACCGGAAAATTCATCGCACGCTTTAAGGAAAAAGCTGATAGATTGTATGTTGCTGATGTTACAGGTGACTGGCGTGAAGAGATAATTGTTTTAGCCGGCAATGAGCTGCATATATATGCAAACACCGCGCCTAATCCCAGACCCAACGAAAAACGCTTATGGGCCGACAGAAACTACCGCAGACTGAAACAGTGTTACAATTATTATTCACCATAGATAGTTAATGGTTTGAGGAGCGAAAGATGGAATACGCAGTTGGCAAAGCAGGCCGGGTGATTGCGGCAAGATTATTCGAGGGTGAAGACTTTTACGAATCTATTGAGCAGCTTGCTCAAAAGGAAAATATCAAATCGGCTGCCGTTCTGATTACCGGCGGTTTTAGAAAAGCTAATGTTGTCGTCGGGCCAAAACAGGAAACGCCGAAAATAGTCCCCAATTTTCACCCATTTGCCGGCCCGGGCGAGGTGCTCGGCGTGGGGACGATATATTGTGACGATGAAGGCCCGAAACTGCACATCCATACCGCAATCGGCAAAGGCGGCGACACATTGGTCGGCTGCCCACGCGGCGGCGCAAAAGTATTTCTCGTTCTTGAGGTTACGATAATTGAAATCGAAGGTATCCAGGCCGGCAGAAAATTTGACGAAAAAACCGGCTTCAATCTTCTGCGCTTTGAATAGTTTGCTGTTGCTTTCCGGCGATTTGTTTGACGGGCCTAAAACACGTAAACGAAACGACAATTAAAGCAGCGCTTGCCGCAAAAAGCGCCCCACGCCTCCGGGGCGAGCTGCACCGGATAAGCCATCTAGGTATTTGCGGCTCAGCCTGATTTGGTTCGGCATCCTCCGATAAGGCTTTCCTGGCAGCGGCCAACTGCTCGGCTTTTACCTTCGGATATATGACATTTGGGTCGGCAGGCGAGACGCCCAGCGTGGCGGGCGCTATCCGCTTTAGAAGCTCGGGGTCTTTTTCTATGCTCTCCAGCAGCGCATCGTAATCGGCGTTTACGGACTTGAGCTGACCTAAAGATTGTTCGGCTGTCTTGATAAAATGTTTATTTTGATAATACCGAACCAAATCGTCACAAAGCACGGAAATACTCAGCGTTGCAGCCGCGATACTAAAAAAAACAACAAACAAAAGCGTCCGGATGACATTTTGCATAAAAGCTTAAAACTTAAAGCGAAAAGCTAAAAACTATTGAATAAAAATTCCACAGCTTTACGTTTTCAGCTTTACGCTTTTAGCTATCTTTTTATACCGGATAAACCTTCAGTTGTTCCCGTAACAGTTCGTATATCGTTTTATGCTCTTTTATTGCCGCCTGTGCCGTCTTTCGGAACTCGTTTTGCAATTCATCAAAATTCATACGCTTGAGGGCCGCCAAATCTTTTCCATCTTTGGCGTTTGCCGCGACGAACTTTGCCATAGTTTCTGCAGCCATTGCCCGAATCAACTGCCACAGCTCTTTGCCGTCCCTCGCTGCAATAGCCCTACCCAGCGCAAGTGACATTGACAGAATCGCATTCATACCCAGAACGCCCTTTCGCTGCATTATCGCGACCTTATCGTCAGCCGAAGCGTTCGCCGTAATTACACCCGCCTTGACCGCCTCTTCAAACTCCAGATTCAATAGTTCCCTATCGGTCTGCAGAACATCCCCAAGCTGTGACAGCTTTTTGCCGGTAAAGGCCTTTGCGAGAATCTTCTCGATATGTTCGACGGCGTCCATACAGCCCTTGCCGTCATAACGTCGGCCCTTCTTCCACATCGCCACAAGTGCGTTATCGTTCTTGGCCTGGATATGTGCAAAGTCCACATCCTTCTTGAATCGAAGCGTCCCGTCGCCCGCATCCTTAAATAACTCCGGATATTTCCGCGTAAGCTCATTTGGCCTGATAATGCTGTCAATATAGTGGACGGCTTCATCAACTCCGGCTGATTGTCCCAGAGGTGTTGAACCCTTGAAGCGGACGATGCCGCTTCTGCCTAAAAACAGCGTTGCTGCAGCCGAGGGGATGCCGGCGTTCGTTGCCTCTTCCGTGCCGCTTATGGCCTCAATCGCCAGCATCCGAATCAATAAGCTCGTCAGGTCAATCTCACCGGCGTTTGCCGCCAGCGTAACATCATTTCGTCCCGTCAAGGTCCAAAGCAGCTCTCGTAGATTATCCTCGGTTTCTTTTCGCTCGGCGGCAGTCAATTCTCTCTGTGTCGCCTTTGCAAGGGCGATTATTTCCATAACGCGGCCGTATTTTTGCAATCTTTCCGTATTTGCCCCTCCGCCTGCCTTCATACCGAGCGCATTCATCGCAGTCGATATCTCTGCCTCAAACGGGTCGTTTGGCGACTTGGAGCGATGAGAGACCACCAGTTCCGCCCCATAAGCAAGCGAGGTCAGCATTGCAAGAACCGTCTCCGAAAGAGTTCCAATCTGGTTGGCTTTAATAAGAGTAGTGTTGATTTCGCCTCCCTTGGCGCAACTTTCGATATTCTCATCCTTGGTCGTAACAAGGTCGTCTCCAATGATAAATATCTTGTCCCCAAGCTCCTTCATCAGAAGTTTCCACCCCGCGTGGTCCATTTCGCCGAATCCGTCTTCGATGGAAAGAACCGGGACGCCGCCCTCCATAGCTTCCTTGTAGAGCCGTAAAATCTCATCCCGGCTCATATCGACCTTGCTTTTATCTCGCCAGAACCGATACATTCCGACCGAGTCTTTTTGTCCGGTTTCTTCGCGATAAGCATTCTCAAGTTCTGATGCCGCCGGGTCGAGTGCAATCGCCACATCCACCCCCGGCACATACTCGCAGTCGAGAATGGTCTGCTTCATCAACCTCCACATCCTCTGTTCCGGCACACGGTCGGCTGCCTCTTTATCCACGTAAGGAGCAATTCCGCCCTCGCTGCCGACCCCCATCACCTTCGCCCCGGGCGCCGATTCAATAATCTCCTTCAAACGATATTGCAATTTCACCGTCATTTCCTGCGCTTCTTCGTAGGTCTTTGCGGAAAGGGGTATAAACATACTCTCCTGCATACTGATATTGGATTCCGGATATTCCTTTTCGGTGTGCCGTCCGCCCATAGCACAGTTTCTAAACTGCCAGGGCGCCGTAACCTTCGTTCCGTCTTTCAAGGTAACAGCCTGCATTCTCGTTGTCAGCAGCCGCTTTTTGACATTTCCAACCTGGGCCAGCCAGCTCTCTTTTGAAATAGCCGCAGTAGCTCTTGCGGCCTGCTCAGCAGCCATTTTCTCTCTATTTCTGTATTCCTTGACTTTGCCTCGGTCGGCAAGCAGCCGGTCCAACATCCCTACTATCCCCGGGGCAAGGAAAAATCTGCCGACGTAAATGAGTCCTTCGTTGCGTAAAATCAATCCCAATGCAAGGCAGATTATTGCCACCGGCATAAAAATCATCGCCATATAACTGCTCCAGATAGGAGCTGATGCGGCAACAGCGAGGTTATAAGGAGCATCTGGAGCAAAGTTGCCCTCATCCTTCTTGACGCCCTCGAATCTGCCCCACGGTATCAATAGAAACGCCTTCGCAAGCCACAATAGTTTTGAGCCGAAGGACTTGTCCTTCATAGCATCGTAATGTTCCTGCGAGGTCTTGTTCAGCGCCGTCAGTTTCCCCGCCGTCAGGTAATGCCCCAGCTCGTGTATCGCGATTCCGATGTGCCAGGATAGATATAGTATCACAGCCGAAACAATCGTTTCCCAGCTAAGGAACATAAACTTCAGCGTTTTCAGCTTGCCTACGGCGTCTGCCGGCAGGTTCATCACCGAAGAAATAAACGCCGCGTGGAAGGAAACCAGTTTGTGGTTGGCAATTACCCACCCGCGTTCCAGATATGCCTGCGATAATTTCAAATTCCATCTGTCTTTTGTTGTTTTCGATTCCGCCCTTTCAACCATTCCAAATCTCCTTGTCTTAATCAATTTTCCATAAATTCATTGCAATGACGCCCCAGTCATGCCTTTAATAATGCTCTGGCATCTTTTTGCTCACCGCCAAACACGCAAAGATTACTGTTTTTTCCCTGCCCCGTCAAGAGAAAGTATTAGTTGGGTGAGGATTACGGCGAACCCTGCACCCCGCCCTAATTGACCGTGTAGGTTTTTGGGATTTATCGGTCCCAGAAACCACCGATTTCGAGCGAACAATTAGGGCGGGGTCCGCTCGATAAAAGGGAAGCGTAAAACCCGCTTGCGTTGGGTCGAGTTCGAAATTACAATTGGTGCGGGGCAGTTGAATTGGGAAATGCCCTCAAAGATACTGTTTTTGCACAAGGAGCAGTTATGGAGAGACGGCAAGAAAATCAAGAAAATCTTGAAAACGAAATCGATGACCTTAAACACCAATTAGAGCAGTTCCAGCACGAAAAAGAGCGAATTAGGGCTATTATAGGCAAACTTGGCGGTGTTCCAAAATTTCGCACCAAGCTTATCAATGCGATATTCATCGCTGTGGTCTCAGTCTGTGTAGCTGTTTCAATAATTGGGGGCCAGAAAGTTCGGCCTGTAATGATTGAGCTGACAATAGTAGCTCTATCGCTAAAAATCATCTATCTTATCCATTCCCAGATGCGGATAAATCACTTCGAATTCTGGATACTTTCAGCAATCGAATGGCGCATTAACGAAATAATGATGTATATAAAGCAGTTGAAGCGCTAAGCTGGTAAATCCCGTTAGAAAGGCAGAACCCGTTTAGACCTAAAGGTCTAACGGGGCAGGGCTTTCTTTCTAACGGGGTAAATACTGTTCAATTTGGCTTCATCTATCCGATATCTATTGGGCGACTTTTTTATTGATTTACTACCAGCTACGAATTAACATATTTTTCCTATGAGACTTCCGCTGACAAAATACGGCTGGCCGGAAGCGGCTGTCTTTCCGGCTATAATACTTGCGGTGATGATTATCTTGCTGGTAGGTGGGCCAAGATTTTTGCCCCTTCGGACCATCGGATGGATAGAAACACCGCTGGCGGTCGTTTTAATTTGGTTTTTGTCTTTTTTCCGCGACCCGAACCGCTCTTGCCCCACAGACAAGGACGTGCTATTGGCTCCCGCAGATGGACAGGTAACCAACATTGACTTTGTGACCGAAGACAGTTTCATCGGTGCTGCTGCCGTCAGAATCGGTATATTCTTAAGTATCTTCGACGTCCATATCAACCGCTCCCCCTGTGATGCTAAAGTTGAGCGAATTACCTACAAAAGGGGCAGATACAAAAACGCCAAAAATCTGCTCTCAGGACAGGTCAACGAGTCCAACGACATAGCTTTGGTGCGAACCAATAGCCCCCCTGACAGACTGCTTCTCAGGCAAATAAGCGGCGCTATTGCAAGACGGATTGTTTGTGATATAAATGAGGGAGAGCATCTTTATATCGGCCAGAAATTCGGTATGATAAAATTCGGCTCCAGAACCGAATTATATGTGCCTGCAGGTGAAAATGTGAAGTGTTTGGTGAAAGTGGGCGATAAAGTTAAAGCAGGCCTAACGCCTCTGGTGAAATACGAAATTAGCCACGAAGACACAAAGTTGCAAAGATAAAAAATAAATATATCATAAATTTTAGTGCCTTAGTGCCTTGGTGGCAAAAAGAAAAAAATATGAGTTACCAATTATGCGAAAACTAAGAATCCGCCAAGGGCGGGCCAAAGAAATTTTGCTCCGACAGGTCCGAAAGCAGCGGCTAAAATACATCACAGTGTTACCATCGCTGGTAACTATCCTCAATGGCATCTGCGGCTTCTTGGCCATCATCTTCGCCAGCGAAGGTGCCGAACACAGCTTTGCTCACTTCTCTTATTTTGCAATTGCAGGCTATATGATTCTGCTGGCGATGATTGCCGATATGCTCGACGGGCGCCTCGCGCGGATGAGCCAGAGCACCTCCAGCTTTGGCGGCCAATTAGACAGCCTCTGCGACATAATCAGCTTTGGTGTGGCTCCGGCATTTCTGATGCTCAAAGTCCTTGAGCACAACCTGGAGCTGGCCGGCTTCGCTGATGATAGCTTCCTGCAGCGTTCGGTATGGATAGCGGCGGCAGCATATATATGCTGCGCTGCAATTCGCCTGGCAAGGTTCAACGTGGAAAATGAGGAGGATGAATCCGCCCATATGAGCTTTAGCGGTCTGCCGACACCGGCTGCCGCAGGCGTAATAGTTAGCATTGTAATTCTCCATCAGGAAACAATAACGGACTTAAACGCCATCATTTATGCCCTGCCATTTGTAGCTCTGGTGATTTCGGCGCTGATGATTAGCAGGATTCGCTATCCGCATTTATTGAATCAGTATTTGAGGGGCAAAAAACCTTTCGCACATCTTCTTAGAGTGCTGTTGCTGCTTGCTTTGATTGTATGGAGCAGGCAGGTAGCTCTTGTGGTGATTTTCTGCGGGTTTGCAGCAATTAGTCCGATGACCTGGTTATATTACAAAACAATTCGCAAGCAGCAGTTCGTCGTGAAGCCTGAACCAGCTACACTGGCCGGTGCAGACGAAACAGTGGTCTTCAAGCCGGACGACAATCTATACCAGTAAACTCCGTTAGAAAGTTGACTTGCGTCTTTGACGCCGTGTCAGGAGTGGATATTTTACCTCCGCTGCTTCGTTTTTGCGAAGCAAAACGCCGGAGGTTTTCTAACGGAGTAAACTCCAAACGCAAAATTGCGTCTTCAATTTGCCACTAAGGCACGGAGCCACAAAGCAATTTTGAACATAATTAAATTTTCGTGTCTTTGTGTCCTAGTAGCCCAAATATTGCGGCGGACCGCGAAAAATTAAACTGCATTTGCCGCCAGTTGGGTCTGTTTGTGGGCAGATTGGTTCATCTGATAGTACCGCTCGACAACTCCGACTATCCTGGCCAGAACCTGACGACCTTCGTAGCTCGACTCCAGGCCAACAATCTGCAGGCCGAGGTAAACAGTTCTGTGGTCTGCTGCCGGCAAGATGCGTCTAATTTGAGCATTGAACACAAGGGGGGTTTCATAAGGTAGAGGCGTAAATCGCAGGCCGACAAACTGACCGTTCCTGAAGTCCGGCTCTTGTGCAGAAGATGGTTGGCCATCACAAGATGCCGTTTGCGCATCAACTTCAACCTGAGCTCCGCCGGCAGAAATATCTATAAGTCTGCCCTGAAAATAATGATGGACCGCACATGTTGTATCGGGTTCGTCGAAGGCGGACTTGTCCGCCGCTTGCCCGTCATCTGTGTGGTAGGTCTGATTGGCGGACTTCTGTTTGCGGTGCCACAGCACCACGCTTACCTTCAGCGACTGATGGACGTTAACGCGGAAATAGCTTCTGCGCTGAACCATTTCAACGTGGTCGGGTACTGCAAGCACAATCGTCCCGCCGCAACCCTCTTGGATTGAGTCCGACAATGGTTCAAGGTCCAGCACGGTGGTATCGAACACGAATTTGCCGTAATCGTATTTGAAAGATATACCGACCGGCTGATTGACCTGTATATTTATCGGGTGCGGCCTATCTGTCGAATGAATGCTCTCTATACTGAATCTATCGGCCCCCAGGGCAGTCAGCCGCACCTTTGCAACGTGCCATTTGCCCCTGGATAAAAATGACATAATGGCAGAGACCTTCTTATCAATAGCGGTCTGCAGAATCTCGTTGGGACCGACCCCGCGGAGCGTTACTAATTCATTCATATCAACCTCCCGTCCGACCACGCGCGTCCCGACAGACTGCAATAAAAGCGCAGGCGGACATACTTCTCACAAGAACTTCTAAATAAATATATACAAATAATCCGCCCCAGAAGCAAAAATACTCATTAAAGTAAATCGCCAAGTCCTCTAATCCTCCGCCTGCCGGAGAAACAAATCACAATTTGGTATATATCCAATACTTCGGTTTAGCATAGTGCCCAAACCAGGTCTGGACATCCGGATTCGATGTCCTTTTTCACTTCCGTTTCGGGGTGTCGTGTTTTTTATGTAAGAGCTGAAGGAACGAATCTGAAGTGATTTTCAAGATTGACTCAGGAAAGCTAAGTGACACTCCGCAGGAAATACCCCAAATACTCATCGAAGCATATCAATTTCTACTTGACTTTTGGATAGAGAAGCATACACTTATGTTACTGTAGATGACTTTTTAAACTCAGGAGGCAGAGTGATAGATGTGACAATATAATAAGGATTTCGTGAAAATTTACGAGAAGGTATCGGTGCGCACAAAGTGCATCATCTGAAATATTAACCATTTTTGAAAGGGGGAAAAAATGAAAAACAAAATGTTGGCATCAGTATTACTTTGTGTGCTACTTCTGAGTGTCACAGCCGGCGAAGCCACGGCGACGGCCAGAGAACGCGATTATTCCTTCGACGGCAGGATCTCCCGCACCGTGCTCGAGAATTATCTTTCGCGAGCGATTACTTTCGCGGAATTGCTCAACGGCGAGGACGTCGAGAAGCAATTGGGAGGCAACACCGACGACAATATCCGAATGCTCACAAATGTCGGCGCCAAGTTCGTGGGCCGAGCTATCTACATGTGGGGCGGCGAGAGTCGCCTCGATGGTCTGCTCGAACGAGCCCGCCCGATTGTAAAAAGAATCCACGCTGCCGACCCCGATATAGTTCTGCAAGCCGCGGCCTTCGAAATAGTAAGTAAGCAGGTCGAGACCCTCAAAGTTCCTGAGTGGGTCTTCAACGAATTTGCTCTCGACTTCGAGAATCGCAACTTCGACTACGAAGCGATGCTCTACTCCGACGGTCACCGCGTAAATCAATGGCGTGCCGGCTCATCCGTCCCCGATATGAGCAAGCTCGAGACTCGCATGTGGTTCTTCTATCTCGCCGCACGTTATATCGACATCGGCGTCGAGGCCATACACTTCGGCCAGGTCGAGATCATGGACGACCGCGACCCGGACCATCGTGGCTGGCGCGACATGTTGGCTCGAGTCCGCCAATACGCCGCCAAGCACGCCAGACGCCATTTCCTGCTCGCCGATGCGCACGTCCCCAGCGGTGGCATCGTTTATGACGACATGCTCTTGTTCGACTTTCACTCCTTTCCGCTGCGGATAGATGAGGTCGTCACCGAGCCTCAGAAGGGCGTCTTGAAGGTTGGCTACCTGGATAGCATCTTCACCCGCAGCAAAGGCGGTATCACCCCGAGTGGCTGGAGATGTGACAGCCTGCCCTATATCGTTGAGCTGGACAACTTCGGCTCAAGCGGCAGGCCCGGCCAGAACATCGGAATGCACTACATATGGGGCTATGACGAAATCTGCTGGTTTGCTCACCAACCTGCCGACTACCGCAATTTCTGGCTCAAGTACGCCTGGGATTGGATCCGCCGACACGATCCCAATGGCTACCTCCAAATGCCTGGCAGCAGAACATTGGCCAACCCTGTTGGAAAGAATATCTGGTACTGGGCCAACACTCCTTCCAAAGCCGTCCCCGCCGGCTTCGGCCAGGAGGAAACAATAAAAGCAATCTGGGCCGAAGACAAATATTGCCCAGGTGAGGCCTTTGAGTTGCTGGAATATTGACTATTATGGCGGTGACACAAAGCAAGGTAAGCCAGCAATTCGCTACGTCATAAGAGACGGCGATGAACCTCTCCCGCACGGCACAGGATTTTCCGAACAGATTCTAAAGGCTCGAAATTGTTTTAGCACCTACAACCTGACTACAACCCAAAAAACCAATAGCTCATAAAATCGGAAGAATCGCTAATACATAAGATACGTAACATCAACGACTTAAAAAATATGCAAAAAACGCAAACATTTTATTTAGACGTCGCCAGCCTGTCCTGAGCGAAGCCGAAGGGAACGGCGACGCAAAAAGTATTTAACCCCACGTTTCACGTGGGGTTGATAAAACTTGATATAAACCTATCCATCTGATATTATTACTCTATAAATGGACAATAATTACGCAACAAAAAGGTTGGTGAGTGAAAAGGTAGCCCTTCTGGGTTTGTTTATTCTTTCCCTGTTGATTGCCTACCTTGTAACTATCGCAAAGTCACTTCTTGTGCTTTCTGCGCCGATAGAATTGCGCTACACAGGCCTGTCGGTATCGGTGCCGAACGGGAACGGCTGGCACAGCGAAAACCAATGGAAACACCAGGAAAATGGTTTTGCTTTAAGCAGCATTTTTGCCCCCGATTCCGGCAGAGCCGTGGCTGCCGCTCATTGCCGATACTTATTCGCCGCCGAGAAAGCCGGCACGCAGACCAAATTTGAGCAAAAGGCATCTCTGGTGGACGGCGTAATTGTAAAAACGGACCAAACACGCAAGGACAACCTTGTCATTGATTGGGCGCAGATAAAAAGACCACAGACACCTGTAAGTTTGTTTTTCGGCACGATAGAACTGCCGAATAACCGCCGGTTCGATATCGAAGTTCGCCAGATTACAGGTGAGGCAAACTTATCGGAAAAGGTCTTCAAACGCATCATCGAAAGTTTGAAATTCAAAGACAATGAGTTATTGGAAGCCGGCAGCAACCTTGTCGCAAAAATCAAGAGTGCGGGCCTTCGCAATCTTCTGGATGACCAAAACCAGAAGGTCTTTTTCTTGATTAAGACGGTCAAAAACCAGAGTGAGCACACTGTCGGCTTCACGATGGATGTGGTCATCGGCTCCGACCATCCCGCACCAATTGTTGACTCAAATTCGCAAACTATCCGGCCTCCTGCAAAAGACACTCTCGATAGTTCAACCCCGTTAGAAAAAACCCCCTTTCTAACGGGGTCATTTGGTGCGGGACAGTCCAATATCCAGGGGGCAGGTTTTTTCCATACTCGAAGTCCATACGTTCAGGAACGGCTGACATCTTTCCAAAGCGACGATAGCCTGAACGAGTTTGTCTGGAAAAGTGAGACACATAGTGCAGCCGAAAGAATTGGCAGCGAAATAATAGTCGATAGTAACGGGGCAATGACACTCAGAAAATCCGATGAGCCGCAGGAAAAAACCTATCGGCTTAGCTCCGCAGCGATACCAAATATTTTCCTCCAGCAGCTCTTAACAGCGATGCTCGATAGCGACAGGAAAGAATTTGTGGTCGATATCCTTAGGTCCGATGGGACAATTACACCTACGTTTATTTCCAGAGCCGAAACAAAAGATGTTACTTCCGACAAAAATGCTGCATATACGATGAAGCTGGAGCATCTGGGCAACAGGGGTTTTTCTGAACAAGTGTATATTGACCAGCAGAAGCAAATCTCAAAAAGGGTTCTCCGCCAGGAAACTACATATATCCTTGAGCGGGCCAATCTGGCAGACATTTTAAGTGAGTTCCCTGAGCAGGCCGACTCCATCCTTCGCGATAATAAAATCCCAATACCGGCCTCTCCCGAAGAGATATAGTTTAGCCGTCGCCGGCCTGTCCTGAGCTTGTCGAAGGGCACGGCGACGCCATCGCCGAAAAATCCCCGTTAAAATCAGGATTGATAAATCCCCAAAATCATAATATCCTATTTATCGCCTCTGAATTTGGAAGTGAAATTATGCAGACAAGGCGTTTAGGCTATACCGATTTAAATCTTACAACCGTAGGGCTGGGCACCTGGGCAATGGGCGGACCCTGGCAATTCGGCTGGGGGCCGCAGGATGACAGCGAAGCTATCGCCGCTATCCTCAAAGCCCTGGAGCTGGGCATCAACTGGATAGATACCGCCCCCGTGTATGGCCTCGGCCACTCCGAGGAGCTGGTCGGAAATGCCCTCAAGCAATCAAAGCAAAAACCATTTATCACGACAAAATGCGGCTTACTTTGGAACGAAAAAAGAGAAAAAGTGCCCTGCCTGAAAAAGCAAAGTATTCGGCAGGAATGTAACGCGAGCTTAAAAAGACTCGGTATCGAGGTAATAGACCTTTACCAGATGCACTGGCCCGACCCGGATGAAGACATCGAAGAGGCCTGGGAAGAAATGGCCAAGTTGACGCTCGAAGGCAAAATTCGATACTTAGGCGTTTCAAATTACAATATGGAACAAATCGAGCGAGTCCGCAAAATTCATCCGGTCGCCTCGCTTCAGCCGCCTTATAATATGCTCCATCGCGAGGTTGAGGATGGGTTGCTCGGCTGTTGCGCCAAGAATAATATCGGCGTCCTGGCCTACAGCCCTATGCAAAGGGGCTTACTTACGGGTAAATTCAGCCGGCGACACCTTGAAAAATTGGCTTCGGACGACCATCGAAGAAAAAATCCTGATTTCCAGGAGCCGCAGTTTAGCGCAACATTGGAGCTGGTTGAGAAGCTAAAGAAAATTGCCGAGCGTAGTGGCAGAACCTCTGCCCAGCTCGCTATAAGCTGGGTCCTTCGCCGGCCTGAAGTTACCGCCGCCATTGTTGGCGCACGCAGGCCGGCGCAGATTATCGAAACCGCCCCGGCTTCAGACTGGAACTTAAACAAAAAAGATATCGATGAAATCGAACAACTTTTAGCAAAACGTTTGAAAATAGTCACCAAATAAATTATTTAACGCAGAGGTAGGAATGGCTACAAAATCAGAAAATCGAAAATACACAAGCCCGCTGGTTGAGCGGAACGCTTCGAAGGAAATGGCTGAACTCTTCGGGGCGCAGAAAAAATTCAGCACCTGGCGGAGACTCTGGCTGGAATTAGCGAAGGCACAAAAGAAGCTCGGCCTCGATATAAAACAAGGCCAGATAGACCAGATGGCTAAACACCTCGATGACATTGACTTTGAAAGGGCGGCCCGCTATGAAAAAGAGTTTCGCCACGATTGTTTCGCTCACATCCATACCTTCGGCGATGCATCGCCGAAAGCCGCACCGATAATCCATCTCGGCGCCACAAGTTGCTATGTCACCGACAATGCCGATTTGATAATTATGCGAGAAGCTCTACAGTTGATTGCAGGTAAATTAGCAGTCGTGATAAACCTGCTCGGTAAGTTTGCAAAAAAATATCGCTCGCTCCCGACATTGGGCTTCACGCATTTTCAGCCCGCACAGTTGACCACCGTCGGCAAAAGAGCAACACTGTGGGCATACGAATTCGTAATGGACCTGCAGGAAGTTGAATACCGCCTCATCACCTTACTATTTAGAGGCGTCAAAGGCACCACCGGCACACAGGCATCCTTCCTTGAACTATTTGACGGCAACCACAACAAAGTGCGTCGGCTCGATGAAATTGTCACCAACGCTTTCGGCTTCAAAAAATCCTGCGCCGTTACCGGCCAGACCTACCAGCGAAAAATCGATACCTTTATGATAAATTGCCTTGCTTCGATTGCGCAGTCGGCACATAAGCTGTGCAACGACCTGCGCCTGCTTGCGAATCTAAAAGAGATTGAAGAGCCGTTTGAAAAATCGCAGGTCGGCTCATCCGCAATGGCCTACAAAAGAAATCCGATGCGATGCGAAAGAGTGACAGGGTTAAGTAGATTCGTCTTGAGCCTGGCCACCAGCCCCCCTATGACCGCCAGTGAGCAGTGGTTTGAAAGAACGCTCGACGACTCATCCAATAGAAGGATTGTCATCCCGGAGGCATTTTTAGCAGTCGATGGAATCCTCGAAATCCTGAACAACGTCCTCGATGGTCTTGTTGTATATCCAAGGGTAATCCAGACGCACGTCGCAGCGGAGCTGCCGTTTATGGCAACCGAAAATATCTTAATGGCGGCAGTAAAGGCCGGCGGCCACAGACAGGAGCTACACGAAAAAATAAGATTGTATTCAATCGCTGCCGCAGCCCAGGTAAAGCAATTTGGCAAACCCAATGATTTAATCGCCAGACTCAGAGCGGACATCTCTTTTGCAAAAGTCAATTTTGAAAAAGTATTGGACCCCAAAAATTACGTCGGCAGAGCACCCCAGCAGGTCAATGAATTTTTGAAAGGCGTCGTTGCGCCCATCCTAAGAAAATATCGAAACCAGCTCAGCAGAAAAGTGGAACTTAATGTGTGAAAAAGTGAATGAATAAATGGGTGACACGCATCTACGCATTAACGTATTTACTAAATGTAGGAATGAAAAATGACAAGATTAGAACTAATCAACCGCATAAAGAAAACCGCGTATCTCGAAGGCGACTTTATCCTCCGCAGCGGAAAACGAAGCAAATACTACTTAGACAAATACCTTTTCGAGACCTGCCCGGATATTCTCAAGGCCCTCGGCGAAGAATTTGCTAAATACATCACCGGCGATATTACCTTGATTGCAGGAGCGGAATTGGGCGGCGTGGCCCTGGCCGCTGCAACTGCAATGCAAACCGGCAAAAACTGGGTAATCGTCCGCAACAGCAAAAAAGGTTACGGCACAGGCAAACTCATCGAAGGCGTCCTAAAAAGAGGCGATGTAGTTTTATTGGTCGAGGATATCGCAACCACCGGAGGCCAGGTCCTCGAAGCTGCAAAGGTCCTTACCGAGGCCGGTGCAAAGGTCAAAAAAATTGTCGCCGTAATCGACCGCAAACAAGGCGCTGCTGAAAACATCACCGGCGCCGGCTACAAATTCGAGTCCATCCTTACAAAAGACGACCTCGGAATAAAAGACACCGGTTAATCCGCCATACATCCGGCGAATTAACCACCTTTAGGAGCTGGTGGCAAACCGTCGGTCGCTTCCAGTATCAATATGGCATCCTCCCACCCATCGGGCGTCGAAAAAGACTGGACTCCGGTTTTCGGGAAACCGCCAATCGAAACCAAATCACCAGTTTTCGGGTCAATCCAGAATGCGTTCACAGGAATTCCTGCGGTAATTTTGTCCATATTTATCGAGAAGGTTGCTTTGCTGCCCAGATACACCATAACCCATTTGCCATCCTTATGACGTGCCGCCAGGTTCAAAACCTGTCCCGCGGCTTGGCCGCCGCTCGCAAAAATCGACTGGTCGGGAATCAGATACCACCATTCCTGCCGCGCCAGAAATATTTTTTTAAGGATGCCCATCTGCACAGCGCCGGGTGCATCGAGCGCCTTTTTCCACGTAGGAAGCACTCGCCAACTGTCGTTGTGCCCATAAGTGTGATGAGCACCGGCTAAGTATGAATAGTAGGCCTGTCTGCGAATCCATAAAGCATTTACGTCAAATCCATACTCAGACCCTTGTTCATAAGCGCCTTCAGCCATTAAAACCGGCTTCACGGGCTTGAGGTTATAATCCTTGGTCACCATAGGATAAATTAGCTCAACGCTTTTCCACGTTTGCATCCCGTTGAAATCCAGCCAGTCTTCATCGTGAATAAAGCTGGATGAGTATGGCGCCGGGTCGGGCTTGAAGGTAATAAGATGATAGCCCCCATCTCCCTCCTGAATTCCCGCAGCCAGCTGGCGCAGAATTGGGACAAACTCCTGCTTGGCCTCTGGCGTCATCGACCAGACGATATTGGGGACATCCTTGTATCGCCCGGCTAACCATTTCGCCCACGCCCGCGCATTCTCTATTGTTATATATTTGCGATACCGTTGATGATAAAGTGTCACCGAAAAGATTATGTTATTTTCACGGGCAATTTGGATAACGGAATCCACGTTCTTAAAATACGCCTCGTTTGGCGTCAGCGGATTATTATTTATCCAGGGCTTTTCTCCATAGACATTGGGCTTTGTGCCGTCGCCGACTCCCATAAGCATCGCCTGAACAAAGGCAAATCCCTTCTCTTTTGCATTCTCAAGAATTATCCTGGCTTCCTCCAGAGTATATTCCCGAAAGATTTGCCATTGAGTGATGCCCAGCCAGAAGACCGCCTTACCCTTCTGGTCCACAAAATACCGGCCATTCTCACTAACCTTGACGGGGTAAATTGGCTGCTGGGCGAATGCGCTTATCGCAAATACCAATAGCAACGTCACCAACGAAATGATTTTTTTAGTCATCTTCATTTTCTTATCTCTCCTTCTCGGAGTTTCTACTCAAAAGGATGTCATTGCGAGCCCCCGCGTCTTCCTGTCGGAAGACAGGAGCGGGGGCGTGGCAATCTTTTACCTTTGATAGAGCAAAAATCCCCTTTGTTAAAATTTCTGTAAGCGTTCACCCATTTTCGAGTAATTGAAGTACACTTTAGTAAAGTTTTGT
>CAYWXK010000015.1:0-83503 GCA_964462515.1 uncultured Pirellulales bacterium
TTTCCCCAATACATTTGTAGGATACGCACAGGTCCTATCGTGTTGCCCCAGGTTGGGCTGCCAGATGGTGTATATGTGCCGAAGGCCAGACCGGTAGCGTTAACAGATTCCTGCACCCAAGTGACGGCCTGTGGCTGGAGAGTGGAAGGTTCGCCTTCAAAGAACCATATTGCATTCTGCAAGTAGCCTGCAGAGTTACTGCGACCCGCACCGGGGGTGTAATTATAACCTGACAAGGTGCCCGTAGCGAACTTGTAGTAAAGATACGCGGTCTGCGGATTTAAATCGTCACCAACGCCACTCACACCACCCTGCCACGCATGTGAACCGGGCGAGCCATCAATGAACTCTGTACTTACCCACACATCCATTGGCTGAGCGACGTATTCTCTTTCCTCAACACAGAAGGTTTGAAACGACTCGCTGTATCCGCTTACACCGCTGGTAGTAGGGCTGTATGCCGCGTTGGAGAGTTGAAGACCCGGTGGGCCGTCAGATCTAATCGTGAACTCACCACCGGCTCCTGAATAGTAGCCAATGGCTCGATCCCACCAGACACGACCACCATAGTAACCAGCACCATTCGTAGGGTTCGCAAGTGCTGCTGAAGCCGTCAAGACGCAAATCGCTCCTATAAACAATATTTTTTTCATCGGGAGTCCTTTCCATAGGCAGGTAAATATCCTGCTCTATCCTTTAGTTATCTTCCTTGAATATCCGTATTATGTTTTACATTTGTGTCAGCTTACATTGCTAATTCTTTATTGCTTCAACAACCCTCCTCTTAAGAAGCTATCAGGGTGTAGGAAGGAGCTTACCTCCTTGTAATCTCCCTTCCTACTAACCCTTTCAAGCTATTGTCAAATCATTGATGTTAGAGTGTCCTTCTTCTTCGCAGCCAGCCGACAAGAGCTACGCCGATGCTGCCAAGAGCGATTGCGCCTGGAGCAGGGATTTGGCAAACCGTTGCGACGTCGACTTTGTCAATGGTGACACCGCTATCTACGAACCTAAGACAAATTACTTCGAGGTCGTAGTCTTGTGGGATGCTCCATTCGATTGTTACCTCCTGCCAGTCGCCGGGTTGGCCGGTTACTACCCAGCTGATCGGGAAATAAAGGTCATTATCTCCGTAGGGATCTCCGTGGAGAACGGTGTAGCCAGCCACATAACCTCCAACGCTGGTCGGACATACACGATAATCCACCTCAACCTGAACGATTTTGGTAAGGAGAGGATCTATGGTATTGTCGATCCATAGGTCTAAGTTAACCACCTCTCCCCATATTCCACCCTGTCTGCCGTCAGGCAGCGCATCTATCCAGTAACCAGGAGGGAAGCCCTCCGTATAGACGTCCGCCTCTGGCGTGCCAGGACTGATGTAGCCAGGGTCAGCCTCAATTGTCCACGGAGGGCTGGCACCTGGATTTGTGTCAAAGCTCCACGTCTGGCGTGTGTAGTAGTACCCGTCGCCTGGGCCGATCGTGATGTTGGCGACGGCGGGGGCTGCCATCAGGGTGCATACCACCAAGCTAAGTAAAATCCGTTTCATTTTTTTCTCCTTGATTGAATTTACATTGTGGCAAACGCTGCCACAAAAAAGTTAATTTTTATTTTTCGAGTTACGTTACGTATATATCGAACTGCTTTCTCTTATTTTTTGCGGCGGGCCGCGAGCCAGACGCAAAAAAGGAAAAGCAGGTAGATAGGGAAGAATCTGTTCGGCTCTAGAAGCCAAACAGTTAAATGGCCGGATTAAATGCGGTATGAAAAGATTTATTGCGAATTGAGGCAGCCGGAATTTATATTTGCTTTGCGCAGGCTCGAAACGATTCGGCAGCGAGGTGAGATTGCTTCGCTTCGCTCGCAATGACGGAGATAATGGTAGTGGCATTGTAGTATCAGGGATTCCAGCCAGGTGGCGAAGAAGGCCAATATACTCGGAGCCTTGAAGTTCGCTGCGAGGACGGAAGGAGCCATCAAGCTGCGATACGTATGTTAAGTTTGCAGGGGACTGCTGAATTTGCTTTTTACTGATGATATGCGAAGCAAATTTTGGCAGGGTGGTAAAACCTGCGTGGGTTAGCCATAATAGGCCGGCGAAGGCTGCCAGCCAGACTTTTCGGTCCTTGACCAGTGAAACACAGAGGAATCCAGTAAAGACAAGGAAGAACGCAGCGGGCAGCGGAGGCAAAGGTTTTGCTGCGAGAGGTGAAGCCGGGAGGCTGGTTGATGCGGCAGGAGGTTTTAGAAGTTCACCAGCGACAGTTGCCAGATGAGGAATATAGAGTTCACTGGTTTGATTTGTTTCGAGGCCCAATACCCTGACGTCGGCATTTGCAGACAGCGATGGTGCAAGAAGATTGTTGCTATAGTTACTAACAGCTGGCGCAGCATAGGCGGCCGATGTCACCAGAAGTGACGAAAATAATAGCAATACTTTCACACCGTTCCTTAAAAGCATTTCCCCGTCTCCTTACGGAGCCGTCCTCTTGTTAAACATAACTGGTGGCCACCCCCTCCTAAATAAAATCGGAGATGGCCTCCTCCTTTCGGAGTTATATGACGTTGCAAATAACAAAATATAAAATGGCTGTCAAGAAAATATATAAAAATTTAGAAAATTTTTGAGAAGATTTTTATTATTTTAGGATTTCGACCCGATTCCGATTTTTCAAAGCCACAGAGTGCACAGAGAACACAGAGAGTTAAATGTTTTTTATTAAAGAACTTACAACATTTGCCACGATTTTGGCTCTCTGTAGCCTGACGGATATGCGAGTTGAGGTGCCATTTTTGGGCTACCCCAAAAGTGGTGCAGCACGCGATTCGGTTTGAGAATTGCGAATTTAGGAGTCAGGGTTTGTGGGTCAGAAGGCACAAAGGGAATAACGAATTTCGAATTTTGAATACCGAATAACGAATTAAGGAAGTCAGGATGATAGATTTTCAAAATCATGAATGACGAAACGTTAGTGTGTTTGGCTATAAATAAAAGGGCCGAGGTTTTTTGCCTCGGCCCGTATTTTTGTGTTGCTTTCGGTCAGCAAATTTGCTGTGACTGATTTTAGATTTACTACAATGCTCTACGTCTCCGCAACCAGCCGACAAGGCCTGCTCCGCCGAATAGTAATATAGTGGCCGGCTCAGGAGTGCAGATTGTTGCAACCTCAATCCTGTCGATGGCAACACCGGTATTTACAAAGCGAAGATGAACTACCTCAGCAGGGTATATCTGTGGGAGACGCCACTCTATTGTTACTTCACGCCATCCGTCTGTTAACGCCTCGTCATCAAAGCTGACAGATTGGTAAATCAGGCCATCTCCTCCTGTAACGTGGCTTTCTGCATCTATGTAACCATGCACACCCTCTTCGTAGACGTCCACTTGATAAAAGACCTCAACCTGGATGATTTTCTCAAGGCGCGGGTCAATAATGTTGGGGATGTGCAAATCTGCCGTAATGGTATTGCCGAAGATAATACCCTGACGGTTGCTGGTATCAATGATATCATACCAACCCGGCGGGGGCATACCAGCTCCAATAGTTAGTGCAACATCTGCTGTTGGCGGTGGGGGAGCGCCAGGATTTACCCAGACAGCATCAGCCGGTATCCCCGTCGCACCCAGCGAAGAAGGCTGCGGAGGTGGGGCTGTGAACGACCACGCCTGATACGTATAGTGCCAACCATCACCCGGAGCGATAGTTATATGAGCCAAAGCAGTTGACGACATCAGAGCACACAATAACAATCCTAATCCTAACTTTTTCATACTTTTCATCCTTTCTCCAAATAGTAACTATTGTTAGTTATGGGTTATAAGCACCTACGTCTGCGGAGCCAGCCAACAAGACCCACGCCGATACCGGCAAGGAGAATTGCTCCTGGTGCAGGAATCATACAGATTGTTGCAACCTCTACGGAGTCTATGTCAATGCCTTTAGAACTTGTAAAACCAAGCAAGATTCTCTCCCATTCAGGTTGTGGATAGATTTTCCAGGTAAAAGTTACTTCATACCAATCTCCTGGAATAACTTCAGGCTGTTGAACGGGTTCATAGCCCATCATCCCGGGCGCTTCGAGTACTAACATTTCCTCGAGGCCTCCTGTGCCAGTTGCGCGGGGCTGATAAACAATCTCAACCTGAACCAGTTTGTAATAATCGGGGTAATAATGGTTAGGGATGGTGAATTCAATCTGTGCTGTTAGTCCATGGATATAGTCTGGCAGAATCGGGTCGCCATTGTACCAACCAGCCATAGCACGAGGCGGCACATTCGTAAGAGTAACTATAGCGTTTGTTGGTGTGCCAGTGGCAAAATTGGTATCCCAATCGTCATACTGGACATCATCGAAGTAAGTGCCTAACCTCGTCACGTCTGTTCTAAAATCGTATAGAGTGTAAGTGTATGGTGCACCCGGGTATTGGTCAAGAATAGTGATGTGCGCCAGCGCGGGTGCAGAGATAAGAGCACAAACTACAAATCCTAATACTAACTTTTTCATTTCCATTCTCCTTAACTTTATTTTTATAAACTTGTTTTTACATCAAAAGTTTTAAGTCATTGAATCCATTGCAACTTATTCTAAAGGGCCTGCGCGCAAAGGTCCTTTATAATAAACAAGGTTGCCACAGGTCGGTTTAGGCGGCCCGCGACTCCACCGAGCGAAGATAAATGCCGGTGAAAAAAAAGCACTATCACAGCCGCTTACCACCAGAATGGCATTAAGAGATGTCACCGGGATAAGCGACAGCAATATGCCTGATAATTTCCTACTTTTTTTATCCGAAACCACTCCTTTATACTCCTCCATGATGACAGGATGCTTCACAGTCGCGTATCTAAAGTAGTAACTTACGCGCAGAACACACTGCAAGTGTATGCCCTCATCCTTATTGGCATTACCTATTTATCCTAATTTACCAGATATAAGGGTCGTATGTCAAGAGAAAAATTTGAAAAAAATAGGGAATTTAGCAATTTTTTTTGACGAGGACGTTAGTTTTTACAGCCAATGTGAGGGTCTGTTTGTTCGTAAGAAAACTAACAGAAAGATAGGATTTTGGCAGAGAACAAGAGACAAGGTGGTTTCTACCCCTTTTGAGGTATCTCAAAGAAAACATTATCGCAGCCGGATAAGTATAATTTGGCAATAAAAAAGCGAGGCAGTTTTTTAAGCTGCCTCGCTTCAACTACTAAACCACTAATACGGCATTAGGCATAAACTACGTCTTATTTGCGACGACGCAGGAACAGTCCACCTAAACCAAGCAACGCAAAGGTTACCGGCTCGGGAACTACTGCGAACACGCGGTCAATCCCTAACTGGCCATAAGTTGCCCATCCGTTCCACTGCGGACCTGTGGAAGTAATTGTGAGTGTATAGCCAGGTGTTCCCGTAAAGGCGGTGATTTTCCATATCTCTGTTGAGCCGGCATCGGCGTAGCTGCCCCACGGCGAACCATCTACATCAACTGTAAAGCTGTCATCGGCAATTCCATCGAGGTGTCTGATTTCTACAGCGAGTATTTTAGCGTTGAATGTAATAGACGCCGATGTTGTGTTTTCATCCGGGCCCCATACCGTTCTGCAAAGGTTATCCCACGATTGGAAATCGGTAGCAAGACCACCCCAGCTTGTACCGCTGGGTGGGGGTGGTGTTCCCCAACCAATAATGGTATAACCTGCTTCACCGGCGGGAGTGCCGAGGTCAACCAATTCGGCTAAGTATGCCTTCGTGGGGGTTGCTACAAGAAGCAGAACTACTAATGCAAAAATTGTTACAAATGTCTTCATCATCATACCTCCTTAAAAAACTTTTTCATTTACATACATACATTTATTTTACTTGTTGCTTGTGTCTGTTTATAAACTTTTGTTTCTTCGGAGCCAGCCAACGAGAGCTACTCCGATACCACCCAGCAAAATGGCTCCAGGGGCGGGTATTGGTGCCGGGACCTGAAAAGTGATATTGCCCTTGAAAGGTGATGCCCACGATCCACCGGGAGCTCCACTATAAATGCCCCAGCCAAGGTGAAAGGTGCCGCTGGAGTCGTGGAAGGACTCTTCGGTCAGCACGAACTTACAAATGTATGTGCCGTCCGGCAATTGCAATGTGCCAGGCAAGGCACGACCGGGTTCATACATTCCATAGATTCCAACCGTCGCCTGTGGATAGTCCACATCGTACCAGGGCGAAGAAATCGGGTCCGGGTTGAATGTGACAGTAGTGACTGGACCGTCATTGAGACCTGGGGATCCTATTCCATAACCACCTAAGCCGGCAGTCCTATATAAGACGTGGAAGCTGCTGTCCGTTACGAAGCTGGTAGTGGCATTTCCGCTCTGGTCGGTCACAAGCAAACCGAAAGGCAGGTAGCCCATCGTGCCATCATCGGTGGTCCTTCCGAGACTCTTAAGGATGTTGTTGGTCCAGTCTTCGCTTACACCTGAACCTTCCAACTTCAACTGATACGCAAAGTTGGGTTTGAGTCCGGTCGCCGTAATCGTACCCGTCAACCGACTCCCAGTGATCCCATAATCAACAACTACGCTTGCGCCTGTATATGCGTTGTTCCTCCATGAATTCTCGGATGCCGGCAATGGGCTTTCGTACATGTTGCCCGCAATGTCCTTCCAGCGTTGGTTGCCGGGCCAAGGCCACCCTGGGTCGTTGTCGAGTCCCAATATGGTCGTTGTAGCTTCCACTGCCGGTGATGCGGCCAGGGCCAAAATTGCTACTACAAAAAATATTAATGCCTTACACATTTTCATCTTCCCTTCTCCTTATAAACGATAATTTCCTACCTTATTTTTTGTCTGATACCGCTCCTTATCTACTGCTTGCGGTTACAAACCAATAAGAGTTGAGCATAAGCTCAGAACAGATAATATGTCTCTGTCATCCTCCTTGCCGACATTTCCTATATTCTCCAATTTATCATAATGCCTATCTTATGTCAAGAAAAAAACAAATTTTTGAAAAAAATTTTACAGCCAATGTGAGGGTCTGTTTGTTCGTAAGAAAACTAACAGAAAGATAGGATTTTGGCAGAGAACAAGAGACAAGGTGGTTTCTACCCCTTTTGAGGTATCTCAAAGAAAACATTATCGCAGCCGGATAAGTATAATTTGGCAATAAAAAAGCGAGGCAGTTTTTTAAGCTGCCTCGCTTCAACTACTAAACCACTAATACGGCATTAGGCATAAACTACGTCTTATTTGCGACGACGCAGGAACAGTCCACCTAAACCAAGCAACGCAAAGGTTACCGGCTCGGGAACTACTGCGAACACGCGGTCAATCCCTAACTGGCCATAAGTTGCCCATCCGTTCCACTGCGGACCTGTGGAAGTAATTGTGAGTGTATAGCCAGGTGTTCCCGTAAAGGCGGTGATTTTCCATATCTCTGTTGAGCCGGCATCGGCGTAGCTGCCCCACGGCGAACCATCTACATCAACTGTAAAGCTGTCATCGGCAATTCCATCGAGGTGTCTGATTTCTACAGCGAGTATTTTAGCGTTGAATGTAATAGACGCCGATGTTGTGTTTTCATCCGGGCCCCATACCGTTCTGCAAAGGTTATCCCACGATTGGAAATCGGTAGCAAGACCACCCCAGCTTGTACCGCTGGGTGGGGGTGGTGTTCCCCAACCAATAATGGTATAACCTGCTTCACCGGCGGGAGTGCCGAGGTCAACCAATTCGGCTAAGTATGCCTTCGTGGGGGTTGCTACAAGAAGCAGAACTACTAATGCAAAAATTGTTACAAATGTCTTCATCATCATACCTCCTTAAAAAACTTTTTCATTTACATACATACATTTATTTTACTTGTTGCTTGTGTCTGTTTATAAACTTTTGTTTCTTCGGAGCCAGCCAACGAGAGCTACTCCGATACCACCCAGCAAAATGGCTCCAGGAGCGGGTATTGGTATCGCCTTAACACGGTCAATACCCAACTGACCCCAGTTATAACGCCAACCAGCTTCAGGTGCTGTCACAGTAATCCTCAATGTGGTGCCAGGGGTACCGGAGAATGTGGTTACAAAGTACAGTTCTGCTGGGACGGTCACGATGGCAGTGTAGTGCCCCCATAGTCTACCATCGACGTGAACGTCGAAATCGTCACCCTGACTCCCATCGAGATGTGTGATTGTTACCGATTTTATTGGCATAGGGTAGCTAATCTCCGCCCAATTATACAGGTCGGGAGCAGACTCACGGCCCCAGACCATCCTGACCAGGTCATCGTCGCTCAAAGGACTTGGCATCCCGTAACCGCCTCGACCAATTGGGGGGATACCTTCAATCTCTCCCCAATCGGTGAAAGACATCCCCGAAGCTATTGCAGCATTTTCGCTTGCAGCCGTGCCTAAATCAACTGTAAAGATAGCCATTGCCGGGGATGCGGCCAGAGCCAAAATTGCTACTATAAAAATTGTTATGAACTTTTTCATAATCATCGTCCCTTCTCCAAAATCTTGTCCTTATTCTACGTTTCACATCTACAAAGAAAATCGAATGAATCTCCAGGTTGCATATAAAGGGCCTGCGCGCAAGGGTCCTTTATAATAAACAAGTTTGCCTCAGGTCGGTTCAGGGGGTCCGCGAGCCCACCGAACGAAGATAAATGCCGGTGAAAAACAAACGCTATCAAAACCGCTTAATGCTGCTATGACATTGCGAAATGTCATTAGCAGAAGCGACAGCAATATGCTTGATAATTTCCTACTTTTTTTATCCAAAATCACTTCTCTATCTTCTCCTGAAAAGATGCTTTACAGTCGCGCATCTGAAGTAGTAACTTACGCGCAGAACACACTGCGAGTGTATGTCCTCCTCCTTGCTGACGTTACCTATATTCACCAATTTACCAAGTTTGTCTATCTTATGTCAAGTAAAAAAACGGATTTTTGTAAAAAAAGTTATATTTTTATGGAAAATGGTAAAAAAAAAGGATTTGATGTGGGGTAAAGGCGGAGGAAAGAAACCACGGAAGGAAGAAAAAAGGGGAATCTACTACAATTGGATTACTACCAAAGTGGCAGAAGATAAGAAATGTAGGCCAAGGTTGATATGAGTTGGCTGTGGTAAAAAAAAAGTAGTAGAAGTGTGGTTGTAGGCTAAAAAGTGGTTAGTTATTCTATGGTGTATCTAATAACGGAGGGAATTTGTTGAAAATGGCCAGGATGTGAAAAGAAAAGATATGTTTTTTAGAAAGTCTGTTTAGTCAATAATTGGGAAAGTGGACATATCATTATATTGCGCAGCAGGAGACCTGGCCTCGGTAACAAATCTTAAAAGCATTGCAATTTTGCTTTTGACCTGGACTTTTCGATAGATATTTCTTGTATGAGTTTTTACGGTTCCGGGTCTTATACTCAGAGACCTGGCAATACTACCATTGCGCAGGCCCTGGCAGATAAGCTCTGCTATCTGGCGCTCGCGCTGCGTTAGGTTGTAGCGGTTTTGCACGTACATCCACTGTTTACTGTCGAGCAAGGCAAGCTCGGGGCAACGGCTGTTGATTTGGCCATTGCTATTGTTATTGTTTTCTGAATTTGGTAATTGTGTCATTATGAACCTCCTTCTTTTAACAGCTCTTCGAGCAGACGTCTCGCCTCGGCGAGATCTTTCGGTGATAAACTTTTAGTTTGAGCCTCTGGATTCAGAACCTGGTTTAGATATTCAATCGCCTTGTCTTTTTCCCCAATTGCGGCGACGGCTGGCCTTAAGCCCACCGTTCGCATTCGGCGCAGTGCGGCGATAGCCCTTGCCAGATGGAAACGCGAGGCGGTTCCAGATGGGGATTCCTTTGGATAAAGCTTAATACAGGTGGTGAAATCCTGGATGGCTTTGTTAAAATCTCCAAGGCGAAAGTATATAACGCCTCGAGTATCGACAAGGTCGATATAATTCGGGGCAATTTTTAGTCCCCTTTCTGCAAGCACGAGCGCCTTCTGGAATGCACTTTGCTCTTCACACAGTATCCAGGCGAGATTGTTGATAGCAACAAGGTTGTTGGTTTCGAGGTTGAGAATTTGCTGATAAAGTCGAGCTGATTGGTCGGAGCGGTCTATAAGCTGCAGGTGCATAGCGAGGATGTTCATAGCATCGATGCAGTTTGGGTCTTTGCTGATTACGGTGTTAAGTATTTCCTCGGCTGTTTTTTTTGCTTCAGTATCTTCAACAGCTGCTAACTCTCGAGCGATGGCAACGGGCGTGCGCGTGTCTTTGGGATGTTTTTGGAACCAGTCGGCAGCGCTTTGGTTTACCTGGCTCCAGAGCTTGTCATCTTTGAGCAATCGGGCCTGTGCGAATATGGGAGCTGGGTCATTAGGTTCTGAATTTAGAAGTGAGTCGAATATTTTTTGCGATTCTATTTTATCTCCAGTTTTATATAAGGCGATTGCGAATGCGATATTGCATCTTCGACGTGTTGCATCAGTGCACAAGGTTAGCTGATTTCTAAGCAATTCAACGGCTTTTTCGGATTCTCCTGCTGAGATGTATGTATTAGCCAGCAGGATGGCCGTATCGACATCGTTAGGATCCAGAGCCTGCAGTTCTTTGAGGGTTGGAGTTGCGAGGATGGGTGAGCGTGCTGCTTCACCACGAGCTTTCAATAGTAGCAAGGTCTTATCGTTGGGTTTGTGGACCAGGCCACGCAGGGCGGTGTCAACGGCTCTTCCGGGTTGACCCTGTCTTAGTGATATTTCACCTAATAGCGCCCAGGCATCAGCTTCTTTGGGCTGCTCTTCGGTAATTTTTTGAAGAATCGCAGTAGCACTCTCAATTGCTGGGGCTGTGCCTTCAGCAAGAAGTAAGCGCGCTTTAAGTAATTGCAATTGGCTATCTGCGGGGTTTGATTCTAAAGACTTGTCGAGAATGCTTTTTGCCTGGCTAATTTTGTCGGGATTACCAGAAGCGAACAATATTGAAACTGCCCGCTTCTGGACCTGGATGTTGTCCGGGGCCAAAGACAGGGCTTGCTGGATATCGGCTTGTGCTTTGTCAGGCCGGCCTGTGATAAAATAGAAGTCGCTTCGGACAGCCCAGGTTTCGACGTTGTTTGGTTCAATAGTTACAGCGTGGTTGAAGTCTTCAGTTGCCTTATCAAGCTGGCCAAGGGAAGTAAACGTTCGGGCCCGGATGATGTAGGCTGGTGCGTTGTTGAGGTTGCTTACAATCTGGTCGCAGAGCGTCAGCGCTTCTTGAGGTTTATTTTGCCGGAGATTTAGCTGGATTTGTGCGAACATCACCTCCAGCGAGCTGGGGTCGCGTTTTCTTAAGTTGTCGAGCAGTTTAGCTGCTTCGTCGAATTTGTTTTGGCGTATGTTAAGCAGGGCAAGAGAGAGACAAGCGGCCTGGTTGTTCGGGTCGCTGGTAAGCATATCTTCGAGGATGTCAGAAGCCGAGCTGAACTGTCCGCGTCTGAGGTAGCTTTCGAGCTGGAATCGCTGTAGCTGTGGGTGGTAGAGTTTTTCCTGCGAGGTGCGGCTCAGGATTTGTTCCGCCTGGTCATATTCTTTTGCTTTATAGAGTGCAGCGACAGCAGGGACAATGACGCGCAGGTCGCGTGGAGAGCGGTCGAGAGCCTGACGGTAAGTAGAAAGAGCCATCTGGATGTCACCACCGCGGTCATAAGTTGCGGCCAGGAGCAGGAGACTTGCCTGGTCATCAGGATTAGCCAGCAGATTTTCCTGCAGGAGCGGAATAATCTGTGGGTAGCGGTCTTTGAAATTAGCTGCTGCGAACCAGGCTTTAGCTTGTTCGTATCGCCATTGCCAGCTGCTTTCACCTTCGAGGGATTTGATTTCGTCAATGAGCTGTTGTGATTTTTGTGTGTCTTTGGCGACCTGTTCAGATGACAGGAGCCAGCGTTTGATTAGGATGTCGTTAGGAAGTTTGTGAGCAAGCTCGCTGAGCAGGGGATATAGCTGGTCGGTTTGACGCCAACTCACATACGATTCAGCGAGCAATAGGCCTAATTCGCGCTGTGCAAGAGGCAGCTGAATGCGTGTTAGTGCATTTTTGATGACTTCCTGGCATTTTTCGCGTTGGTTTTGTTGAGCCAATAGAAGTGCGAGGAATTTGACCGGCTCGGTGGAGTCGGGGAACTGATTTATAGTCTGATTTAGTTTTAGTATTGCCTCATCTATTTTTTGTTGGGCGGCGAGCAATTCGACTTCGGCTATTGCGACTTTTAACTGGGATGGATGGTCTTGCTTTAGCTGCGTTAGGAGCGACTCGGCGCCGGCGAAGTTGCTCCGATTTATTGCCAGCCGGAGCTGGGTAAGTTTGACATCGAGTGTGTCTTTTGTAGCCTGCTGGAGTGCGGACAACTGATTTTCTATTTCCTGCCAGCTTTGGTCGTTTGCGGGTGTTGAACTTGCCGCAAGTAATTGCATCCGAGCTTGCAAGTGTAACAAAACAGGTTCGGGATTATTGGGTGAAAGCTGCATAGCTATGCGGGTCTGTTCTATAGTTTCGGCCCAGTTTCTGGTCTGGGCTAATAGTCTGGCAAGTCTCAGGTGAGCTTCTATCCTAGCAAGTCTCTGGTGAGCTTCGGAGAGGTCGGTGTTTTCAGAGACGAGTGTGCGCAACTGTCGAAGTGCCGATTGTGTGTCACCTAATCGGGTGAAAGCCGATGCCAATGCTAATCGGACACGCGGCGACTTATTATTTAATTGTATTGCCCTCTGCCAGCATTTGACGGCCTCAAACGGCAGGTCGTTCTGGTCGGCAACAAGACCTTCGAGGAAGGCGACAGCGCCCGGGGCGATATCCATCTGGCGTAGTTTTGAGATGCAGTCGGCGGCGCGGTTGAGCTGGCCAGCCTGGATGAATAAATCTGCGGCAGTGGGCATAAAATCCCAGGGTTGAGAAGCAAGCTCTTTGAGTGCATTTTCGGCTACGGCTGCCATCTTTTCTTTCGAGCCTGCTCGCAATGCCAGTTGTGCCCAGGCCTGCCAGAGGAACTGGTCTGCTGGGATGGCTTTTTGGACGACTGTAAGATGTTGCTCTGCTTTGTCCAGGACATTTGCGTCGATGAGGGCGGCAGCGAGTCGCAGGCGGACCGAAGGGTCGGATAGATCGAGTTTTTCGGCCTGTTCAAGGTCAAGCAGTGCCTGTGCTCTGTTTTTTTCGGCCTGTTCAAGGTCAAGCAGTGCCTGTGCTCTGTTTTGGTTTCTCAGATGGAAGCCTGCGCGGCTTATAAAGGCAAGAGCGGAGGAGGGATTATTTTTTATTGCATCGTCAAACCACTGTTCGGGTGGTTCCGAGAAGATTTCACGGCGCTGCTCAGTAAGCCGGCCTAAGGCTTCGTAGGCGAGGAGCTGGTTAGGGTCCTGGGCGATGATGCTTTTGAGCTCTGCTGCTGCTTCGTTGAATTTTCGCTGGTTTGCCAGTGCTACGGCCAATAGTCTGCGAACTTCCGGGTCCGGATTTGTTTCAAGGTATCGGGTGGTGATTAGCTCGGCCTCGCCAGGTGTGCCGATAGCGAAGAACAATCCTGCAAGCTGGATGACGGCGTCGCGGTTGTTGTTATCTATGCGTAAGACGGCACGATATGCGTTTAGTGCCTGCTGGATGTTGTTTTGCTTAAGAGGTATGATTTTAAGGTGCGCATCAGCGTATTTGAGCAGTATAGGTATGTCATCTGCTTTAACGGCCAGATATCTACCTAGATTTTTTGCGGCATCTTCCCATCTGTGTTCATCGTAGGCTTTGTTGCCAGCGGCAAGCCCACGGTCGGCTCTGTTAGCTCTTTGCCATCGGCGTAGTCCGAAAGCCGTTATGGCCAGAACAATAAGGCCTATTAGCAGCACTATTGCCAGTTTCCAGTTAAAGTATCTTTTTGCCATTTCTTTCTCCTTTTTTAATCCACAATATCGTTTTTAGAATTGGCGGGCAAAGTCCTCAGCTATTACTTTGATGGTTTGCCAGCATATCCAAAGGTCGGTTTTCAGCGACAGGTTTCTGACATAAGTGGTATCGTAGTAAATCCATTCCTGGAAATCTTTCATAGGTTTGCGTGTTCTACGGATTTGCCAGAGTCCTGTGATTCCCGGCCTGACGGAAAGGCGTGCATCGCGCCAGGATGGGCACAAAGTGTTTTCTGATTCCGGTGAGGGCCTGGGTCCAATGATGCTCATCTGACCGAGTAAGACGTTAATGAATTGAGGTATTTCGTCGATGAATGTGTCCCGCAGGAATTTGCCGGCGGTGCTCAGTCGCGGGTCCTCGTGCATTTTGAATTGTGGGCCGTCAACTTCACTGGCGACCCTTAGTTTATCCTGAATTCTGTCGGCACCAGCGAGCATTGTTCTGAATTTCAAGCAGTTAAAGATTTTTCCGTGTAGTCCCTGGCGTTTATCTTTGAAGAATACCGGGCCGGGCGAGCTTAGTTTTATCGCCAGGGCGATAAAGGGTACTATTGGGGCAAATAGAGTCAGGACTATTATCGCAACGACGCAGTCGATGATTCGCTTGAAACATCGTGCGTAAGAGAGTCTTGACCAGGTGCGGAAAACTGCCTTGTCATTTAGGCGGCTTAAATCGAGTTCCATACGGCAAATTCCTTTTGGACCGGCAGTTTGAAGATTGTTTTTCTGGTTGCGGTTAAATTGTGGGCCAATTAAAATGCGGTTATCGATAAGCTGGTCGCGCGGAACAGTAATATCTGGGCCGATAATTGATGAATTTATTATAGCACTTTGACCGAGTCTGGCGTTATCCGCGATGATGGCTGGGCCTATGATGATTGCTTTGGGGCTGATTTCAATGTTCTTACCCAAAAGGACTTTGCCAAGTAGTCTTGCCTCTTGCGATATTTTGTTATTGTCGGCAGCAGTAAGGTTTCTGCAAAGAAGCGATTGACGCTCGATGTTTGTCCTACAGAGGTTCAGCAGGCCGAATTCAGTTTCCAAGTCCAGGACGGTGCCGGCGATTTTAACTGCGCGGAATGTCACGGTGTTTGTGCGGCAACCGTCGATGAAATCAGGAAAGGATTCCGGTAAGGTATTGCAGGTGAAAGTCCGATTAAAGACATCGGTTTTGATAAAGAGATGATGAGGCCAATCAACAGGGAGAGGTGAAGGCTCGGCGGAATGGGAGTAGAGACGGCGGATACCGGCGATATTGCCCTGTGCTGTCAATCGCACTTTTTCATAGCCTGCGAGCAATTCGGGTTCGATACTAACTGCTGCTACATCGGCCTGAATAGTGGTTAATACTCTGGTAAGGAGGGGACGATTAGTTTGGGCAGCAAAACGGCCATTGGAGATGACGAGCCAGGAGTTTGAGGAGGAGTATGCTTTTATCTTGTTAAGGAACTCGGCAGGGATTTGTAGATTTTCACCATAAGATATTATTTGGGGCGAACCTGTGTTGAGCTTGATGTCCCATTCTTGAGGGATAGCAAAGACGGTTTCGGTGCCACGGTCGATGGATAAACTTGTGCTTAATCCGTTAAGGACGATGCTGGCGATGGGTTCACCGGAGACAGCAAACCGTAAAAGCTGGCGACCACTGGAGGTTTGAGAGCTGCTGTTTCTATGTATGATAATGAGATTCATAAACGGCTTTGAAACTTATGCTCAGGGACGATTCAAATTGGTTATTTTTGCTCCGGATTTGAGGGATTATTCGGATTGTCTTGCGGGTTCTGCAGCTGCATTAGTATTTTGGTCCTGACCCGTTTAGTGTTTTTCTGCGTATTGGCATTTTTTGAGTAGTAATGGTTGTAACCATAATGATAGTAGCTGTCGCTGGCGTTGACGTTACTTAAAATGGTGCCGAGCACTCTGACATTTATCTGTTTGAGACGTTGAGTTGTTTCTCTAAGGTCTTCTGTGGTTGTCCGGCCTGCGAAACTGGTAAGAATTACTGCATCGGCAAGCTTGGCCCACATCAGGGCATCTGGGAAGGCCAGGGCCGGAGGAGTATCAATAATTATGTGGTCGTATCTTTGAGTGACTATATTTATCTGTTGTGCTGCGATAGGCGAAGCGAGCAGCTCGTAGGCATCGGCGTTGTTGTGAGAATCGGCTGCGAGGACATCCAAGCCGGTTGAAGGGACGGTGCAAACGACCTGCTCAAACTCTTTTCCTGAGAGCAAATCCTGCAGACCTCTTGAGCCGCGAGGGAGGTTCAAAAGATATGCGATATCCGGTTTCCTCAAGTCGCCGTCTATCAGGAGGACTTTTTTGCCTGATTTGGCCATACTTGTTGCCAGGTTAATAGAGAAGGTGGTTTTGCCCTCCTGGATGCCCGGGCTGGTGACAACGACTTTCTTTGGCATACCTCCGCCATTAAGCAGTCCGAGGTTGGCACGAATGGTCTGGTAGTCCTCGACTATCTGGCCAGGGAGAAGAGCTGGCTTGACGGTATGTGAACTGGTGGTTGTTCCAATTAGGGGGATGCCGATGCGCCTGACAATATCATCTGGTGTGTG
The DNA here is from genome assembly GCA_964462515.1 of uncultured Pirellulales bacterium. GTDB lineage: Bacteria > Planctomycetota > Phycisphaerae > Sedimentisphaerales > Anaerobacaceae > CAYWXK01. The sequence continues at coordinate 16,465 of CAYWXK010000015.1, forward strand.
TAAACTACGGTCGATTTTTTCTCTCAGGAGAGCTAAAAGTGTTCCGCAGGCTGCTGCAGCGAACATAAGGACCATTGAGAATTTGATGCGCTTGTCCTGGATTTGAGAAATCTCAGCGTTAAGGTAGTCGGAGATTCTTCCGGGGCGTTTTTGCTCCATTTCCGTTTCCTGGATGCGACGGCTTATTGTGTCATAAATCTGCTTGGTTAATTCCAGTTGGTCCTGCAGGTCCTGAATGGCCAGTTGTTTTCGGCCAAGCCCGATGGTTTCGGTATCTTCTTTTGAGAGTATTTCACGGAACTGATTTTCGTATGCTTTGGTTTGTTCAAGCTCGACCTGTGCATTGAGAAGTTTCTGATTGGTGTTCTTGGTAAGCTCTGTTGACATCGTCTCATCAAAGGTTTTTCCTACGGTTTGTTTCTGTTCTTCGAGGCGTGATTTCATTGCTTCCAGAAGCTCCTTTTTGCGAACAAGCTCCGAGTTGTTAGATGTCAATGTCTGGTTTGCGACAATCAGTTCCTGTTCTAACTGGATTATAGTGGCCACCAGGAGCTTTACCGCAGGGTCGCTATTTACGTATTCTTCGCGGAGCTTAAGCAGTTCCTGGGGTGAGATAGATTCCTCTTTTGTCAGCTCAAGGACTTTTACCTGCGCTTCGAGGTAGAGTCTGCGAGCTTCCATTTTGGTGAGTTCAGCGAGGAGGCTGGCGACGCGCTGCAGTTTCATATCGTGACGGCCTGCCAGGGTCGTAGTGCCATACTCCTGTGCCTGTTGGGCAATTTTTGTTCGCTGGATTTCCAAGTCATTGAACAGGTTCAGTTGCTCAGTTTTAAGGACCTTGAGTTTGTTGTCGTCTACCTGGGCGGAGATAAGGCCCTGGTAGTCCTTATATTTGCTGATGAAGGCATTGACTATTTGTTCGGCTTCCGTAGGGTTGGGGCTTTTCATAGTTACCTTTATCAGTTCACTATAGCGGTCGGCGGTGGCAGTAATTACCTGGTTAAGTATTGCCTGTTTAAGTATGTTTGCCGGTTCAGGATTTGTCTCGGTAGTTTTTAACAGGCGGTTTAGTTTTGGGACCAGGCCTGTTGTTTTAGGCTCGAAGAACGATAGTTTTAGTTTTTTTTCTACCACCAAATAGTCTGCAACTATTTCGACGACTTGGGGGCTGGTAACTTTTTGGGCCTCGGTGTTGACGAAGTTCTGGTAATTTGATATTTCGCCGCGGTCTGCTTCGCCGGAGAGGATGTTTGTTAAAATTGGAGCGACCCTTATTGCGCCGGTTACGCTGTATATCGGCTGGACAGAAAGCCATATTACCGGCAGGCCGATTGCACAAACAAGCAAAAATATTGCTGCCACAATATACCACCGTCGAAGCACGCCGCTAATCAGATTGGCCGCAGGTTCGCTATGAGGGGTATGCGGCGGAGGAAGATAAGCAGGTTTTTGTTCAATCACATTGTCAAGATATTTTTCCAGAGTGTTCATTTTTCATTCTCCTCGAGAAGTAATTTAAGGTTAATAATTATCTGTTTTGTCGCGTAATTATGATTGCTTGCTGTTTTTCTGAGATTGTAGTTAGTTTTGTCAGGATCCAAAGCTCGCCGACGATTGCTGCGAGGGCCAGCGGCATCATTGCATATCCGCCGAAGTCGTGAAATATTTTTTCCCAATACTCGCCGCCGATTACGGTAAAGGCCAGAGCAGTGATTGTTAGCCGAATGGTGTTGCATAGCAGGGCGATTGGCAGGCTTGAGGCGAAGATGAGAAGTTTTTCCCACCAGGAGCGTTTAACCAGCAGGACGACCAGGCCGCCGATTACGAAAAACGCCGTTACCATTCTTAATCCGTTACAGGCCTCGGCAACTGCGACGCTTGCCTGGCCGATGTGGATGATATTACCTTCTTGAACGACTTCAAAACCCATCATCTCGAGACAAAATACTGCTGATGAGGTGGCCCATCGCTGAAATGGGATGGTAACGGCGGTCTGAACTCTGGTGGGCCAGGGCAGCATCAGGCAAAGAAATAATAAAACGGTAGATACCTTTCGAAATAATTGCCAGCCGAATAGTAACAGCACCAGTGCGGCGATAGTTAAAGCAATGGATAATCTTTCTGCTGAGCCGTACATATAGAATAGACCAAATAGTCTGAATGCCTGCGCTGCAAGAAATGCAAATAGTCCCCAAGCGCAGGGCCTTATGTTACATTTGGCGAGGTCGTGGCGTCTTGACCACAAGATGTAAACGGCAATGAACGGGACCAGAAGGCCGGAAGAATATTCGTCGCTTCTTTGCCATATTCGCCAGAGGTCTGCCAGACCGGGCCAATAGGACCAAAGAAATGCGATAAAAACGAGTGTTCCTGCAAGGAGAGAAACGATAGTTCTTTTATTGGCTGGTTCCCAATCTGGCAATTTTTCCTCAATTTTGTCGATATATGGCTGCAGGCGGTCCTGGAACGAAGCTTCGCTATTTGTGATAACTTGCGAGGTCTTAGTAGTTAAGCTTGTTAGTATTCCTGGTTGCCTAAATAGTATGGGTTTTTCGGCTGCAACGGTATCAGGCTGGACGACGGCGTGACAATCGATTACGCATTGTCGGATTTGGCAATTTGGGCCGATTTTAGCGTCATTCCACACTACGCTATTTGCTAATACACTATTCTGGCCAATGGTGACATTGCTTTCGAGTATGGTCGGGCCGATAATGACGGCGTCATTTGAAATGGTGACGCCATCCATAATGACAGCAGGCCCGTAAATTCGGGCATCTTTATGAATCTTTGCCGTAGAGGCGGTCCACACGTTTTGCTGGTTAGGCTGCCTGAAGGGTTTCAAATCCTGGTCTGGTTTTGGGGTATTCTCAATATAATTACAAACGGCGTTCAGGTATTGCTGCCAGTTTCGGAAGTTGCCGGCGTGATGAGGTAAGGGAGCTGTGTGGACGCTTTTGCCGGAGAGCAGCAATTGTGGTATCAGGCCTTCCTTGATATCGAAATAACCTTCTTGTGGTATATGTTGCAGGATTGCTGGATTGCAGAGGTATATGCCGGATAGTTGTGTTTCTGTATCGCTATTGTTAGGGTTGAGCATTACGGTGAAGTCGGAGCCGCCGGCGTGATGGGCCTGCAGGAGCAGGTCGATTTTTGGAGGGCAGGTTATTGCGGCGGGGAGCACCACAAGTATCGCATCCGTTAGGTTAGCAGCGGCATCACGGATACATCCGGCTGAGCCGAGCGGCAGCGGTTCATCCAGAAATTCTACATCCAAGCGCTTATCTATATGAATAGATTTCTGCAACAGCAAGTTGTCCGCGTTGGCGCAGATTGTTACCTGTTTTATCCCTTGATTAGCTAAGGAGGTTAACAGTCGCTGCAGGGCTGGTTCTCCGGCGATCGGCCAGAGGGCCGGCGGACGGCGCGATGCGAGGGGACATCTGCCGAAATCGCGGTTTCCTGCCAGTATTACTGCTTTAATTTTTGTGTTTTTTATAGGCTGATTATGCAGCATTTTTAGTTTATCGAATAAGTTAGTCAAAGAACTATTATTGACTGTTTGCCAGCGACTGTAAAAACTTTGCTATTCGGCCGGCAATAGCTTCTGTCTGGATGTGTCTTTTACGTGGGATGAATGATTTTAGTTCTATAATTTTTTTTGGGAGATGCTCTTCTTGATAAGCCACTAATATGTGGCCAAGCTCCTCGAACTTCTGGGCGATAGCGACCTGGTGGTCATTAACGACTTCTCCGTATGTTTTTAATCTTGGCATAACAAGTAATGGTTTTTGGTTATCCAGTGCCAGAGTTATTGTGCCGACGCCGGCATGGCTGATTACACTTGAGGCCTTTTTTAGGTGCTCGTCAAAGAGATTTTTTTCTAAGGATACTGTTGAGTCGAAGTTACGAGGTTTGTAAGAGGTCTGGCCTATCTGGGCAAATATTTCTTCATCGAACAAGCCATTGTCGAAGGCTTCATCTACCGCCCGCACGAGGCGGTCAAACGGGAATTGTGTTCCGACTGTTAGAAAAATCATATTACTGCACCGAGATACTCTATATTTTTATATTTTGTTGTCAGTTCAGGCCATTGGACTAAAAAGAGGTCTGCGATATATCGCACCATTCTTCCCGACAGCGAAATCCTGTCGATGTTGGTGATACTGTCAATCCAGATTACTCTTGCACCCAGTAGTTTGCCGAGAAGGCACATAAGACAGCCCGCCGATGCGCCGGTGCTTATGACGACATCAGGTTTTTCGCGCAGGACAATTTTGATACAGCGTATCAATACCGCAAGAACTTTTAGAGGATGCTGGTGATTGGACTCTCCGACAACATAAACACTACCGAATTTGCGAAGCTGGTCTGCAACGAGCTGTGTTGTAGTAACGCAGAAGGTCTGATGCCCATTCCAGCTTCGGCTTAATTTAAGGAGCTGACTGGTGTGACCTCCTGCAGAGGCGGCCAAGCAAATTTTTAATTGTTTTGTCATTACCAAATACCTAAACGTCTCTGGATTGGTCGTAAGAGAATCTGCGGCCAATAAATTGGTCTATAGTGGATGAACCTTTTTGCGATATCAAACCATAGATTGTGTCGTGATTTTGACTCTAAGGTTTTCAATTCCGAGGTGTATTCTTTTTCGTATTTTTCCGCATCGACGGACTGCAGATTTGCGAGATGACATCGCCGCATTATTTCTTTGTGCAGTTGGTTTTTCTGTTCGCACTGGGCAGGAAAAGGTCGATAATCTTTATCTGATATTATTGGAATTGCTTCCCATTTAATTACGTTTTTGTCTAAGATTGTTACGCTGAGTATTATGGACCAGGCTGTAGCTTCGCAGTGCCCGTCAAAGATGAAATTGCCGAGGCTATAGGCTATCAAGGCGTTGTCTGAGGCGTTGATACCCTGCACTACGTGGGGGTGATGGCCTATCACCAGCAAGGCACCAGCGTTAATAAATTGTTTTGCGGTTTGTTTTTGCCTGATGCTGGGACGGTCTATAAGCTCATCGCCCCAGTGAATGGAGACTATTACAAGATTGTCTTCGTCTGCTTCGGTCTTTATAATCTGGAGGACCTCACCTAATTTGCTACGGAAGGCATAACTTCCATTATGGAGACAGGCGCCAATTATAGCGACAGGTTGACCACCAATGTTCATTCTGACAGCTTCAATGCCTGGCTGGAAACGGCCATCTTTACCTCCGCCGACTATTTTTATTCCAGCCTTTTGCAGTTGGTTGACTGTGTCAACTGCGGCGTCGAGACCCTGTTCGAGAATATGATTGTTGGCAACGTGAGCTGCTGTTATACCCCACTTAGCCAGGTGCGTAGCTGTTTGTGGGCGGCCCCGCATACTGAGAGAGCGGAGGCTGTTTTCCTTGCGGCCAATGTCGGATAGAACTGACTCTACGTTGCACAGCACTATATCGTGCGAGGAGAAAATGTTAACGATGTCTGCTGGTAGAAAATCGCTGCCGTATTTATCTATACTGGAGGCGACACCGCAGCCCAGCAGGTTGAATGAGTCGCCACACATTGTGTCGCCGACGCAGGCTATCTTTAATACACTCATCAGTTGATTTCTCCTACTGATTGGCCGGCAAGCTGGGGGTCAATATTTTGTTTAGCGGTGATTGCGGTTTCAATTAGCTCGGATATTTTTTCCACGTGCTTATCCCAACTGTGTTCTCGTGCAATTTCAATTCGCTTACGAGAACGTTCTTGGGTGTCATTCTGTAATTCCCAGCAAATTGCTTTGGCAAAATCCTCTGTATTGTGTGTAATGCTGATAAGGTCACAGTACTGCATTGCTTCTTTGATAGGCACCGAGACGATTGGTTTGCCGGAGGCCATATATTCAAACATTTTTAATGGGTTACAGCATTCTATCCACTCGCTCATCTTCCAGGGCAGCAAACATACATCGAAAGAAGCACATAGTTGTGGAATCTTCTCGTAAGGCAATCGGCCTAAAAAGTGGACATTGCTCATTTGCTTTAGCTGTGAGTAATCGCCGCCGGTAATCTGTCCCGCAAGCACAAAGGAGACATCGGGCAACATCTTAGCGCACCAGAGCAGTAGTTCAATATCGTTGTAAGCGGTTAGTGTTCCGAAATATCCTGCGATTGGCCTGTATATATTTGCCAATTCTTCCGGCTGCTGGTTTTTCTGTGCGGCTTGCTGAAATAGTTCAAAATCTACGCCGTGCGGTATGTAAAATACATTGCTTCTCTGCGATTGTTTCTTGTTGTAGAGTTCCTTTGAGACGCAGATTAACAGGTCACTTTCATTGCAAATTCGCTTTTCCCGCTGACGTTGCAACTGGCGATTAGTTATGTATGAATCATCAGCGAAAAGGTCGGAGACGTGGTAGAGTTTCAGTGAAGAGTTGAACCAGCTCATCATATCGGCTGCACGGACGTTCTCCAACCAGAGCAGCGGTTTTGATATTCCTAAAAAATAACAGATTGCTTTTAGCTGCAGCTTAATCAGAAGATTATTGGTCGCATCTATCCAGCTCTTACCTTGTATTGGAAGAAAGATAGGGCTGAATACGTGAAGATTGTTTTGCGGATGCCGCAGATATTTTGCTAGGCTTTTGAGCTTTCGGGTAATGCGGGCACCAAGTCCCTTTTTCCTTTTTACGCCAGCCAATAGGTCCGAGCCGAAGGGATTGACGTATAGAACCTTATTTCGCTGTGCCAATCTTTTCATAATATGTGTGGCGCAGCTTGGATTCATAGCCCACCAGTCAGAGGGTCCAAAGCAGATTATATTCTGTCTTTTAATCATAAATTATTGTTCATCTTTGAAAGCTTTGTGGAAATAACTAGTGATAAAGCTTTCCCGCTTACGGATCTACTTATTTTCTCCACAGGACGAATGTTAACTTTGAAGTCAGCGGGGAAGTTATCTGCTACCAACGACTTCAACTTATCTGTATCCTTCTGGCAAAAGCCCTTAAGCGGAACATACTCGAGGGTCATAATATCATGTGATTCTTGAATCACCTGTCCTTCCAGAACGGGCATTTTTTGCATAGCGAACAGCGTGTTTTCCATTATACACTCGAGCGCTGTTGACCCTAATGTTCTGCCGGATGGTGTGGTAAGAACTGCATTTTCGCGCCCGATGATCTTCTTAACCACAGGAAAAGCTCTACCGCATTGGCAGGTATTGCTGCCGGGTTCAAGAAGGTCACCCGTATCATATCGGATTAGCGGCATTGCCATATTCCAGAACCCTGTCGCAATGATTCGATAAGAATCATCATTCGGCGGCTCTGCACGGATAAGTTCGGTTAAGCCGTACTCGGGTATAATGTGGTAACTACCGTGCTCGCACGTTTGAATGTAACACACACGTTCACTGCCGCCGTAGAAATCATATACTTTGCATTCAAAGACCTTTGAAATCGTTTCCTTTTTGGCTGAGTCGAGGGTTTCTGAGGTCGTTAGCACTGCTTTAAGGGGCATGCGTATCCCTTCGTTCAAACAAACTCTGGCTACAACGTATGCAGCCGATGGGTATGTCACCAACGCCTTTATCTTGTAGTCAGCGATAGCCTTCGCATACGTGGGAACCATATCTTCAGATAGATGAAAAGTTGATAGGATTAGTTCTTTCATGGCTCCATCAAACACGTAAGGATTGTCTATCTTTTGACCAGGAGCGGCAACTACCCGCCACATCATGTAGGCACACGGGTCAGATAAACTGATTCCGGCCCAATCGAACTGTCTCCGCGCAAATGCATGCTCATTCCCAATCGACCACAAATCACGTTTCAATGTAAGGCGTGAGCCAGTCGTTCCTCCGGTATGAGCGATATGCGTTATCCACTTTGGATACTTCTTGGAAAAGAGCGAATCACCAGCTTTGAGGACGTCCTGTTTTGTGAGGATTGGGAACTGTTTAATATCTTCGAGACACTTTATGCTTTCGACCGTTATTGCTCTTTCATCCATTATCTTTTGGTAGAACGGCACTGAATTGTAACAGTGCCTGATAAGCTTTTTTAGCAGTCTCAACTGGATTTCTTGCAGCTCAGGCAGGCTGAGCCATTGTGTTTTTGCCAGCCACCTTCGGCATGTTCTAAATGGGCCGATGTAGCGTTTGAGCAGGCAAACCATGCTGCCTTTTAGAGTTGCCTTTATATTTCTATTATTCAACCAGTTCATTGAAAAATTCATTAGAAAAGAGTTTGATTTTTTTAGTTTTGTTAGTTGAATCCGTTGGTATTGCTGATTATGAAAAGGAGCGTGTTTTTATCCAGATTTTCCAGAGCGGTTTGCGCTTCAGCGGCAGCTTGGCTGCCAGCCGGCAGAACCAGATTCTGTAGTAAAAAAGGTCAAGAAGCGATGAGAGCGCTCTAAATATAGATACACGAATAAAAGTTGATAATTTTTTGGGAAAGATGTAGATGCTTCTTGTAGGGAGAAGTTTGCCTCCAAGAAGCAGTTTATATTTATCATTGCCGGGCATCAAATCTATATAATCAACTTTTTCCTCAATAGCTCTTTTTACCTGCTCGCAGAAAATAACGATTCCCAGGCGTATGGCCGGGTCAGCGCCTGGTATCTGGTCGAGCGGTGTGTGTGCGTTGAGGAATGCGTGGTCTATGTTACCGAGTTTATAATCATAGTTGTGTCCCAGGATGTAATTGCCAAATTTTAGCTCAAGTAAGCGGAGCCTATTGTGTATGGCTTGTATCATTACCATTTCGCGGTGGAATTCTTTGGCTTCTGGCCAATCTGCGAAGTGGCCTAACTTTCCCAATTTTTGCCAGTGCTGCTGATGAAGCTGAACGAATCTATCAAAGATTTGTTCGCAGTTTTCAGGCGTTGCAAAGTTGGCAACTAATTGCTGTGGTTTATCACAGGGTATTTGAGATATGTCTCTGTAGCTGCGTTTTATAGTCCGCTGCCAATTTTTACTGAGGGATTTGATGTATTCTTCAAAGGTATCTGGAAGCCATAGATAGGTCTGGAAGCCGCTACTTCTCTCACGAATACAAAAGGAGGGGGGCAGGAATTGGCCGCAGACTCCGGTTAGCTCTGCCGAGCGATATATACCTGATAGAGGGCCTATATGAACTATGTCCCATTTGTAGTCGTTGCATAATCTGGTAAGCAGCTCTTGCACAACCGGCTCTAAAACGGCTGGGCGGATGGGAGGACTAACGGTATTGATAGTAAAGTCTGTCCCGACGATTTTGACAGTGCGGATGGGGACAGGCCCCAACCAGATTTTCTCGAAGAATAAAGGAATTATGCCTAACAATTCGTTGTTGATGCGGAAAACAAAAACCTTCAAGGTGCGATTTTTGCCATAGTATTTCCACCATATTCGGCACCAATCATAAGTGAGGAAGATTTCGCTTCCTACTGATTCGACGAAATTGTCCCATTCCTGCTGCATTGAGGCAAGCTCATCGAAGCTATCAAATACATCAACCTTTAAATTGCCGGAGGCTGTGGACGAGACGGTTTCAGATTTGCCCTGTGACGTTATAGTTTGAGTATTTGTCAGTTTGTCTGTCATTTTGGTTATGGATTTATCCGCCTTCGCAGAAGACCGCGGTTTTTAGCCTTGGATGAATGTGAAAAGGATAACCATCCGAAGCCTTGTGCGTAGGAGGGCATGCTTCGGCGGATTCCGCCGAAGAAATGGAGGCACCACAGGCTTCGCCCGTAGGGCTCCATTTTTTCAGGAGACGATAGGTTCGGTCGGCTGCGTGCCAGATTTTCTTAACGATGGAGCTCTCGCATATTTCGAAAGCTCCTATGTGGATGGTCTCTTTGCCGCTTGTTCTACGCTTGAATTCATAGACGGAAGGATTATTCTGGGGGTCGATACCGCCAAGGTCATATCTTTTCATTCCGCAGCGCCTGCTGTTGCAAAAGGCTGTCCAGTAAGTCAGAAATGATGAGCCACATTCGAGGGCCTTTTGGGTATTTGCTGCGAGAATATCGACTGCGGTGTCTCCCAGATTGCTTGTGGCAAGTGCTGTAACGGGACAGCCATCAAAGTAGGCGATAGTGACACTCAATTTTTCCTGTGGTGAAAGCATCGGTTGAGGTCGGCTGAACTCTTTGGGGTCAAGGCCCTTAAAACCTTTTCGCTTTATCGCAACCCAGTATAGATTTTCCAGTATGTCAAAGTATTCGCTGTTTGAGGATTGTTTTATTTCGATTTTGGCTGACTGTGCTTTTTTTAGATTGCGTCGCCAGTTTCTATCCAGTCTGGATTTGAGGTCTTCCTCCGAGCCTTCGAGGGGAAAGATAATAGTGCGGTAGGGTGTTACATAAGGTACAGGTTGGAAGCCGCAGGATTGGAGTATTTGTGCAACTTCTAAACCAGTTTCATCATTGAAAATATTGGGGACGACTCGCAGGATATTTACTTTGGTGCCGATGTATGCCTCTTTTAATTTTTCGAGTGCTGCTGCATTGCACTTTAATGTGCCGTCTTTTCCGCGAAAGAGAGGTCCCCACTGGATATAGCCAATTTTAAGACCGAGGGGTTTTATTTTTTTTATGCGAACCTGGCCCATTGTTGCCACCTGGCCGTTTTCATCCTTGATGATGAAACGGCTGACCTGCTGGTTATCATCTTCGGCGCGGGTTTGCTGATATGGCCAGGTCTGGTATATGCTATAGTCGGCAAAGTTGCCGGCATATTGTTCCCAGTCTTGATTAATTATGTTGTCGATAAGGGCTGTATAATTCATTTTGGTTGTTTTTGGACCTTATCGTTTCAATAATTTTCTTTTAATGTTTCTTAAAGAGTTCAGAAATTGATATGCGCCGCCGACTTTAAGCTTAAATTGAAACAGGCTATCGCGTGGAGAGACGGCGATGCGTCCTATTTGCATAGCATCTGTGGAAGCATTCACAACAGCAGGCTCAATCGTGAAACCTAATTTGTAGCCTGTTTGTTTGGCTGCGCTGCAAACTTTTGGGTTGCACTCTCCGTGGGGGTAACTGATGCCGCAAACTTCACAGCCAAGAATTTTTTCCAATGCCGATTTCGAGTTCGATAATTCGGCCTTTAGGATGTTGTCATCTAATTCAGTCAATACGCGGTGCGAGACCGTATGCGAAAGAAGCTCAAAGCCGTTTTGATTAACTTCCGTCAGTTGTTTTTCGCTCATCACAATATCGTTTTTATATGGAGAAGTTTGAGGAATATTCCATCTTGGTGGTTGACCGAGATTGCCGGTAGGCACGAAAATCGAGGCTGGCAATCCGTGCTTTCTTAACACCGGCAGGGCGTTTTCAAAAATGCTTACAAAGGCATCATCAAACGTTATTGCAACAACCGGATTGTCCCCATTGATAGATGCTGTGAGTATTTCTGATGCCTTAACTACTTTGCATTTACCTGCCAGGTAAGAGATTTGCTTTTCAAAATTACCGATGTCCTGTTTTTTTACAGAGTGGTAGAACAATACAATTCGGTAGGGTTTTTTTCGTGCCACAAATACAGCATAAATAGCTGCCAGGGCTGTCTTGAGTATCTGTTTCATATAAACAGGTATTTTTCGAGCGGTATTCTACTTTTTATGGTTCAAGGCCGAAGGCACAGTATTTGAACGCGACCCATTGTTTCTGTTTTTCCTTCAAGTCGGGGGCGACATTCTGTCGAGTAATGCTTTTTCCAAGCAGTCTCACAATAACGGTGAGATATCGACAGCCGCTGTAGAACGCCAGCAGCAGACGAGCAAGGATATACTGGATTGTGCCATAGTGCTTCTTGAAAAAGAGAAGAGTGCTTTTTTTCATTTGGACTTCCAATTGCAATTCTTTTGTTTTACTGCTGTGCCCGCCTCCGCCGGGATGAAGTATCATTGCGCCGGGCCAGAACAGCATTTTCCAGCCGGTTTTTGCGAATCGATAACACCAGTCGGTTTCTTCACAGTAGAGGAAAAAATTCTCATCCATTGGTCCGACCTGACGGATGGCTTCGGAGCGCACAAGCATAAACATCCCGGAAACGACATCGACCTGGCGTTCGCTGTCCCGCTGCCACCATCGCATATCTTCACGGCCGAAGAAACGATTGTATTTGAAGATTCTTGCCAGGCCGGTTGAGCGAAGGAAAAGGTTGAGCAGGCTGGGAAATTGAAAACAGGTCATCTGGATTTTATCGGGATTGTCCCTGACCTGGCAGCCAACGACGGCGGCCTGTGAATGCCGGTCGGCATAGCCGACGGTCTTCTCGATAGCTTTGTCACAAATAATTATGTCGCTATTCAAAACTAAGACGTATCTACCCCGGGCAATTTTAATTGCATCGTTGATGGCTGCTGCATAGCCGCGGTTGTTTTGCTCGACAATCAAAGTAACTGCGGGAAACTCTGAGCGGACCATTTCTGCTGAGCCATCGGTGGAGGCATTGTCAACAACAATAATCTGGTTGCTGACATTTCCGGCCTGCTCGTAAATCGAGTTAAGGCAGCAGCGGAGAAGGTCTTTTGTATTCCAGTTGACTACGACTACCGATACGTCCAATTTGTGTGTCCTGAATTTATTTATTCAATAGTTCTGAAACAGTCAGAACTTGCATACGTGACTGTTTTGCGGTTTTAAGGGCGACTTGAATTGCTTCGAGGATAAGATTCTCAAGTCCGATCTCGTTTTCAGCACGGTCAAAATCGTGGGCCAAAAAGACTGTTCCGTGGTTTATATTTATAAGGTCGGCCGTTTTTTGTGGCTCAATTGAATCCAGCCAGGTGTCGCCTAAATCTGAAGACCAATAGACAATAGGCACTTTGCGGGCTAATAGATAAAGCAGACAAATAAGGTTTAATCTTCCTCTGGGAGGCCTGAATGGATAGGTGCTGCGATTAACACCCAAGGTCAGGTTAATTGTCTGCCAGCCGAGCTTTATATCCTTTAATGCACGAACGGGCGAGGTGGTCCATTGGTCTAAATGGTCGTAACCGTGCGAACAAATCTCGTGGCCTTCGTCAAAGATTTGACGGGTTATCTGTTTGTGTTGCGCTACGTTTCTGCCAAGCAGAAAGAACGTTGCTTTATCGCGGTGCTCACTTAGTATCCGCAAAATTGCGGGGGTTAACCTGCTGCCTGGTCCATCATCGAATGTGAGAACTAAGGCTCTGGCCTTAGATGCTTTTTTTGCGAGCGACATTTTTAAGTATCTTGCGTAGATAGATGGGATTCCGAAATAGAGCACGACAAGGACAAATAAGGTAAGGCCAATTAGTATAACAATCGTGATGATTTTAATTTACCTCCTGATTATTTGCTGGGGCAGCTTTTTTCCGCAGCAGGTTGCGCCAGTGTCTTTTAACCCAGTTATAGACACCTGCTTTGGTAACAAGATAATTGAGTGCGCCGGAAGCAGCCGAGGTGCTTGTGAGAGCCAGATTCAGAAGTATTGGGTAAAGGCGCGGTGCAAAAATGTGAACGGAACCTTCAAGCCAGAAATCGGTGCCGAATCTTTCCTTATATTCAGCATTGCCAAAGCCGTAGTCAAAAATATTGACGCTTCGACTACGGCACAACTCTTCAAGAACCTTTATAAATAATATTGTTCCCGGGCTAAATGGTCCCCAATGGTGATCGTAGCCTATGACCTCCGCAAAATATGTCCTTTCGTAGATAACTCCTGATTCGAAGGCGCATGGTTCATCTCCGGCGTACAAGACATAACCTCGCCACCAGTTGGACTGCGCCGCCTGTACCAATAGAGAGCGTGTTTGAGATGTATCTTCAAATCCTGCGCCAATCTTGTCCTTGTAAGTTACAGTTGATATCTTGGAGGCAATTCTCGCGAACTCATCTATTTGGCACTCATGGCGATAGGATTTCACTTCAATCTGACCTCCAGCAGCTTCTTCTAGTCTCTTGCTCAAGCGTTTCCATTCCTTTCTGCGCTTTCTGCCAAAACGGCTGTAAAGATCTTCCACCGTGTCCGGCACTTTCGTCTGCCAATGCGGTTCAATCAATGGAAAATGATGTCTGCACAAAATATTAGGTTTTGTTGTTGCGAATTGATACATGAGCGAGTCGAGTCTTAGATGATTGAAGAATAAGACATCAGCGTCGCCACGTTTGAGACTATTTATCAATGTTTGTATAAGTAGTGCAGAAACATCGGGATTAAGTTGTCCTATAATTCCGCCATAGACAACTATTATACAACGAATGGAGGGATTAAATAAAGTTTTATAACCGAGTCTGCAAGGTATCTGGGCGTTTTCAATTCGGCCTATGAGGATAGCCTGTGGCTGGTTATTGTTGTGTAAGAGTATCACGTAGGGTTCAATCTTTTGTTCTGCGGAAGTTATCGTTGATAGGTATCTATCAATGTCAGCGTTGGGTTTTGGGGAATTTTCATTTTGTTGCATTTTTTCCCATATTGGTCGGATTGCCTCAATCTGGTCGATGTTTCTTGCGATGGTTATTTTCGAGTTGTTATAGTTTTTCTGACAGTTGTGCATAAGGTATGTTTTGTTAGCAGAGTTTCTGTTCTGTTTGGTCCTGTTCAGAGAGCATTTTTGTGTAGATACAGGAGACAGGCGTTTGGACTGTGCAAGTAAAACCGGTTCGCTCATATAGATTGCGTGCAGGTTTATTGGTCGAGCCAACGCAAAGTTTTACAGCCGACCGTTTGAGCTCCTTAGCATAGCTTTCACAGAAGCGGAGCATATATTTAGCCAAACCCTGACGCCGCATAGCGTCGGATACAGCGATAAGCTCAATCCAGATAGATTTGCCTGCTTTCCGGGTAGTTAAGTTGTATTGGTCAGGCGGGCTGTTGTGACTACCTGCCAGAAAGTTGACTATCCTGTTGTAGATTTTGCGAAACACTATTGTTGGGCATGTGGCTGAGGCGAGCAGCCTGGTAGGCATAGGGCCATCGCGTTTGGGTTTTTCAATCCGCCAGAGGCACGGGTCGGTTATAATGATGCAGAACCCTGCTATTTTGCTATCTTTCGAGCAAACCCAGATTTCACTCGAGCGGGAGACAATAGCAACGGTCAACCACCTTGTCGCTAAGAATCTTGGTCCTTGCCAACGAATGCTGTCCAGAAAGCTGTCGCGACATATAGCAAGCAGCGGTTCCATATCGTTGCGGGCTGCCCGACGGATGGTTACTTTGTTGAATTCGTTGGTTATGTCCGGCATAAACTTGTTGCTCAGATGGTTCTGTAAAAGTGAGGAGTCCCGCCACACGAATGGCGGGCAAGCATCTGCAACCATAATTGCGAGGTCAAACATCCTTAAATTAAGCTTAGTTCATATAATCGTTTCGGGGTATGTGCTGCTGGAATCTGGTATCTAAAGATTTTATAAGTTTCGGATTAATCGGTTGAGCTAAGTGGAAAGGGACTCCTAACATTTCATACATAGCGCTAACGATGGCAAAGGTTAGATAAAGCAGCATATGTATCTGACCGAAATAAGAGACCCCGATGAAGGCGACACAATGTCCGAGGATTGATACGCAGATACCCCAGGCCAACCATTGTTTATCAGATGTGATGTTCTGCAATGAGAATCTGCCTGCGGTTCTAATAGCGATTATTAAAAGTGCCACAAAAAGTAAAAGGGTTATCAGCCCGCCGCGGACTGCTTCCAGGCAGAATTGGTTGGTAATATCGGTTAAGCCCCAATGAAGGGTGCTTTTGGCTCCGAGCAGAGCCCATTCGGAGAAGTGTTTGATAGTTTCGTTGATTAACTTATATCTGTGCCAGCCGGTAGAACCGCTGACAATGCGTATTCGAGCTATTAGTTGCCATACCGGTGCTCTCATTACGATGTGCAGAGCTGTTGTTAATCCGCAAAATCCCAGTGCCATATATCGGCCATATCGGCGAAGGCCAAATATCGATAGTAATACAAGGTTAAACATCAGTGTGCCGTAAGGAGTGCTGGACCTGGTAGCTATGACCATAAAGACCGCTGCGGCGACGCTGAGCCAGTAGATGGATTTCCATCGGTTGGCTGCTGTAAGAGCGATGAATATGGGGACCAGATTGGCCCAGAATACACCAAGAATAATGGAATGTGGAAAAGACGATTGGCACCTAAACCTGCCTTCTCGGAGAGCTGTGTGGACTGTACCTAAGAGGATGAAAGGATTTCTGCCTGTTGTCCATTCGACGGCGGTCAAAGGAGCCAACAATACAGCACAGACGGCGAAGAGCTTAAGAATGGGTACGATGTCATTCCACGAACGGATGCGCTGCCTAAAAAGGCAGTATAAGCCGACAATATCGAATAACACGCCGGATTTGTAGATAACCGCACTTATAGTGAGCTGTTGGGCTATAAATGCTGCGGCGCCGACAATAGCCCAGACGAATAAGAGCTTGTCAAATTTGTTCCAGGTGATTTTTTCATACTCATTGCGGATTAGGATTCGCAGGACGCCGGCTACGATGAGTATACGAAGCACAGTGAAGTCTAAATCCATAATGATTATGCGCTGGTCAGCCGGCACGAAGCACGTTGCGAGGACATAGGTAGCTAAAAAGTACTTGCGCGGCAGGGCAATCGTTAAGATTGCTAAGAAAACAGTAAATGTTATTGTTGCAAAATTAATCATTAGCGTCTGGTTGTATGAAGAAACTTTTTGGATAGTATTCGGCAAGCTGTGCTGAGAGGCAAACGAATCTTACCAGTTATGTTTAAGGCACGCCAGTTTGCAAATAGCGAGAAGCCCTGCAGACGAGGGATAGGTGTCCGCATCACTCGCATAGTCAGCAGTCTTGCCCAGATGGTTCGTCTGCGGTTAAGCAGGGCTTTTTGTGATTTTGGCAGTATGGCTGGGTCAAGAGGCTGGGCTTTAATATAGCCGGCTTGTAAAGCATCGTGGAAGAGCCTTTTGCCTGTATGTGTTCTGATTAGGATTAGGGACCAACCGTCTCCGTTAGTTGCTTGGCGGTGCCAGGCGTCGCCGCAGGATATGTCAGCAAATTCGCCGGTTGAATCCGGACACAATTCACACCTGAATTGCCCATAGTGACTTAGGATGTTACCCCAGGCCTGGCTATAGGCCATCTTGTGAATTGGATTGTTGTCACCTTCAACTTTGGCGGTGGTCATACCTGGCCAGCCATAGCCTCGGTAGCTAAGTTCATAAACCTGGTCAGGTGAGACGCCCATTGCTTCAAGCAGTGCCTTAGTTCCCTGCGATGTCGGCGTGCCGGCACAGAAGATGCTGATAGTCAGGGCGACTTTGCTATTGAGTGCCGGACTAATCATCTGGGATTTTCGCAGGGCTGCAATATCACAGGGCTTGCCAATAAAGACGCAATTTCCATCGGCCTGCTCAATCCAATCGAGTTTCTGGCAAGGGGCTGCTGGGGAATAGCGCGAGCCGGTGCAGGATAGCAGGTCGTCTCTGTTACGACTAAAGAAGGGGACATTTTGCCAGCAAGCTTTTGGTTTAGCACGTATCTGCAGGGCGCCTGTCATTTGCGTGTGTTGGAGGCAGAAAAGGGCCAGTGCAGAAGTTGCGCCGCCAGAAGCGGCTTTGAAACGGATTTCGGGGTCGGCTGCATAACCTTCCCACATTTCCAGCACCGGTCCCCAGGATTTTCTAAGCTGCTGTATTGTTTCCGTGGGAAAGGGATTGTGCAGTAATTCTATGCCGGGGCAGACTTTCAGGCATAAGCCGCAGGTTTGGCATTTTTGCTTATCGACGGTAGGTCGTAAGCCCTGGTCTAAAATATCGATAAGGGAAATGGATTTCTGGGGGCAGGCCCAAACGCAGGCACCACAACCCATACACAGTTGCCAGGTGACTACTTGCTCAATGGTTTGGAGTTTTTTATTTGTCACAAGATGTCTTCAAACAGGTTCAGGATTTTGTTTTGTACTTCGGGAATAACGAGCTTAAGGTGGTCTGAAGTTATTTGACGCTCCTCAAAGGCTTTGATTATGGTAGTTATGATTTGGTCGGTTTCGAGCTGGCGCATATCTATTGCGAATTGCTGGACGCCGATTGTTTCAAATACGCCATAAAATTTTTTACTGTAACCGAGGCCGACGGCTGGGATGAATTGTGAAAGGGCCTCGATGCAGGAGTGCATTCGAGAACCGATGAAGAAATCGCACAGGCCAATGATGTATTTGCTTTCGTTGTGGTTGTATTGGCCTTGCACCAGAAATATCCTGTCTTTGTATTTTCTGTTTGCTGACTTATACACAGTCAGGCAGACCTGCGGGTCACTTTCGACCTCAAGCTCAGGAGGAGGAAATACGTGTGGGACTAAGAGTATGGCCGTGTTTTCATATTTCATAAATAGGTCTATGACGGCTTCGATAGTCTTGCGATAATCGGCTTTGAGACCGAACATATTATTTCTTGTGTAACCTCCGTTATAAAGCAGGCCGCTGATGTTAAGGCCGACAAGAACGGTATTTTTAGTTTTGATATTTTTTAATGTTGCTGTGTCGATATGTTTGGGTTCTGAAGGGTCGAGGACAAAACCAACATCCGGCAAACATCTTACTTTTTTGTTTGTGTCGGTGTTTAAGAAATTATGCAGGTATTCGACGCCTGCCTTGTCTCTTGAATATATTGCAGCGGCGCGTTTCAGGATGTATCTTGCGAGTACTCTGGATATTCTTGAGTTATATGGTCCGTATGTCTGCGGAAGCAAAACAAATTTTTTACCAAATTGAATGTGTAAGAATTTAGATAAGAACACGATGATAAACCTTCGCAGGCCATAAATGTCACTGAAACTGTCGCCCCCTGTGATGTCTGCTACGAGGTCTGTTTCTATTATTTTCTTGAGATATGGATTTCGTTTCATCAATGCTTTCTTGAGCCGGCTGAAAGGTGCTATCCTTAGAAGCAGGGCGGACATCAGGAGCGTGCAAAAATGATTGGGCAAAAATACATTCTTGGAGAATCTTATGGGTAATTGGTATATCGTGACATTCTTTCCCATAAGTTGCAGTTGAGATTGGCCCGGTTGGCGTTCGCTGTCGAGAAGAGCTACCTCGGCGTCAGGCCACTTGTGCAGGATACATTTTATGCTTGCCTCTGCGAGGGTGTTCACTCCGAGATTTCCGGTGTCAAAAGAAGCGCCTAACAAGGCAATTTGGGTTTTTTTGTTATTTATTGCCATCACTTACAACTTGGATTTAGTGAACTCTTATCTGGTGGTTTTTACCTTCCGGGCAGTCCGAACAATAATCTGGTGGCCCTCCAGGCCTTTCTAAGACGTTTATGCCAGCCGCGGTGGTGTCGGGGATTAAGCGAAGCTTTCTGAACTATAATTGAGGACCTCTTAAGCTGCTTTTGCCACTGGGCGAGTGTCTTGACATTATTATTTTTGGCCGAAAAAGGGATATAACGCTTGAAATCCTCATTGGTTTTTAACAGACTATGAGGAGACCGGGGGTCATCCATATGCTCCATATAGATTAAAGGATAATACCAGCCGTTGACCCATCCTGATGCAGCGAGTTTGTGGCAGTAGCCTGGGTGTCCTTCGTTGGGATTTAGCAAGCCGCCTGTTTCCAGGCATTTGTGTTTCATCATTACGCCGGAACCCTGGACCCACAAATTTTGCAAGAGTTGATGGCCGCCTTGAAATTGCTTTATTTTTTTACGAGCCAAGTCGTATCGGAAATCTTCCGGTTGGAAGTGCCAGCAGGCAATGACTCCGAACTCCGGGACGTCCTTGTGCGCCTTGCGCAGCTTCTGAGCCCAGCCGTCAAGCATAAGGCTATCATCGTCGATGACAGAGAGGTATTGTCCCTCGGCATTACCCCACAGCCAATTAATAGGTTCGAGCTTGATTCTGTTTTCGGGGCTGTGATGAAATTTGTATAGGCGTGGGTGATTTAGCATAGAACGGACAACTTCCAGGGTTTGCTGGTCGTTACCATTGTGCCATATCCACACTCGCATTGTCTGGTCGCAGGTGGCAAATAGTCGCTCGAGCGTTAAACGCGTGTATATAGGCCGGTTGTAGGTAATTAGCAGGATGTCAATATCTTCGTTCTCGCTCATTCTGCGCACTACAGTTATTCGAAATTACCAATAATAAAGACCAGATTGATTTTCATTGGGCCTCCGTCCAGACTACAAGCTCTCTCGAATCTTTGATATGACCTCGTCAAGAACCTGACGTGCGCCTGTCTGAGGTCGTGGCTGCAAACCCGCACGTATATGTTTATATCAGGCAGGTGCTTTCGTATTGCATTGGCAGCGTTCATGGACTAACCTTAAGTTATCGATGCTGTTCGCCGTTTTTTTCGGAGGTGCTTAACGAGGCGAGGGAATAGTAATACGGCAAAACATCTGGCATACGCTCTCAAATCGCCACCAAAATGTATACCGTCCCGCGCGAACCGTCTTGCGTCTGAGGTATTGTTTTCAATGCAACAACTTATCGCAAGAGACGAGACATAATTTCCGAATATGCGCCGAACTTTTCTAGCCACCTTTTTGTTTTGCTTGCGGCAGCGGAAATACACTTCGGCATAAGTAAGTACTTTCATGAGGAGATGCGCCTTACCTGTCTCTGAATTCATATCTCTGTTTATTGTAAGTCGGTCTCTACCTGCTGTACGGTCTGCAATAACCAATTTCTTATTGATATAAGCAATAGGTCTCTCCGTGCAAACTTTTAAAATAAAACGTGAGTCCGAACCCCATAAGACCCATTCGTCAAAACAGCCAGTTTTGTCTAACAATCCTCGTTTTATCAACATCGAAGGTAGGGTAGTGTGAAATGGGTTTGGAGTCGTGACTATATCAAGCGGTTCAGTAACTATCCACCTGTCAGTGGCACTCCGCGTCTCAGGATTTGTGATTGCATTTTCGCTTTCGTCCCCAGAGTCAAAATAGGTGTTGGTAAAACAGACTTCAAGCCTTGTTTCATGTAGATATTGCACCTGGCATTCAAGTTTTTCAGGCAGCCATCTGTCATCCGAATCAAGAAAAGCTATCCATTCCCCACAAGATGCTCGTATCCCTGTATTTCTGGCGGCGGCGCAGCCGGCATTTTTTTGGTATAAGTACTGAATATGACGATTGTCCACATAAGGTTGCAGAACCTGCTTGGTGTTGTCAGTAGAACCATCATCAACGACAATTATCTCGTAGTTTTGGTAAGTTTGCGCCAACACACTATCAATAGACCCCGCAATGCAATCGGCGCGATTGTAGGTCGGAATAATTACAGAGACCAAGCCAGGCTCATATACATCATTATTCCTTTTATTATGGGAAATTTTCTGTGCATCATCTTTCATTTTAACAAGCCTTTATAAATCTCCATCAGCCGATCATTCAACTTGTCAATGTCGTAATTAGCTTCCACGTGTGTCCAGCCGGCCCGGCTGAGGTTCCTAAACTCCTTTGCAAAGTACAAGAGTGTATCCATTTCTGGCATATCTGCGTATCCCAAGGAAGGAGAACAGTTTAGCAAGTACGCGGATAAACAAGTCGACTATTGCAAGTGAGCAACCCAAAATGCCCTGAAGGTCGGCTGGTCCGAAGCGGTAGACCAACTCGAGAACAGAGTAGTTTTGACTAATGCTGTCGGCTGATCGGTTTTCAAGATTGTGGCATAGATAACGTTCGAAAACATTAGGATTGTAAGGCCTTACATGGCTGAGGTCATCATAAAACCGCCCATGAAGCATGGGGGCACTCACGACAAAGACCCCTCTTGGAATAAGGATTCTGTCTATCTCTTTCAATAATTGGTAGACCTCCTTTGGTTCCAGATGTTCTACGAGGTGGCTGCAATGAACGTAGGCGACTGTACCGTCTTCAAAGGGCAACTTCTCAGGAGCGCGGTATAACACAACATTCGTGAACCTTATCTTTAGGCTTTGGACTGTTGACATATTTGCGTCGAGCAGGACGAGGTTCCTATACTTCTTATCCAGAGAAAACAACTGAGCAAAGAGGCCATTACCGGCGCCGATGTCTATGACGGTCGCCTCAGCATCGGTTGGCAAGTATTTGCCCGCCACACGATAGAAAGGCTCTCGCCGCATTGTAGAATAGGATCCTATGCATCTGTGCGCTTCCTTCCAGCGATGGTACGCCGCTATGATCATTTTGCTGCCTTTTTCAATTTGAAGAATCTATGGCATGGGTTTTCGAATACTCTGAATGTTTTCTCAAGTTCAAATCCGACTCTTTTCATATCACTAATAATCCTGCTCAATGGATACCCATCCTTACCTATCTCCCAATGATGATACCCATCAAACACATGTTTCAGTGGTTTCACCGATGGCGATTGTATCAATCTCTTGAATGTACCCAACCTGGGTATCCATATCTCAACCCGATGGGCTCTGGTTGAATCCGGCATGGACAGAATGGCATATTCGCCCAACACACGATAGATTTCACTCAGAGCTTTTGAGAAATCCTCGTACGGCAAATGCTCGAGTACTTCAAAACATGCCACTACCTTAAATGACCCATCGGGAAAAGGTATAGATAACACGGACCCAACCTTGTCTGGCCTGAGTTGCTCGTCGAAATCCATCGTAGTGACGTCGATCTGGCTCTTTTTCAAATAGTTAGCGACAAAGCCATTCCCGATTCCGATTTCAAGGACCGGACCGAGAGCAAGTGTCATTACTTCATTTATCTGGTGCCAGTAGCTGATAAAACGCTGTTTGCTGTCGTATTCTCTTCGAAAATACGGAGACGGGTCAACCATTAGTTCTTATTTCCCTTTTTAAATACCGCGCACTTGTCATTCATAATTACCTTCTTCGCCGGATTTGCCAAAAACCGCCTGAACATCCGTACCTACGCGATTCTCTTAAGAAGAAAGGATCGGTACGAAGAAAACTCCCGCAAAAGCGGCAAGCCCCCAGGTACAACAAGTAACACCACGAGGTATGTCAGAAAGCCAATGATAAAAGAACACCCGATCGAGACAATATCTGACACGCTGGTCAGATATGGGCGAGATAGAAGAATTGTAAATCCCATGATTATGCTGGCAATTACTGGTCGGGAAATGGCCGAAAGAAAGTCCATTATAGAAATGGGTGTTCGCCTGAAACAATACCACAACGTAGGTATTAACAGTACATAACTGATGATTGTGTATGCTGCGGCGACGCCGATAGCCCCCCACGGCAGACCAAGGAAGAAAGAAATAACAGTGATTATGCTATTTATTATACCCCAGGTGAAATATCTTTTAGATTGTCCCAGCGAAACAAGCACAACTCCCCATGTAGTCCCCACGGGTTGAATAAAGGCAATTACACACAATATCTTGAAAATACCAACGGCCCCTGACCATTTGCTGCCTAACAATAGACCAATGACCTGGTCCGCACAAACGAACAGAAAGACCATTAGTGGCATCGTGAGGAAAGCCAGCAAAGTAACCAGCTTGATGTAATACCTCTTGTATCGAACAGAGTCATTTTGGATATGGCTTAGTGCTGGAATTGCGACTGAATCCAATGGGTTACGAATCTGGCTTATGGGTAACATCATTATGTTATAGGCCCTGCTGTACAAACCAAGGACACTTGCACCGTAGAATCGCCCCAGAAGTATATTGTCAAAATTCCGAGCAAAGTAATTAGCTGTATTGAAACCCGTCAGGTGGCCGCCGAAGGCAACCATAGAGCGAACTCCTGCTCTATGAACAGGCAAGCCAGGCCGCCATCCGCAGAAGACCCAAACAAGAACCGTATTAGTTAGTACTGTAGCAGCAGGCAAGCCAACCAGTGCCCAATATCCCACACCATACCACGCCATGACAATTCCGGTGGCGATGCCAATACCTATAGACCCTATTTCAATCGTGGCAAGGATCAAAAAACGCATTTGCCTGCGCAGCAAGGCCTGGTGCTGAACCGTCAAACCCGAAAATATAAAGGTCCCAGCCAGAGCAAGCGTAATCCAAGTCAACCGGGGCTCACTATAAAACCAGGAGATTACCGGGGCAACCACGGCTAAAATCAATGCAAGCACAAGACTGACTGCCACATTTATCCAGAAAAGGGTACTGACCTGGGAATGATTAATCTCGGCCTTCTGAATGGTGGCCATAGACAGCCCCATATCCTTAAACAGCGCAACAAACCCGGTAATCGCAGTAACCATAGCAATCAGGCCGTAATCCTGCGGCGTCAGCAAACGCGCCAGAACTACCGTCGAACCTGTTTGCAGCACGAATTTGGTTACCTGAGCGGTCATAGTGACCGCTCCGCCGCGGACGGAACGTGCCTTTAGTTCCGCTTTCAGGTGAGACGTGTCAAAAAAATCGCTCTCCTGGGATATATCTGTCAATGTTTGTTCTTGTGTCTCCAGCATGTCTGGTCGTAATGTTTCGAGTTGATCGCTCTCTGGATTAGTCGAGTGCCATTTGGCTGCTTTGTGTGACAAAGGAGTTAAATTGAAAAAAAGTCAGTCGGAGGCAGAATTAAAAAGGTTAATAAAAAGATAAAAAAAATTAAAATTTGGGGGGTTTTTGACGAAAATTTTGAAAACGGGATGGTTGGTGATGGAATAAGTAGTGATATTATAGGACATATTTGTTTTTAGCGTAAAAATGAGGGTAAAAATGAGCATTTTTTTGTACTTTTTTGTCAAAAATTAGCAACTTTTAACACTTTTGTGCAAAAATGAGTTACTTTTTGAGCAGTTTTGAGCGGTTTTTTAACACTAAGACACGAAGGTAAAAGACACAAAAGCAACAACAGATTGCGCAGATTAACACAGATTATTAGCCACGAAAAGGCCCTATTTAGGATGCTTCATTAGCTGGGTGGTAGCAATACAGAATGGACTTATTGACAGATTGCCGATTATGGCCTGAGAATAAAGAAACAGTGCCAAGGATGTTTCCAAAGACGATATTGTTTTTCAATTTTGAAACCGGATTCTTTTATGTTTTTGACCACATCTTTGCCGAGAGTGCCTTTGCAGCCGATTTCCCAGTAATGCTCGCCATTAAATTTGTATTCTTGTCGTGCGTGGCGTCTCCTTGATGGGTTCCATTCGAACCTGAACCAGCCAAAGCGAGCAAGGCAGACCGCAATGCCAAAATGGCGTCTCTTATCCGGTAAAGATATTATCGCTTTGTGACGGGCAACCCGTCTGATTTCTTTCAAAGCTGGAAGGAAATCTGAAAAAGGTAGATGTTCCAAAACCTGGCAGCACACGATTACGTCGAAATGCCTATCTGGAAATGGCATGTGAGTAACTGAGCCTACGTAATCCGGGGACACGTCTTCAGATATGTCGAGGGTTGTAAGTAAGATTTGCGGGAACAGTTTGAAACAGTTTTTTAAGAATCCTTTGCCGACGCCGATTTCGAGAATGTTGGTATAGCCGCTATAGTAAATCTGCCTTAACTGCTCAGTAATGTTTTCGATTCGCACAGGATGAAAGGCGTGTATTTCGTCGGCGTCGGCTGTCACTTGCAGTTTGTAGATGTTTGTTTTAGGGTTATTGTTGGGACGTTCATTCATTTTGAATTCTGCCTATTTAGGCTGCTTCATTAGCTGGGTGGTAGCAATAATCGCGTAGTTAAGGTACGAATTTTTCATCTCATTATCAGGCATACTCCGTCCCTGTCGGTTACATCGAGAAGTGGATGTAACTTCTTTTGATAGGGTTAGTTATGTTTCTTTTCGTTATATTGTTTTTATAAGCAAGCTTATTTTATAGTATTATTTGGCTCAATAATTGGCTTGGCTGCTTTAACATTACCGTTTTCATCAGGAAGGAAATCCAGCAGCAAATCGGTCATATCCTGAGCGGCTTTTCTGGTCGAATTTTCAAGGACTGAGCTTATCTGAACCTGTGCCACGTATCTGGCTGGGTTGCCGCTGATATTTGGGGTTCGCCAACCTACGCCGGAGAAGACACTTTCATCGGATGTAAGCTGACCATTGACGATGTAGAAATTCAGGACTACTGTGTCCTCTCGCTCTGGTCCGGGCGTGTGGAAGCGGTGGACAAGGCAGGGCACTGTCCTGCCGCTGTATGAGATGACCTGCGAGGTGTATGTGCCATCGTGAATCCAGCCGCCTGCCACGTAGCAGACTTGAGGTCTATGGCCGAGCATAGTTCGGGGCCTCGCGGTATAAGCAACATAGACATTGACCCATTGGTTGTTCAGCTTATTTGTATATAAGCGATTCAAAAAGTCGTCATTTCCTGCAACCTGCTGAATAGTTTGCCTAATTGGGACATCTTCACCGGACCAGTTGTCGAGCTGTGCAGGGAAATCGCTCAAAGGCACAGGCAGTCTGATAGGGGTATGGGTGACAAGCTTGAGATGAGATGCCAGAGCGCGGTAGGTTATACCCATAGATATTAGCAGGGCAATAGCCAGCAGCCAGACAAGCCATACGGGCATCCTGCCCGCTGTATGCGTCTGGCGATATGTTACGGGCGGTTTCGCCATCAAGTTAAGTCTTACTTGCTCCTTCAAAAGGTATAGCCCCAAAGCATTATTTGTTTAGCAGATAAAATCGATTCCTGCATAATTCGTTCTCATTTTTGCCATAATGGTAAGCCGCTCACCGGAGGAACCATAGAGCACCTCCTCCTTAAGGGTACCACTTCTGTAGTATGCAGAATAATATATTACATATCGCACTTTTTGTCAAGGGATAATTTTGAAAAACATCATTTAGCCAATTGGATTTCAAGTTCCTATAATAATAGAGCAATTTGCTAAATCGAAGATGTTAAAAAGCGTTTTTGGTGCAAATAATTGAGGTCGCATAAAAATTATGCTTATTTTCGGCTACTAATAGGGGGCTTATCGGGGCAAAATATACGTTAAATCATCAAAGAATATGGTTATGTTTGCTTCAGCAAGGAACTATTTTTTACAATTTATTTCTCGGAAAATATGTATAAAATAAAGAATAATTTTTTATAATAATTCGCTTCACTTAATCGCACGTTTACTTAGGAGAAACTGTATGAATTTGCATTTTTGTTATGAATTAGACCAAGGCCAAAAAGCACAATGGGAGCAGTTCTGGTACAAATGCCAACATTCCCATCCTCGTCAACATTTCCTATTCGGTGAGGTAGAACGGGCAAAGGGTAGAATTCCCGTGTATGCGTTTGGAGAAATAAATGGTTCAATTGTATGTATCGGAGTCTTTAGTATACGACCTTTATTCTTTGGAAATAAATTTTCTCTCGAAGCTATTTGCTTACGCGGCCCAGCCTTCGATGACGTTACACAAGGCAGAGAGTTTCTTTTGCAAGTAATATCACGGTTCAAAACACTTAGTGTCGGTAGCATCCGCATATCTCCTTACTGGATTTTTCCTGAAGCCAACGAGGTTGTGTCAGCTATTGCTGCGTTGGGATTTTTAACCTATGGCAGCAGTTCCGGGGATCGCACCTCAACCGGCTTGGTGGATATCCAACGCCGCGAAGATGAAATCCTTAGGTCTTTTTCGCGAAGTGCTCGGTATCAAATCTATCTTGCGAGCCGCCTTAGTGTTTCAGTGCGCCCTGTCACTAATTTCGATGATGCAGTGGTGGCGTTTAAATGTCTAGAGCAAATGCGCACTGAACGTGGAATTTTACCTCTTTCCTATGAAGAATTCAAGGCCACATTTGAACATGTGCTTAAAGATAGTGAATACGGTATTCTTCTCAATTCTTTCATTGGTGATACCTTCTTAGGCGGGTTATGGATAATTAGGGGAATAAGAACGGCAAACCCTGCTGGTTATGCTGTCCAACGATCTATCTCAAAGGAATTGCCCTCCAGTTTAAGTATCGGCCCATCATTGTGGTGGGAGGGGATAAAATGGGCTAAGGAGAAAGGATGTTCTTTGTTTGACGTAGAGGGTTATGATGAGGGTGTTGATAAGTCAAGTCCTTTGTATCATATACATGAGTTCAAAAGGAAATTTTGTCCCAAACCGACACAGATAATCTCGCAACATGTTTACGTTTGCAATACTTTGACATATTCTGTTTACAAAGGATTTAACTTGTTTTTACGAGGCTGTAACTTTGTAAAGAGGTTGCCCTACCAGCTTAAAAATAGATCGGTTCTTCAATTTAGAAAAGGGGGTTCAAAACAAAAGAGTGAATAGTGGTTATATTTTGGCCTGATCTGACCCCTATTTATGTGCCACATGCAATTATAGAGTTATCCAAGTTCTGTGTCCTGTTTGGCGGAGGCGCAGGCCCCGCCGGTGTCATATAACCCAGAGAGCTGTGCGGCCGATAATGATTGTATTCTACCCGCCAGTTCTCTGCAAGCACTTGCGCCTCCTTGACGCTGTGAAATAGTTCACGGTACAAAAGCTCATCACGTAATGTGCCGTTACACCGGTGGCAGCTACTATACTCGCAAATTCAAAGTGGTAAAGAAGGTCATATTTGCTTTTGCTTGGCTTTATTATTACTATTTTATATGGTGGTATGAGACAGCCCATTTGTGTAGTGGTAAATTCCTATGGCAAGTAGAATAAAAGCATTACGCATAGAAACTTGTCCGCCGCTTGCCCGCCATCTGTTTGGCGGGTTCGTCTGGCGGAGCGGGCATAGTTATAAGGCCTGTGAGCGTCTATCATTTGCGGCTTTTTTGATAGTCGGCGGTTTATTTTATTTTGCCTTTGCTACCAATACGTCGGGTGCGGCGACTTATTACGTAGATGACGCCAACGGCCTTGATACTAACGCCGGAACTGAGGTTGCGCCTTGGAAAACCATTACAAGGGCTGAGCCGAACTATTCCGGCAGTCCGAAAGTAATCGGTGGCGATACGGTCTATATTAAGAACGGCACTTACAGTTCTTTTTATCAGAAGAGTCCATTTACAGAGCAGACAAGTTGGATTAAGTATTGGGCTGCAACAGGTCATACGCCTGTGATACAGAGATTATATTACCGAAATACAGTCGGACTGAAGAATATGTATCACGATTTTAACGACATAACATTCCAAGAGGCTGACCCTGGTTTAGACCCGAACGACCCGCCATCGTGGCCAGCCACAGCGTCATTACCATTTTACATTACAGGGGTTAATTATGTGCATCTGCATAACTGCAAACTTTATGGTTGGAATAAATATCGGACAGGCACAGCTTGTGAAATATCAGCCTCTGCAAATATCATTATTGAGAACTGTGACGTCAAGACTGCCCAAAATGGTATTTACATAAGCACTCAAGGAACTGACCCGAATGTAAAGATTCTTTATAATAACATACACGGTCTTTGCGGTGGAACTATGCTCGAGATTTTTGGAGGTGTGCGTAATGTAGATGGTCTTCAAATTGAAGGTAATCATATGCACGATATGCACAAAAACCAATATGACCCTTATTTTCCCAGTGAGGCAGTATGGTGCGACCCTGCTGTATTTCCTCAAGGCAGCCCTCCGGCTTTGATAGAAGGCGAGGAAGTGTGGATAACTGGACTTGCTCAAGGCGACCCTTGTTATACCGCCAAATCCATTGTCCAGTGTGTTGCTTGGGACACATCTGACAACCCAGATTGTTATAATATCTATATATATAAAATATCAGGTTATTTTGCATATCTTCCCAAAGGTAGTATTTGCACTGGCCAGACAAGTCAAGTCCAGTTTGCAAAGTTCGGTGGTGATGAAGGAATACATACTGGCAGTGCCGTAGCAGTTCGTGCTCCATATTGGGTTTTTCGTAACAACATTGTTCACGACATCGAGGGCACTGGAATGTTTTTTAAGTCAGGTTATGCTGCGGGATATTTTCACGATATCGTTGTAGAGAACAATCTTTTTTACGATGTTCGGAGCGGCAATATAGGCCTTCAAAATTTAAGTGCACCGATTGTTTTTAGAAATAATACTAACATAGGTTATCAGTGGAACAATGAACTTCACGTGAATTACATAGCCGATAGATACTCTAATTCTGGTGGTCTTAGCACTAATTGGACGCCTGGGTTTGATGGAACGGGAATTTACTTTTACAACAATGTTTTTGTTGGGGGATACCCGCTCCCAAGTCCAACTGACCCGAACAAAAATGGCTATAGTGAAGACTACAATATTTATTTTTATGCGTCTTATGACGCTAACGCAGCAAAGGGAGACAATTCTCTTGTGGCTTACTGGGTAGAGCCGGAAGAAGGGCCTGACCATCCACGCGGCTATCCGAATTATTTTGAGTTCATCGGCTATGGTTCGGAGGATTCTTATGGCGGCAAAACGGGCACTAATGTTACCGGCGCGGGACAATCACCTCCTTATGATTATGATTACGAAACGAATGGAGTTACACCATTTTTCGCGGAAAAGAGTTTTCTTTTTAATCCGACTGTCGGAGGTCAGTTTGGCGGCGATAGAGGCAAGACTTTTAGTTTTAAGCTCATAAGCGGCTCTCCCGGCATAAACTTCGGAGCGCCAACCGTTAAGACATATCAAGAGGTTTTGGCAGGCTATACTGGACCGAGCCAGCCGCCGGATTCGCTTGGGACGCTTGGCGATGACGGTTTTATAATTGCAGACGGGCCCGCAAGGGACGCAGGCCATCACAGTGTTGGTTGTAATGAATATGCTTCGGCAGATGTTAATAATCAGCCGCCGGTGCTGGATGAGATTGGTAACAAGTCTGTTAATGAGAATTCGCTTTTAAGTTTTTCTGTAAATGCTACCGATGGGAATGGAGACACAATAACTTACACGGCCCAGAATTTGCCGAGCGGTGCAACTTTTTCCAACAAGACCTTTAGCTGGACGCCGAGCTATCAGCAGGCCAACACTTATCAGGTTACGTTTATTGCCAGCGATGGGGGTGAGCAGGATTCAGAGACAATCACGATAACTGTTAACAATGTCAACAGGGCGCCTGTGCTTGGTGCTATAGGCAATAAATCTGTTAATGAAAATTTTCTTTTAACGATAGGTGTAGCAGCCA
The DNA here is from genome assembly GCA_964462515.1 of uncultured Pirellulales bacterium. GTDB lineage: Bacteria > Planctomycetota > Phycisphaerae > Sedimentisphaerales > Anaerobacaceae > CAYWXK01. The sequence goes on from CAYWXK010000015.1 coordinate 47,372, forward strand.
GCGACCCGGATGGCGGTACGATTACGTATTCGGTGAATGGACTGCCGAGCGGAGCGGCATTTGCCGGCCAGACATTTAACTGGACGCCTACTTATAGCCAGGCCGGCAACCATACGGTTACTTTTGTTGTCAGTGATGGTCAGGCGCAAGACTCGGAGACAATCACGATAAATGTCAACAATGTCAACAGGGCGCCTGTTCTTAACGCTGTAGGCAATAAGTCAGCTTTTGTAAATGAAGTTTTGACCTTTGCGACAAGTGCGAGCGACCCGGATGGTGATACGCTCACATATTCGGTGAATGGTTTGCCCACTGGCGCAACCTTTGCGAGTCAAAGTTTTAGTTGGAGCCCGGCGAGTAACCAGGTGGGAAACCATCAGGTGAGTTTTTCAGCAAGTGACGGCTCACTCGGGGATTCTGAGACAATTACAATAACTGTCCTCAGCGCCGACACATCGCCGCCTGTAGTTGCTAATTGTTCGCCGGCCGCCGACTCTATACAGGTGCCCTTAAATAGCCTGGTAATTTTACATATCACCGATGCCGGCAAGGGTGTGGATGCCAGTTCAGTGGCAATCAAAGTTAATGATAATGTTATATATTCTGGCGACACGGCTGTCGATAGTAGTGCTTATGGTAACTGCCGAAGGTCAGGAACGAAGGCAGACTATACCTATATGTACCAACCCAATGCGATGTTTGATTTTGACCAGTCGGTCACTGTAACGGTGAATGCCGCTGACCTTGCGGGTAATGTAATGAGCCAGCGCTCATATTCATTTACGACGGAGATGCGGTCGTTTGGGCAAAATAAGAAGGTCAATTCTGGTTCCGATAACTTGATAAAAGCTGCGCCTGCAACCGTGCGGGATAATAGCGACAATATATGGGCGGTTTGGCAAGCGGGGTCGATAGGTAGCAGGGATATTTACTTCGGTAACCTTACAGCCGGAGCAGATAATTTTGGCAGCAGCATCCGACTGATACAAAACACCGCCGACCAGTGTAATCCTGCTATTGCGATAGGTAGCGATGGTAAACTATATGTTGTATGGCAGGATAACAGAAACGGAACCTGGGATATTTATGTGTCCACTTCGACTGGTGGAACGAGCTGGTCTGCAGAGCAAAGGGTTACGGACACTAACGATAATCAGATTAATCCTGCGATAGTTGTTGATAATCTAAACCGTGTCTATGTTGTCTGGCAGGATGACCGCAATGGTAATCAGGATATTTACGCAGCTAACTCAAGCAATGGTTTTCTTACAGCAACGGTTTCTCAAATAACCTCAAACAGTTCCGACCAGATTGAGCCTGCTATTGCTGTAGGTCCATCCAATACGGTATATGTGATATGGACAGATATCCGTAGTGGCTCAAGTGATATTTATGGGACGGCTTCAAATTATGGCCCCTGGACGAATGTGCCAATAGTTAATAGTGCAAATAATCAATCGAGTCCGGCTATTGCCGTTGAATCATTGGGTTCTACTTTGCACATAGTTTGGGTTGATGATAGGTCCGGCAATCAGGATATATACTATGCGACGTCGGCTGGCCTGCCGGGCAGTCCCTTAAGCGGCAGCAGCATTATAGACAACACATCAACAGCCAAACAATCGGAGCCGGTGATTATCACTAATGGTAACTCGAAGGTCTTTGCGTGCTGGCAGGATGAGCGAAACGTTGCTGCTGACGGTGGCGACACCGACTTGTATATGACAGAGTTAACTTCTGACTCTCGAACAAATATTCTGGTAGGTGATGATGGCACGAATGCAGACCAGAGCGAGCCGGCCATAGGGATAGACGAATACGGCCACCCCTATCTTGTATGGACTGATGGCAGAAGTGCAAATACGGAGATTTATTATGCTGCAAGCACCTTTGTGGAGCCGGTGGCGCTGAAAGCAAAAGATGTCTCCGCCTCCGCAGGTGCCACAGTGGGCACCGAACCGGCGAATATAAGCAGTGTAGATGATGTATCCATCATAGTGCCGGCTGGAGCTTGTTCGTGCGATGTAAAGATTACAATCTCAAAAATTAAGAACACGCAGGCGTTTGCAACGCCATGTTTGGGCTCTTACGATTTTGGTCCCAGCGGGATGCAGTTTAGCCAGCCGGTTACAGTTACTATACCATATACACCTTCGGGTTCAGGCAATCCTACTTCAGCATACTGGTATAATTCTCTGACCGGTGCTCTTAGCCAACAGGGGTTATCGAATGTCCAGAATATAGTGATATCGCCCACCTTACACGCTTTTCAATTCAAGACGACGCACTTTACAGCATTTTATCTGCTTGGAGGCAGTTCGGAGGGTGATGATGGCGATAGCGGTGAGAGTAGTGGCGGTGGTGGAGGAGGCGGAGGCGGCGGGGGCTGCTCGATGTCTGTCGGTGGAGAAGGTGACATTGTCGAGTTTTTGCTGCCGTATGTAGGGTTGGCTGTCGTGATGTTGGTGTTGAAGCTGCGGGACAGACGCAACCGGAAAGTGCACGGTATCACTTAAGGCAGATATTAAATATGAACTATTCATCGTGGGATATAACTTTTGCGGGTTCTGTGCCGACTACTGAGTCGGCTCATCTTTTTAATAGAAGAGCAAAGAGACCTAATATAACTTTGCTTGTAGAAACCATTGTAGTGACAATCGCTGCAATTTTGGCCGTTAGATTGCTGGCGACAAGCGCTATTTCCACAATAGGGTGGCTTGTCGGACCTGGAATTTTGGTTACTGCTGCGTTTGCCCCAAGGATAATTAAAGGCGGTCAGTTTCCTAAAGTTGGTTTTAACAGCAAACAAATCAGGTTTATATTTGCGACACTTTTCTGGACCTGCCTTGCATTTTTTCCAGTTGTGTTTATCGGCTTATGGCTGCTGAGGTTCTGGGGATTTGGATTGCCTTTACAACCTGTGCTGCCGCAAGGGCACAAGTGGGTCTGCTGGGTATTTTACCAGTTTATGTACGTTGCGGTTGCCGAAGAGGTATTTTTCAGAGGTTATGTGCAAAGCAATATTCTGATGTTGGCAGGCACAGTCGAGCACAGGTGGTGCAGGCTGTGGAACTGGCTAAGTATAGTGCTATCGGCTGCCTGTTTTGCAGTTGCTCATATCATAGTTCAAGGCCAGATAATATCGGTCTTGACATTTCTGCCCGGTGTGGTTCTGGGCTGGCTGTTTATACGGACAAAGTCGCTGCTGGCACCAATTTTATTCCATGGGCTGGCAAATACCTGCTACTGCGTGATGGCTGCGGCGCTGGTCTGATGCTTGAGATAAGCTGATTATCTGGTTGCAGCTACTTCATTTCAAAAGCCCTATAAATAGAATCTTTGAAAAGCCGACCATTTGCTGGCGCGCAGAGGGTCTGAATTAAAGGACTGTGGGTTAAGTAGAGTGGATTGTGAGACGATAGATTTTGAGGTGGAGAAAGTGTGCTTGGATGAGAAAGGGTAGCAATTTGTATATCCGTAAGGTCTTGTTTGCAGGTAAGTTAGCGCTTGCTATTGTGCTTGCGTTTGTGATTGTTAAAACGGTAATGATACCGCGCCAGATGGGAGGTATTTTCGTGCCGAGCCCGGCTGCAGGCACCGAGACTGTAGGCGTGGTTATAGAAACCAGGCCCGTGGAGTTATCGGTTGAAGATTACTCAGCTATTGTTGCGCGAAACATTTTTGGGGATGTAAATTGGGCGCTGAACGGAAGCAAGGTCCTCTCGAGTTATAATGCCGGCGGGACAATGCAGTCTGCGGGGCAGGAACTTGGATTAGCATTGGTTGGGACTGTCTGTGGCAGTCCGGAGGTCTCGCGAGCTATCATAAAAGATATTCGGAGCGACATTCTCAATCTTTACAGGATGGGCCAGGCAATTGGAGATGCCTGTGTTGAAAGTATAGAGAAAAATGCGGTCGTTTTGCTTCACAATGGACAAAGAAAGACATTAACGTTCACAGCCACAAGCGGAGGTGATAAAAGTGCTGTTCAAGTGCCTTCTACTGTGGAATCTGTCGAGCAACCCGGCGAGGTTACAGAACCTGATTTGATGGATAGAGAGGGCTTGACACTAATTTCAGCAAAAAGTGGACAGGTGGAATCGACATTAGGAAAGGCTGTCGTTGAACCTTATGTTGTTAAAGGCCAAGTAGAAGGGCTTAAAATAACGGGTTTGGAGGGAATAAGCGCAGCAAGAGACCTCGGTTTGAAAAATGGTGACATTGTTTGTGCGGTTAACGGACAGCGATTAACAAGCAAGCAGAAGGCCTTCCAGATTTTCAAGAAGGCGAGGTCGCAGACAGCTATTGATATTGAGCTGTTGCGAAATGGTAAATCTGAGAGGCTGTCATTTACTTTGAGATAGGTTCGGTAGAAGTTTAAGACATAGGTGAAATAGATGCCACGAAAGCATTTAAATAAGAGAGGGCAAAAATTGCACGGCTTATTAAAAGGCCTTTTTTGTTTTGGGTTGGTGCTTTTGATAAGTTTTGCAGGTTGCAAATCCGAGTCTCATCGTGTGGGTGTTGCGCCGGTGCAGCAAGATATTACAAGGCCAACTGAAGAAGTGCAGTCTGAGGGCACTGCTATAAAACAAACCGAACGGGTAACTGAGACGGGTGCGGATACAGATACGGACAGTGAAAAGGTATCGGCAATGGCGGAAACTTCTTTTGCAGCAATCAAAATTGACCATCAGGAGGCAAAACACTTATCGGATGCTGGAGATGAGAAGAATATTTCGTCAGCAGGTGCAAAGGAAGTTCATTCAATTACTGAGATTTCTTCCCTAAATTCGGAACAATCATCACCAGTGACATCTGTTAATTTACCTGTGTTGAATAAGCCGGGTATGGCTGACGAGCTTATATCTGTGAACTTTGACCAGGTTGATATTCGGACGGTTCTGAAGACCATTGGCGACATAACGGGAATCAATTTTGTTGTGGACGAGAATGTTCGCGGCACTGTCACGGTGATGTCACCTACAAAGGTGCGTCTTGGCGAGGTTTATAATGTCTTAGAGTCGATTTTAGAAGTGCTTGGTTATGCGGCTGTGCCGAGCGGTGGCTTTGTCAAGATAATCCCGAGGGTTGAAGCCACGAAGTCCAACATAGAGGTTCGTGTTGGCAGCGACCCTTTACTAATCCCTCAGAACGATTCTATTGTTACCCAGATTATTCCGTTACGATACGCAAACGCAGCGGATATTAGCCAGATTGTTCAGCCTCTTTTAGGCGCCGGGGCGCAGATGTCGATGTATCCGACGACAAATTCGATTGTCATTACAGACACATCTGCAAGTATCCATCGCATTGCCAAGATTATCCAGAAACTCGATGTAGCAGGTCTGAAAGAGCAGGTTACGGTAATTGGATTGAAATACGCTTCTGCACAGGTCCTCAGCGAGCAGATAGTCGGTATAATGGAGAAGGCCAGGGATACTTCTTCGCAGGCAGCCCGCTCCCGCAATCCTATCCAGGGTGAAGCAGGGATAAAGATTATTTCTGATGTGAGGACGAATTCTATTATTGTTGCAGCTAATGCCCGGGATACCGAGGTAATCAGGGGGTTAGTAAAGCAGCTTGATGTTCAACGGCCTACGGGGGCAAACAATGTGCACGTGGTGTATCTTAAGAATGCGCAGTCTAAGGAGGTCGCGCAGTCGCTGACGGCGGCGCTGGCGAATTTGAAGATTGCCGGTGCAATCGAAGGCACTCAGCTTGTTCAAGTTACTGCCGATGAGGGCACGAACGCACTTATAATCGCAGCTTCAGCACAGGATTTTGAGGTCATTGCCGGCATTGTAGAAAAGCTGGATATTGTTCGTGAGCAGGTTCTGGTTGAGATGCTCATAGTTGAGGTCAGCGAGGAGATATTGAAAGAGATAGGCATTGACTGGGCAACGCTTGACCAGCCTGTTGAAGGGAGTGTTCGATTTTTTGGTGCAACGGCTTTCGGGCCGCGGGTTGATTTTGCCGAGGGCGACCTTGAAGGGTTAGCTGTCGGTGCGTGGAGAGGAAGCAGCTCAAACGTTCGGATAGGAACGGTGCTTCACGCTCTTGAAAAGCGGTCCGGGGTTAATATATTATCGACGCCACACATTCTTACCTCTAATCATCATAAGGCCAAGATAATTGTCGGTGAAAATAGGGCGTTTGTTATGCAATCGAGAATTACCGAGGATGTGGACCCCGTTACTCCTACGGTGATAAAGACATACGAATATAAGGACGTGGGCATTAACCTGGAGATAACGCCTCACATTAGTCAGGGCGGGCTTATCCGGCTTGAAATAAACAGTGAGTTCACAAAACTTATCGAAAATGTCACGACTCCTTCTGTGGATACGCCCACAACCGCTAAGCGTCAGGCTCAAACCGTTGTTTCTATGAATACGGATTCAACGGTTATAATCGGCGGGCTTATTCGGGATGACAAGGTGACTGTTGAGAAGAAGGTTCCTCTTGTAAGTGACATACCTTTGGTTGGTGAATTATTTAAGTTCAGGAAGGACCAATTGCAAAAGACAAACCTACTGATATTTATAACTCCTCACGTTATGGCTAACCAGAAAGAGCTGGAGCAGATAACCGAGGAAAAGAAGAAGCAAATGAAAACGGCATCACAAGGTCTTGAAGAAAATAATAGCAAGAATTGATAGTTGCGTTCCGATTTGTCGGGAAGGAAATTAGCCACGAAGGCACAAAGTCACAAAGATACAAAAATAAATATATCATAAATTTTAGTGCCTTAGTGCCTTGGTGGCAAAAACAAAAAAAGGAGACCATCTGTTGAGTATAGAACCGGACAAGCAGTTAGCCGGACATGCAGGAAGCGAGACGTTGAGTGCGGGAAGCGATGTCCACGAGCCGGGGGAATATGTGGAAGTCATATTGCCGGAGATGTTGAATCCGGAGCTGGTTAAGAAGCTGCCGCTTGAGTTTCTTAAAAATCAGTGTGCTATTCCACTTGTGCTGGAGGGCAGTCAGGTTGTAATTGCGCTTGCGGACCCGCTGAACGTAGAGGCATACGATGCGGTTGCCAGTATCTTGGGTCAGCCGTGTGCTAAAGTAATTTGTCCTGCCTCTGAGATAGAAAAGGCGATAAGCCGCTGTTATTATCAAAATAGCTCCGCCGTCGGTGACAGCATTACAGAAGATTTGCCTGAGGTTGTCGATATTGCGGGAACAGGTGTGCAGACCCAGGCGGAGGATTTACTGAACATTGCGAATAAAGCGCCAATCATAAAATTGGTGAATAAGATTTTTTTTCAGGCGGTGCACAGCCGGGCAAGTGACATCCACATAGAGCCGTACGAAAATGAGGCACGAATCCGTTTTCGGGTTGATGGTGTTCTGCGCGATGTAATGACGTTGCCCAAACAGCAGGTGCAGGCGCTTCTATCCCGATTAAAGATTATGGCGAATCTTAACATTGCCGAGCGGAGGCTGCCGCAGGATGGGCAAAGCCGGATTAAGATAGGTGAGGACCTTGTTGATATTCGCGTTTCTGTTATTCCGACTTTGGGCGGTGAACGAGTAGTGCTGAGGCTATTGGATAAGGGCAGGGGTGAGCTGGGCCTCATTCAAATAGGATTTTCGTCGGAGGCGCTTGGTCAGTTCAGGAATTTGATTAGAGTTCCTCACGGTATAATTCTATTGACTGGACCGACAGGGAGCGGCAAAACAACGACCCTGTATGCAGCAGTAAGTGAGCTTAACTGCGAGGAACGCAATATTCTGACCGTTGAAGACCCGATTGAGTACCAACTGCCCGGTATCGGACAAATGCAGGTCAGACCCAAGATAAATCTTACATTTGCAAATTGCCTGCGTCACATCCTCAGGCAGGACCCCGATGTAATTATGGTCGGTGAAATTCGGGACATAGAAACCGCTCAGATTGCAATTCAGGCTTCTTTAACCGGTCATTTGGTTTTAAGCACGCTGCATACTAATGATTCGGCTTCGGCTGTAACGAGACTTGTTGATATGGGGATTGAGCCATATTTAATTTCATCGTCGGTCATTGCGGTTATGGCACAGCGGCTTTTACGGACAATTTGCCCGAGCTGTAAAGGGCCTTACGAGCCTGAGCCGCAGATACTTTCGCTGTGGTCTGACAGCGGGAAGGCATCCGTGCTTGAAGGGCAATTTTATAAGGGGTCTGGCTGCGAAAATTGTCTGCAGACCGGCTACTTAGGAAGGACAGGGATATTCGAGCTGTTGGTTATCGATGATGATATTAGAGAGCTGATAAGCAAGCGAATGCCCAGTTATGTTATAAAACAAGCATCCATTGAAAAAGGTATGATTACTTTGCGAGAGGATGGGCTGAAAAAAGCGCTGGAAGGAAAAACTACACTTCAAGAGGTTTGCAGGGTTACGCAGGATACCGTTCAGACAGATTTGAAGGTAATAAGAAGTGTCGATAGCGGAATACAATTTGTTAAGTGAAAAACTGACGTCAGTACGCCAGGCAGATGACGGACTAAAAAAAAGGGATTTTTTTGAAAGAGTAAGCAGTAAGGATGTTTGCAGGCTGGCACGTCAGTTGGCGACCCTGCTTCAGGCAGGTATGCCGGTTGTGTCTGCTTTGTCGGCATTGGTCGAACAGATGCAGAATTGTCCGCTTGCGCGGATTGTGGAAATTGTTCGCGATGATGTCAATGGAGGAAGCACGCTTGCTGGTGCGCTTGGCGAGCACCCGACTATTTTTTCAAATTTATTTGTCAATATGGTAGCGGCAGGGGAGGCAAGCGGGACGTTGGAAGAGGTGCTGGAGCGTTTAGCCCAGATTCTGGAGCGAAGGGTGCATCTTGCAAGTAAAGTCAAATCTATAATCGCATATCCGGTGATGCTGACAATCGTTGCGGTGGGAGTGGTGGTGTTTCTTCTGTCGTTTGTTGTGCCAAGCTTAACGCAGATATTTCTTGAGATTAATTGCGAGCTTCCCTGGCCTACGAGACTGCTTATTGGAGTAAGCACTTTTATCAAAACATATTTATTTGTAATTGCCATTGTTATTTGCGGGATTCTTTTCGGGATTGGCGTCTGGATAAGAACCGGCGAAGGTCGAGTAGCCTGGGACCGTTCCAAGCTTAAGCTGCCTCTTTTTGGCAAGCTTTTTCTAAAGTTGGAAATAGCGCGGCTATCCAGGACTCTGGGCATACTTCTTGCCAGCGGCATACCGATACTCGGCGCTTTAGAGATTGCCAGAGGAGTGGTCCAAAATAAGTTCATCGCCGACACGCTCAAATCCGTAAAAGACTGGGTTAGTAAGGGAGATAATGTCGCTGACTCGATAAAGAAGACAGGGCTGTTTCCGCCGATTGTGTTTCACATATTAGCTACTGGTCAGTTGAGCGGCAATATTGAAGGCGGACTTTTAAGTATTGCCGATATGTATGATAACGAGGTTGAATTGACAGCCAAGACATTAACATCGCTGCTTGAGCCTGCGATACTTCTTGTTATGGGCGGAGTTATTGGTTTTATCGTGCTGGCGGTTTTGCTGCCGATATTTGAGATAAATCAGGTCCTTTAGTGTGGTGTGTGAGTAAGATTATGGATAATAATAGACGACAATTATGCTCATCCGGTTTTACGCTTATTGAGCTTATGATTGTGGTGGTAATTTTGGGTCTTCTGGCTACTATGGTTGTGCCGAGAATACTTGACAGGCCCGAACAGGCGCGCAGAATGAAGGCAAAAGTGGAGATACGCAGTATAGAATCTGCGCTGGCCTTGTTTAAGACCGACACCGGCCGCTTTCCTACTACCTCCGAAGGGCTTGAGGCGCTTGTCTCAAACCCCGGCATCAAAGGTTATAACAATGATGGCTACCTCGATAAGGTGCCTGTGGACCCGTGGGACAACAAATACATTTACATTTCTCCGGGTGTGCGCAACAAAGACTACGAGCTGGAATCTTACGGCAAAGATGGTGAGGACGGCGGCACAGGTGACAACGCCGATATCGAAAGCTGGAATCTTGAGTGATAAACGGATGAACTGGAGACGCAAACAGGAAGCAAGGATGTGGTTAAGGTCAGGTGCCTTTACTTTTGTAGAGGTTCTTGTGGCTCTGGCGATTGTCTCAATTTCGCTGCTGGTGTTGATTGGCCTTCATCTTGTCAGCATTCGCTTGGTCCAGACGGGCGAGGTAACATCGCAGGCAGTTTTTCTAGCACAGGAAAAAATTGCGGAGCTGTTGGCGCAGGGCTACCCCGCTAAGGGAAGCAATTGCGGCACAGTTGAAAAAGGCCCGTTGTGTTTATACTGGCAGAGTGAAGTTTCGCCGTTGCAGTTACCTGAGCTGGAGCAGGCTTCTGTTACGGGGCTGCGAAAAATATCTGTAGATGTTAGTTGGAAGCAGGGCACCAGGCAAAAGCATTTAGAGATGTCAACTTATGTCACTGATAGGAAGTTGCAATGAATGGTAATTGTGTCAAAGCTGGTTTTACGCTCGTGGAGCTTCTTGTAGCTTTTGCAATAATCCTTGCGATAGTAACAATGGTTTATGGCAGCTATTTTGCGATATCGGAATCCGCGCAGATTTATAAGGATAGATTATCTGTCTGTGAGGAGATGCGTAAGGTTTTAGAGCAGATGGCTCAGCAAATTCGCTGCTCGTATGCCGACACCAGCGGGGTGACTGCTCGCAATCCAACCGATGAACCAAAAGATGTAATCAGATATTTTGAGGGCGATACGGATGCGATGAGCAGTGAAATCCTGCATTTTGTAACTACGCACGGGGTTTTTTGTGGTCAGCAGGAAGCAAAAGGTTTGTTTGACGTGATTTACAAATTTGATAAAAGGGCGGGGACACTTTATTTAAGTCAGACAAGTTTTGTTAATGGAGCTACAAAGCGCATTGAGAAAAGAAATTGGAGACCAGTGGCTGAGAATGTTAGAGATGTGGAATTGGCGTTTTTCGATGGTAAGCAAGGGGTATCTGAGTGGGATTTTAAGCAGAAGCGAAAAGTGCCGCGTGCGGTAAAAGTTAGCATTACCTGTGAAGATGAAAATCAAAGGCAATACTCTTATAGCACTATCGCGGATGTATTTTGCTGGAACAATCGAAATAGCGATAGTCCCTCGGAGGCATTGGCAGCGGTTGGTGAACAATGAGAAATGAACTGGCAAAAACTAAACAGAAGGGATTCGTGGTTGTTGTTGTGCTGTCGATGGTGAGCGTGCTTGCAGTTTTGCTGCTTGGTTTTAATTATAAGTCGCGCAGGAGTTTAATCGCTGTGGAAGATTTCCAGAAATCACAGCAGGCGCTAAATTGTGCAAGGGCTGGGCTGAATATTGCCATCGCGGCTGCCAGAAGCAGCGATGACATTTGTGTTGATAAGAAATTGGCGGAGCTGCTTTCAGAAAAAACTATTTTTGCTTTTGGAGATGGAAGCTGTTCTGTAACTATCATCGACGAAAACAGCAAGCTGAATGTCAATCTGCTTAAGGATAAAGATGGCAAGATGAATCTGGCCAGAGTAAGCCAGTTGCTTCGGATTATTGATGTGCTGAATCGGCCTGCCTTTATTGAGAAGGACTTGCCTCGTATTGGTTATGGCATAGTGCCGGCAATTATTGATTGGATAGATACTGATGATGAGGTAACGTATTTATCTTTTATACAGCAGGAAAATTTAGGAGCTGAGTCGGATTCCTATCTGGACCGGAATTATCCATGTAAGAATAACTTGCTTGAGACAACCGATGAGCTTTTGTTGGTCAAAGGAGTAACACCGGAGGTTTTTGAGCGATTGCGCAGCTATGTAACGGTAAAGGGCAATGGAAAAATTAACATCAATTCCGCATCGAAAGCTGTGATTGAGAGTTTGTCGGAAAAGATGGATGCGGCTGTCGCTCAAGTGATAATTGAGAGGCGAAAGGTAAAGCCCTTTGGCAGTGTTATGGAATTGCAGGATGTCCCTGGGATGACCGATGATATTTATTACTCAATTAAGGATATGGTTACTATCAGTCCGCAAGACCCTTATTATCTGGTCAGGTCATCTGGAAGCGTCGGCGAGGCAGATTGTACGATAGTTGCGCTATTGAGAAAAAATAATCAGGGTAAGATGGTTGATGTGATTTTGTATAAAGAGCTTTAGCTGTGCGGAGAGGATAATTGAAGGTAAGTGGATGAAAGATGATTAAGCGGTGTATAGGCATAGAGATGGGTCCTTATTATTTGCGTGCGGTGCAAATCGCTCGCACAGGTGAGCAATTTTGTATTGAGAAGGTCTTTAGCACCCAGACTCGCCGCAGCACAGACTCGCTGCCCGATATATTGCAGTCATTGAGCGGTCAGTTGGGTTTTGACCGGCGTGCAGAGGTGGCAATTTCTTTGGGGCCTGATGAGGTCTTTTATAGAAATCTGGAAACCGATTTTGCAGCCCTGGAGCAAATCCGGTCAGGGAAACTATCTACGCTGGAATACAATTTTCCGATACAGCCGGGTGAGATTGTCGCCGGAGCATACTCCTACAGGCAGTTGCCGGGTGAAAGATATTCTGTTCTTGCTGCTGCGACAGCAAGAGCAGCGATAAATGAAAAGTTGCAAATTCTGTCAGAGGCAAAAATGCGGCCGGGTCTGTTGGAAGCGGCAGTTTTTGCGGTTCACTCTACCGTTATATTTAATCATCCGGAAGTCAGGGTCGGCCAGGCTATTATTGCGAACATAGATGATGAGCACCTAACAGTTGTAGTTACGCAGGACAACGACATTTTAATCGTCAGGAACATTCCGATTGCTATTCGTCCCGATAGCGATAGCGGCTCACAGGAGGAACAAATTGCACAGTTGTTGTCGCGCGAAGCACAGGTAACCTGGCGAAGGGTATTTGGAGACGAAATAGGGCAGGAGACGAAGGTTTATCTGATAGCTGGTAGCGATTGTGACTGTTTGCAATCGTTAGTTGAAGAAAACCTGCATTGCCAGGTGATTATTGTTGACCCGTATGCGAAATTAAAAACTGCCGGTGATTACAAAATGGATTTCCCGATATATGTCGCGGAAGGTCTGGCTTTGCGAGTGCTGGCGCCTGAAAAAACAAAAGGCGTTAATTTTCTCCAGCTTAATAAAGCTGGTACGAAGACAAAATTGGACCTTAAAAAAGAGCTTGTAACCTATGCGGCGCTTGTTGGTGCAATTGCGGTATGCTGGATAATCGGGCTTTTTTTGCGACTATCGTATCTTGAGGATAGTTTCACAGGATTAAAGAACCAGATTAGGGATGTTTTTCAAGATGCGCTGCCGGAAGAAAAAAATATCGTCAATCCGCTTGTGCAGTTGGAGCAGAAGCTGGAATCTTTTCATAAGGACTACCAGCTTTTTGCATCTTTTTGTCCGCAAGGTTCGGAGCCGCTGGAGGTCCTGCGGACGATAAGCGCCAATATGCCTTCGCAGGCAAATATGAAAATCGATGACCTGTTGATAGCTGCTGATACGGTTCGGATAATCGGCAGTTGCGATTCATTTGAGTCGGTGTACCAGTGGCAGCGGGTTTTGCGAGAGGTGAGCGGTTTTAATATAGTCGATGTGCAGGATGTGCAAAAGGAGCCAAAAAGCGGGATTGTGCGATTTACGATGGTTCTATCCTCGGCTAAGTATTCAAAAGTAATGGAGCAGAAATGATACGAGTAACACGAAGAGAAAAATTGCTGGCTGTCGGATTGGTCGTTTTTGTAGCAGTCTGGTCTCTATTTAGCTTTGTGGTAAAACCGGCTATCGACAGGATTGAAACACTCAATCGGCTCATCCCCGAAAAGCAAAGTGAGCTTCAAAAGGTTCAAATGAGAAGCAAAGAGTATATCTTTCTGCGTGACAGTTTCAAACAGTTGCAGACAAGAATTGCTTCGCAACCAGGCAGCTTCGAATTATTGCCTTTTCTTGAGACGCTGGTTCGAGAGTCCGGTTTGGAAAAAAAGGTTGCATCGATGAAGCAGCAGGTTGTGCCGCTTGAGCCGGCGTATAGCGAGACAGTTGTGGAAGTGAAGTTCGAAAATGTGACTTTGCAGCAGCTAATTGATTTTCTGCGAAAAGTAGAATCATCGCAGGTTCTGGCGAAGGCCAAAAGCCTTTATATCAAGAAAAATATGATAAATAGTGTGCTGCTCGATTCCGTTGTTGAGATACACAATGCTAAAATAACGCAGGGCCAGGTTGCACGAATATAATTTTACAAACTCAAACTCATTTGCTTAATATCATACTGGAACCGGCGATTTGCCCTCCCAATTCATTAAAATCGATATGATTGCTTGACTTATAGAGATTATTAGGAGATTCTTATTTGACAACTTTTGATGAGATTGTTACATTTCTACCTTTAATTTACTGTATTTTTAATTTGCCGAATTAAAAATTGCAAGGAGGTCGCAATGGATTGCAGAAAATTTGTTGATGAACGAATCGCCGAAATCAGGCGGACAGTTGGTAAGGGAAAGGCAATTACAGCTCTAAGCGGCGGGGTCGATAGCTCGGTAACAACGGTGCTGGGTCACCGTGCGCTTGGGAATCGGCTCAAGGTCATTTTTGTCGATAGCGCTCTTATGCGCGAAGGTGAGCCGCAGCGGGTCGTCAGGACCTTTGCACGGATGGGCATTAAGGTTGATTTAGTTGATGCACAAAGAGAATTCCTTTCTGCTCTGGCAGGACTTACCGACCCGGAGGAAAAACGCCAGGCTGTTACCGACACGTTTTACTCGAAAGTCTTTAGCAGGCTTGTTAAAAAATCCGGGGCAAAGTTTTTGCTGCACGGGACAATCCTTACGGATATCGAAGAGACCGTCGCCGGCATTAAACGCCAGCACAATATCCTCACTCAATTAGGCATCGACACAAAAAAAGCCTACGGCTACACAATCGTTGAGCCATTGAAGACAATTCGCAAAGATGATGTCCGTAAGGTCGCCAAGTTTCTTAGGCTGCCGGTAGATATTACTAAGCGGATTCCGTTCCCAGGCCCGGCTCTGGCAGCGCGAATCGTTGGAGAAGTTACTCGCCAGCGCCTTGAAACTGTCCGTAAGGCAACGGTGATTGTCGAACAGGAACTTGGCAAAAGCGGGGCGTTTCAATATTTTGCGGTGCTATTGAACGACCGTGCAACGGGGATAAGAAATAATAAGCGCGAGTTTGGCCAGATAATTGTTGTTCGCTGTGTCGAGAGCACCGATGCCAGAATCGCAACTGCTACCGAAATACCGTGGAAGAAACTTAATCAAATCTGTAAGCGTATCATTACCGAAATCCCTGACATCAACCGCTGTCTGTATGATTTAACGCCAAAACCCCCAGCGACTATAGAATACATCTGAGTAGGCCATAGGATTTGGGCAAATAATCAATAATCAATCAATAATTGGTTTGAATCACTCCAAAATCGCTGCGGTTATTTTTTATTGATAGCGCCTGATAAGTAAAGTATCATCTCCGACAGAGTTTGTGCTAAGGTTTCAGGCAAAGGGGCCATATTATGCAAAAACATATTGGTTTCTTTTTCATTTCGATTTTGGCTTTGGCTGTTTGTCTAAATTTAGTTCTTTGCGGCAATACCGTCTTTGCTCTCGGTGGTGGGGCGCTTGATGGGGAACGGTATCGGGTGATAATCTCAAGCGATATCGGCGGCGGCGATGAGGATGACATTCAGTCGATGATTCACTATCTTCTCTATAGCGACCTTTTTGATACCGAAGGCATTATTTCCTCCCCGCCCGGCAAGGGCAGAAAGTCAGATATCTTGAAGGTAATTGATGAGTACGAGAAGGATTACCCGAATCTAAAGACCTGGTCAGATAGATACCCAACGCCGGATTATCTGCGTTCGATATCGAAGCAGGGGGCGATAGACCCTGCGCCCCCTTCTGGTTTCAGTACGTCCACGGAGGGTTCGCAATGGATAACCCAGTGTGCGAAGAAAGAAGACCAGCGGCCTTTATATATCCTTGTGTGGGGTGCGATTACCGATGTTGCACAGGCGCTTCACGATGACCCTATAATAAAGGGAAAAATCCGCGTTCACTTTATCGCCTCGTGGAACTTGAGGCAGGACCCGAATTCCTTTTATTATATCGACAAGATTCATCCGGATTTGTGGCTTATCTGTAATAACAGCACATTCCGCGGCTGGTATATGGGCGTCAGGCAGGATGGTGACTTCGGCAATAAATCTTTTGTTGAGAAATATGTTAAAGGCCGCGGAGCGCTCGGTGATTATTTTGCTACGCTCAAAAGCGGCAGTATCAAGATGGGTGATACGCCGAGCTATGCGTTTTTGTTACGCGGAAATCCGGATGACCCGACAAAGGATAGCTGGGGCGGACGATTTGTCAAAATGAAAGGCAGACCAAGCTGGTGGGTGGATGACCCTGACCCGGCACTTAAAGAGGCAGACCTCCGCGGGGCAAAAACGGTAAATATGTGGCGGCAGGAATATCTATCCGACTGGCAGAAGCGAATGGAACGCTGCGTTAGTAAAAAGCCGGTTAGCCGGTTGGTCAATGATGGCGGCGGTATAGAAATGGGAGATTTTGTGCCGTTTGTTATTCCGGCTAAAGTAAATCCGAATTCGTTAATTGCGGCTCCTTCCGTAAAGCCGATTACAATTGAAAGCGAAAGGATTATTGCGAAAGAACATTTTTATCGCGGTAAAGAGAGGATTCGATTTTGGGGCGTCAATCTGTCATTTGGCGCAAATCTGCCGAGCCACGAGGATGCTTCATATATTGCCACTCGATTGGCTGCAGCGGGTGTAAATACCGTTCGATGTCACCATATGGACACCTCGTCATTTCCTCGCGGCTTGTGGGACGATACAAATCCCAGGAATCTTTCTGCAGAAGCGATGGATAGGTTGGATTTTTTTATCGACCAGCTTGCCCGTCAGGGTATCTGTGCCAATATAAATCTGCATGTTGGCAGGGTGCATAGCCAGTATCTGGACATACCCAGGCCGAATAGCGAATACGATAAGATGTGTAACATCTTCACGCCTGCCTTGATTGATGCGCAGAAGAAATATGCCCGTGATTTATTGACCCACGTCAATAAGTATCGCAAGGTTCGCTACGCCGATGACCCTGCTGTGGCGATAGTGGAAATCACGAATGAAAATAGTCTTTTTATGTGGGGAGCGGAACAGACGCTGCGGACGCTGCCGCCGTATTATGCAGATATTCTGCGAAGCAAGTTCAACGCCTGGTTGAAGGCGCGATATGGTTCGGATGTGAAGCTGCGGCAGGCCTGGGCTGAAGGAGTCGAGATTCTTGGCGACAATATGTTAAATAATAGTAACTTTCAGGCAATGGATGCAGGTAGAAGTATCCCACAGAATTGGCAGCTTGAACAGCATTCGGGGTGTAAGGCGAAACTTTCGCGGCAACGATATGAGAATCAGGAGGCGTTGCGCATAGACATAGAGCAGGTGGACGAAACCGAATGGCATCTGCAGTTAAATCAGGATGGATTGGCTATCAAAAAAGGGCAATATTACACAATTATTTTCCAGGCTGCAAGCGACCAGCCTCGAAAGATTAGTTACAGCATCGGGCAGGCGCACAGTCCGTGGAATAATCTTGGCTTTTCACAGGCGGTAGAATTGAATCAAAGCCGGCAAACATTTCGTTTTGGTTTTGTTGCTAAGGCCGGCGATAGCGATGCACGGATGAATCTTTCTTTTGGCGGCAGTAAGATTCCATTATATCTTGCAAATGTAGAGTTTCGGGAGGGCGGGCGAACCGGTTTGCAGGAAGGAGAATCCTTCGAGTCTGGCAACGTCACTATCTTTTCTGACAATGAGACACCAGCTCGAAGTCTGGACAGAATGAGCTTTCTGGCGGAGACAGAAAAGTCATATTTTGATGGGATGCGAAACTTTATTAAAAATGAATTGGGCTGCAAGGCACTTATAACCGGAACTATTGTCTTTGGGCCATTAGGACTATATGCCCAAAGCGATATGGATTTTATTGACACTCACGCTTACTGGCAGCACCCGCGGTTTCCGGGCAGACCCTGGGATTCAGGAAACTGGATTGTTGAGCAAAAAGCGATGACGGATTATCCGGCAGAAGCGACACTATTTCGGTTGGCTGCCGAGCGTTTTGCAGGCAAACCTTTTACCGTCAGCGAATACAATCATCCGGCTCCGAATGATTATCAGGCTGAGTGTGTGCCTATGACGGCCTCCTTTGCCGCCGCCCAGGATTGGGACGGTGTGTGGTTTTATACATACAGCCACAGCGAGAATCAGTGGCATCGGGAAAATATGAACAGCTATTTTGATATTGATACAAATCCTGCCAAGTGGGGCTTTATGCGGGCAGGTGCAGCCATATTCAGGGATGCCGGTATAGCACCCTTTTATAACGTTGTTGTTCATCCGCTGGCCGACTCGGCGGATATCCTGATGTCGCTGGCAAAGGTGCATCTTAAATATGACCGCGATATCTTTGCAGCATTCACCGAGAAGGAAGCCATTAGAGGTATGAATTTATTTGGAACAAGATTAGCTTCGGCTATTGGCGAGAAAGGCGACCAGCGGGATGTGCCTGGGCTTGGTGCAAGGCTGGAGTGGCCGGTTGAGAATGGTGAGGGATTTTATTCGGTACGCAGTTTATTGGCAGAGGTCTATACAGGTCACGCCGGGAAATTTGAAAAAGCCACTAATGGAGAGATTTCTATTGTTAAGCCGCGGTTTGCTGCTGTGACGGTGACATCGCTTGATGGTAAACCGCAGATTTCGCTTGATGAGAGTAAAAAGATTTTGGTTACGGCGTGCGGCAGGTGTGAGAATGTCGGTATGAAATTTTCCGAGGATCGGCGGACTGTCGGGCGAGACTGGGGCGGGCCGCCTGTCCAGATTGCAGCGGTTGAAGGAAGTCTGGTTTTGCCGAAGGGACGATGGATTTGCCAAGCCCTCGGGCCCGATGGGATGCCGACTATTGATGTGCCGATTTCCAGTCAGAACGGCAGGAGTGTTCTGAAGATGTTACCACAATATAAAACTATGTGGTATCTTTTAACGGGGGCTGCGAAGGGGGAGTAAATCAGTGAGGCTAATGATTCCTGTGTATGTAATGTTGCAAAACCGAAAGCACAAGGCGTCAATGTCATTCCCGCGAAAGCGGGAATCCATCTGTTTTATCAGGTTTTTCTGGACTCCTGCTTCCGCAGGAGTGACAAATTTATCAGGAGAAGATAATGTCTAATAGGAATTTTTCTTTTATCG
Organism: uncultured Pirellulales bacterium; assembly: GCA_964462515.1. Taxonomy (GTDB): domain Bacteria; phylum Planctomycetota; class Phycisphaerae; order Sedimentisphaerales; family Anaerobacaceae; genus CAYWXK01. The sequence goes on from CAYWXK010000015.1 coordinate 66,616, forward strand.
TTGTGGGGGTTGTTTTGAACTTATTTTTGAGTGGGATGGTTCCGGTATCTTTTGCCCAGAGGCAACAGCCGATGGTTCTTTTTGATTTTGAAAAGGGCTTTGACATCCAGACGGTTTCAACCAGCGATGCTAATGTTACTTTGTCTAAAGCGGGGGCGCTGCGAATTGAAGCTGGCCATAAGGAACAATGGCCAGGTGTCACGTTAAGGGCACCACAAGGCAAGTGGGACCTGTCACAATACGAGTATATATCGGTTGATATTAAAAATCTAAGCAGCGAGCAGGTAACGGTTTTTTGTCGTGTGGATAATCCTGGTGCAGATGGTGACAAGAACTGTGTGACGGATAATGTTGCGCTTGCTGCTGGTGCTGCCCAGACACTTGTTGTGCGTATGTTTCCGGTTCCCTGGCGGCTGTCCGAGCCGGTGGAATTAGTTGGGATGCGTGCAGCGCCGGTGCATAGCGATAAGGTTGATACTTCAAATGTCTGTCAATTAGTTTTTTTTGTGAACAAGCCCAGTGTCGATTATGTGTTTGAGATAGATAATATCAGTGCCGCAGGTTTAGTGAAGACGCTGAATGCAAAGACTTTCTTTCCGTTTATTGATGAATTTGGCCAGTTTATCCACGATGACTGGCCCGGCAAAACTCACTTCTTAGATGAATTGATTGATTCTGTTAAAACTGAGCAGAAGGAACTTGCAGCACATCCGGGGCCGGCGGACTTCGACCAGTATGGTGGCTGGACCGGCGGGCCGAAACTTAAAGCGACAGGTTTCTTCCGCGTGGAGAAGTATCAGGATAAGTGGTGGCTGGTTGACCCGGAGGGGAGACTGTTCTGGTCGCACGGGATTGATTGTGTCCGCAGCACAGATGTTACGCCGATTACCGACCGAGAGCACTATTTCGAGAATTTGCCAAAAGCAGATTCGCCTTTTGCAAAGTTCTATGGAACAGGGACATGGGCCCCGCACGGTTATTACGAAGACCACAGTCCCTATAAGACCTACGATTTCGGTCAAGCGAATTTGCTGCGAAAGTATGGTCGTGGGTGGGAGCGGGCATCTGCGGAAATGGCGCATCAGAGACTCAAAAGCTGGGGAATGAACACGATAGCAAATTGGTCGGATTCGCAGGTATATCTGATGCAAAAGACTCCTTATGTGTGCACGATTAGTTATACAACAAGGAAAATAGAAGGCTCGCAGGGCTACTGGGGCAAGTTCAATGATGTCTTTGACCCTGATTTTCGTAAATCAGTAGCCGGGCAATTAGCCATGCAAAAAGGCAAGATAGTCGGCGACCCGTGGTGCATCGGATTTTTTGTCGATAACGAATTAAGCTGGGGCGATGAGGTGTCTCTGGCTCTGGCTACTTTAAATTCGCCAGTTGACCAGCCCGCTAAAAAAGTCTTTGTCGAAGACCTTATGGCCAAGTATAAGACAATTGATAAGCTCAACGCTGTCTGGGGCACAGAGTATGCATCGTGGGAGGCACTTTTGCAAAGTCAGCAGGCCCCGGATAGAAAGAAGGCCTGGGATGATTTGGCTAATTTCTATACGAAGATTGCCGAGACTTACTTTAAGACTATTAAGGAGGGGCTTGAAAAGGCTGCGCCGGGGCAGTTGTATATGGGCTGTCGGTTCGCCTGGGTGAATGACCGGGCAGCTCGGGCAGGAGCAAAGTTCTGCGATATTGTCAGCTTCAATCGTTATGATTATAGCGTTGAGGGACATCGCCTCCCCGATAATATCGATAAGCCCGTAATCATAGGCGAGTTTCATTTTGGTGCGCTCGATAGAGGTATGTTCCATACGGGTTTAAGGAAGACAATAAGTCAGGAGGACCGCGCTAGTAAGTATAAAAGTTATGTTCTTGGGGCGCTACGCAATCCTTATATAGTCGGCACGCACTGGTTTCAATACAGGGACCAGGCGACGACCGGCCGGGGCGACGGTGAGAATTACCAGATTGGCTTTGTTGATATTTGCGACGGACCTTATCCTGAAATAATACAGGCCAGCCGCGAGGTAGGATACAATATGTACCAATATCGGCTAAAAGGCCAGTGATACGAGGCAGAGTATGCAGGCAAAGTTGCAGTTTCTTGGCGCTGCTCAAAACGTTACAGGCTCCTGTCATCTGTTAGAGGCCGATGGCACCATAATTTTGGTGGACTGCGGGCTTTATCAGGAAAGACAGTTTAAGATAAGAAACTGGGATCCCTTTCCCGTGTCGCCCAAAACTATTGATGCGGTGCTTTTAACTCACGCACATCTCGACCATTGCGGGTTATTGCCGAAGTTAGTTCGGGAGGGTTTCAAAGGCAGGGTTTACTGCACCGATGCAACAGCAGAGCTTGCAGGGATTATACTTTTGGATGCGGCCCAGTTGCAGGAAGAGGATGCACAGTTAAAACATAAAAGGCACCGGCGTGAGGGGCGCAAAGGCCCTTATCCTGAGGTGCCGCTTTATACCACTGCCGATGCCCAGGCGTGCTGTCCGTGGTTTTCGCCGGTAAAATATAAACAGCCCATAACGATAGGGGAGGTGATTGAGGCAAGTTTTTATGATGCCGGCCATATACTCGGCTCTTCGATAATAAAGGTGAAAGTCGGTTTGAACGGCCAACAGCGAACCGTTTTATTCTCCGGTGACATTGGCAGACCGCACAGGCCAATTGTCCGTGACCCGACTATATTTGAGCAGGCGGATTACGTCCTTGTTGAGTCAACATACGGCGATAGATTACATCAGGACCTTGGGGACACAAAGAAAATGGTTGCTGACGTCATAAATTCTACTGTTAAAACCGGCGGCAACATTATTGTCCCCAGCTTTGCGCTCGAACGGTCGCAGGAGATTTTATATTATGTAAACCAGTTACTTCTGGAAGGCGCGATACCGCATATACCTGTTTTTTTAGATAGCCCAATGGCGTCAAGTATCACAAAGGTTTTTCAGCGTCACGCGGAATTGTTTGACGAGGAGATGACCGAGTTTATGAAGCTGGATGAATCGCCTTTTAGCTTTCCGGGACTGAAAATGACCGAGACAACAAAAGAGTCCAAGGCGATTAACAAAATTAAAAAAACGGTTATGGTCATAGCAGGGTCCGGGATGTGCACGGGCGGGCGAATAAAACACCACCTTGTCAACAATATCACCAGACCTGAGAGCACGATAATGTTTGTCGGCTATCAGGCGGTCGGCACGCTCGGCAGGCAAATCGTTGATGGCCAAAAAGAGGTCAGGATATTTGGCCAGAAATATCCGGTAAAAGCAAGGGTGGTTCAGATACATAGTTTTTCTGCTCACGCCGATAGGGACGAGCTTTTTGGGTGGCTTAGCGGTTTGAAAAAACCGCCCAGAAAATTATTTGTCGTTCACGGCGAACCTCAGAGCGCCCAGCATTTCGCCGATTTTATCAAAGAAAAAACCAGTTGGGACGTTACTGTTCCTGAATATCAAGACCAGTTCGTTCTTTCTTAGTTGTGTCTTATTCGGTGGAGGATATCCCAGTATGCGCCGCGGGCGCCGGTTTTGATTGCTTCTACAAGGTCGAGATTATCATTGTAATTGTGGTCTTTTGGCAGGGCGAAGCCCTGCATCGGCTCAGAACCACCATTGGTGGGTTTTTGTTCTGCAGGCGTTTCCGGCATCGGCTCAAAGAATCTGTTGTCGCCGGCGATTAAATCCCTCACAAGTTCTGCTGGTCTGGGACCTAATGCCTGTGATATGTAGAAAGTTGGCTGAAAAAAGTCCACAGCTCCAGTGTATTTTCGGCGGATATTAGGGTTTGTTTCCAGCGGGCCTTCACTTTCCACAATGTGGGCCATTTCGGTGCCGGGATAGATTCTGACACCCAGCGGCGCACCGGCGCAATCAGGATTGATTTGCTTGATGAAATCAATCGTCTGGGCAACGGTCTGGGGTGTTTCACCAGGGCCGCCCAACAGCAAATCTATCATAACTTTGATATTATTCTCCCGGCACAACCGCACCGCTGATGCAAGGTCTTCTTTGCGGTGCATTTGCCCGTAGGTCTTTAGCATTGAAGGCGAGGCGGAGTCGCCCGTAAAGTCGATACCGACACAGCCGGCCTTACTCATAGCTTTTGCAAGCTCGGAATCGAACGGCGTTACCGCCATATATGTGTACCATCGCAGACATTTTCCAAGACCGCAGCGGATAAACTCCTCACATACGGCGTATGCGTGTTTATAGGGAATGTTGAATTCTGAGTCGCACAAATGCAGCACATCTATCCCCTTATCAAGTAGCGATTGAGCTTCATCAGCTACTTCTTTTGGACTGCGTAATCTAAGTGTTGTGCCTTTAGATAGGCGGTCGGCGCAATAAATGCAGTTGCGGTTGCAGCCGCGTTTGGTCTCTATGCCGCCCTGTCCTCCTTTTTCGAAGTATGCGAGATTGTCAATTGCGTCACGATTTGTGGATAGCGATAGCGGCGCAGGCCAGGAAGGTTTGTTACTATGGATAACTCCATTGCTTCGCCAGATTAACCCATCTATTTTTTCAAATTTTCTGGACTCGCATAACTCATTGTAAAGTGTAACTGTCGTCTGTTCTCCATCGCCGCGGATTCCAAAATCAGCCCCGGTATATTCGACAATGCGCTTGGCGAAGATAGAAAAGCCGACTCCGCCGATTATTATCGGGGCATCGGTCATAGTTTTTATTGTGCGGATAGTTTCAGCGAGGTCCGGGACAAACCATCTGGCACTTGGCCAGAAGCAGTCATCGACGTTGCGAAACGATAGTCCCACCAATTGCGGATTGTGGCCGTCAAAATAGTTATGCAGGGTTTTTGTCGGCTCATCGACTAAGCACAGGTCAACTACATCTACCTCGATTCCAGCTTTTTTTGCGGCCCCTGCGATGTAGTTTAAGCCGATTGGCGCTATGGGCGGAACCATTCTATTTGTGTTAATTAAAGTCAACATTTCTGTTGATGAGTATATTAGTGAATGAGTATATGAGTAGATGAGTTAAGACGTTCACGCATTAGCGGTTTTTTTCTTTCGGCCTGAATACCAGCTCATCAATATCCCAAGCTCATAAAGTAGATACATCGGAATTGACAGTGCAAATAGCGAAATCAGGTCGCTGCCCGGCGTAGCGGCAGCCGCAATTATGACGATAGCAAGAAAAACGTATTTTCTTACTCTCCGAAGCGACTGGACCGAAACCAGGCCGGTTTTATTCAGGAAGAAAATGGCTATCGGGGTCTGAAAGGAGAGGCCAAAGACCAGCATCATTATCCCAATAAACGAGACGTAATTGGTGAATGTAAAATTGGACGCGACGCTAAGAACCCTTTTGTTGAACATCACCAGAAATCGCAGGGTAAGCGGGGCGATAATAAAAAGAAAAAACAAAGACCCCGTGATAAACAGTCCTGCTGAGAAGGGCACAGCCATATAGACATATTTTTTTTCATTAGGGTAAAGGCCGGCGGCAATGAACAGCCACATCTGGTAAAAAATCCACGGCGATGCAATGACCACGCCTCCAATCATTCCAATCTCCATATAGCTTAAAAAGCCGTCTGTCGGAGCTATGCTCTGAAGCCGTGCCTCCTTGCCCATTGCCTGGATATACGGCATTTCGATGAATGATATTATCCACTTGCCAAAGCTAAGGCATAAAATTAAGGCGAGAAACAGCCCTATTATCGCAAGGAGCAGCCGGGCGCGCAGCTCCTCCAAATGGTCGCCCAAGCTCATAGTATATTCAAGAGGGTCATGATTATTCTTAGTCTTGCCCATCGCAACAGGTTCGGTGGAATCTGGAAAAGCATAGGCCGGGTGGTTTAACTGCCGGTATCTATTTCATCTATGCCGGATGCTTTCTTGGCTTCTTTTGCTACTTCGTCCTTGACTTCCTTTACATCATTTACAAACTCATCTTTGGTTTGTTCAGCTTCTTTGATGCCTTTTTTAAATTCAGTCAAGCTTTTGCCTACGCTGCGGGCAATTTCAGGCAGCCGTCTGCCGAATATCAGCAAAGCGACAACAAGGATAACCAGCCACTCCCACCCGTGAGGCGCCCAGCCCAAAATATATCCTGTATATTCAATCATTATTTGTCTCCTTCTTTTTCATTTCGCAAGATTATAGCACTGACCATCTTGAGAAGTCAATAAATAACGGATTTGTAGCAATATTTATTCTTACTATCCATTTTTAACCTGTGTTCACCGTAATAATCTTTATATCACGGTCGCGGTCGCGGGCGATGCCAATTACTTTGTCGTTTTTATCGGCAGCAATACTCTGGCCTCCATAAACTCGGCCTGTCCACGGGCCGTTGGTGATTTGGCCGACCAGGTTCGTGCCGACTGCCGGTGCACCGATTTTGCGGGCTGTTTTTGTAACCACTCTTTTGAGCTGCTTACCGTGGTCTGGCCAGTCATTTTCCGGGGCAGCATAGCCGTATGGAACAAGCAATAAGTCGGGTTTTAGAGCTGCCATTCGGTCTAAAATTTTGTCATCGTGCGTGTCGGCACATATAAGGATACCGATTTTGCCGAATCGGGTTTTTTCAATATTAACCTTGCTGCCAGGTGTATATGGAGGGGTCATCAACTCCGGCATTATGTTTATCTTGCGGTGCTTGAGAAGAATTTTGCCTTTGTCGTCAGTTAATATCACCGAATCATATAATCTCTTGCCATCCTTTTCTTCCAGCCCTGCGCAAAGATAGACTCTGTATTTTTTAGCAAGTTCGCAAAGATGCGCTGAGTCCTTACCAGGTATTGGATATGCTCTCTGGTGTGCATCTGGATTTACCCAGCCCAATATCGCTGTCTCAGGCAGACAGACAATTTCTGCTCCGGCTTTCCTGGCCTCACTGATTGCATTCTCGATTCGGATAAAGTTCCCGGCACGGTCGCCATCGAGGACGAATATCTGACACATTGCAATCTTTGTTTTACCCATTTTTTATCAATCCCATTTTACCTTTTCCAGCAATTTCGTTTTCTCGGTGAGATTGAAAAGCTGCCGGGCATTTCCATTCATTATGGGGTCAATTATTTCTACTGCGTTCTCAAGACTCATCCAACCCTCTTCTACCAGCTCCGACAGGGCCAGTGCTATACCTCGTCTGGCTATTGCCGAATGACCCAGCACCGGCTCAACAGGGATATAATCTCCCCCGAACGTAAGGATTTTATTCAAAGGTGCTGTAACGAGAAATTTCTTCAAAAAGTCCTTGGCCGCCACCGGATTCATAATCCACGACCAGCACATATCGATATAGGCGTTGCTGTAATGCTTGGCAACCGCAATCATTTCCTCATAATATGGGTAACAGATGTGCATAAAAACAAAATTCGTTTCCGGTGACCTCCGGCAAAGCGCCGTTGCCGAGCCGGGATTGTGAATCAGTCGTTCTAACGGCATGCCGTTCTGCCCCGCATAATATCCTGTGTGCAGCTTAACAGGCAGATTGTGTTCGGTCGCCTTTTTAACCGCATACCAGAATAAGTGGTCCTCCAGCGTCTTTGCCTCGTCAGGCGAAACGGATTGTTTATCACATTTCTTCCTGAACGCCTCCTCCACCTTTTCAGCAGGCACCTGTTCGTAATCTATGTCCCTGCCGTAGGCATTTTGTGATTTAACTGCTACCGCGTATTTACCATATTTGTTGAACCACCATTCTATAACTTTGTGCCAGTCCGACAGACTCGACACTTTGATACCGGTTGGCTCCCCAAATTCCGCTATTGCCGGCCCGGCAAACATTCCCACGATGCTTATATCCTGCATCAACAGAGTCGGCATATCTGATTCATTAAAAGGCTTGCTCAAACAGTTCACTTGGCACGATTCAATCTTTGCCAGGTCGCACAGGATATGCCTGTAAAAACCGGCCTTGCGAATCTTTTCGTATCCTGCTTGTACTTTCTTTACCGTTTTTGCCGAAAGCTCCTCAACATCATAAAGCTCTTTCATTGTGATACTTACTGCCTGCCCGTATCCGGTATTTTTGACAGCCGGCCAGTAAGGTTCGAGCAAAGACCACTTGTCGGCAGGCTTAACCTTGGATGAGAGAAATCTGTCGCAAACATCCTGCGGCATACCGGCTACAATCAGGTCGGAATTAAGATAGTGACTCAATAGAATGCTCCAGTCATCGCTCTTTACTCTTGGATGGCTGGCAGCAAGACGTTCTTTTTCTTCAATCAGGTGTTCGTGAGTGTCGATAAATGACGTTTGAAAAACCTTCTCAAATATCGTCTTTCTGACGTCACTGGAAAAGCCTGCCTCTTTTCCCATTCGTGTGCTCTCTTTGCCGTCCGAAGTTGTGCCTAAAATTGCAGAAGCCCCAATCGCCCCGATTGCTTTAAGGGTGTGTCTTCTTGAAAATAAAATCTTGTTCTTCATTTGCTCTGTCTCCATTCAAATATGCCTGAGGTCTTAAATAATGCAATTATTCATTATCAGCCTTGCTATGTCTGTTATTGACAAAGATACCTGTAAGACTATAATCCGATTGAAATTTAAGGTCAAATAAACTCTGTTTAGAAAACCGACTTTCTTTTCTAACAGAGTAAATTGCTTTTACCGGAGCTGGTTATGGATTTGACTTCCAAGTTGGCAAAAAGTTATGAATCTGTCATAAGCATTTTTCTGCTGGCAATTCTTTTTTTTATTGGCCTTGCGATATTTGTAAAGCAAGCCGATTTTGATATGAGCCGATTCGGAATAACAGCTACGGCTGTTTCGCCTCAGAAGACGGCAGAAAACGGCGCAGAAGAAAAAATAGATTTTGATTCTTTGACCCCGTCCGGATTCAAAAAGCTCTCGGTGGCCGAAACGTATATTGCTGAAAATCTTTATGAGAAGATTGACGGCAAGGCCCCACTTTATATTGAATCCGGCTTTTTGAAATTGTTGACGCAGCGATTCGTAAGCGAAAAGGATGAGAGTCAGTGGTTTGAACTCTTTGTTTTTGATATGGGGGTAATGAAAAACGCATTTTCGGTTTATAGTGTGCAAAAAAGGCCCGATGTTGATGCTTGGCCTGCTATGGAGATTGCATATAAAGCGGGCAACGCCTTGTATTTTTTAAAGGATAAGTTTTACGTTGAATTGATTGGTTCTGCCGAGTCCGCCGATTTGTTCAAGGCAATGGCAGAGCTGGCAGGAAAGCTGAGCAGTCAATTATCTGCTGGCGAGCTTTCTCAGATACCAGAGTTAGCTTTATTTCCACCGGATAATATTGTGCAGGGCAGCGCTAAATTATATCTTTCAAACGTCTTTGGATTTGATGGATTCCGTGACACTTTTGTTTGCCAGTACAGGTTGGGTGAGGAATTTATTACTGCATTCTTGAGCAAGTGCTCAAGCCGACAGGATGCCCAAACAGTTGCGGGAAGCTATTATAAGTTTTTAATTGAGAATGGTGCCAAGGATAAACCGGCTTCTGAAAAAGGCCTCGCTGCCATCAAAAGCAGGGTCCTTGATTTCTATAACACCACTGAAATTATCTTTGTAGTTGGGCCGTATGTTGTTGGTATTCACGAGGCTGAAGACCAGCAGTTGGCGGAAAAAATCTCTATTCAGCTTATAAATAAATTAAGCGATGCTGTGAAGACAACAAAAGAATGACCGAGCAAGCTGACAGAAAAATTGGGCGAAGGCAGTTTCTGGGCCGTGCAGCAAAGGCGGGGATTTCGATTGCGGCTGCCGGTGTAATCTCGGCGAAACTTTACGATAGTGAAGGGCCGAAAGCGGCCGTTGAAACTGAATCGCTCGTAACTTTGCCGGATTTTTCAATGCCGGCTAAAGACGGCCAGACAATATCCATCGTCAAAGGCTCAGACAGGAAAGCAACTGTCAACAAGGCGATAGAATTGCTGGGCGGCATAGAAAGATTTGTAGCAAAAGGTGAGGTTGTTACGATAAAACCAAATGTTGCATTTGCTTCGCCGCCGCTGCTTGGCGCTACAGTTCATCCAGAATTGGTGGCTGAAGTGGTGCGGCTGTGCTACAAGGCTGGTGCCAAGCAGGTCATTGTTACCGACAATCCAATCAACGACCCGATGAGCTGTTTTACTTTAAGCGGTATTGGCAGGGCGGCAGGGGACAGCGGCGCTAAAGTCATCCTTCCGAGGCCCGAGCTTTTCAGGCATACTACTCTGGCGGGCGGCAAACTTATTGTCGATTGGCCTATTTTCTATGAGCCATTTGCGAAAGCAGATAAATTGATTGGTATTGCGCCGGTTAAGCACCATCACAGAAGCGGCGCTTCGATGACGATGAAAAACTGGTATGGTCTTTTGGGCGGGCGGCGTAATGTGTTCCATCAGGACATCAACACTATTATCGCTGAGCTGGCCCTAATGGTAAGGCCGACGCTGGTGATATTGGATGGCACGGAAGTGATGGTAACAAACGGCCCGACCGGCGGTTCTGTCTCGGATTTAAGACGGGCTGATACCTTGATTGCGAGCACTGATTGCGTGGCGGCCGATTCCTTCGGATGCACACTTCTGGGTCTGAAGCCCTCAGATTTACCTTACCTTGCCAAGGCCGAAAAAGCCGGGGCCGGCACCACTGATTATCAATCGCTAAAGCCGGTATTCGCGACTGTAAGCTGAAAGATTCAGACTTACTTAATCCTGAATTTTTATTTTCCCAAGATTATACCAACCGTCTGGCTGTTTTCCTGCTATAGCAAGCTGAACCATCGGCTTATCGCTGAACATATCTAAAATAGCGATTTGTAAGTCATACTCTCCTTTGGGCATATCGGATGGGATAGTAACGGCATTATCATAAAGAATGTCTCTTGGCAGCCAAGTTCTTATATCGGCATCTGTAAATAAAATTTCGGTTCTCTTTTCGCTTTTGAGACGAAGTGCCAGCGGCATCTTCCTGTAGCAGGGAGCAACGCCTTTATTCTCCCACCACGATGTGAACGATAGTTTATCGCCCGGTTTTACGAATTCAGGATACGTAAATTTCCGCAGCACAAAGCGATACCCCATCTTTTTTAGCCATCGGTTGACTTGCGGCCACCACTGCTCGGGAACAGGTGACGATTTGGCATTTAAGACAGAGATGTGCCACTTGAGCGATTGCTCGATTATATAATCCAGGTCCCACTCCTTATCTTTCCAATGCTGCATCACCCAGCATACTTCAAAGACAACCGGCGCTTTTTTCCAGGCATCCTCAATAATGCCCTTGGCGATCGCCTGCGGATAAAAATCGTTCATATGGCACCAGCTCGGGCTAAAACCGCCCATATCGCCAAGACAATCGGCCCTGAAGCCCGCTCCGTTTGAAACAGCATATCGCAGTCCTTCAGCGTCTCCGATTAACATCACCAGTGGCGTATGCTTAAAGGCCTGTAAATACATATCAATAATCTTTTTCTTAACTTCAAACGAAGGCATATTCATTTTCACACTGGAGACGTGCCATTCCCCCCAGTGGCCTAATGAACCGATATCCACGTGGTCTAAATTCGGATGTCCATCGTAGCGTTTCCCAAGCTCTGCTACAAGCCGGCCCATATATTCAAGATAGATAGGGTCAGAATAATCCGGCATCCAGCTTTTGCCATCGTAGTATGTTACCCCTTTACAGCCGAGCTTGCGCACCCAATCAGGGGTTTTAGGTGTTCCATTAGCCGGCATCACCCTGAGCGCAAAATCCTGCCCGCGCTCTTTTGCTGTTGCCATTTCCTGGTCGATAATATGCCATTGGTAATTGCCCTGCTTTGGTTCTAACTCATCCCAGTAATATCTAAAATAAGCAATCGAACAACGCGGATAATTTTTGTTTTTCTCGTCTCCATTGAAGCTGTGAAACGTCGTCCAGCCCATCCCGGGATTGGTCAGAACATCATTAATTTCCTGTGGCCTGACGGTAATCTTGTCCTGCCCAAAGGCCGAGACGCCCAGTATCGTTACTAAGATGACCGTAACTAAATTTAGATTACGCATTGCTAACTCCCATAAATTTCATTTGAAACCCATATCTGTATTCATTATATTACATCGTCCGGAGAATTTATAGAGACTCGGGTTTCTTTTTTTTGAATCTCTTATTTTATGAAAATTGTAACAGCCAGAAGAATAACTCAAACCTTCTTTTTCTCGATGTTTGTGTGGTTCTGCATTGTCACTACCGTTGGCGACAGGCTGTGGCAGTTGCGGGGTTGGCCGGTTAATTTATTTTTGTGGCTCGACCCGCTGGCGGCAATCGGGACAGCATTGACTACGCATACACTCTATCGGCCTCTTCTATGGGCGATAGTTACAATTATATTGACGATAATATTAGGACGTTTTTTCTGCGGCTGGGTTTGTCCCTTTGGTGCGATGCATCACTTTGTGGGCTTTTTAGGTAATCGAAAAAAGTCTCTTTCACAAAAAGTCCAGTTGAATAAATACCGAAAGGCTCAGTGCATAAAATACATCATTCTCATACTGTTTCTGGCAATGGCTGCCTTTCCTTCAGTTGATGCTGCCTTGCAGACAGGGTTACTTGACCCGATACCGTTGGTTACACGGTCTTTTAATCTACTGTTGTTACCTATTTTGGATAGGAGCGCTGGTTTTGTTTCGGCTACGCTGCGATTCTACGAGGGCGCCTGGCTGCTACTGGCGATATTTTTAGCGGCGGTTTTGCTCAATTTAGTTATTCCCAGATTTTACTGTAGATTTATCTGCCCGCTCGGTGCATTATTCGGCATCATCGGAAGATTTGCTATCTGGCGAATCGGCAAGACGCAAAAGGAGTGCATCGATTGCAAGTTGTGCGAACATTCCTGTGAAGGCGGCTGTGAGCCGGCAGGCAAGATAAGGATAAGCGAGTGTGTCCTTTGTTTTAACTGTCGTGAGGACTGTAAGCACCGGCTTATCGGATACCAGACCAGACCTTCATTAGCAGGCGAAATAACAAATCCTGATATTTCTCGAAGGGGTTTTGTGCTTTCGCTTGCGGGCGGCATCTTTGCGGTGCCGGCAATTAGGTTGAGCAACAGTTTAGGTTCTAACTGGTATCATAAAATTATCCGCCCACCGGGAGCTCTGGCAGAGGAAGAATTTCTTAAAAGATGTGTCAAATGCGGCCAATGTATGCGGGTCTGTCCTACGAATGTTATCCAGCCTGCCGGTTTGGAAGGAGGGCTGGAAAATTTCTTGACGCCGGTGCTAAATAACAGAATTGGCTCAAGCGGCTGTCAATTAAATTGCGTGGCGTGCGGCCAGGTCTGTCCGACCTCTGCTATCAGGCCGATTACGCTTTCGGAAAAGCTGGGGACAGAAAACTTTGCACAGGTTGGGCCAATCAGGATAGGAACTGCGTTTGTTGACCAGGGCAGGTGCTTGCCGTGGGCAATGGACAAGCCCTGCATCGTGTGCGAAGAGAATTGCCCTGTAAGTCCCAAGGCGATTTATACGCAAGAGGTCTTCAATACAGTTCGAGGCGGTGCCTTGACAATAAAAAATGTTAGAGAAAACGTGATAGAGACGGTTGAGGAGTCTCTTATTTCTGGTAAATTTGCCACCGGAGACTATTTTTGTGCTGTTGAAGGCAGCCAGCGTAGCAAAATCATAGCAAACACCGAAAACTCGATAGAAATTTTACCTGATGAGAAATTTGAAAAAGTCCCCGCTACAGGTGGTAAAATCGAGGTTCAAGTGCGTTTGCAGCGACCCTATATTGATATTGAAAAATGTATTGGCTGCGGAGTTTGCGAACACGAATGCCCTGTAAGCGGTATGAAAGCTATCAGAGTCTGGGCAGTTGGTGAAACCAGAAGCAGCGACCGAAGTTTGTTACTTAAACGATAGGGTGAATTAAAATAATATGGATAGAAGGAATTTTTTGAAGACGATAGAGGCAGCCGGATTGGGCTTAGTTCTTACGGGATGCAAGGTTAAAGAAGAAAAGGAACCAAATGCTGCCGAGCCTAACGTTGTTGCAGAAACACAGGAGTTCAAATATCAGCCCGTGCCGAAACGCAAGCTGGGCAAGACCGGCGTGGAAGTTCCTGTCCTGTCGCTGGGGACAAACCACCTTGATAGCCAGATTGTGTTGGCGAACAGTCTGAAGTGGGGCGTTAACTTTTGGGATACTGCACCTGTATATTTGGAGGGAAATAGCGAGCTTGCCATAGGTGCTTTTCTTGCAAAAAATCCGGATGTCCGTAAAGCACTGTTCCTCGTTACAAAGGCATCTCGCGCGACAAAAATAGCAGAAAAAGAGGAGCGACTCCAGAGCTCTCTGAAAAGGTTGAATACTGCATATATTGATTTATATCCTGGTGTCCACCAGTGTTCTGACCCTGCACAATTAACGGATGAGGTAAAGCAGTGGGCGCAGGATGCAAAAAAACGAGGGCTAATTCGGTTTTTTGGTGTGACTACTCACCAGAATATGGACCAGGTTCTCACTGCGGCAGCCAGGGTCGATTGGATTGATGCGGTAATGACGGTTTACAATTTCCGACTGGTGCAGGACCCTAAAATGCAGGCAGCGATTGATGCGTGCCATAAGGCGGGGATTGGTATTGTTGCTATAAAAACTCAGGGCCTCGGCCAAAACGTTGAGACCGAGAAGGATAAAGAGATGGTCAGCCATTTTGTCGAGAAGGGCTTTACCATAGGGCAGGCAAAAATAAAACTTGTGCTGCAGGATGAAAGGATAAGCAGCGCTTGTGTCGGGATGAATTCTGTTGGTATATTAGTTTCAAATGTTGCGGCGGTGCTGGATAAAACAAAACTCACTGATGCGGATGTTGCGGCCTTTGGAAAATATGCGCGGGCGACCTGCAGCCAATACTGTGCCGGCTGTGGGTATATCTGCGACTCGGCTTTACCAGGTACGCCTTATGTCAGTGACATTATGCGGTATTTGATGTATTATAATGCGTATGGGCAAAAAGAAAAGGCAAGGGAGCTTTTTGCAGAGATACCCGGCAGCATCCGGAGAAAGCTATCGAGCATTGATTATAGCGTTGCAGATGCTCGCTGTCCTCAGCATTTACCAATTGGCAAATTGGTTGCCGAGGCGGTTGAGAAATTAGCGTAAAAAATATTGAGAAGGCGTAACAAATTTATGGAGCGAAATCCTATGAATGAAAATCACAATCCAATCAATAGAAGAGATTTTTTGAGGACAATAGGAACCGCAGGATTAGTCCCTGCGATGGCGCAGATAACAGCCGGTATTGCATCAGGTCAGGAAAAAGCCGACCCGAATGCTCCGGCAAAAACGCAGGAGCCAAGACTTCCACAGGTGCCGGTGCGAAAATTAGGCAAGACAGGCGTGAAGGTTCCAGTGCTATCTCTGGGGACAATGTTTAATCTGATAGATAACCAGATTATTTTAAGAAGCACTCTTAAGTGGGGTGTTAACTATTGGGACACCGCGCACAACTATGGAGGCGGAAATAGTGAACTGGGTGTAGGCAAATTTCTCAAGGATAACCCGGAAGTCCGCAAAAACATATTCCTTGCCACCAAGGCATCAGGGGCAAACACCATAGATGAGATTGAGCAACGTCTTCAGACATCTCTAAAAAGGATGAATATTGATTACATTGATTTGTATTATGCTCCTCACGCCGCTTCTGGTCCTGACAAGTTAACCGACGAACTGAAGAACTGGGCTGAAAGCGCCAAGAAGCGTAAGCTCATAAGATTTTTCGGTTTTACCGTTCACAAGGATATGGCGGAGTGTCTTCTGGCTGCAGCCAAACTCGACTGGATTGATGTGATAATGACCAGCTACAATTTCCGCTTTATGCAAGATGACAAAATGCGGGCGGGCATTGATGCCTGTTACAAAGCCAAAATCGGCCTTATTGCGATGAAGACGACCGGCAAGACTACGATTCAGTGGGCCAAGCAGACGCTCGAAACCGAAGCGGATAAAAAATTGATAGAACATCTCCTTCAAAAAGGATATACGCAGGAGCAGGCGACAATAAAACTTGCGCTGGAGGATGAGAGAATAAGCGGTGCCTGCGTCGGTATGGAGAATGTCGCGGTTTTGACTGCAAACGTTGCGGCTGTTCTGGATAAAACCAAGCTCACTCAAGCCGATTTTGAAGTTTTCAAAGAATATGCAGACGCGACCTGCAGCGGCTACTGTGCCGGCTGTGCAGAGATTTGTGATTCGGCTTTGCCGGATGCACCTTACGTCAGTGACATTATGCGGTATCTGATGTATTACAATAGCTATGGCAAAAAGGGTTGGGCAAGAGAGCTTTTTGCCGAGATTCCCGGCGACGTCAGAAATAGACTCCTCAGCATCGATTATGGCGCTGCAGAGGCCCGATGCCCCCAGCATCTGCCGATTGCTAAACTGGTTTCCGAAGCAGTCAGCAAGTTAGCCTGATAGATAGCGAGTAGGAGTAGAGCAAAAAATTTGGCAGGTTTTTGCGATGTAAGTGCTTTCATAATAAGCAGTTACGTTTAGCAAGTCAGATTTTACTTGATTTTTGGTAGCCCTTTCGGTTATCATAGATGCTGTAAAGATACAGGAGATTTGAGCGTTTTGATTACCGAGAGGTTCGATGAGGAAATTTTATTACAAAATCTGGCTTCCGTTTATACTTACTAAAAAGCGGATTTTGATACTGGCAATAGCAAGTTATATCGCACTGTGCTAATAGGTTTTGGGCTATTTGGATATTCTCTCAACCGCTCCAATATGGGTGGTTTTTTTACGCGCAAAGTTCAGGTAAAAGTTTGACACCTCTATCGCCGCAGATTAACCTCATATCAATCCTAAAGATTATATGTGATGCTGACGGATAACCCGCCAATAACCCTTCGATTACGGGTCTGTTGATTTAATTGACGTTTAAGCTGCAACGCTTTGCCCTTCTTTCGGCT
>CAYWXK010000016.1:0-4739 GCA_964462515.1 uncultured Pirellulales bacterium
CGCTATTGATGTCAATCTTGTTCCCTGCGCTCAATCGCGCAAGAGAGCAGGGCAAACGTGCTATCTGCCTTAACAACCTTAAAAGCCTGCAGCTTGCCTGGATTATGTATGCCGATGAGAACGACGACAAAATTATCAACGGCGATACAGAGGAATATTCGTCGGATCGCGTGCGCAATCGTGCCTGGGTGCTCAAAGACTGGGCGAGCGGAACTACTCCAGACCAGAAGAAACAAGCTATTATAGATGGAGCGCTGTATCCATTCACGAAAACCATCAAAGTCTATAGATGCCCGACAGGAAGGATAAGCAGGGATGAGTACCGGCTCTATACAATAGTCGATGCTATGAATTGTAAGGGCTGGACTGATAGGTCGGATATGCCCGGGTCGGTGATGCTCACAAAAAAATCACAGATTCGTGATGCGCCATACAGGTTTGTTTTTCTCGATGACGGCGGCACAGCCGGCCAGACGTTAGGCGGCTGGACAACTTATGTTAAGGAAGATAGATGGTGGGACCCGCCTCCAATACGTCACGCTGACGGCACAGCCTTTTCTTATGTTGATGGTCACGCCAAGGCCTGGAAGTGGAAAGACTCACGCACTATTAAGTGGGGCGAGCAAATGCTGGCATTCTCGCCTCCGCAGCCCGGCAACGTCGATATTCTCGAAACGCAGGTCGCCTGCTGGGGTTCGGCGGCAAAACGACCATAATTTTAGGGAGACAAACAATGATGAATAAAAAGAAGGCACTTGTCCGCCGTCCGTGTGGCGGACTTGTCCGCAAGCCGTATGGTGGATTCACCTTAATTGAGCTTCTGGTAGTAATCGCCGTCATCGCAATACTAATGGCAATCCTTATGCCTTCGCTTATGCGCGTTCGAGAGCAGGCAAGGGAAGTAATGTGCAGGGCCAATCTGCGCCAGTATGGCATTGCCCACGCGATGTATTTAGATGATTTTGATAACCGCTATCCTTCCGCCTGGAATTCTCTGGTGAAAAACGAGCAGCCTGTTCCCGGCTACGAGCGGTTTTGTCGATGGCACGACCCGAGATACCCTCCAGATGGCCCATTCTGGCCGTATTTAGTCAATAAAAATATCAACCTGTGCCCATCATTCAAAGTTCTCGCCAAGTATCTGGGCGAGGCGCACCCATACCATGTTGCTTCCAACCCTGTTGTTCCCTTCTACAGCTATAGTATGAATGGCTACCTTGGTACACTAGACGGAGCCGCAGGTGGCGGGGTCCTTAAACTCACCGACGTAACAAGAAGTAAATCACAGGTGTTTTTCTTTGCCGAGGAGAATATGTGGTTAAGACCCGGCTGCAATTGGGTCCTCAACGACAATGCCCTCTGCCCTGATGGCCGCGACTGGTTCGCTACATTCCACAGCACCTCGAGCAAGGATTTAAATGGCGGCACCTGTAATGTGGTTTTTGTCGATGCACACGTTGATGAGGTCCGTTCAGCTCTAAAAAAGAACCAAAATGATAATTCTGATAAAGAGTTTGGCCAATTTGAAAAATACGGCTGGCCCCATAAAAAACCATATCAATAATTCCGTCTCTTGAAAAATCCGCTCACCAATTAACCAGTGTGAGTGGTGAGTAGGTTGTGCGACCTCTGCGGTTTGCGAGGCATGCAGGTTAGATAATTGCTGTTTTGTGTCTGTGGCTGTGGCATTCGATATTTACTGCGACCGGAAGCGATGCAATATGGCAGGGGGCGGTTTCCACCAGAACATCGAGAGCGGTAGTATCTCCGCCAAGACCTAATGGCCCTATGCCGAGTGCGTTGATTCTGGAAAGTAATTCCCTCTCAAGCTTGGCATAAAACCGCTCGTTATTTCGCTGCCCCAGTTTTCGTAGCAGCGCCTTTTTAGATAGCTGACAGCTTACCTCAAAATTTCCGCCAATGCCCACGCCAACAACAAATGGCGGACAGGCATCGGCGCCCGCATTCTTGACAACATCCACAATCCAGTCAATTATCTCATTCTTTGTAGCGGTGGGCATAAAGGTCCTGAACTGGCTTTTATTTTCGCACCCCGCCCCTTTTGTTATGACGGTTAGTTTCAGCCTTTTACCCGGTGAAACTATATGGTGGATTATAGCAGGCGTATTTGAGCCGGTGTTTTTGCGATTCTTTAGAGGGTCGGCGACAACACTTTTTCGTAAATACCCTTTTTCATAGCCGGCTGCCACGCCGGCATTGATTGCCTTTACAAGTATTGCTTGACTCCGACCGTTACTTTTAGAAGCCGCCGATTGAGCGAAAGTCAGGCGCGGAGCTTTAACAGCCACATCCTCTCCCTGCTCCACAAAAACTACCGCAAGTCCCGTATCCTGGCACAAGGGAATATTTTGCTGTGCCGCTACGCGTGCGTTCTCAATCAATTGATTTAGAATCTTTGCTGCTGCCGGATTGCTCTCTTTTTTGATAGCTTTTTTGAGGGCTATCAGGACATCATCAGGCAGTTCGTAGCAGGCCGCTATACAAAGCGACTCGACCGTCTGAACAACTTTTTCAAACGTGACATACCGCACGATAGTTACAAAGAACTTTTAGTTTTACTCAATATTAACTTCCAGGGTTTTGTATGTCGTATTGCCGACGGCATCGGTTACCTTGATAGTAACAATATGGTCGCCCTTTGTTAATTTCTCTTTTGCGTTCACCTCAATAGTGAAGCTCTCGTCTGTCGTATCATAAACCAGGTCGTTGGGCACCGTGCCTATCCAGTCGGCGTTGCTATCGGTTGTATATTCCAGTTGCCCGATTACACTGAATTCATCCGACACCTTAAAATCGAAGACCCTGTGCGGCTCGCCATTTTTAGAGACCGATGTCATCTTTATCTCTTTGATAACCGGCCCGGTGTTATCAATTACCACAGGGTCGCTGATTCTGGTAGCCGTTAATTTGCTTGCGCTGGTGTTGCTCCGCTGGTCGCTTGCAGTGACCCTTACCTCGTATCGCCCGTCCTCAACCGTCTTCCCATCCCACTCGAAATTATCCACCTCGAGCTGGTCTTTCAGCTCAATCCAGCTTGTCCTTCCAATCTTTCGGAATTCTATCTTGTAAATCAGCTTGTCGGCATTCTCGTCTCTGGCTTTATAGGCGATTTTGAATACACCGGTTTTGCCGGGCGCCTCAATTCGGCTGGCCGTTACCACTTCAACCTTTGGCGCCAGATTCGGCACGGTACTTGCGACCGCAATCGCTCTTATAAGGGGGCTTGTCCGGCCATTTGCACTTTGCAATACGAGCTTATATTGGCAGAACCTGCCCAATGGACAGCCCAACTGCACCGGCTCTGTTACTTCCGCCGGTTCCGTCCATCCTGAAAAAGTCGGGTCATTTATGTCTTTGACATTTCCGCTGCGGGAAGCTACTTTAATCTTACAGCCGTCTGGAATATCCGCTTCAATCTGCAGCTTGCCCCAGGTGGCCGGCTGACCGGCATCAATAAGGTCGGAGGTATATGTGCCCTCCGCAGCAAATTTTTTACCCAGCTTCATCAGCTTGGCGGGATTGGCTGTCCCAACATATACATCCTCACCCGAAACGGCTATCACCGTTATCTGCGATGCCTTCCCATCCTCGTAGATAATCGCATTCTCCTCCAACGCCGGGTCAACGCTGAAAAGCTGACCGCTATTTCCGGTTCCTGCAAGCAGCTTCTTATCCTGCTCTGCCAGACAGAAAAGAACAACATTCTCGGAGAAGACATCTGTCACAAAACCGTCCTTGCTTATCTTGTATATGTAACTGGCCTCGCCTGGCCTGGCGCCTTTCGGCGGTCCTACCGGCTTTTGTGCAGCCATCTGGTCTGCGGGTTCCTTAGTGTTTGCAATTTTCAATTTACGGCCGCCCTCACTTCTATCCGGCGCCCTTGCTTCATCTGACGGCAGCTGCGGCTCAGGCCGACCCGCCATCGGCATCTGAACGGCAAAGTCCATCTGGGTCTGGACTATCTTGGCTGATGTTGCTGCCGCATGCAAATCCCCTTCTGCGGCAGATAATAGCGCGGTAATCTCGGGCTGGTCACAATCATACAAAACTGTCGCTTGTTTAGCGCGCGGGTCTATCTTATACACGACTCCACGGCTGTCGCTGCCGGCGTAAATGAAACCATCTCGTCCGCTCGCCAGCGAAAGTATATTCTTGTCGCGACTATCATAGACAACCTGTGCATCTTTACCAAAAGAATTGAGCTTGTAAACCTTGCCTTCCGGCCCTGTCCCCAGATAGATGTCGCCGCCATCATCAACGGTTATCGCGAAAATATATTTGGCATCGTTCGGCTCAAAGATAGTCTCAATCCTAGTCCCTTCAAATCGGCACAATCTGCACTTATCGCCGCTTATTCCAGCTAAAAGTCTGCCAGCCACGTCGGTTGCCATTGCGAAGATATGTTCATTCGATAGATGTTTCTCACTTTCAACCTTGTTTGGGTCCACAGGCTTGTTTGCATCACTTGGCTGAGCTGGTTTTGCACCCTCGGGAGTCTGGGATTCAGGGGGGTAAATTTTCGTTAATTTACCGAGGCTGTGTTTGTAAATCCCGCCGTTAGGGCTTGTCCCTATGTAAATTGTCCCCCCGCTGACAACGATGCTGTTCACCGACCAGACATCCTTGAACTCCTCAACCACCACCTCAGCCGCTCGTCCCAACTGGATAGTCCCTCGTGAGCTTATCACCACATCCTTGGCCTGACCTTTCAACATATC
>CAYWXK010000016.1:4839-82615 GCA_964462515.1 uncultured Pirellulales bacterium
GGATAGTCCCTCGTGAGCTTATCACCACATCCTTGGCCTGACCTTTCAACATATCCGGCCCCGTAGCCTGGCGCGTAATCTTGCTGCTCACCGCCGGACAAACCGAATCGGCAGCCAAACAAATCAAAAATATAAACGCAACTGCCGGCACCCTGTCAAATTTATCTCTCATACAAGACCTCAAATATCAAACCGAAAACTATTAATGGGTAAGACGTTAATTGTGCAGATGACTACTCACAACTCACTACTCACCATTCACTACTCACCATTCACTACTCACCACTCACTATTCTGTCAAGCGTTTATATAACACTTACGACTGCTATTTTCGTAGGTCGCTAAGTCTGCACTTTTCTATTCGCAACCGCCATGTTTTTATTTTTGGTTCCACTCTTTTACCGTTATCTGCAAGACCTTCTTGTCTATAATTATCGTGCCGGTCTTTAAACTATTCTCAAGCCAGTGTTGATATGGCTGGCTTCTTATCGTCCTCTTGGCATTCTGTAAAACCAGGGCCTTTGTCGCCGGAAGGTCGGGAAGCTCCGCCTCTTCGACCGTAACTCCCCCGGGCGGCAAACTCAAAACACAATATAACCTCGATTTATCGATTCGCAAGGCGTTATTCAGCGCATCAATTAAATCCGGCAAATTTTGTCCGATGAACCGGTAAGGGACAACTCTCCTAAGAAACTGCTCGTAGTCCTGTGCTCCACATACGGTCAGCTCATATTTTCCGGGCGCCAAACTTTTCGGTATCTTCAGCGACAAGGGGTATCTTTTTTTTCCTGCAAGAACAGATTCCACAACTACCTCGACCTGGATTTGGTCGCCTGCCTTGACCTCTAAGTCCGACAAATCCACCGACCATAGATGAGAGGTGATATCTTTGGGTGCTACCTTCACGTCAAAATCCATCGATTTGATGTCCACTTTTTTATACGGATTGTTCATAAGAATCGCAACAGCGCCGCCGCTTTCTGTTACAACCTCAGCGATACCCAAGCCGGTGGAGACATTTTCAAAGATAATCGACTCGAAACCATCCAACCCAATAGTTACCTTATACTCAACCGTATGGTCTGGCGGAAAATCGCCCAATACATACGCCGCCGCGGCTACTGTTGCACGCATAGCTGCCGGCGTAAGCAGGCGATTGTTGGCAACCTGGCAGTTGTAAATGCGAACCTTCGGGGCATTGTAACGCTCTATCCGAATCACCATCGGAAATGTTCGTGTCTTCGCACCAATCTGTCCGAAGACCGCCGCACCCTCATCTACCGTCAACGCACCAACCGTTTCCACAATGCTCGCCACCTTGAAAGAGCGAAGCATACTCGATACCACTGTGTGCACCTTTCCTGTTGCCATCGGCAAATCAATCGGGCCGTAACCGAGGAAGCTGTGTCCGAAGCCATACACATTATCACCCCTGACCTCGGTTACCGTCCCATAGACGCTCATTGTTATGTCACCGCTGACCAGCGGGACTGCAAGACAGGCACCGGGTAATAATTTGACCTCTTGTTTGCCGCTGCCTCCAGCGGATTGCTCGCTCAAACCCTTACCTTCGATGCTGCCTCCGACACCGCAAACAACCATAAGCCCTAAAGGCTCAACAGACGCACTGAGCTGTTTATAGGACTCGGCCGGCAAAGCCGGAGTAATCAGCAGACACGGCAAAATCGCAGCTCCTGCCGGACCGTTGTTTTTTGAAAATCGTGGGGTTGTAATTTGCCTGTCGATTTCAGAAAAATCAATGGCCCTGGAAAAATCAAACACAAATCCCATCTGCTCAGAGCTGCCCCAGCTACCCAATGGTTCTTTATTAGGCGTGCCTTGACCTACCTTTAGCATTTCCTCAATCGGTGTCGCTCCATAAAGCGGGTCTTTACTATATGCCCAGGCGAAAGCCAGTGCTCCTGCCAATCGGCCCTCAATATAGACCGGCGAACCGCTGCACCCGGCCACGGGTCCAGTGCGCACGAAACGTTCATCAGTACCTTTAACCAGAATTGCGTCTCTGCCCGGATCTATATTGCGCACTACGTCGATAACCTCCATACCGAACTTTTCGACTCCGGCGACGCCATACTCAGTAAGACAATAGGCCTGCATCCCAGGTTTAATTTCGTCAAGGCTGATATATTTGTTCGGGTCCCAGATGCCTTCTGTCCCATTAGGAACCTCTGGTTTGCCTGCCTGTCCGCCGGCTACGCAAAGCGAAGTCAGCAGAATCGCAAAAAAAGCCAAGAAGCTCAAGCCTTTCTCCATTGCCTTTTGCCTTGTGCCTTCTGTATTCTGCCTTCTGCTTTCTATCCCCTGTCTTCTCATTTTTGCCTTCACTTTTAGCATTTACACCCTTTCTACTAATCTATTAGCCCTAAAATTTTAACATCGGATATATTCATTGCAACATAAAACAAATTTTGCTACAATCCTACACTGTGACCAAGGTTGAAACCAAATAATCAGTATCCGCCAGGACAGGATGGCGGATCGCTGACCTTTAGTAAGAAATGGAGATGAAAATGAAAGCCGAACATCGGCATGAGCTGAAAACAAACGAATTAGTTGAATGGCTTACCAATTTGCCGCAGTGGGCCAAAGAAAATCTGATAACGCTCATAACCATAGCAATCGTGATTGCTGGCGCTGCAGGTTTTTATATCTGGAGAGTATATACAAAAAATGTAGTTGTCGCTCAAAAACAGCAGCAGTTCACCACCCTGCTCACGCAGCTTATGGTTAACAAAATGCAAATCCTTAATGCCCAGGCCGACGGCAGGGATGTTTCGTTCATCCTCCTGCAGCCGGCCGAGGGTCTCAAAAACCTGGCGCAAAATGCAACTACCAGCCAGATGGCCGCCTTCGCACTTATAAAAAGAGCCGAAGCCCTCCGGTCAGAGCTGCACTACCGAATCAATCCTGTACCCCCCCAGGAATTGACCTCGCAGATAGAGCAGGCAAAGAGTAGTTACGCCCAGGCAATCGAAATGGCCTCTTCGAGTCCATCGCTGTTAGCCGCCGCCAAATTCGGCCTGGGGCTGTGCGAGGAGGAGCTTGGCAGCTTTGAGAAAGCCGGCCAAATATATCGCGAGGTCTCGCAAGACCCCAACTTCGGGGCCACCGTAACCGCTGCTGCCGCAAAGCACCGCCTCGAGACAATGGCTGATTACAAACAGAGATTGGCCTTCAGACATGCTCCAACACCTATTGTTCCCCCAAAACTACCTATCGAAAGATTGCCCATCGACATCAATCTGCCCTCTGATATAAATCGAACTGTTGAAGCTAACAAACCTGTACCAATTAAGATTAAACTGCCCGATGCAAATCAGACTACCAGTGTCGTTGTCCCTGATGTTAATCTTGCACCTCAAGCTCCTGCTGCTAACCCCGCCGATAGCAATGGTGTAAGCCATCCCGGCGATGTGCCTGGCAAAAACTGACAAACAAGATGGCCCAGATGCCGCAAACAAAATGCGAGCCATTGAAACTTTACGTCAGTAGCTCAATCAGAGAACGCAGGATTGATAAGTATCTGAGTATCCGTCCGGAATTATCGGAATTTAGCCGCCGTTTCCTCCACGACATAATCAAGCAGGGCGCCGTCAAGGTTAACGGCAAAGCTGTTAAGCCCAGCTTCAAACTAAGCCCGGGTGACATAATTGACCTGATAGTCCCGGAGCCGCCCAGCAAAGAGATTCTGCCCGAAGAAATCCCATTGAATATCATTTACGAGGACGAAGATTTAATTGTCCTCAATAAACCAGCCGGCATCCTTGTCCACCCTGCTCGCGGCAACACCCACGGCACACTCGTCAACGCCCTCGCATTTCACTGCGACAAGCTTTCGAGCGGCCTGGGTGAATTTCGCCCCGGAATCGTCCATCGACTCGACAAAAACACTACCGGCGTAATGGTCGCTACAAAAAATGACACCGCGCAGTGGAGAATCGCCAAACAGTTCGAGCGCCGCCAGGTAAAAAAAACTTATCTTGCCATCGTTCACGGCACGCCTGACTTAACAGCCGACCGCATAAACGCCCCGCTGGGTATGCACCCAAAGATAAGAGAAAAATATGCAATCAGACCCATAATCGGCAAAGAGGCAACAACCTTCTATGAAGTCCTCGAATCTTTCCGGGGCTTCTCGTTTTTGAAATTAATGCCAAAGACAGGCCGAACTCACCAGATTCGCGTGCATTTATCTTACATTAAGCACCCCATCGTTGCCGATGAAACATACGGCGGGAAGCTCGTCTATCCGTATCAGTTACGAGATGACGAACTTGTGGTCGAAGAGCCGGCTATAAACCGTGTCGCCCTCCACGCCCATAGTCTTGAATTCAGGCATCCCACAACAGGTCAGATGGTGTGCTTCGAAGCTCCTCTGCCGCAGGATATGCAAAACCTCCTCAATTTACTCCGAAAATACCGCAAATTATGAAAATTACAGAAATCCTATTTCTCCTCGTGATTCATTGGTTAATTGGCTAATTTGTGAGTGGTTAATTGGTCGTTCGGAATACGAATCAGTCTAATTAACCAATTAACTAATCACCAATTAACTAATTTTCCTCCATCCAATGCCTCGCCATAAGCGCAAAGTCTTTGAAATTTATAATGCAGTCGCCGTTGATGTCGCCGGCCACAATTGTCTCGCAGACAGGTTCCCCGAAGTATGATTTACTGGCTTCTGCTGTGCCGCCATAAGCGCCGATATTTATAATCCCGCCATTGGGAAACGGCTCAAGGCCGATAGGACTTGCCGGGTCGCCGGCATTAATACACAAACTCGTCAATTCGTCTTTCGTCCATCGTCCTTCGTTTGCGTCCCAATGTCCGGCCTGGGATTTCAAATGATAATCGCCCTCAATCCATATATCATCCTCTCTGTACGGAGTACCAGCATCATCCCAGCGACCTGGGAGGACAAACATCGGGTCAGAGTGAATATTACCCTCGCCGATTTCTTCATCATCCTCATCTTCAATACACGAGTAAGTAGGGGTGCATCCCTTAAGATCATCTCCATTCTCCCAGATAATACAGTTACGAATAATGGGGGTAACAGATTCGTATACTCTTATGCCTGCGTGTTCATAATCGCTATGCAAAGTACCAACAATAGTGTTATTTAAGATTATCATCTGTTTGCCAGATCGGGAAATTCCAATTCCCGCTCCAAAATTAAGAGCGATGAGATTGTTTAAAATAGTGGGAGAAGAATATACAACATGAATGGCACCCATACCACAATCAGGAAAGTTCCCAAAAATTTTGTTTCTTATAATAAGGGGCGATGAGTTATCCCAACAATCAATCCCACCTGAGAATTCTGAATAATTGTTCATTATAGTGTTATGGATAATCAAAGGAGATGAATTTTCTCCACAGTAAATTCCGCCACCCCATTCACCGCCCCAATTCCAGGTAATTATATTTCGGATAATGGTCGGTGAAGAATGATAACAAGCAATGCCTGCACATTCCAGTGATCCGCATTGTCCCCCATTAGTAATTGTAACTCCACTCAAAACACAATTAGGGTCTTCGCCGCTATTGAAAGTTACTACGGAACCGTTCTGCTGACCATCGATAACTGTTGCAGCTATGACGTCTGGATTATTTGGGTCTGTGCTCCTCAGAATAATATTTTTCCCCTTAAAGTTGATATTTTCAAAATAAGTTCCCTCGGCAACGACAATTACATCCCCATCGTTAGAGTCATCAATCGCAGACTGAATGTTATTAAAATCCGCAGGCCCATCGTCATCGACATAAATGGTTTTTGCGGTTGCGGGAACGCTAAAGACTGCCAAAAGCAACAGAACTATTGCAAGGCAGGACCTTATTTCTAACCTCCGGCTCATAGTTTTTCTCCTGCTAAAATGTCAGATTTTGTTCTAATTCTACCAAAAGCTACCCGCACTTGTCCAGCTTTTTTAGCCTGCATTTTTCCCAAACCGCAGACTTGTCAGATTAACCCGCCATACGGAGTGGGGGTAAACGCAGATTAAATATAAATAAATAATCAATGAAATCAGTGTAATCCTTCGGCTATGCTCAGGACAAGTTCTGTGGTTAAAAAGTGGGAGGACACTGTGAACTCGGCGTTCCGCGGTGAAAAATACAGGCCAAACAGCCTCTAAAAATGGGCTTTCGCGAGAAAAGTATTGACATATCTATCTATTATTATCTTTAATATTATATGCTAAAATAGTTCGAACAATCAAAAGTTACAGATAAAGTTCTAAAGACAAAACAACCGCTAACATCTAAAACAAAAACATCGTGGTGGCAAAAGGAGATGGAAGATGCCCACGTCCGGCAGGGTCTGCCTGTCATCTTATGTGTTTATATTATTTTTAGCTGGTTTAGCCGGCGCCACGCCCTGTCCCAAAGGCGACCTCAATGATGACTGCAAGGTTACTTTTACCGACCTGCAGCTTTTTGCCGAGCGATGGCTGGATCCCAATTGTGCTGCCCCCGGCTGCAAATTCGACCTGGATAGTATCCCCGGCGTAAGCCTGACCGACTTTTCTCAGTTAGCAGGAAGCTGGCTTGAAGATTACAGCAAAATCACATTAACCATCAACGAGTTTATGGCCAGGAATAACAGCGACAGCGGCATCCGGGACGAATACGGTGATTATGATGACTGGATTGAGATTTATAACTATGGCAGCGAAGCGATAAATATCGGGGGGATGTGGCTCACAGACGACATCAATGTGCCCGCGAGGTGGCAGGTTCCTCTTGATAATCCTTCAGCAACCACAATTTCTGCCGGCGGATTTTTGTTGATATGGGCTGATAGTGAAACAGGCGAAGGGACACTGCATGCCGGCTTCGGCCTTAGTTACAGTCGTGAGGATGTTGGGCTTTTTGATAGGAATGGAAATTTCATTGATGGTATTGCCTTTCGTGACCAGCAGTTGAACAAGTCATACGGTCGTCTTCCTGATGGTAGCAGTAACTGGCAGGTCTTTGATAACCCAACACCGTGGAAACCCAACGGCGTTCCACGTCCAAAGATTATCATTAATGAGATAATGTATTATCCGTATTCCGCAGCGATACAGGGCGAGGACCTCAGGCAGGAGTATATCGAGTTGTTCAATCAGGGGGCCGAGGCGGTTCATTTGGCCGGGTGGCGGTTTAGCGACGGCGTTGATTTTAATCTCCCGGATAGAACTATCGGCTCGGGAGAATATCTTGTTGTAGCTGCGGATGTGAATGAATTTGCGGCAAAGTATCCTGCTGTGAGTAACGTCATTGGCGGCTGGAGCGGCCATCTGAGCAACTCAGGCGAAGAGGTTGAACTGGTTGACCAGATGGGTGTGAGGATTGACCAGGTCCACTATGCCGATGAAGGCGATTGGGCGGTGCGTCAACTTGGCCCATTAGACTATTACCACCGCGGCTGGGAATGGTCGGACCAGCACGATGGCGGCGGCAAGTCACTGGAGCTGATAAATCCGGCGCTATCCAACGAATACGGACAAAACTGGGCGGCGAGCGTCAGTAATGAAGGCACGCCAGGCCGAATTAACTCTGTTAATAACGGTAACATTGCACCTATAATTGTAGATGTGGTGCATACTCCAATTATCCCCGGTCCCAGCGACCTTGTAACAGTTACCGCTCGCATTATTGACGAGCTGGCAAGCGGCGTCATTGTTACATTGAATTACAGTGTTGACAGTTCTGCATATAATAACCAAAACACCTACCCTCACTATGTCGCCGGCGACTATAACAATCTGACAATGTTTGATGATGGGGCGCATAGTGACGGTGCGGCGGGTGATGGGATTTACGGGGCGCAAATACCGGCTCATAAGGACGGCACAATTATCGAGTTCTTTATCAGGGCAAGAGACGCCGGTGCAAATACACGCACCTGGCCTGCGCCAAGCGTTGTTGATGGCATACCGGAGCAGGTAACCAATGTCCTTTACCAGGTAGATGATTCTTATGACCCGAATGCGCATTGGGTGCCCGGCAGCCAGCCAGTTTATTACATAATTATGACGGAGATGGAGCGAGGCAGGCTGGAAGACATCGGGGATGACGGCGACCCGTTCACCGGCGAGGGCGCAACAGATGCTCAGATGAATGCGACTTTTATCAGTGTGGATGGGGTGGACATTAAAGCTCGTTATCACGTTGGCGTCCGAAATAGAGGCAACCGCACCCGCGTTGACCCGCCGATGAATTACCGTGTTAACTTTCCGCACGATTGTCCCTGGAAAGACGTAAAGGCTCTCAACATAAATAGCAAGTATCCTCACCTTCAACTGATGGGCAGCACGCTGTTCCAAATGGCGGGTTTGCCTGCCGCCAATGCAACGGCCGTGCAGGTGCGGATAAACGGCGAGAACCTTGCTGCAAGCGATTATGGCCGGACGTATAACTCGTATGTTGCTCTTGAGGCTTATGATAGTGATTGGGCCAGCAACCATTTCCCGGATGATGACGCCGGTAACTTGTATCGCTGCACTTACTTTGTATTGCCGGGGGGAGGCAGAACCTTCGCCGACCTTTATTACAAGGAAACCCCGGGCCAGACTCCCGACCCTGACGATTATCGAGACAACTACACCAAAGAGACCAACGTGGCCGTGGATGATTACTCGGATTTGTTCAAACTAATAGACAAGCTTAATAATCCAGGCATCCCTGACGCCAGCTTTATCGCAGAAGTAAGTAAAGTCCTCAATCTTGAAAAATGGATGCGTTATATAGCCACCGATGCTCTGGCAGGCAACCGTGAGGGAGGCCTTTACGAAGGAGAAGGCGATGACTATGCAATGTATTGCGGCATTGAAGACCCGCGGTTCTGGCTGCTCCCACACGACATGGACACCCTACTGGGGCAGGGCGACCACGATTATCAACCACAGCGCGATATCTTCGCATACGCGGGGGTGGAAGGATTGAAACGCTTGTTCGGTAACCCGGATGCACTGAAGCTCTACTACAGCAGGTACCAGAACCTTATCAATACGGTCTTTGCGCCCGAGAATATCTATCCCTTGATAGACCAGAGACTGGCTGATTGGGTGCCTCAATCTGAGATTGAAGGTTCTAACGGTATCAAGCAGTTTGTAGTTGAGCGGGCCAAAAGCATATTGTATGGCGGATACCCAAGTGCAGAAAGCGCTCCACAAATCCCACAGACATTCACAATCAATTGCAGCCTGACGATGGTCAACGGTTTCTATCAAACTGCCACGAACAAGGTTTCTCTTAACGGCACAGCTAACGCAATCGATACACGCTCTGTGAAGGTGAATGGCCAATTGGCTACATGGTCGCAGAGATACGGCACATGGTCTATTAGCAATATTGCCCTTAATCCCGGCATCAACCGCATTGTCGTCCAGACATTCGGCGGCCCCAACGGCAGCGGTGATGAATTCGAAAACAGATACATTGACATCTGGTATAACGATGGAAACGTTACGGACATCAGCGGGACACTGGCAAGCAATACAGTCCTTAATGCTTCTTCGGGCCCGTGGCGAGTAACCGGAATTGTTACCGTGCCTGCCACAGTTACGTTGATCATTGAGCCCGGCACTACAATTTTCTTCGAGCCTAATACCAAAATAGTTATCAATGGCAGACTCGCTGCTGAGGGAATGGAATACCGGTTCATTCGTTTTACACGAACGCCCGGTTCAGGCGGTATATGGGGAGGACTACAGTTTGCTAATACCGTCCGTGATAATCGTATCACATACGCCGTGCTCGAATACGGCCAGACCGACGATGGTATGATAGGCCTGACCAACTCCAGTGTGCTACTCGACCACCTTACACTGGATAATACCATTCTGAACCGCATCCGGACCGAGAATTCGTCTCTGGTGCTGCGGAACTCTATCTTTACGGACACCGTGCCGCCCGGGCAGCCGCCCACTGACAACCGCACGGAACATATCTGGGGCACCGGCGTTCCTGTCGGCGGGCAATTCATCGTCGAGAACAATGTTTTCGGCAGGACCCCCGGGCACAATGACGCAATAGACTTTGACGGGGCGCAGCGTCCGAACCCCATTCCTCAAATCCTTAACAACGTATTTCTCGGCGGCGGCGACGATGCCCTTGACCTCGAGACCGATGCTCACGTTGAAGGCAACGTATTTGCCAACTACATCAGGGATGAGTATAACACCGCTTCCGGTGAGTCAAACGTAATCTCCGCCGGCGGCGGCAGGCATTACGTTATAGTCCGCAATATCTTCCGTAACGCGCAACACGTTGCACAGGTCAAAGACGATGCCTTCCTGACGTTTGTGAACAACACGGTTGTCGATGCCTGTGAGGCGGCCATATATTTCGATCTCGGCCTGCCTGGCAGGGAACCCGGCAGAGGCGCATACGTGGACGGCACGAGCTTCTGGGATACCCCGGAGATATTTGCAGGGGTTGTCGTCACTACAGAGCTTACCGTTAATCGTTCGATTATTCCGTTGCAGTGGCACTATCTTGGCAATGGTAATATCGATGCCGACCCGCTTTTTGTTGACCCCAATAGCGACCTGCATATAAAGCCGATGTCACCGGCGATTGGAACAGGCCCGTGTGGGCTTGATATGGGTGCGTATGTGCCGGCGGGAGCTGCTGTCTGCGGCGAGCCTGATGCAGTAACATATCGGACGCAGGCTACGGTAACTGTCGATGGGCCGGGTATTACACAATACAAATACCGGTTCAAAGATAACGATTCGTTAAGCGACTGGAGCGGCGAATTCGACGTCAATACACCTATTATATTAACCAGCCTGCAAAATGGACATTCTTATACAGTTTATGCAACGGGAAAGAATTCCGCCGGCGTCTGGCAAAGCGACCCGTGTTACGCCACCTCAAGAACCTGGAGGATTGATACCTCTTTTAAGAAATTGGTTATAAATGAAATATTGGCGCATACTCACGGGTCTGACCCTGACCTGATTGAGCTGTATTACGATGGGCCGCCCGGAAGCTGGATTGATTTGACCGGTATGAGCTTAACCGACGATGCGGCTGAGCCAAATAAGTTTGTCTTTAGCAGCGATACCGTCATTACGACCATTATGCATCCTGGTGATTATATGGTGCTCTACGGCGACCTCAATACGCATTTACAAAATCACATAGGATTTGCGTTATATAGTGAAGGAGAGGCGCTTTATCTATATGAAAGGGCGGTTAATGACGTGCGACAACTTATTGACTCAGTGGTGCACGGGCCGCAGATAAACAACTACTCCATCGGACGAACTGGTTTTAGCGGTGTCTGGAAATTGAATAAACCTACCTTCGGATATGCCAATGTTGTCCAGCCGCTCGGCGACCCGTATAAGCTGAAAATCAACGAATGGCTGGCGAACGAAGAGGTTATGTTCGAGGAAGACTTCATTGAGTTATATAATCCCTGCGACCAGCCGGTAGATTTGAGCGAACTGTATCTTACAGAGAATCCCGTTACCCAGCCGGGCAAGCAGAAGTTAGGCCCGCTTAGTTTTATACCTCCTGATGGTTACGCTGTATTTGTAGCGGATGATGTTAATAGTCCCGGGCATCTTGACTTTAAGCTATCCGGCGATGGTGAAATAATAGGACTATTTGATGCCCAGCTTAACGAGATTGACAAGGTGCTTTATGGTCCACAGACGACCAATGTTTCGCAAGGGCTCTCACCGGATGGTTCAAAACATTTTGAATTCTTTGAATTACCTACGCCGCACGTTGCCAATGCGGTAACTGAAACAATAATAAGGACCATTGTAGCTGAGAGCGCAGCCAAGAAAGTGCTTGTGCCAACGGGACCCGTTAGTGATAACTGGAAGGGCGGTAATGAACCGTTTAACGATTCCGGCTGGAATAGCGCCACTTATATTTCCGGCAAGGCCGGCGGGGTAGGCTACGACGCAACTCAGACCCTCTATGACCCATACATCAGCTACGATGTCGAAGCCAGGATGTATAGCCCGGGTCAGAATGACACCTGTTATATTCGCATTCCATTTACTGTTGAACCAAACTACATTGGTAACATCACCGATATGACAGTGGGGGTAAAATATGACGATGGATTTATCGTTTATCTAAACGGTGTTAAGATTGCTGAAAAGTATGCGCCTGCTTCACCGCAGTGGAATTCCGGCGCCACCGGCACCCACTCTGACAGTCTTGCGGTGAACTTTGAAAACTTTGTAGTATCTAATTATATAGAGCAGCTAAAACCCGGCCAGAACATTCTTGCCATACACGGCTTGAATCAATCCGGCAACCGCTCCGACTTTCTTATCTCCGTCGAGCTTGTTGTTACCGTTACGATGTCACAAAACCATCCGATTGAAAAACTTATGAGCCTTGTGGATGGCCTGCGCATCACCGAGATAATGTACCACGACCCCAACGGCAGCAACTTCGATTACATTGAACTAAAGAATATCACTGATGCGCCGCTTGACCTCAATGGCGTGCGTTTTACCGAAGGCATTGAGTTCACATTCCCGCAATCTGCCCTCGATAGCGGCTGCTATGTTGTCGTCGTCGCGCATAGACCTTCATTCGAATCGCAATACGGAACCGCAGGTATTACAATTGCAGGTGAGTACTCCGGAAACTTGAGCAATGGGGGTGATGGATTACTGCTGCAACTACCCTGGCCTTATGAAGCGGCGATAATGCGTTTTGAGTATAACGACACGTGGTATCCGACAACCGACGGCGGCGGCTACTCATTAGTGATACGGGATGAAACGGCGGAGCCGAAAAGCTGGGATGAGGCAGAAAGCTGGCAGGCCTCTTACCCCCGCCCCGGAAGACCTTAAAACTACCGCAGCCCCGCACCAGGGACTTGGCCACAAAGACACAAAGGCACAAAATAAAAATGAATATATCACAATAATATTAGTGTCTTGGTGCCTTCGTGGCTAAAAAACGGAGACAGTTTTGATAATTCAGTGGAGGTAAGTTATGGCAAATTGTGTGAACTTTTGTGTTTTAGCGGTGAGCTTAATTCTTGCGCCGGTGCCAAATGAAATTTTGGGGCTTGATAACCTTGCGTATCTATCCTCAGGGCAAACGGCGATGCAAAACGCCCTGTGGATTGAAAATCCGCTGAGCGCGCGATTCAACACGTCGAAGCGTGTGGTGGTAGCCGACATAAACGGCCCGGCAACGATTACTATGATTCATTTTGCTATGCCGGCGGTGCTGAAACTGAATCGCGATGTGCTTTTGAAGATGTACTGGGATGGCGAAAAGTCTCCGAGCGTTGATTGTCCTCTGGTTGATTTCTTTTGCGACCCGGCCGGTCTGCGAGACGAGGTTAATACAGCTATAGTGAACAAGCGGCGTGGTTTCAATGCTTATTTCCCTATGCCATTTCGCAAATCCGCTAAAATCGAGCTGCTTTATGATGGGCCGGTCGAACCGGGCGAAGAGCTATGGAAAATTATGCCCTGTTACAGTTACGTTATGTTCCGAAAGGCAGATAGAATTTCTAAAGACGTCGGCTACTTTCATTCGCACTGGCGGCAGGAAGGTCTGCTATTGGGCGAGCGCGATTATGTAGCGCTGGATGCAAAGGGTAAGGGGAAGTTTGTCGGCTGGAATGTAACAGTGCGGCGGCCTGGGCGGGCAGGTTATCCGGTGGATGAGAACGAAAAGTTCTACATTGACGGTGAAACTACTCCATCAATAGAATTTCAGGGGCTTGAAGATTCGTTCGGATTTAGCTGGGGATTTCCGGAAACTCAGAGTATGTTCCCGCTGACCGGATACTTTCCATTCTATAAAGGTGCGGTCGGCTACCGCTTTTTCATCAATGATGCCATCAGCTTCGAGAAATCGCTGCGTGTGACGATTGGTTTTGGCTCCAACGAGGACCCGGTGTTTCGTAACCAGTTTGGCAAACCCGGTAGCACGCTGCAGTTTTCGAGTGTGGTGTACTGGTATCAGCTTGAGCCGCACGCAATGCTGCCGCCGATGCCATCTGCAGCCGAGCGAGCGCCGGCGCCGGAAGCAGCCTTCTGGCCTGACAGTGAAAAACTACCCACGAGCGATGAGCTAAAGAAGCGCGGGGTGTATTTGCTGATGCTGTGCGGCCGTCCGGAACAGGAAATTATTTATGCCGACTCTGGTTTTGCTGCGTCGGCAAAATCGGGATATGCCTTCGATGGCTGGGAGCTGCCGGTGTATCACTGCCGGGCCGCGGACCAGGAACTGGTAATCGAACTGACTGTGCCTAAAGGGGCGGAGGGAACAGTGCGGCTATATGTGATTGACCCGGACAACTTCCAGGGAGGGCGCAAACAGACTGTTACCATAGTGGGTAAAGCACTGGGCATAGTAGAAAATTTTCAAAAAGGCCGATGGCTTGAACAATCCATCAGCAGCAATGAATCAGCCGATGGCAAAATTGTCCTTTCGGCCCGCAACGCCCGCCAAGACTCCAACGCAGTTATCTCGATTATCGAATGGCTGGAGTCCCGCACCAATTAACTGCTTGTGAAGGACTCTACCAAAAAATTATGACTACAGGCGCAATCATACGCACAATTGGTGCGGGATTTTGTGCGCAGGTTCAGGGCGTTACCTCGCGGTCGTAGATGCGGATGTCGTCAATCAGACCCGACCAGAAAGTGCCTGCGGTGAGGGTTTTGCCTGCACCGAGATAAAGACCTTTATCCGAAGAGACCAGATTAGCAAGAGGATTGGAATCTTCAGCGACTTTAATACCATCTGCGTAGAGGCGGCGGCGAGAGCCGTCCCAGGTAACGGCGATATAGTGCCAGTTACCATCGGTGATTACAAATTCAGAAATAAGAGGAGAGGTGGTTGGGCTGCCATCGGTTAAGGCGGTCATAAGTCTGCCCTCTGTTGGGTCTGTGCAGAGCCAATCCTTACCAGCGGGCGAAATAAAACTGGCTATTTGAGATAAAACTACCTGTCCCGGATTGCCTCCTTTGACCCAGGCCAGAGCAGTAAATTGTCCACGGGAAGGGTTCAAGATGAAAGGTGTGCTGACGTAATCATTTGTTCCATCAAGCTGGAGCGCACCATCTATCACACCGCCGGCCGGCTGCCAGACAGGACCACCGTTGAGGTTGCCGTTCTTATTGCCGATGCTATCACGGGCGACAGTGCCTTCAGTCTCATCCAATTTCCAGTTCGCCACAAGCCCGATAAATTCACTGCCGATCTGGTAGTCCATCCACGTCAATCTATCCCTAAGCCAATTCTTCATCCAGTTTATTTCCTCTTGATAAGTATTCGCAATGAACCAGTTCGGCCAGACATAGATACCCAGGATAGGCCAGCGCACAAAGTTCCGCACCTGTGCCTCATTTAATAGATTCGCCCAATTGTCGATATTTTGAAGCAGGCGCTCTGTAGCGAAAACATTCTTTCGCAGCTCATACCATCGACTGGCATAACGCCATTGGAACTGATGGTCCTCAAAAAGGCGTCTCCACCACGGATAATCATAATTACCGAGCTGGCTGTAATACCACCCATCAGGTTTCCAGCCCTCAAGGTAGTCTGCATTACCGAGCGACAGGTCATAGTCCCAGACCGGCCCCATATTTAACTTGCCGCCTCGGTCCTTGAACATATAGGTGCTGAGCCGAAAGCCATCGATGTTTTTGGCCAGCTCGACAAGGATGTGGTGGTCGATAAATGAATCCACATCGATGTATTTGGCGTATCCATTGACAGGGTCAGCGAAGGACGGTCCGTATAAGACAGACTCAAACTCATCGAGGTAGCCCTTTATCCAACTCTTCTGTGCCTGGGTGATCTCAGTTCCTTTCGGCTCAACATATATCAGTTGCAACCCGGTGCTTGTATAGAATATCTGCTCGTCCGGGTCAAGCTTGTCTTTTTTGATAATATATCCACCTGTTATCTGCGGCTCAGCGTTATCAGTCGGTTCAAGCTTTGTTATATTTACGCGACTCTCGCCACGTTTGATCTTTTCCATAAACGCATACACACCCACATAATCACTCAGCGATAGCTCCCCGCGGTCGGTGTTAAGAAACATCTCAACAAACATAGTGCGGGCCGCATAGCGGCCGATATCATTGCTCCACTGGTAGGCCAACACATTGCGCATAAGCGACTTGTCCGAATAAGGTCCCTGCAGAACCCAGTCTGATTCAGCTGGAAAGCCCAGAACGGGGACATCTTTGTCGTCATTATGCTCGTCCCAGGTTTCAAAATGATACTGCTTTTTCGGAAAGCCCATCGAGCTTTTGCCACGAATATTGATGCCTGCCCGACAAACAAGACCGGGCTGGTCGGTAATATTAGCCCTGCCCTGTGTTGTAGTGCTGATGAAGCTGGCAAAAGCCGGCGTCTGCGTAGTCTCGCCGACATACGCGCCAAAGGTGTCAACGACGACTATCGGCAGGTTAGAACTAAAGCTTTGCACATTGACCGCGAGAAGAGTGTACATTCGCGTCGCCACATCGGTAGGTTTCCAGCCGGGCTTGCAAGCCACTGCCTTCAGGAGCGTGCTATTGCCAATGTAGATAGGGCCGCTATACCTTGTACCAGTTGGAATACCAAGAGAGAAATTGTAAGGGCTGCTACCGTCGAGCGTGTAATATACCGAAGCTCCCTCAGTTTCAGTAGTTATCATGACATAAAACGGCGCATAGAACAGACTGCTATCACGGCTGAATTCCATATCGGCAACAAAACCCTCGTAGATGCTGACATTTTGATAGCCAGGTGAGGGAGAAGTCATCAATCGCCAGTTATTAGAAGCATCTGGGTATCGACCATAGGAAATATCCGTGGTCTGCTCACCAAAGCTGATACTATCAATCAAAGTGCTGCCATCGATGTCGAAGAAGCCCACATCTTCACCATCGTCAGCATCAAGTCTAAAACTTGCATGCAGACCGGGGTCCGCGGTATCGTTGTCGGCCCATATCAATAAATATCCATGGGCAGGGATGGTAGTTGCAGATGGGTTATTATCGGGAATACGCCACTTATTTGTATCATTCAGGTCATCCGTCAGGTACATTCCACCTGTGTTAATGGCCTTATTTCCAAAGTTATAAATCTCGACCCAGTCGTCAAACTGGCCCTGCGGATCTGGTGGTTTAATGTTGCTGTTGGACGCCAAAAATTCATTAATTAATAAAGGAATACCGGTTTTTGACCAATTCATTGCTAATAAGGCAAGGTCAGCCATATCTGCGATATCATCGCCGTTTAGGTCGGATGAATTTTCCGGGTAAACCAGCCACTGCTCAAAGAGAAGCCGCAGGTCTTCCAGTCCGACATGGCAGTCCCTATTTAGGTCACCCACAGGACACCTGGCTGCCACAAAGCTGCCGAAAGATAGCGCCCCTATCAGGACAAGCACCCTAACTCTTATCAGTCTGCACATCTTCAACATCCTTTCCACGATATATTACCAGATTTACTTCAAAAATGCAACTATCAGAAATGGTATTTTTCGGGGAATATCATTGATTGTGAGTCGGAACGCAAAAAGAATCATTATATTTTAAGGATAACTGTCAAGCTGATTGTGTCCAAATAGCCAGATCAAGCTCCTGGATTCCCGCTTTCGGGCTTGTTGCCAAACTCGGATTGCTTTTCTGGCTGTGGCTTTTTTGGGTTTGCGAGGGTTGGGTGTGATAAGGCAAGCAGAGAGCATGAACTTTTTCGAAAGATGGACATATCAGCCGTTTCCGCCTCTATAAGTGTAGCAATAGGATATATAAAATGTTTACATTTTTTATGTTTTTTATAAATCAATAATACCAAATCACTTATGGAATGGGCATTTTTGGCAAATAGAGAGATAATGGGCTGCGCAGTTGTATTGAGGTTGTAGGAGCATCAAGTCCAAAAAAACTGAGAAACAGGGAATATAAACTATGCCTAAACGAGAGAGCTATATTACGTCTACTCGACTTCTTTTTAGTCTGTTTTTCTCAAAACCATGTCACCATGTCGACAGTTCATAATTCATAACTAATTTTGTCCGCATTCGCTTTTTTAATCTATTGCTAATAGCGAGGGCTGTGTATGTAGAATTGAAAAAGAGTCGACCAATTCAAAAAACCAATTGTCTGCAAAGCCACATTTTCTACAAACTTAACTTTAGATGAGTTCTTATATACTACGAGGTTCCGCGGTTTGTTTTGCTGGCTGTGGATTTCCATGTTTATTCGCTGAAAACAAACTGCGATTCCTTGACCGATTCTAATCTCTCTCTACAACCATCCGACATGGCATTTATCCATCTCGGCAGGTTGTGCTCTACACAACAATATCTCGTCTTATGGCGTTACAGCGCGTTCATAAATTCGGACGTCGTCAATCAGGCCGGACCAGAAAGTGCCTGCGGCGAGAGAGCGGCCGCCACCGAGATAGAGACCTTTATCCGAAGAGACCAAATTTGCAAGAGGATTGGGGTCTTCAGCGACCTTAACGCCATCCGCATAGAGTCGGCGGCGAGAGCCGTCCCATGTAACGACGATACAGTGCCATTCACCATCGGTGATTACAAATTCCGAGACAAGAGGAGAAGTGGATGGACTGCCATCTGTTAAGGCGGTCATAAGTTTGCCCCCTGTTGGGTCTGCGCAAAGCCAATCTTTCCCAGCAGGCAAAAGGAAGGTGGATTGTTGAGATAAAACTACCTGTCCCGGGCTGCCTCCTTTGACCCAGGCGAAAGCAGAAAATTGTCCACTGGAAGGGTTCAAGATAAAAGGTGTGCTGACATAATCATTTGTTCCATCAA
The DNA here is from genome assembly GCA_964462515.1 of uncultured Pirellulales bacterium. Classification (GTDB taxonomy): domain Bacteria; phylum Planctomycetota; class Phycisphaerae; order Sedimentisphaerales; family Anaerobacaceae; genus CAYWXK01. The sequence continues at coordinate 23,630 of CAYWXK010000016.1, forward strand.
GCTGGAGCGCACCATTTACTATTCCGCCGGTGGGCTGCCAGATAGCCCCGCCATTAAGGTTGCCGTTCTTATTGCTGATACTATCGTGGGCGATAGTGCCCTCTGTCTCATCCAGTTTCCAATGTGCAACAAGCGAAAAATCTATCAGCCAATTTTCAGCGAAAACAGCCAGGTCCTTAAAATTCACAATATTATCGCCGAAAGGTGGCGGAGCAATGTCAACTGATGATTCATTCTGTCCCCAGTATTGGGCAAGTTTAGAAAAATCTCTCAGGTCCACTTTGCCGTCCCCGTTGAAGTCGGGTGACGGGACGGCGGTCAGTCCGGTGTCATATTCTTCCGTCTTAGAAACCATAATTAGGTTTGGATAATGACCACCAATTGCATAGATTTTATTTCCGACCAAACCCACAAAGTGTCCAAGTCGTTTTTGCTGCATTGGAGATTTTGTGGTCCATGTATCTGTACTGGGGTCATAAACTTCATTCACTGTAAGGGCTTGCATAGACAAATTACCACCAGTTGCATAAATTTTTCCATCCACAACACAAGCGGCCAGACTCCAGCGTGCCGTCGGCATGTCTCGCTTGCGAGTCCAAATATTCGTTGACGGGTCATAAACCTCAACAAGTTTATAGGCAAACACCTGCCAGTCCTCTTTACACCCTCCAATCGCATATATCTTTCCATCCACGACACAGGCGGAGAAGCACTCTCGAGCTGTCGGCATATCGGCCTTCTGCGTCCACGATTCAGTCATTGGGTCATAGGCCATAACTGTCGAGATTGGCGGGTTCGACACGTTTGTCGCCCCGCCCATTAGATAAATCATATTCTCTACAACAGCGATGCCGCCTCCGGCGATTGCGTATGGCATATCGGCTTTTTGAGTCCACGTGCCTGTTTGCGGGTCATACAGAAAGACACTCTTGTCGGCCGAAGACCACACCCCCCCAGGGCTTCCTCCAAAAACATATATCTTGCCTTTGAAAGTGCAGGTTGCATGATAACATCGCGCTGATGGCATATTAGCCATTTTGGTCCATGTATCGAGAAGTGGATCGTACACTTCTACAGTCGATGTTGCCGATGAGTCACTCCGAGCCCCGCCGATAACGTAGATTTTCCCATCTAAGACACATCCACCCACCCACGTTCTTGTGGTCGGTATATCGGCTTTGTACGTCCAGGTGTCCTCTGTTGCAGAAGCCGCAACAGCAAAGCACAAAACGCCGGTGAGCGCCAACCTAATTTTAGAAGACTGAAGCCATTTCATTTCACACCATTCCTTCTGCCGCCTGAGCGGCAAGCAATGTAGGGTAGGGCTTTCATCCTTCGCAGTAGCTCTGCTACGGAGAATGGATGCCCCACCAATTTAATTTCTATTCCGGTGGGCTAAAGCCCACCCTACAATCTTGACAGAGCACTAGAATCTTGACCAAAATAAGTTACGGCATCACCGCCCGGTTGTATATGCGAATATCGTCAATCAGGCCGGACCAGAAAGTGCCTGCAGCGAGAGTCCGACCGGCGCCGAGATAGAGACCTTTATCCGAAGAGACCAGATTTGCAAGAGTGCTGGAATCTTCAGCGACCTTAACGCCATCTGCGTAGAGGCGGCGGCGAGAGCCGTCCCAGGTAACGGCGATATAGTGCCATTCACCATCGGTGATTACAAATTCGCAAACAAGCGGAATCGTGGACGGGCTGCCATCGGTTAAGGCGGTCATAAGTTTGCCTGCCAGTGGGTCTGCGCAGAGCCAATCTTTCCCGCCGGGGAAAAGGAAGCTGGATTGTTGAGATATAACTACCTGTCCCGGATTGCCTCCTTTGACCCAGGCCATAGCAGAAAATGGGCCGCTTGAAGGATTCAAGATAAAAGGTGTGATGACGTAATCATTTGTTCCATCAAGCTGGAGTGCACCATTTATCGCGCCGCCGGTGGGTTGCCAGATAGCCCCGCCATTGACTGTGCCATCGTTTTCACCTGCGATGTCATAAGCGGTAGTGCCCCCTGTCTCATCTAACTGCCAGTATGCTATCAGAGGAAAATCCTTTAGCCAGCCGGCAGAGCTTATGGTCTCGCCGACATCCATAATTTTTACATCGCACTGTGCCAGCAAAGCGAACCTTTCAGGGTCAGCGTCACGCCAGTGGTCCGGTATAGCAAGTCTCGGTTTTATATGTGTGGTTGCCTCGGCAGCCTGCTCGGGGCTCATTGTATATACGCCATCGATAGGAAGAATCGCCACCTCGATATTTCTAAGGGCCTTTATTTCGTCCGTCAGGCCGGTGTCGCCCGCATCATAAATCCGCATCGAGCCAATTCCTATTATAAATCCCAGCCAGTTATTTGTCTTCGGATGATTTGCATTATATGTAGCCACGCCTGTTATGAGAACGCCGCCTGCTTGGATTGTTTGGCCGGGAAGCAACGGGATTGCCCGGTCCTTACGCTCCTGAGGTTCTTGGGCAATGACGTCTGCGGGAGCGATAAGTTGTGTTTGCGGCCCCCAGATTTTTGCAATATCCGCGGGCGAATAATGGTCACTGTGTGTATGACTGACCAGCACGAGTGAGGCATCATGGGCCGACCCCGCCAGATTGCGTGGGTCTATATATATAATGGTATTTGCATCCCGGATTCTGAAGCTTGCGTGGTCCAGCCACTTTATATGGACAATCTCCCCGCCATCCTCTTGCCAGCTCCCGGCCAGCAGGCTAAACTCGGTCAGGCCGACCCCGGCAATACCATCTATGTCGGCCTGGCAGCCGGGGGCCAAACAATTTGGGTCAAGCCATCGGTAGGTTAAAAGCCACAGGTCTGCCAGATTAACCTTGCAGTCCCAGTTCAAGTCTCCTACGGGACAATCGGCTGCCGCAAAGCTGCTGAAAGACAGCGTCACTATCAGGACAAGCACCCTAACTCTTATCAGTCTGAACATCTTCAACCTCCTTTTTGAATTATATTACCAGATTTACTGGAAAAATGCAACTATCCTGGAATATTATTTTTTATTGAAGATTATCGAGTGTGCGAACGCAGGCCTTGTATGGATGTGCCGGTTCTGATACCATTGCAGAAGTCTTTAGAGAGAATCTTACAACTCATTAAAGGAGTCGGCGAAATGAAAGATAAAAAATACTTTATGGCGGCTGCTTTTGCCTGTTTTGTAACAACGCTTGCTGCTGCTCAATCGCCTGTCAAAATATGGGAAGAATCGCTCACTATTCCTACATATAGACTGGATGCTCCTGAGCTTAATCCAATGTTCTACAAGCACGAATCCTACCAGGGCGCACAAAAGATGATTTATCCATATCCTTTGCAGGATAGAGTTACCGACATTCGTGAAGAAAAAACTTACAAGGTCTTATATCTTGAAAATGATTACGTCCGGCTATCGATTCTGCCTGAGATAGGCGGCCGATTATTTTCCGCTTTGGACAAAACGAATAATTACGAGATTTTTTATCATCAGCACGTCACCAAGCCGGCACTAATTGGGATGCTCGGCGCCTGGATTTCCGGCGGAATCGAGTGGTGCGTCTTTCACCACCACAGAAACACTACTTTTATGCCGGTCGATTACACACTGGCGGAAAATCCAGATGGAAGTAAGACAATATGGTTCGGTGAGACGGAACGCCGACATCGGATGAAATGGATAATCGGCATTACACTCTATCCGGACAAATCCTATATCGAAGGAACGGTCAAGATTTTCAATCGAACGGCCTTTCCGCACTCGATACTTTACTGGGCAAACGTTGCAGTTCACGCCAATGACGATTATCAGATTGTCTTTCCGCCAAGTGTTCAGGCAGCGACCTTCCACTCGAAAAATGATTTTAGCCACTGGCCGATTTCAAACGAAGTGTATCGCGGGGTTAATTATAAAGGCGTGGACCTGAGCTGGTGGAAAAACCATCCCGACCCTGTCTCCTTTTTTGCCTGGGACCTTAAGGAAGATTTTTTCGGAGGCTACGATTATGGCAAACAGGCCGGCGTCGTCCACGTCGGTAACCACCACATCGTTTGCGGCGCAAAATTATGGGAATGGAGTCCGGGGCCGTTCGGGCGTATGTGGGACAAAATCCTGACCGACACTGATGGCCCTTATGCCGAACTTATGGCGGGTGCCTATTCAGACAATCAGCCGGACTATAGCTGGATAAAACCTTACGAAGTGAAGACCTTCAAGCAATACTGGTATCCGGTTCGCGACATCGGAGGCTTCAAAAATGCAAATATAAATGCTGCGGTAAATCTTGAACTCAAGTCGGACAACATTGCAAAGATAGGTTTTTGCACCACATCGCAGTATCCGGATGCAAAAGTGCTTCTACAAGCCGGTGACAAATCAATCTTTGAGCAGAGAATCGAAATCTCGCCTGACAAACCCTTCACAAAAGAGGCGGCGGTCCCTGTCGGCACAAAAGAAACCGACTTGAAGGTTTCTTTGCTTTCATCTTCTAATGAAGCCTTAATTACGTATCAGCCCACTGAAAGAAAATCCGATTCCCAATTACCGCCGGTCGTAAAAACACCACCGGCTCCTGGCGACATTGAAACAATTGAAGAACTATACCTGACAGGTCTTCGCTTAGAGCAAATTCATAATCCGCGTGTGGACCCATACGCATACTACGAGGAAGCTCTAAAAAGAGACCCCGGCGATAGTCGTGCAAACACCATCCTCGGCATCAATTACAATAAGCGTGGTTCGTTCAAAGAGGCCGAATTGAAACTGCGAAAAGCTATCGAAAGAATCTCTGCGGAATATACAAGGCCGGGAAATACTGAGGCATATTATCAACTTGGTTTGGCTCTCAAAGCCCAGGGAAAACTCGATGAGGCTTATGAGGCATTTTATCGAGCGACCTGGGATTACGCTTTTCATTCGGCTGCTTACTACCAGTTAGCCGAGCTTTCCTGTAGAAAACTAAATTTCATCTCGGCTCTGGAGCAAATTGAGCAGTCGCTATCAACAAATGCGCTGAACACCAAGGCCTTGAATGTAAAAGCTGCGATACTGCGAAAACTTGGAAGGTTTGAAGAGGCAAAGCAAATCGCTTTGGATGTCCTCTCTGCCGACCCGCTTGATTTTCTGGCGATGAACGAATTGTCCCTTGCCGAATCCGCTTTGGGCTCAAAAACAAAAGCAGAAAATATACTGGCTGACCTGACAGCAAAAATGCGGGGCGAAGTCGAATCGTATCTTGAACTTGCTGTTGACTATGGCAATTGCGGCTTATGGGAGGAGGCGATTGAAGTCCTTCTGCGCCCCGTCAAAAATAAAGTGTTTTTCGCGGGGACATATCCTATAGTGTATTACTATCTGGGCTATTTCTACAAGCAAAAGGCAGATACATCTGAGGCTTCCAAATATCTTTCTCTGGCGGCAAAGATGCCGAGCGATTACTGTTTTCCTTTCAGGTTGGAATCGATTGAGGTCCTCAATTCCGCCATACAGCATAATCCTTCTGATTCAAGGGCGTCCTATTACCTCGGCAATGTCCTCTATGACCTTCAGCCGGAAATTGCGATTGAACTATGGGAGAAATCAAGCGCAATCGATGACTCCTTCGCTACCGTGCATCGCAACCTCGGATGGGGTTATTATCGAACAGATAAGAACATTGCCAAGGCAATAGCCTGTTATGAAAAAGCCATCGTCTGCGATAATAAGGACCCGAGGTTTTATGTTGAGTTAGACCATCTTTATGAAGTCGGCAATGTATCAGCTCAAAAACGGCTTGCTTTGCTTGAAGGCAATCATCAAACGGTAGTGAAACGCAATGACAGCTTCCTGCGTGAGATTATGGTGCTGGTTCTGGTAGGAAGATACGACGAGGCGCTCGTTTTTCTATCCAATAATCATTTTCACGTTCAGGAAGGCGGGGGCGAAATTCACGATGTATATGTCAATGGGCACCTGCTAAGGGGATTACAGTATTTTGAGAGTAAAAAGTTCAGTGAAGCGCTCAAGGATTTTCTTGCGGCATCGGAATATCCTGAGAACCTTTCTGTCGGCAGACCCAAGAACGATAGACGCGCTCCTCAGGTTGCATATTATATCGGCACAGCCTACGAAGCCCTGGGGGACATCAAAAAAGCTGGCGAGTTCTATCAGAAATCTGCCGACCAGAAAGGCGCTTCGGGCTGGCCTGAAACCCGATTCTACCAGGGATTGTCTTACGGCAAGCTCGGACAGAAAAAAGAAGCCAATAAGATATTTGATGAATTGATAAATTCCGCAAAAGAGAAACTTTCACAAAAGGCAGAGATAGATTTCTTTGCAAAATTCGGCGAGCAGCAGACAGAAGATGCCCGAAAGGCCGATGCCCACTATGCGCTCGGCCTGGGCTGCCTGGGTAAGGGACAACACAATAAAGCAAGAGACGAATTTGAGCAAGCAGTCAAACTGAACGTCAGTCACCTATGGGCTAAGGCACAGTTGGATAAATTTAAATAGCAGTATGCCCTGGCTATTTAATCTCAAGGACCTGCTCTCGCTGGATGTTATAGAGCTTATCCTTCCATCGAATAGCATCCGGGCCAAAGGCGTGAAAGATTCGCACACGTCGGGACTGTTGCAAATCCTTATCATCCATCGACCGCAGTGTGAATAAAGCCCCTCCGGGATAATCCTGCCCGCCCCAGCGATTCGCATAGAATGCCGTAAAACGCGGCCCCTCGATGATGAACCCAAATGGCGGCAGAACAACATCCTCACCTATTTTTGAAGTAACCTTAGCCTCGGTTGTGCCAAAGTTCACAATGACTTTTGTAGCAGTCTGGCTATCCCCATAGATGGCCTGTCTCAATGCAAAATCCTTGCCAAGAAACTCCATTTTCGACAGGCGTTCGTGAGCAGTTGCACTATGAAGCGGTCCCAGCACTTCTTGAGTATTTTTTAGAAAAATATCGACAGGGTGCATTCCCTCGGCCCAGCCGCCATCGCTCCGCGTATAGCAGGAAAGGTCGGGCTTCTGTGTGTCCTCGCGTTGCTTACCCTGGCCCGCCCCCGCTTGCCAGTATAAATGGTCAGGGAACGAATGGTAATGAAGTGGACGTGCGCACAAAATATGATGAGCAACATATTCAGCCGCCCTATCCGCAGAGTAGCCATATTTGCCGTAGCAAATTTGACAATCGTGATAGACCATTTCAAAAAATGGGAATACCGTTGCGCCCAAATCTTCCGGCTTTAGGTTGTGGTAATATCGACCCGATACGCCCACAAGTCCCTCAAAGTAGTCGCTGTGAGGCAGCGCCCATTCCCGGCCGCACTCGCTGCCAAAAATGCCGAACACATCTCGAGCGTAGTCACTTAGGCGAATCTTCCATGCGATATCATTGTTTCGGTCGATAGGATGATTGGGGTCGTAGCACTCGCGAGGCCCCACGGCGTAAGTGGTATCAATAAAATAGCTCCAGGGCGCAAACAACTTATGGATTTCCGGAAGGTTCTGCGGCCTTTGAGCAAGCTCCAACTGCTTTGGCGCACAGACCATATACGCCCGGCCGCCCAGCCATCGGCCTCCTTTGATGAGTGAGCCATCGGGATTTTTTTCGATGAAGGCAGGGTCAAAACTTTTCGCATCTCGATACATATCCTGAACGTTATCGTGCAGAGAATCAATATAGCCCAATGCCTGGATGCGCTTGATGGCATTTGCCAGTGCCTCGTTGCCGCCGCACTCCGGATTGGCCGGCAGGTTGTCGGGGTGGCGGCAGTCATAGCCGCCTTCCGTCCAGCCGCCGATTATGAATAAACACCGCTCGATGCCCACATCCTTTCGCAGGTGCTCGGCAACCTGGGCCGCCTCATCAAACGTCCAGTGAACCTTGACCGATTCTTCTTTTGTGCTTTCTTCATTCATACGACGGGCAAGGCAGGTCCACAATTTGGCGTTAGCTGCACCAATCATAAGCTCAACGTGAGGCTGGCGGCGAATCTTCTGGCGCAATGTTACTGCAAGCCCTTGCTTCTCGGCATAATTCCTGTAACCTGCGGCTATCGTGTTCCAATCGCCTTTGCCGAGCGGAATCAAACGCACGGATTTAGCATTTCTGCGTAATTCCAGCGTCGCTGTTAGCTTCTGCCGGTATGGCTTATCTGTAGGTCGGGTGCTTTCTAATTCTGCGAACACGTATGCATCATTCCAGGTTGCGACCAGAGCGGAACCACTTTTTATAAAGCCAAGCATATTTAAGTGGCAGCCTTCATAATCGGATGTGCCAAAGACCTGTTTGAAAACCTTGCCGCTGTCGGCTGGAATCAACAGGCCCTCACGGCAGGGGACAATAACGTAACCGCCATCGGCATCCGTAACAGCCAGTGCATCAGTAAGCACACGCACAACACCATCCGCCTTACCCTCGTAACAAATCTCAAGCGATTGTCCCTCATCAACAAGAGCAAAAATAATGGACACCCCATTTTTGCGCAGACACACAGAATTTTTATCTGCGGTCTCGGCTTTTACAAAGCTGCCCTCAAGCCCTGTCCCTATACCCGGCACAGCCATACCTTCGGATGGCCACCTGATTGCCGAGCGTTTGTCCAGCAATGACCATTGGCCGGTTATGTCATTGACCTCGACTGTCAGAAATCGGCTCTCCAGTCTCACAATGACAGCCTGACTATTGCCGGATATTACAAACGCCAGAAAACAAAATAGAATAACCTTACGCATAGTAGTCCTTATATTATCAAATTAATATCCGATGCGACATTTTTATATGAGAAATGTGGGTTTAGAGTTATTGTTGGTGACGATATAGCACGATTCCAAGCCTATTGTCTCTCCAAAAAAATCCGTCCTTGTTTGGTAGTGACTTTCTGACTGATTATAGCTCATTAGTTTACTCCGTTGAAAAGCCCTTTTCTAACAGAGTTTACTCTTTAGTCATTGAATTGATGAACGCATTGGCTTCGGCAATGGACGCATCCATTTCCTTTATCAGCAATGCCACATTTGACTCAATGGAAACAAGCTCACCCTGTAGTGAAGCGACGGCCTGAGCGTTAAGATTGTGCTTTAGAAACAGAACCTGGTCACGAAACGCCGAAAGGACCGGGTCGATTTTGCGCTCGGCCTTTTTCATCGCACTAATGAGCTGGTCGTAGCGGCCTTGGGTCTGTTTGAGTTTTTGCTCGCTCGCGCGTCGAAGGTCCTTGTTGGTGTATTGCTCCAACTCGGATTCCCACTCATCGAACAGTGCCTTGGCGACGTTCTCCACGTCAGATATACGGGTCGAGACCGCTTTGGCTTTGGCTTCACTTTTATCCAGCTCGGTTTTTAGCTTATTGTATTTATCTTGCAGTTCGCTGGTGGGAATTTTGACAACAGAGCTGAACTGCTCGAGAGCGGATTGAAACTGCTGCTTGGCATCTTCCTGTGCTTCACGAGCATTTCCAACACGGTCCACGAGGATGTCCCTTTTGTGTTTTCCAAAGGTCTCCATCGTTTTATAATAGACACCCTGGCAGCCCGCTGAAAAAACCGTAAAACTAATTAACCCGACAAAAAAACATATCTTGTTCATAAGTGGCTTTACCATTATTATCTACTCCTGTGAGAAATGAACGCAATTTTTCCTGTCGTTCTCCGCCTAATTACCCTTTCGGATGGCTTGAACTACTTTCTCGGTGCGTTTGTCGGCAAGATGACTGTGAACGACCAGAATGGCATGAATCATACCGGGTATCCAGAACAGCAAAGTCAGAAAGATGTTCAAGATGAATTGAAGTGGCTTGCCGCAAAGCAGAACGGCAAGTGGCGGAAGGATAATGGCAAGAAAATATCGCATTTTGATACCTTTCGACACACGAATCAGAAACAAACTACTTGGACTCTACAGGAGAATCTTTTTCGTGTCAAGCGGCCACAAGCTAAATAATTTTATGGATTTGAGCTTATTACTTATCATAGCCAAATTCTATAGCAATATTGATTGAGGTACTTAAGCTCTTATGGACGGGGCAGTCTTTTGCAGCATTTTCGAGGATACGTTTTTGCTCATCCGTCAGGGCCTTTGGCACATTGATGGTAACTCGCAGAGTTCCTATCTGTCTTGCTGGGACATTGGACATTTCCTTTACTACGTCGGCTGTTGCACCGCTGATGTCTATCTTATATTTATTTGCCGTAATTCCCATAATGGTGAGCATACAGGTTCCCAGTGCGGCTGCGGCCAAATCTGTAGGTGAGAAAAATTCACCTTTACCCATATTGTCGGTCGGAGCATCGGTCAAGATGACCTGTCCTGACGGCCCGTGAACGGCCTTGCATCGCAATTGTCCTTCGTAACTGATTTTAATCTCAACCATACAGGCACCTCACAAGGTAAAATATAATTTCGTTTAACAAAAGCAAGGATGACTATATATCTTTGCTAAACCCAAATAGATTTTTTATGCGATGGCTGCATCGGTGTCAACGGAAAATTGTCCTGAATCATCCCCACTTTTGTAGTCCGAAGGACTCTGCGAGGAGAATTTCATTTGGGAGAAAAGCAAAGGCGTGGTTCAATACTCTTGCTGGACCACGCCTTTGAATGCAGACTGTAATTGTCGGTCCTTGCAAACTACTCGGCCCAGGGAAGAACAGAGAGCCATTCTTCGCAGAGGATAGAAAAGTCTGCAAGGTCAACCTTGCCATCCTGGTTGGCGTCACTGGCAATTGGCCAATCGCTCATACTTGCAAAAGGTGTTCCGCCGAAGGCGCCAATATCGATGCGTCCGCCGTTTGGCATTGGCTCACCCGATGGATTATCGTATGGGTCGCCGCCGTCAACGCAGGGGCTTGTAACTTTGTCGAGGACCCATACATCGTGCGCTGGCCAATATCTGCCACGCTGCGAGAGCAAGTGGTAATCGGCGTTATTGACATCAACAAAGCACGGGTCGGCGTCTATGTTGCCTTCGCCTGGGTTGGATGTCCGACTATAGCGTGCCGTGCATCCTTGCAGGTCAGGGTCGGTGTTTCTCCAGAAGATGCAGTTGCTAATGTCGGGCACGGAGCCGACAAATGCGGAGATGCCGTATTTGTTATCTACGATTGTCAGGTTCTTTATGGTTGGGGAGCTGCCGGCGATAAAAATTGCCATAAAGCTGTTTTTTATGACAAAGTTCTTGAAGACACTATCTGCACCTTCGGCGCTCTGGAATAAGAGGGCAAAGTCGTCCGGCATTTGCACGATAGGTATGCTGGCCTTGGTGGCGATGCCCTGCACTGTTATTGCTTTGCCTTCATAAACGATTTGCTCGGTATAGACAGCCGGGAAGACCAGAACCTTGTCACCATCTTTTGTTGAGTTGATGCCTTTCTGAATGGTTGCGAAGGCGGTTTCCGGCGTCAGGCCGTTGTTGTCGTCGCTGCCGTTGACTCCATCAACATAATAGGTCTTTGGTGGGGGCGGGGGAATCTCAGAAAGGTATGAAACCCAGATGTCCCGTGAAGAGCGGCCTGCCGGTTCTCTGACAAAGTAGAATGCGCTGGCATCAGCGGCAATGCAGGGGAACAGGCTAAGACCACCAGGCGTATCAAAGAACGAGAGGTGCTCAACATTGCCAAAAGGAGCATCGAGAGATTCTCTGGTTGCTTTGAACAGTTGGAAATTGCCGTTACGGTCGGAAGCGAAATACAAAGTTAGACCATCCGGTGAAGGAAACGCGTGTATTTCATGTAAGGCAGTATTGATTTCATTTAGCTTTCTGATTTGGCTAAATGGTGAATTTTTATTTAGGCGTGTTGCCGTCCAGACATCTTGCTGTTCATTTCCTGCGATGTCTTCGCGGACAGTAAAGAAAATGATAAGCTCATCGGCTGTAAGCCTGGGGTAGTAGATAAGAAGAGCAAGCTGGTTTAATTCAGAAATATCTTCTCCTTGTGGCCACGGATCATTGATAGAAGGTCGCTCGCTGAATTTGAGCCGCCATCCAACCCCTGTTTGCTCGAAATAATACATCCGCAGATTATCAGGCGACACCCACGGACATAAAACATAAGCATTGGTTTCATTCAGTTCACTTATCTCTATTATCGACGTAAATGGCCCCGAAGGCGTATTCCGGATTGCCTGATATATTCGCCCGTAATAATGAATATCTGTGCGAACTCTTGAAAAGTAAAGGCTGAGCTTATCGAATGAAAGAAATGGAGCCCACTCCTCGTATTGTGTGTTCACCTCTGTCAGAGGCACGGGCTGCGACCACTGGTTTGGCTCGGGAATATAAGAATATGAAACATAAATATCTGCTGGCTGCCCATCTACGGATTTAGCAAAGTAAAAGGCATTGCCGTCGCTGCTCATAAACGGAAATCCGAGAGAGCTACCCGGTGAATCAAAAAATGATAAATGCTCGGGACTGCCGAAGGGAGCATCGAGGGATTCTCTTGTTGCCTTGAACAACTGACCTATACCACTACCTTTGTTGCGGTCAGAAACAAAATGCAACGTAAGTCCATCGGGTGAGATGGAAGAGTGCCCATCCGAGGCGGAACTATTTATTTCCGCCAGATTATGGACATTGCCAAAGGGAGAGGTAGTGTTAGGTCGCGTAGCAATCCATACATCAAGTCCTCCCTGACCGCCAGGGAGGCTGTCCCCACTGAAAACTATTGTCAGTTCGTCAGCGGTTAAAGAAGGAGTGTAAATGTTTCCGAGAGCACTTAACTCGCTGATTTCAACTCCAGGCAGCCAGGGGTCGTTTGTCGATGCCCTTGTGGTAACCATAAGTCGGGCTCTGCCGCCTCCGCTTCGATAATAATACATCCGCAGATTATCCGGCGAAACCCAGGGGGCGGCTACGTGAGCATTAGACAAATTCAGAGTGCTTATTTCCTCAACCGTAGTGAAAGGCCCGGCAGGCCCTGTTCGCGTCGCCTGATAGATTCGAGCAGTCCAACCCCATGGGCCGTTCTCTCTGCAGAAATAAAGAGTCAGACCATCGAAGGATAAAAATGGCAACTTATCGTGGTAATTGGTGTTGACTTCGGTTAGTGGAACGGGTTCTGTCCAATCTGCCAGGGCTATTGGGCACAGAACCAGAAGCACTAAAATTCCTACAATGATTGAGGTCATTCCCGCTTTCATAATTTTTTACCTCCCTTAAATGGTTGAAGAGTTTCTCCCGAATATTATCGGCCGCCAAAAAACGATTCACAAATACCCTTTGCCTGTATCACTTTGATGCTCCGAAAAGGTATCTACGTCTCCTATGTGAAAAATAATTATAACATATCCAGGTGTGGTTTCAAAGCAAATTATTCGTTTTTTTTGGATTTTTTTCGCAAAAGCGTATTTTTTACGCTATTTTTGGCCTTTGTGGGAAGATTTAAGGGGCGAAAAGGACGCTTAGTTGATAAAATTATGCAGAAGAAGAGCCCAATTTTTTAGTAGTTTGTGGCTCAGAAGAAAAGTTTCTGAAGCGAACATAACCTTGCTGCCTCACCAGAGGCAGTAGCAAGGAGTGTATTGGTATATGAGACAGGTCATTCGGGACCGAGTAGAAAAGATATTCAGCAGACTTTTCTATCCTCTTCCACGTCATCTTAAAAATAATCAAATCGAAGTCAACGAGGTTGGCCTAAACAAGATTAGAAATTCTTTGAAAGAGAATTACTATACCGGACGACGAAATGAAAGTACGTGTACAAAGGAAATGTTTGAAAAGGACTTTAATGAACATCTTTATCGGCGATTGGAAAATGACCGAATTCGGGTAGTTCCATGGCTGGACAATGCCCGACCTCTTAAAGAATCAAGGATTTTGGAAATAGGTTGTGGAACCGGTTCTTCGACTGTTGCATTGGCAGAGCAAGGGGCCAAAGTCACAGCTATTGATATCGATGAAGGTGCTCTGTGTGTTGCCCAGGATAGATGCAAAGTGTATGGTTTGCAAGTCCAATTCAAAATGCTTAATGCAAATGAGATATGCAAGGTATTTTCGAATTCTCCGTTTGATTTCGTCATATTCTTTGCCTGCATTGAACATATGACAATCTCAGAACGGCTGGCAGCCTTGCGAAGTGCTTGGGACTTGTTAGCTGTTGGTGGGCTGCTTGTGATTATAGAGACGCCTAATCGTTTGTGGTATTTTGATGCTCATACATCGTTACTACCCTTTTTTCACTGGCTCCCAGATGAGCTTGCTTTTCAATACACACGTTTTAGTCCGCGGGGAAAATTTTGCCAGTTGTTCAGAGAATGTAATGAAACATTACAGGAATCCTTCTTTAGATGGGGCAGAGGCGTAAGCTTCCATGAAATCGATGTTGCTATAAAACCTGTGTCAGAATTGCGAGTAGTTAGCAGCTTGTCAACTTTCCTAGGATTGCCCTACAAGTTGCGGTTGTCAAAGCTGGAACGACGCTATAAATTTATCTTGAGAAGTATCTATCCCAATATCCACGAAGGATTTTTTGATAGGAGTCTGGACCTGATTATAAAAAAAGACTGATAAGTATGCGTGAGTCGATAAAGGAATTTGTGAGTTTAGAGCGTCCTTTCATTCGTAAGTTACCTTGTTTAAGTGCGGTGTGAGGCAGTATTCTACTGTTTGTGCCGGAACGGGAAGATGATTGGCAAAGCCGTAAATTTCATAAACAAAGTCAAACCGCATCTGTCTGATATCTTCTGGTCGAATCTAAATCAGGCAGTTATGACGGTTTTTGCTTTGGTCGTTTCCATTGTATTTACACGGCTCGGCAGCAAAGAATTATACGGTCAGTATTTGTTTGTATTGGGTATATTCGGGCTGTTTTCAATCATTTCGATGCCAGGTGTTCAAATTTGCATACTTAGAACTGCAGCCCAGGGCTATGACGGTGTTTATCGTAAAGCCACGCGATTCAGTTTTTTATGGAGTCTGCTCGGAATACCCTTGTTGTTCGTAACGGGTATTCTCATTTACCTTTTTAAGACAAAGATATTGGGGGTCAGCCTGATTGCCGTCGCCTTGTTTTTTCCGTTTGAGATAAGTTTGCAGAACTGGATGCTGTTTCTAAAAGGGAGGTCTGCCTTTCGGAAACTTGCCTTTTATAACTTGATAAAGTTAATAATGAGTCTGCTTGCGGTAACAGTATCGATTGTATTTAACAAGAGTATCATAGTAATCCTGGCAGCCTATTTTCTTGTCAGCAGCGGATTTAACATTCTGTATCATTTCAAAGCATTAAACTCATTAAAAAATGATGAAGTGGACCCGGATTGGAAAAAGCAAAGCTTTTCGTTAACGATGGTGGTTGTATCCTCGATCATTTTCGACAGGGTGGATATCGTTCTGATAGGGGCGTTACTTCCATTTGGACAGGTCGCTATTTACGGGTTGGTGATGAAATTTACAGATGTTTTTCTTAAGATAATACAAAGTACCGTGGAGGCGATAATACCGAATTTATACCAGTCGAAAAAGATTACTGTCAGGTATTTTTACAAGTTTTTTCTGCTGTCATTTTTGATACCGGTTATATTGTACCCGGTCATTAAGTATCCGGTTCTTTTTCTGTATGGCCGGGAGTTTTCGGAAGTAGTCGGCTTTTCCCGGCTTTATGTTTTTATTGTCCCGTTTAGTTTTTTGAGTATGACAGCGACTCATTTCATGATAAAGTATAAAATGAACAAGGAGATTAATCTTAGCAGGATCGCGTCTATGGTTGTTGTAGTGGTTTTGTATGCAATACTTATTCCTTTCTATGGTGTTTTAGGCGGTGTCATCTCTTCGATGTTATACTTTATCGTACAGTTGGTCATAAACTTGCTTCTGTTAAGAATCAGAAAGCAAACGGTGCAGGTATAAATGATAAATCCCTGATAAACAGAGAAAGAATATGAAGCCGGCCATTTTACTTTATAATCCTCCTGCTACCTTTAATGAAGAGAAGTGGATACGCCCTCTCCCTTTGAATTTATTAAGTATCTGTTCGCTGATAAAACAAGAAGACTTCGATATCTCTATTACCCAGGAATTACCTCACAGGGCTTATAAGCAATTTGAGTCTAATTTGGATAGCGCTATTTGCCTGGGTATTTCCTGTATGACGGGTATACAGATTTTTCATGGGCTGAAATTAGCGAAAATGATCAGGACAGAAAAACCGGATATGCCTATTATATGGGGCGGTTACCATCCGACAGCTATACCTGAACAAACTTTACAAAATGAGCTCGTAGATGTCGTCGTCAGGGGCTACGGCGAGATAACGTTTTCTGAGCTTATTGAACGGTTAGTGAATAAACAAAGCTATGAAGATATTCAAGGGATTTCTTTTAAGAGGAATGGCAGGGTAGTAAATACTCCCTGCAGGCCGATACCGAATTTGAACGACCTGCCGCCATTGCCGTATTATCTTTATGATGTTGAACAATTTTTTAGGAAGACCGGTACCCGGACCTTACATTATATATCAAGCCGTGGGTGTCCTCACCGGTGCGGTTTCTGTGCTGATTATGTCATATACAAAAGAAGATGGAATGCCTTATCGGCGGAAAGAGTTCTTTCTGACCTCGAAAGATTAAAAAAAGTATATCGTTATGATTCGGTCAGATTTTATGATTCTAATTTGTTCGTGAATGAGAATAGAATCAGGAGAATCAGTGAAGGGGTTATTGAAAAAAAGTTAGATTTCAAATGGCTGCAATGCAATGGTGATGCATTTGGTCTGGCCAGATATAATTCAGACACTTTTCGAATAATGAACGAGGCCGGCGTTACAAATGTATTATTGGGAGTAGAGTCCGGATATCCACCTGCCCTGGCTTGCATTCAAAAAGCCGCTACCGTTGAAGATAACCTGAAAACGGTAAAGCTGCTGCATGAGAATAATATTAACATTGGTTTTTCTTTTATGTTTGGCTTTCCATACGATTTGCCGCCGGACCGCTTGGAGAAAGAGCACAAGAAAGAGCTAATTGAAACTATGAAGACAATCGCGGAGTTCAGCGACAATTTTTTAGAGGGTGATTATTACCTTCTTTTTTTGTTTACGCCTTATCCGGGCGTTCAATTATTTCCTCGATATAAAGAATTAGGCTATGTTCCGCCGGATTCTTTTGAGGGGTGGAGCAAAGTTAATTTGAATGAAGCTGATTCGTGTCCGTGGGTGGCAAAATTTTTATTGAGGCTGTATCGTCAATGCCTAAAGAGCAACTGGTTTTTTATGCACAAACTCGATACGGTTATTTTCCGAAGAAGTAAAAGATTATTATTAAGAAAGTGTGCCAGTTACTGTTGTCAACGCGTACGCTTGATATTAAAAGAAAGGATAAATCAGGGGAATTTGTCATTGCCGTTAATTTTTTGGATAATCTATTTTTATTTTATAGGAAAAGGTTTTATTTTGAAGTTAGCGCGTAAAGTATTTACAAAGTTGTGTATATAGGAACCGCGTATAGCGGTTTGCGAGAATATATGAGATGCAGAATCTGTGAAAATCAGACCGGTAATAAGGAATACAAAATAAGAGAGATGCTGTTTGGCACCAAAGAGGAGTTTCTATATTTCGAGTGCTCACGCTGCGGCTGTCTGCAGATAGCAGAAATGCCAGAGGATATGGAAAAGTATTATCCATCCAATTATGCTCCTTTTAGGGCAGGCGAGTCGGGTAATTCCATAAAACAAACACTCAAGATAAAAAGAAATCGGTATGCTTTATTTCACAGGGGCATTTTAGGAAGGATAATATATTTGCTCTACTACAATGTGCCATTCAACGTCGATATAATTAAGAAATTGAATATAAACACTGATTCGAAAATACTCGACGTCGGCTGCGGAAGCGGTCGGTTTCTGCTATACCCTTTGAGCCGGATTGGTTGCAGAAATCTGTTGGGTGTTGACCCATACATCAAAGCTGACATTTCGAACGGTTCAGTCAAAATCATAAAGAAATTTATACACGATTTACCTGATAACGAACTGTTTGACGTTATCGTATTTAGTCACTCACTCGAGCATATTCCGGATCAGAGAGAGACTCTTGAAAAAGCTGGCAGGTTATTATCGGAAAACGGCACCTGCCTTGTCAGGATTCCGCTAAAGAGCGATTTTATATGGAATCGCTACGGAGTGCACTCTGTACAGATAGACGCCCCACGCCACTTTTTTATTCACACAACAAATAGCTTTGAGTTGCTTGCCGAGAAAGCTGGGCTGAAAATACAGGATATCGAATTCGATTCGACCGATTTTCAGTTCTGGGGAAGCGAACAATACAAGAGAGACATTCCCTATATGGCGGACAACTCTTACTTCGTGAATCCAAAAAAAAGCATATTTTCAAAAAGGGAAATCAAAAGATATAAAAAAATGGCAACGGAATTAAACTTGAGGAAGCAAGGGGACCAGGCAGCATTTTATTTGGTCAAAAAATAAGAGTTAAGAAAGACGCTCAAATGCTTTGCTACATCTTTCCCTGCTATGGGATTGAAGTGGTGTTCACCAGGGAGTAGCGAGCAGCTTTGCTGTTACATAACTATTTGTCACAAGGCGAAATACGAGGCTGTTACAAATATAAGTGGTGAGCCGGAATAGGTCAAATCACATACATTCGGTCAAAGTCGCGGCGCTAACAGGTGAGCTGAACGACCCGGCTTCGCGCTTCCGAATCAGGCAGTATATTCCCCGCCTCGAGCAGCAAGGTATAGTTGTTGACGACCACATTTTATTTTTTAAGAAAAGCTGGCCTGTCCCAAGCGCCTTAAAAAGGGCTGTGGCGCGTATCCCTTCGCTTTTGCGGTCTCGTAATGCGGATTTGGTTTGGGTGAGCAGGGAGCTGGTTGGCGGTTATGAAACTTTTGAGCGTTTGCTCAAGCGTCCGCGGATGATGGATATCGACGATGCCACCTGGTTGAATTGGCCTTTAGGGCATTTTGCAGCACGTGACATCGCACGGGCGATGGATGCGGTAGTAGTAGGGAATAATTACCTTGCGGACTACTTTGGCCGGTATTGCAAAAATATCTACGTTGTTCCGACGGCGGTTGACCTGAATCGGTATAAATTGCGGCCTGCAGGGTGTGAGAGACGCGAAAAGTTTGTGATTGGCTGGACGGGGTTGGCTTCCAACTACAAATACGTCAACCTTGTTGAACCGGCCCTCCAGCGCTTTATGCAGGAGCACGACCGGGCGGAACTTATGCTGGTATCCAATCTTCCCTGGAAGAGCGAGTCGTTGCCGCCGGAAAAGGTCAGGTTTATTCCATGGAGCAAAGAAAACGAGGCTGCGGTCTTGCATGAGATGTCGGTCGGTATTATGCCCCTGCCTGATGACAAATGGTCTCGAGGCAAATGCAGCTTCAAAATGCTGCAGTATATGGCGGCGGGATTGCCGGTAGTCGTTTCGCCGGTAGGAATGAATCGGGAGGTATTGGCAAAGGCTGAGGTCGGCTTGGCCGCATCCACTCCTGATGAATGGTATGAGGCCTTGGAGCGCCTTTATGATGACCGGCCTTTGCAGGTAAAATTAGGGCGAGCCGGCCGCCAGGTCGTAGAGCAGTTTTATAACGCTGATACTGTCGCGGAGAAGCTGGCCTGCATAATTAAATCGCTGGCTGGCAGATGAATTCAAACCGCCTGGTGCTCAGGTCTTATTAAGCCGAGAAACAACTGTTTGTATCGTTTTATAATTGTCTCGATGTTGTGGTTTTTCTCGGCGTAGGCTCGTGCATTTTGGCCAAGTTCTGTTAGTTTGTTGGAGCTTATCAGTTTTTTGAGTTGAGAGACAAATTCGCTCCAGTCACCATAAGCGCAGAATCCGCAGTTGTGCCGGTCGAGGAAACGGTCGGGATTGATATTCAGGGATAAAATTGGTGTAGAACACTTGCATGCCTGAATAAACGTGTTGGGAAAACCTTCGGAGCTGCTGGTATTAACAAATATTTTCGCACGCTGAAAGAAGCTGTCGATTTCGTGGAAAGGCACACGCTCAATGAATGTGAGATTGGGAATAGTCTTTGCGCTGGCGAGCAGCTCATCGTATTTATTGTCATCCTTGGCCTGCTGGCAAATCATTATAAACTGCTCTCCGGGTATTTCCTTTGCCAGCTTTATAAAAAGCTGTGGCTGTTTGACTTTCGTGCTGCGGCCTGCCCATATTATGCAGTCGCGGTTTTGTGTGGAGGCTTCAAGAATCCGATGGCCGTTCGGCAGGACAATCGCCGACACTCCCGTCGTCTCTTTCAAAGGTGCTTTATTAGTGTCTTTCTGCACAAAAACCTGTTTGGCCTGTTTGAGCGCCCACAAAAACGCCCTGCCCCGAAGCCAATTTTCACGGATGTATGTTCCATCGCATTCGATGTCCCGGGCTGTTCGCAAAACCAGAATTCTGTTATTGACCTTGCAGAATAAACCAACAAGCGCCGTAATGAATGAAGCGCCTTTCTTAAAGTAAATATCCGCATTTGCCCTGCCCATTGCTTTCCATATACTTACTACTGCCGCCACAGGGTTTGACAGGTCTGTTGTCTTGTATATTGTAACGTCCTCAATCTGCTCAACTGGTCTTTGGCCGTAATCGCCGGTAATTAGGCTGACCCTGAATTTTTTATCTCTGGCTAATTCAGTCGAAAGCATATAAATATCGACTTCGGAACCGCCGTGAATGCCTTTTTCTGTGTGGCTGAACAATGGATAGGCGTCCAGCGAAATAAAGCATACACTCATCGTTTGTTGCTTGTCGTCTATCGTCCGTCGTCTATCGTCTATCGTTTGGCAGGTCAAATCATCCATTTTTTGAACCACAGATTAAACATCATAATACTCCAGAACAGCCGCGAGTAGTCCGAAGTTTTCTGCTGATGCCGTTGCCACAAATGCTTCAGGAGGTTCTTGTCGTAATAATTGTATGCATCAAAATCAAAAATTTCGCTGTAGGTGTAATCCTTAAGTTCGTTTCTAAAATAATGCTCTATGGGAACTCCGAATCCCTGTTTTCGCCGATACAAAATCTCTCGCGGCAGAACATCGCTGAAGGCCTTTTTCAAAATATACTTCTTTTGTCCCCATTTTATCTTAAAATGAGTCGGAATCCTGGCGGCAAATTCTACGAGCTTGTGGTCCAGAAAAGGAACTCTCGTCTCCAGACTGACAGCCATCGATGCCCGGTCTTCCTTTACAAGCAGACAATCCGGCAGATACTCATTGATGTCAAAATTCATAGTATTTGTAATGTCGTTATCGTATCTGAAGTGCTTTGCGAGATAATCAAACGGTGCAAGTTTCTCGATGCTTTCATTTTTAGTGCGGAACATATAGCTGAACAACTGCATATAAATAATGTGGTCTGGCTGACGCGGGCCCAAAAACGTAACCATCTTGTTGAAACCCTCTTTTTTCACAAGGAGGTTAGCCGTCTCAATCGAACGGCCAAGTATGTGTTTGAATACCGTCGGCAGATGATTTAGCTTTTTGAGTATGGGGAATTTATTGTAGCGTGGATAGCCGCCGAACAATTCATCTCCGCCGGTGCCTGACAGCGAAACGGTTACGTGTTTTTTCGCCACCCTGCATACCAGACAGGTCGGAATCATCGAAGCATCGCCGAACGGCTCGTCATAAAAGTTCGGCAGTTGAATAATCAAATCCCTTACCGTTTCGGCATTAAACTCAATTTCGTGATGAATGGTTTGAAATTTGTCCGACACAATCTTTGCGTATTGCGACTCATTGTAATCAGGCCGGTCGAACCTTATCGAAAAAGTGTTCAGCTCATTAACATATTTGCGCATTATCGAAACAATTATGGAGCTATCCACGCCGCCTGAGAGGAACGCTCCCAGCGGGACATCCGAAATAAGCTGCATCCTGACCGATTCATCGAGCCTGTCCGTAATCTGCTTTTTTAATTCGTCTTCGCTGAAGTCCGTTTGCTCGTCAAACGATACGGCCCAGTACCGCTGGTATTTTTGAATTTTCTTTGCTTTCAGGTCGTAAATCAAGAAACAAGCGGCCGGCAGTTTCTTAACGCCCTGCAGAATGGATTGTTCGAAAGGTGTATTGCCGAAAAGCAGATAATAATCAAGCGCATTTTTATCGATTTCTTTTCTGATGTCGCTTTTTAAGAAGACCTTTAGCTCCGAGCCGAATATAAAATTACTATCGTCGCAGTAGTAATAGAGCGGCTTGATGCCGAGCCGGTCTCTGGCGACAAAGAAAATGTTTTTCTTCTTATCGAAGATGCAAAAGGCAAACTGTCCGGTTATTTTTTCGAGCAGGTCGGTGCCCCATTCTTCATAGCCGTGCACCAATACCTCTGTGTCGGTTCTGGATACGAATTTATGACCTGCCTGCTCAAGTATCCGGCGGAGCTCCTCGAAATTGAAAATCTCGCCGTTGTAGGATACGCATACCGTCTTATCTTCATTATAGAGGGGCTGCCTGCCCTTGACCGACAGGTCGATGATGCACAGTCTTTTGTGGCCGAGTGAAACCCCGTCGGCGACGTGAAATCCTTCCTGCTCCGGGCCGCGGTGGTGAAGCAGTGATGCCAGAAACTTTATCTTTTTTTCGTCTTCCCGGTTAAAACCAACTATGCCGCACATTTATAATTCTCTCTCATCCAATAGCAGACCGGCGAACAATCTTTTATATTCCCCGACAATTTTGTTTATATCGTGATTCTGCTCGGCATACCTTCGTGCATTTTTGCCAGGCTTAAGAAAATTGTTTTCCGCGAGCATAAATTTCAGTGAATCAACGAGCTTTTGAAACCGGCCGTTGCAGCTTTGCCCGCAGTTATACTTATCCAGAAATCCGTCCGGATTGACCTTAAGTGACAATATCGGCACGGCATAATTGCACGCCTGAATGAATGTGTTAGGGAATCCTTCGGAGCTGCTTGTGTTCACAAATACTTTTGCACGCTGGAAGTAATTGCCGATTTCAGCGAATGGCACTCGTTCAATAAATTGCATGTTTTTAACTTTCCTGGCGCGAGACAGCAGCAGGTCATAATTCTGGTCGCCAGTTGCACGCTGACAAATCATTACGAAGCGTTCATTGGGCATTTTTTCGGCAAGCTCTATAAAAAGTTCCGGCCTTTTAACCTGCGCGCTTCTGCCTACCCACAATATAATATCTTTTTGAACCTCTGATAATACAGGCAGGCGTTGCGCATTTGGACAAACTATTGAACAGACACCAGGAGTTTGTTTGATATTTTGTTTGTCCATTTCATTTTGGACTATGGTTTTCGCTGCATTATGTAACGCCCACCGAAACGCTCTGCCGGCGAAATAATGCTGTTTAAGATATGTGCCGTCGCATTCCTGCTGGCTGGCGGTGCGGTAAACGAAGGCTTTTTTGTGTAATTTGCAAAAAAGAGCAACTAAAAAAGTGCCCCAGGATGCAGCTTCCTGAAAATATATTCGGGCATCAGCCTCACGAAGTCCCCTCCAAATTTTGATAGCGCCGAACAAGGGATTTTCGTTAAAGGTGAGCGTTTTAATGATT
The DNA here is from genome assembly GCA_964462515.1 of uncultured Pirellulales bacterium. Classification (GTDB taxonomy): domain Bacteria; phylum Planctomycetota; class Phycisphaerae; order Sedimentisphaerales; family Anaerobacaceae; genus CAYWXK01. Next base: position 47,095 of record CAYWXK010000016.1, read on the forward strand.
TTGACACCTTGGATAATTTCTGTCTTCTGCTGTCCGTAGTCCGCTGTAACGAAGCTGACCTCAAAGTCCTTATCTTTTGCCAGTTCTGTAGCGAGGCAATACTGGTCCACCTCTGCGCCGCCAAAAACCTTTCCCACATCTGGGTTGAATAGGGGATATGCCTTTGGAGCGATAAAACAAACGCGGATGGGATGGTTGTTAGCTGGTGCGGGCACGGGTGGTTACTCCATTTTGTGATAGTGTTCTTTGCTTCTTAAAACTTTATCGTAACATTGCAGATATTTTTCTGCGACAGAAGACCAGCTAAAAAGCTCCGCCTGTTTTCTCGATGCGGCGGACATAGAATCGTAGGTGCGTCTATCCTGCATAAGCTGGGTGATTGCAGATGCGATAAGCCGGGGGTCTGGTTTTTCTATGATAATGGCGTTGCCGGCGATAAGCTCATCGAGACCTTCGCAGCGAGTAGTGACAATTGGCAGGCCTGAGGCCATTGCTTCGAGCATTGCGTTGCTCAGGCCTTCCTGCGCCGTAGCGCTTATAAGCAGGTCGTGCCGGCGGTAGATTTCCGGCATCTGTTCTGGATTGATTCGGCCGGTCATACGGATGATGTCGGTGAGAGATTTTTCGGTCAAAGTTTGTCGTAGCTGCTGTTCCAATGAGCCGCCGCCGACTATGGTGAAGCTAACTTTGTGGCCGGCTTTATGCAAGATTTCAACAGCATTTATCAGCACAGGCACCTGCTTTGTAACAGACAATCTGCCCACGGTTAGAAGCTCGATTGAATCCGATTTTTTGCCGGATTTGTCGGGATAGAATTGGTCGAGGTCAACGCCGGTCGGGATAACGTCAATTGAAACGGAGGGCAGGAACTTTAGTGCGCGATTTTTGAGGCCCTGGCTGCAAGCGATAAGAGCGGAGGCATTTTGCCAGATTGGCTTAAATAAAAGTGGGCCGAGGATTTCATAATCGACTTGTAATCTTGCGTGTTTTCCGGGGACATCGGAGCCAAGCAGGGAGATTATATAAGGCAATTTATCAGCACTCTTGTAACACAGCCAGCCCGAGGGGAAGGCGAAAAGTGCGTGGGCCAAATCGTAACGATTTTCTCGCAGGAGTCTGCGGTAATATGGTTTGGCTTTGAGCAGCCACTCGATTACCTCTATTTTTCGCCAGAAGTGCAGGTCTTTTTTGTGCAGGCCGACTTTATAGATAGTGATATTTTTAGAGAATTGTTCGGTGGAAAAACCGGGTGTTGGTGCGGAGGTTAGCACATCAATTTTGAGGTTTGGATTGGAGGCATATTCTTTCAGCAGGCAAAGATGTGCGTTGCCGCCGCCTCCGCCAATTGGCGGAAATTCAAAGTTGAGCATAAGAAGGTTTAACTTCGACACGCTTATTATATCTCCTTATTTACTACGGTTGGTTTTAATTCAAACAGGACGTGCTCGCCGAACATCTGAACGATTCGGTAATTTTTCATAACAAATTCTCGCAGCGGCTTGAGCGCCTCGTATCGAAGGGCCTCGTCCTCGTCAAAGTGTTCTCGCAACAGTTGGTTCCAAGCTTTGTCATAGGCATCTACTTCGTTGGGTTGCACAAAATGTGGTTTTTCTGCTCCTAAAGAGCCCTGCGGCACAATCGGCCATAATTCGTATGGGGGTCTATTGGTGGGGACGTGCCGTTTGCGGGAATCGACAATGAATTTGGGTGTTTGCTTTTTGAATTCTTCAAGCAACTGGCCGACTATTTGTGATAGCACCTGCGGTGCCGGGCGGGGCATACAGCAGGCTGCTGAGGCGGCGCTGAATCGCTGGGCCGCCAGATATATACCCGGATACCAGCCCCAGACATAGATCCTGTCTGTCGGCTGGGAATTGGTGTGGATGTGGTCTGCTGCAAGCTCCCAGTAGCCTTTTACGTTGAGGTTTCTGCGCTGGTGGATTTCCGTCAGTTTTTGTGAGTAGCCCCTATCCCTTCCCCCTTGGTAAGGCTGGCGGGTATATGGGCTTATTTTTATGCCGAAGAATATGTGCGATGAAGCAGCCAGCATCAGCAGAAATCCGACCAGACCTATTATCCGCGGTTTGGTTTTGTTCACAGAAGTTTTCAGATACCCGGAGTAAATGGCTATCAGGTAACCGCCCGCCATTGCAGCGGAGGCATTTAGAGGCAGATAATACTGCTCGTATGAAGCAGGGCTAATCCAGATAAAAGCCATATCGAGGAGCCACCAGACAGCCAATAACAAAACGAGGCGTTCATGGTTCGCTTGGTGATGCCTCCGCTGGGGGATGCCTTGCCGTTGGGCATCCCTGCCGTTTGGCATCCCTTCCGGGATTACGGGAGACGGCATTGCGGCAGTTTTAGGCTGCAATTTTTCCGGGGAAATGGCGGAGCGAATCATACGAATGAACCTTGCGATGATTGCGCCTGTGGCCAGTGCAACGGGCAATATGAGTAAGAGGTAATATCGCAGGACGATAGGATATTGTTGTGAGAATGGAATGAGCTTTCGGTGTTCGGAGATGTAATCGGATGCAACTGCCGGCTGGCCGGCGGCCGGGCTGGATGGAAGGAAATTTGAGAGTGTTATCCATACAAACGAATAAGGCAGGTTCATCTGCACATCCCAGACGAGAATCCATATATAGAGTGGCGCTATGGCAGCGATGGCGCCGCCCCACAATAGAGCGATGTCAATGCCTGTCTGCTTCCAGGTTCTATTTTTCAGGATTGGCTGGAGGATGACAAAAAGGGCGGTCGCACCGATTGCGGAGACGCCGGTTTGCTTGAATAGCGGCGCCCAGCTCATAAAAGCGCCTGCCAAAAATGCAAGCCACCATTTGCCTCCAAGCTGGTGCAGCACAAGGCAGCTTATCCCCATTATCATAAAGGCAATCATATATTGCTCTTTGACGTTGCCGAACTTGGCGATGAGCGGAGCGGATAGATAAACGGAGGCAATAATTACGCCGATGGCGGCGGCGAGTGTGCCGAAGGCCTTTCGCAGAGCGATGAACATAAGAATTAGAGCAGCAATCTGGAGTATCATCTGAACCAGTTTGGCTCCGGTCTCGTTGGGGCCTGTTAGAGCGACGCCGAGGATATTGACAAGTAAAGTTCCCGGCTGTGCGCTGGGTTTTTCATCGATGCCGATTTTTGCACCGTTAAGGATGTGCCAGGCGGAATAGGCATAAGCGCCGCCATCGAAGGGGTCGGGGGAATTGAACTCAAAATATTTGCCCAGAGAAAAGGGAATGGCGGCTAAGATTGCTATTAAAACAAAAACAATTTTTGAATTTTGAATTTTGAATTTCGAAACTGGTCCGACAGAAGCAGGTGGTAACTTCGTGGGTCTTCGAGAGGGGTGGATTTTTCGTAAAGCTCTTGTCATATCTTTTCTCCACTTTGCGGTGGTGCTTCGAGGATTTCTCTAATGACGTATGTCGGGCGGTTTTGTGACTCGTGATAGGTTCGGACTAAAAGCTCGGCAAGCAGGCCCATCAAAATAAACTGAATGGTAGCTGTAATCATAAGAGCCGTCAGGACAAGCAGAGGATTTCTGTTCATTGCAAGGTGTTGCTGCGAGATAAATTTCTGATAGAGGACAATAAAGCCGAAGATTATTGCGCCGAGTGCGCTTGCCAGTCCCATGCCGCCGAATATATATATTGGCTTGGTGGAAAATGAGCCGAGGAACTTTACGGTGATGAGGTCAAGCATCACTTTCCAGGTGCGGGCAAGACCGTATTTGGCGACGCCTGAGGTGCGTGGTCTGTGATTGACAATTACTTCGGCGATTTTAGCACCGCTCCAGCTTGCCAGTGCGGGAATGAAGCGGTGCATTTCGCCGTAGAGTTTTGTTTCTGCCAGGACTTCTTTGCGGTAGGTTTTGAGTGTGCAGCCATAATCGTGGAGCTTAACGCCTGTGATTGTTGAGATGAGCCAGTTGGCGATTCTGGAGGGAAGCAGTCTTGTCAGGGCTTTGTCGTGTCTTTTTTTTCTCCACCCGCTGACGACATCAAAGCCCTCATCGAGTTTGGCAATCATTTTGGGAATGTCTGCGGGGTCATTTTGCAGGTCGGCGTCAATTGCGACAATAATATTGCCACGGGCGTGGGTGAAGCCGGCGCTGAGGGCAGCGGTCTGGCCAAAATTTTTCCGCAAACGTATGACGCGGACCTTGGGGTCGTCCTTTTGGAGCTCACTTAAAATGGCAAAGCTATTATCGGTGCTGCCGTCATCGACGAATATCAATTCATAGTTGTATTTGCCGGCTAAAATCTGTGTCAACTGCTGGTAGAGCGGGCGCAGATTGTCCTGTTCGTCAAATACGGGGGTTACCACAGAAAGTTCGAGGTTTTTCTCGTCGGGGCGAAGCCCGCCGCAGCCTGATTGGTGCATATATTGCTCCCTACAAGGTTCATAGTTCATTGTTCATAGTTTGTAGTTAATGAATGATGAGCCTGTAATATTCACTACAATTATAATACCGACGAATTCTGTATTCTACAAGTATCTTTGCTCATTTTACAGGAGATAGGGAAGGAATTGGAGATTTTCAATTTACTCCGTTAGAAAGCCGGCTTTCCTTTCGCCGCAAGGCCGCCAGGCATCCCCAAGCGGACTAACGGGGTCAACTTTCTAATTTCGCGGGAGTTCCCCGCCTGTAAAGGCGGGGGTGAGAGCCGTTTCCTGTGTCTTCCGGACTTATGATATACTGTATGCATGCGATTAATAAAGTCGGCACATTCGGTATACAAGACACAATATCACATTGTGTGGGTGACGAGGTTCAGACGAAAAATCCTGAATCCTGGCGTACGGGAGTATCTGGAAACGAAACTTCGGGAGGCAAGGAAATACTATCCGGATTGGGAATATATTGCGATTGGTGTCGCAGAAGACCATGTACATTTACACATGGTGATTCCGCCGAAATACGCAGTGAGTACATTGGTAGAGACGTTAAAGAAGAACACAAGCAGGCAGTTGAATCAGAAGTTTCGTTTCCTCAAGCAGGTATATTGGGATAACGATGGTATATGGTCAAAAGGATTTTTCGTCTCCACGGTTGGAATAAATGAGGCAGTTATCCGAAAATACGTTCAGCAGCAAGAAAAGGAAGACACAGGACAAGCGCAGCTTGAATTTTGAAGAACAACGCCTGTAAAGGCGTGGGTATCTATACCTATGGGACAATATTTTACCTACAAAGTGCAGATGAACCAGAAAAGAGTCTTTTCTAACGGGGTCAATTTAGTTCGTCCCCATTACCTAATTTTAGGATGTTTTTGATTGTAAGTAGTAAATTTGAGAGCGTTTAGGGACTTGCAGTATGTGCGACCAGCGATCGGTCTGTTCGGGAGATTTATCCGCCGGACGTTCGGCGGATTGTTATTGCAAAGCTGCAGATGATTAAATATACTCAAAACTTTGTTGTGAAGGAACAGTGGCTGGTGGGTTAGGATGTTTTGACGGAAAGCAATTTCATTTTGTCGGAAATTCTCATAGGAGTGACTTTGTGGAGCTGGTCAGGAAACTAAGACGGAGAGTGGAGGACAACAATCCGGTCAGGGTGGGGATAATCGGATGCGGCCAGATGGGTTCTGGTCTGGCGCATGCGACAAGTTGTATAGCAGGGATGAAGGTGGTGGCCATAGCTGATATCGATTCTGAGCGTGCAATCAAAACATTTTTGGAGTTGAAATGGACCAAAGACGATATTGTCGTGACAGAAAACGCTGGCAAAGCGCAGGATGCGCTCAATACAGGCAAAGTTGTTGTTACTGCTGATGCCCAGTTGCTGACCGGTCTTGAGGGCATCGAGGCAAATGTGGAAGCGACGGGAGTTCCGGATGTTGGTGCTTTTGCTGCGTGGTCTTCTATCAAGAATAACAAGCCGATTATTATGCTGAATGTTGAGACCGATGTCACGGTAGGGGTATATTTGAATCATCTGGCCAGGAAGGCCGGCTCGATTTATACGGTTGCTTCGGGAGATGAGCCCGGCGTCTGTAAGATGCTCTACGAGCAGGCTGTGCTTATGGGATTTGAGGTCGTTTGCCTGGGAAAAGGTAAGAACAACCCTATCAACCATTATATGACGCCCGAGATGTGTGCTGAAGAAGCAGCCTCCAAAGGGATGAATCCGAAGATGCTGACTTCGTTTATCGATGGCACTAAAACAATGGTGGAAATGGCTGCGGTATCGAACGCTACGGGTCTTTTGCCGGATGTCCCCGGGATGCACGGACCTAAGGTTGAGATTGATGAATTAGCTAAGACGTTTATTCCTAAGGCTGATGGCGGCATCCTCAACCGTCGAGGAGCTGTCGATTACTCGACCGGTGCTGTTGCACCCGGCGTTTTTGCAATCGTTTATTCTGGCGATAAGCGGATGCGATGGGATATGAAGCTTATAACGAAGGCAGAGGGACCATATTATCTGCATTATCGGCCTTATCATCTTTGCGACCTCGAGACGCCTCAATCCATTGCCGAAGCTGTATTGCTGGGAGAAGTTACAATCGCCTCGGAAAAGATGAATTCTGAGGTTGTTGCTGTTGCGAAGCGCAATCTCAAGCTTGGAGAAAAGGTCAAAGGTATAGGCAGCGATGATATTTATGGAATTATTTATACCTACAAAGAGGCAAAGAATAAGAAAGCGATACCAATTGGGATAGCTGATAACGGCACCGCCCTAAAAGATATTGATAAGGGCAGCATATTGACCACAGATAACTTTGCTCCTGATACGACAACTTTCGTATGTCGATTGAGAAAAGAGCAGGATGCTTTAATGGATTCAAAGGGCCAGCGGCAAGAGGAGCGTTCGGAAAGCCGTTGTCGTCAGGGTAAAGAGAGGTTTTAAGACCCAAATTTCAAATTCTACACTTGCCAGGCACAGGCAAAATGTATGGAAAAAAGTGCACAATCAACAGAACAGATGGATAGCTTAGCGCATCCTATAGATGAGAAAACGATGCCCGAAAGTATCCAGGGATATTCGCAACAGCAGCGGGATTTGCTTGTTGCTCGGCTGAGGGCCGGCGACCGTGAAGCTGCGGCAGAGCTTGTTGATTTATATTATGAGCAGATATACCTGTTTTTGAGGAGACTCGGCCATAGCCGCCAGGTCGGTGAGGATTTAACTCAGGAAAGCTTTCTGCGTGCCTGGAACCATATAGGGCAGTTGCGAGATGGCAGGGCACTAAATAGCTGGCTATATCGTATCGCAGGCAATGCCTCAAGGCTGTATTGGCGCAGGCACGCCGGCAGTTCGCCGGCCAGCATCGAAGGTATCGATGTGGCGGATGACAGCGAAACCGGGGCTGACAGAGTTGGGCGTAATGAAGAGCTTGAGCGGTTGAAAAAAGTTGTTGGACGGCTGCCTATGAAATTAAGGCAGGTGATTGTTTTGCATTATATGCAGCACTTGACAATTGCTGAAGCTGCCGAGGCGGTAGGAATAAGAGAAGGCACTTTCAAAAGCAGATTGAATCGGGCCTTAAAAATTTTGCGAAAGCACCTTACCTGAAAGGACTTTGCGATGACAGAAGAAAGGCTAAAAGAATTACTGGGCACGCTGGCAAATGCGACAGTAGAGCCGGTTCGTCAGGGCCTTAGTGAGGATATAAAGAGTCACATCCCACAGACACTTATGGCGCACAAAGGCGGCTGGGATACCATTAACATTATAATAGATTTAAGGGTGAGTAAATTGGCTGCGGCAGCGGTGATAATTCTTGCGATGCTTTTGTTGGCCAACCTTTTTGGTGGTCGGGACACCACAGGAGCTGATATATATCAGGACAGCAAGCTGTTGATACAATACTGGCTGAGTGGTGAACAGGCGCATAAAAGCGATGTGCTGGCTGCAATGTCAGAATTGTATGGACACCTGGCTGGGCAGGGCAGAGAGGTTACATACTATGGCGATTGGATTGACCCGGAGAATGGAAGTGCGGTGCTTATGCATTGGAAACTACCTGATGACAATTATCGGGTGATTTTTAGTGATTTGCGGATAAGAACTGTCAGTGCGGAGGACCTTATAAGGCTCCAGGCTCGTATGCTGCAAGAGAGAACCGAATGACAGCTAATCAGACTCGGCGAGGCCGAGCCTCGATGGAATGGAGAGTGGGGGGTAAAAATCCGGACCGGCTATTCCCTTTACATTAGCGAGTTGTTTTACTAATATAGATTCGGATTATTGTTGTTTTGCCGGAATTTCTTGTAGGTAATTGTGTCCATTAAGTAAGTAATGAGTAAGCAACTTTCGAAAGTTTACGAGCCGAAGGCAGCAGAGCGGAGAGTGAGCGAGATATGGTTTTCAAAGCCATATTTCCACGCTGAGCCGCTGGCCAGTCTCGGCGAGGCCGGGACTCGACGGGCAGGTGGCGATAGTGGAAAGACTTACACCATTGTAATTCCGCCGCCCAATGTTACGGCGCCGCTGCACATCGGCCACGCATTGAATAACACCCTTCAGGACATTCTGATTCGCTTCCGCCGTATGCAGGGATACAATACGCTCTGGATGCCCGGCACCGACCACGCCGGCATCGCCACGCAGACGGTCGTTGAGAAGCGGATATTGTCGGAAGAAGGAAAGCGTCGGACCGACTTTAAGCGGGAAGAATTTGTTGCTCGCCTGCAGGCCTGGAAGGACGAATACGAGGCACAGATTATCAATCAATTGAAGGCAATGGGCTGCTCTTGCGACTGGCAGCGGACACGCTTCACTATGGATGAGGTCTGCGCCAAGGCGGTTCGTGCTGCCTTTTTCAAACTATTCAAAGACGGCCTAATCTATCGCGGCAAACGGCTGGTCAACTGGGACCCTGCAACGCAAACAGTGCTGGCAGATGACGAGGTGGAATATGAGATGGTGCAGGGACACTTCTGGTATTTGCGGTATCCACTTGTTGAGCCGGTTCAAATTCCCCGTGGCACGGCCAAAATGGCCGTGCCACCCACGATTATTGAATATGTTACCGTTGCCACAACCCGGCCCGAAACAATGCTCGGCGATACAGCCGTTGCGATGAATCAGGCGGATGCGCGTGCGAAATATCTTGTCGGCAGGAAGGTTCGCCTTCCGATTGTAGGTCGCATCATTCCCATAATTGCCGATGAGCACGTTGTTTTACCTGACCCAAATAGTGAAGATGAGAAGGCAAGGTTTTCCACCGGCTTTCTGAAGGTTACGCCAGCCCACGACCCTGATGACTGGGAAATCGGTCAAAGACACAAACTGGAAGTTATAAATGTGATGGCGCCGGATGGCTCCATCAGCGACAAGTTCGGCTGGCCGGATGCCAGCGCCCCGGAGGCGCAGTCGCTGCTTGGTATGGACCGCTTCGAGGCAAGAGAAGCGATTGTGGAGTGGTTCCGTCAGGAAAATCTTTTAGAGGATGTTCGACCTTACGCCCACGAGATTGGCCACAGTTACCGCAGCCACGTGCCGATTGAGCCGTATCTATCCGACCAGTGGTATATCGCTGTCAAAAAACCAATTCCACAAAGTAGCACGGGCTTCCAGCCCGTGGATACTCGTTCAGTACACGAAGACACGGCCAGGATGGTTATGCCACAAGGATTTATCGAAGGAACCGATGTGCCGGTAAATTCTCTTGCCGGTCTGGCCCTCAAACCTTTACTCGATGGACGATTACGATTTGTTCCCGAACGATACGCTAAGACTTATCAAAACTGGTTAGAGAATCTCCGCGACTGGCCAATCAGCAGACAACTCTGGTGGGGACACAGAATACCAATTTGGCGATTGGAACAGGCTGACAACCGAACTGCTTTTGGTACAGCAATGCGATTGGCTTCGAGTTTCGCGGGTAATCCAGACATTATTATTATGGTTAAATCCGGTAGTAATGTATGCCTGCTCCCCCCCAAAAATGAGCTTGAAAATTTCTTTAATGAAGACTCTACATATGATTTCTTTGTGTGCTTACATCGTGATGCAGGCAGCACTATCGGTATCTTGGAAATTGTACTACGGTTTAAGCAAGATCCTGATGTTTTGGATACGTGGTTTAGTTCGGCTCTCTGGCCTTTCAGCACAATGGGTTGGCCGGAAGATACGCCTGAATTAAAGGCATTTTATCCGGGCGATGTCCTTTGCACTGCCCGCGAGATTATCACCCTGTGGGTTTCGCGTATGCTGATGATGGGACAATACTGTGTCGGGGACATCCCATTTAGCGATGTATATATCCACGCGATGATTCAGGATGGTGAAGGCCGCAAGATGTCCAAGAGTCTGGGTAACGGTATCGACCCGCTGGTCGTCATCAATAGTCACGGCGCCGATGCGATGCGGTTCACGTTAGCCAGTATGACCACGCAGACGCAGGATATAAGGATGCCGGTTGTGCTGATGAAGCTGCCTGATGGGCGCCAGGAGAATACATCGCCCAAGTTCGACGTCGGCCGAAATTTTTGCAATAAGCTCTGGAACGCCTCGCGTTTTGCATTGATGAACCTTGAGGGAATTGACCCGGCAAAATTCGACCCCGACAAAATGGATATTACCGACAGGTGGATTCTTTCGCGACTGGCCAAGACCATTCGTGAGGTTACGCAGTCTCTGGATGAGTTTAAGTTCAGTGAGCCGTTGTCGGCACTTTACAAATTTTTCTGGAACGATTTTTGTGATTGGTATCTTGAGTGGATAAAGCCGAGGATGCAGGATGAGCAGCAAAAGCCGATAGCTCAAAATGTTCTTGCCTTTGTGCTGGACCAGATTTTGCGCCTGCTGCATCCATTCATTCCATTTATTACTGAGATAATATTTCAAAAGCTAAATGATATTGCCCCCGCCAGGCGGCTTGCTGGCATTGCGGAGACGGAAAGTTCGGAGGCGCTGGTGGTTGCCAAATGGCCGAAAGAGTTGGATTCTCTGATAAATGAAAATATCGAAAAGCAAATTTCGCAGGTGCAGACTCCTGTTCGAGCATATAGAGATATGAAAAATAAATACGGCATACCCAGCTCGGTATTGGTGTCAGCTTCGGCAAACGTATCAGCAGAAGTCGTGGATACTTTAGCTTCCAATTCCGACCTTATTTGTCAATTGGCATTCCTTAACGAATTCAAAGTTAATACTGACTTCCACAAACCCCCAAAGGCCGCTGTTTTGGTAGTAGAAGGAATGTCGTTTTATATGCACGATATAATTGACATAGAGGCCGAGCGTGCACGGTTCGAGAAACAAAAACAGGAGATAGAAAAGGCCAAAAGGGCGGTTGAAGCCAAGCTGGCCAATGAAAGTTTTGTAAGTAAAGCCAAGCCGCACATCGTGGCTCAGGCCAGAGAAAAACTGGCACAGCTTGATGAGCAATTGGCGACCATCGAGAAACACCTTTCGGAGTTAAATGGTTAGAAAGTTAAGGCGGTGCAGAAATGGAAATGGAAGCGGAACTATCGCGGATAATTATTAACGAGCAATCTGACCAGCAGATAATTGTTCTCAAGGAGCGGAACGGCCCTCGCAGCTTTCCGATTGTTATCGGCATCGTTGAGGTCTTTGCAATTGACCGGCGTCTAAAAGGCATCAAGCCTCCGCGTCCGCTGACGCACGATTTATTGGCCAGCATTATTGAAGGTCTTGGCGCCAAAATAGAAAAGATAGTTATAAATGACCTTCGTAACCATACCTTCTTTGCGAAGATACATATTAGCTTAAACGGACGGAAGGTGGAGATTGACTCTCGCCCATCGGATGCTATAGCTCTTTGCACGGCGCTGGGCGCCCCTATTTATGTTGATGAGCATGTTTTCGAGATAGCTTCCCAGTAGAAAATGTCGAGATAATTAGTAGCCCTACGCCGATACATAACAACGTATCTGCGACATTGAACGCCGGCCAATGCTTGCCCGGCCAGTAAACAACATCAATAAAGTCCCTGACCCTGCCGTTATTAAAAACCCTGTCCCAGAGGTTGCCGCAGACACCGGAAGCAAAAAGTCCCAGAGCAATGTAAATCAATTTCTGCTGGATTCCGCTAAAAAGGAAAATCGCAAGGATTGCTATCAATGCGACCACAGAAACTGCTACTAAAAGGTAATACTTTCCGGCGGCGATTCCAAAAGCGGCGCCATCGTTTTCCGCTAATACCAATTGCAGGAAACCATTTATAATTGAAAACCTATCCTCGTATTTTAGCCATCCAAAGACGGCTCTTTTTGTCCATAAATCTACTGACAGGCCGATTACTGCGACAGGCCAGAACACCAGGTGCGATTTTAAGGAAGGCGGTTTAACGGTCTGACATTTCAGAGAATCCCTGCTTGATTGCAGTTGGGTGCTATCTTCTACTTTATTTAATCTGGACATAGCGGTGTAGTGTGAGTTATTTGCTATCTATTTTATCTTGAATATTTTTCTACAAGTTTAAGCAGTGCCTCCCAGTTGGGCTGGTCAGGCTCAATGGCTAATGACATCTTCCAGTGCTGAATTGCCTTTAACCTCAGCATCTGGTCTTTATCTTTTGCTGACATTAGCATATAGGCTGTCCCCAGGTTCTTGTGCAACTGCCAATCTTTGTCGTTTATCTGGAGTGCTTTATTATACGATTCGACCGCATAATCTATATCACCGAGCTTCAAATAGCAGTATCCAAGATGTTGATAGGCGGTGCCATTGTCAGGCTGGATTTGTGTTATTAAGATAAATAGTTGTTTTGCAGGCTCATATTGCTCGGTTTTTAGGTATGCAAGCGCCAGAGGGGACATAATATTTTGATTGTTGCTGTCGATTTGCAGCGCATGTTCAAGTGAGTCAATAGCCCCATCATAATCATTCTGCGCCTGGAAAATGTCAGCAAGCAGCATCTGGGTCTCAATGGCATTGGAGTCAATCTGCTCGGCGAGCTGGCCGAACATCAAGGCCCTGTTGTAGTCCTCAACTTCGTAGAAGCATCTGGCAGCATTGATATGTGCCTCCAGATGGTCGGGCTTGAGTTCGCAGGCTCTGGCATACGCCTTTGATGCCTGGTCGAAGTTTTTCATACCCTGGTAAGCTCGGCCGAGGTTGTAGTAATCTTTGAAGGACCAGGTGCTTATCTGTGTTGCCTTTTCGTATGCGGCGGCGCTCTTTTCGTAATCGTTATTGTCTGCGTAAATCTCGCCGAGCAAGGAATACGCCGGCAAAAATTGCTTATCCAGCTTTATCGCTTCGTTGAGTTTCTCGATAGCCATTTCGTTCTGGTCAAGCTCGCGAAACATTATCGCATCCAGATACAGGTCAACGCCTTGCCTCCCCTGTTCACAGCCATTGGATAACAGGAGCATTATGCCTGTCAGGCATAAGATTACAATATTGCTTTTAAGGCCACTGGACATAGCTTTGCCTTTCCGATATTAAATGATGCTCTGTCTTTTATCGCTGAACTTGCGCATATTTTAATTTGCAACCATTATACCGCAGTAGGCGTAGTTATCAAACCCTTTTGGAGTATAGAAGATTTTAGGTTTTGAGTATCTTTTGCCTAAATACTTGACATATTTGATGCATCTTAATATTATATTATTGCTCATCTGGCTGGAGCTTTTAGGTATAGACCATGGTAATGACCTTCTGGATAGCTTTTGTTTGAAAGGCTTTTTACTTTATGGCAAAACAGAAAGTAGTTTTAGAAAAAAGACCGTTTGTGTTAATTATCCGCGATGGCTGGGGTCATAATCCTGACCCGAAAGAAGACCCATACAATGCAATTAAGTGTGCTCACGTTCCGGTGGATAATATGCTGATGTCTGCTTATCCGAACTGTCTTATCCATACCAGCGGCGAAGATGTGGGCCTGCCGGACGGAACGATGGGCAACAGCGAAGTGGGACATCAGAATATTGGAGCCGGCAGAATTGTGCCGCAGGAGTCTGTGCGACTCAGCAGAGCTATTCGCGACGGCTCCTTTTTTGAGAATAAAGAATTTTTGAAGCTGATAGAATTTATGAAAAGCAACAACGGCAAAATGCACGTTATGGGCCTGTGCAGCGATGTCGGCGTTCATTCATTGTTGGACAACCTTTATGGTTTGCTGGAGCTTGCAAAAAGAAACGGCATAAAAGACGTCTTTATCCACGCATTCACAGATGGACGTGACTCGCCGCCTAATAGCGGGGCCGGATACATAGCCCAAATCGAAAAGAAAGCCGGAGAAATAGGCATAGGCAGGATTGCAACTGTTATCGGCAGGTTCTATGCGATGGACCGCGACAGCCGTTGGGACCGCGTCCAAAAGGCTTATGAATGTATAAGGGTTGGTAAAGGTATCAAGGCAGCCAGTGCAGCGGAGGCAGTAGCGAAAAGCTACGAAAGAGAAGTTACCGATGAATTCATCGAGCCGACCTGCATTGTCAGCGAAGGTAGTGAGCCGGTAGCCACTGTTAATGATGGAGACGGTTTGGTGTTCTTCAATTTCCGCGGCGATAGACCTCGAGAGATTACACGGGCATTCGTTGAGCCCGAATTCAAGGAATTTGTCCGAACCACCAAACCCAATATGTATTTTGTCTGTATGACAGAGTATGACGCAACGATACCTGCGCCGGTTGCATTTCCAAAGCCGCCAAAGATGAAAAATATCCTGGGGGCATACTGGGGTTCTCTGGGGCTGAAGCAATTTCGCTGTGCCGAGACCGAAAAGTATGCACATGTTACTTTCTTTTTTAACGATTATGCCGAAAGGCCCTTCCCCGGCGAGGACAGGCAAATCGTGCCTTCGCCGCGAGTGCGGACCTACGACTTAAAGCCCGAGATGAGCGCGTATGAGGTTGCCGATGTGGTCCTAAATAGACTCGACTCGAACAAATATGATGTTGTGGTGGTCAATTTTGCCAATCCGGATATGGTTGGTCACACCGGTATATTGTCGGCAGCAGTAAAAGCAGCGGAGGCGGTTGACCTGTGTGTAGGCAAAATTCTCGACAAAGTCAAGGGCTTCGGCGGGTCGGCAATAGTAACGGCCGACCACGGCAATTTTGAAAAAATGATAGATGGCAGCCCTGACAAGCCGCATACTGCTCACACTACTTTTGATGTGCCCTTAATTATATTTGATGAGCGTTTCAAAAGTATGAAGCTGCGCGAGGGAAGTAGGTTGGCCGATATAGGGCCGACCTTGCTGGATATGATGGGACTGCCGCAGCCCGCCGAAATGACGGGAAAGTCGTTGCTTATGCAATAAATTATTTCGAAAATGGTTTTTGATACAGTGAAATCAAATTCAAAGATTAAAGCGGCCTCGAGCTAATACCTGATGAGAACAAAACAAAAACCAACTTGTTTTATTATTGCAGGACCAAACGGTGCAGGGAAGACTACATTTGCATTACGTTATTTGCCGCAAATAGCAGGCTGCCGCAACTTTGTCAATGCCGACCTTATTGCTTATGGTCTTTCGCCTTTTGACTCGTTATCAGCTCAATACGAAGCTGGTCGTCTTTATCTTCGCCAGATATATGCGAATATCAACAAACGGATTGATTTTGCTTTTGAGACGACGCTGGCGGGCCGCAGTCAAATTAATCTTTTGAAAAAGCTCAGACAGGACGGCTGGCAGGTGGTCTTGTTTTTCTTATGGATTCCTGATGCAGATTTCTCAAAGAATCGAATTCGCGAGCGTGTAGAACATGGCGGTCATAATATCCCCGACGATACAATTTACCGACGCTTCCCTCGTATAATGCGTAATTTGACAAAGGTTTATATCCCACTTTGTGATAAAGTAATTTGCTATGATAATTCTGGACCTAAACCGGTTCTTGTTTTTAAACAGGACAGCAAAGGACGGCGTATTTCGAATCAGGATGTATACGCGAAAATTTTGGGGTGTTCAGATGACCACAAAAGAAACTGATAGAATGGCAATACTTGCCGGCAGATGTCTTAGAAAAGCTGTGCGGGAAGAATTACAGAAAAAAGCATTGCTCGGCCAGTATGCTATTATAAACCGTAACGGTAAGGCCTGCCGTGTTTCAGCCAAGCTGGCCCTAAAAATTGCCAGAAGCAAACAACAGCAGAAAAATTAGTAAGATTCTCCGGATTCTGATTTAGTCCTCCATAAAAAAGTCTTTTCTTGATTTTGTGTATTTTTTTGCCAAAAGACAAAAGTCCGTTAAGTCATTGTAAGATCGAAAAATATATCGCTCCTTTATTTTATGAAAAAACGCGATTGAATGCTCCGACTTTTAGTCGGAGATGAAAATCGCATCAATGTATTCCTTAAGAAGCCCCGACCTTTGGTCGGGGAGTTTCACTTTTTTGATTTTTGCTTTTCTGCAATTCTACTCAAGCTGAATCCTTTTTCAACAGCAAACTCCCTTTTCGCCACCAAGTCACAAAGACAATAATTTTTGTAAATAAAAAATCAGTGGAAATCCTGTGTTAATCAGTGTCTTAATGAAATCGCTGGAATTTCCGTCAGAAGTGAATACAATAACAACTATGGGACAGATAAAGGTTCTTGACCAGAATATGGTTAATATGATTGCAGCCGGCGAGGTGATTGAAAGGCCTGCCAGCGTAGTCAAGGAACTGATGGAGAATAGTCTCGATGCAGGGGCAACAAGGGTAACTGTGGCTGTCGAAGACGGGGGCCGAAAGTTGATTTCTGTTACCGATAACGGCTGCGGGATGGATGCGGAGGATTTGGCCATGGCATTTGAGTCCCACACCACCAGCAAAATCACCAGATATTCCGACCTCTATGGCATATCTACGCTCGGATTTCGAGGCGAGGCGTTAGCGAGTATCGGTTCGGTCGCACAGGTCAGAGCTGTTAGCAGGATACCAGATTCTGCGGAGGCTAACTGTATTGAGATTGATTGTGGAAATAAAAACAGTGTCAGTCCCTGCAGCGCGGACTTCGGCACAACAATCGAGATTAGAGACATTTTTTATAAACTGCCCGCGAGGCGCAAATTCCTTAAAAGTGCCAATACTGAAATGAGTCATATAATCGAGCAGTTCACGCGCATCTCGCTGGGTTGCTATTTTGCAAAAGAACCTTTTCGAACTTCGAATATTGGATATCGAATATCGAATAATGGAACGCAAACAAGTCCCCAAGCAGGGGCTGCTGCAAGCAGGAATCTTGACCTTACTCTTATACATAACAACAGAGATCTGTATCGGTTATCAGGCAAAGAAAATCTTCGCCAGCGTGTGGCTGAACTATTTCCGATGTTGTCGAGAGAGGTTTATGAGGATTTTCTTGAGACTGAAAGTGACGAAAGAGGGCTGCATATTTTCACATTACTGGGCAAGCCCGGCATTTCCAAGACCAGCAATAAATTCCAGTACATATTTCTAAATGGTCGCTTCATCCGCGATAAATTCATATCACACGCCATCAAGGAAGCGTATCGTGGGCTGCTTGAGCCGGATAGGTTTCCGGTTATCTTTTTGTTTATTCAAATGCCTTATGAGGATTATGACGTCAACGTTCATCCTACGAAGATTGAGGTGCGTTTTTATAATGCTAATCTTGTATATTCGCAGGTGCTGGCTGCCTTGCGTGAAAAGCTGTTATCTACGCAGCTCGATGTGCAGGCAAAGCTGCCGGCGGCTGCAAATCTGCCTGTGAGGGATAATGCCCCGCCGGAAAGCTATAGAAGCCAGAATATTGCTGATGCGATTGCCGAGTTTTTGAAGATACACGGGCCTGTCAAAACTGTGCAGCAATACGGGCCAGCGACAGAGAGACCCTTTTCTGCGATACATCCTGATAGCAACCAGGTGAGTGAAATCGCTGCTGCTTCGCCGAAAGCGGGATTAGGGGAGGAAAAGTTTCTTCAGATACATGACAGCTTTATCGTTGCGCAGACTAACGATGGGTTTGTAATCATCGACCAGCACGCCCTTCACGAACGGATAATATATGAGCATTTGCACAAGCGAATATCGACCGGCAAGCTCGAATCGCAGAAATTGCTAATCCCTGAGAGTTTTGAGTTAACCGAAGGCCGGACCATTGTAATTGACGAAAATGCTGAACTATTTGATAAATTAGGGATCGAGCTTGTGCCGTTCGGCCCGAGGGCTGTGGCAATTCAGGCGTTTCCAGGCCTTTTGGCAAATGTCGCACCGGTTGATTTTGTCCAGGACTTAATTGATTTGCTTGACCGCAGGGATACAAGTCTTGATGCTGATAGGTTGCTTGAGGAGGTTTTGAATATGGCTGCGTGCAAGGCGGCAATCAAGGCAGGCCAGAAGCTCAGCGACAGCGAAATAAAGCAGTTACTTATAGACAGGGAACATATCGAGTCGGCAAGTCGCTGTCCGCATGGCAGGCCCACTACAATCAAATTTTCGATAAGCGATTTAGAAAGACAGTTCAAAAGAACATGATTCTGAAAAAACCCTGGACATTATTGATTATTGCAGTCGCCTTTTTATTTTGTGTCTTTGGTTTGTATTGGCGCGCTGTATCGCAAAGAACACTCCAGCTTGCTCGAACCTTGAGAACAAAAAATTCGCCCGAACGAATTATATCGCTCGCCCCAAATCTCACAGAAACACTTTTTGCCCTCGGTCTTGAAGATAAAATTGTTGGGGTGACACTTCATTGCAACTATCCGCCTGCAGCACTAAGAAAGCCGAAGGTGGGGACATTCTGGCAGCCAAATATCGAAGCGGTAATAGCAGCTAAGCCGGACCTGGTAATTACACTTGGCTTTGAGCAGCAGAGAAGTTTCACAGAGAGACTCAGGAGGATTGGTTTCAATTGTCTGGATGTGAATGTCGAAACGGTAAGTGAGCTTTTTGAGGCTATTGGTAGAATCGGAGCAGCAACTGGCAAACAAAAAGAAGCTAATCAGTTAGTATCGGATATTCGGAAAAAATTAAATGAGCTGGCAGCTTTGGTTGGCAGGAAGGATAAAGTCAGGGTTCTCTGGGTAGTTCAGAGAGAGCCACTACGGGTGGCGGGGAGAGATACGTTTATTAACGAGATAATAGAATTGGCCGGCGGCGAAAATGCAATAGGGCAAACCATATATCAATATCCGCCGATTGGGGCCGAACAAGTTATTGCCGGCGGCGCAGATGTTATAATCGAGCCGTCGATGACAAAAGAAGACGTTTCGAGCCAGCAGGGAAGTGCGATTCGATACTGGAATAAGTTTGAAAATCTGCCGGCTGTAATGAATAAGCGCATTTACGTAATAAATGGTGACATAGTCTCGCGTCCTGGACCGCGGCTTTGTGAGGGTGTCGAAACTGTTGCTAAGTGCCTCCATCCGGAGCTTTTTAGAGACTGAGTATGAAGGAACAATTGACCGCAAAGAAATTAGTTATAAAAGTGACGGTGGGACTTGCGGTGCTATTGGCGGCAATGTCTGCGTGCTCGTTTATTGGCAGTGAAAAGGTGTCTTTGCGAGCTGTCCTTGATGGTTCTGTTGGCCCAGCCACAGTAAATCCGGATTATGAGATATTTGTTAGAGTGAGGCTGCCCCGGATTTTTTTAGCTGCGATTGTGGGGGCGGCGCTTGCCTCTTCCGGTGTAGTTTGCCAGGCCCTTTTGCGTAATCCGCTTGCCGACCCATATATACTGGGGGTGTCGAGCGGAGCCGGCTTGGGTGCGGTTATTGCTGTCATTAGCGGATTAAACTGGACCTTCATAGGGAGGTCGCCAATATCGGTCGTTGCATTTGTAGGGGCGCTGGGGACGGTTTGGCTGGTGTGGTTTCTCGGCCGCTTAACAGGAAAGTTTCACATTGTCGGTTTGCTGCTTGCGGGTGTTGTGGTGAACACATTCTTCTCGGCTCTGATAATGTTCCTTACATTGGTGGCGAAAAGCCAGCAAGTATATGCGACAATATTCTGGCTGATGGGTAATATGGTTGAGGAGAATTTTCTGGTGTTATGGTGCGGGGCCGGGTGCGTAGTAGGAGGGATACTGGTTCTATTTTATATAGCTCCACAGTTAAATGCGCTTAGCTTTGGTGAGGAGGATGCCAGAAGTATGGGCGTCAATATTGGCAGGACGCAACTAATTGCCTTTGGTGTTGCAGCGTTTATAACTGCCATTGCGGTCAGCCTGAGTGGCCTGGTGGGATTTGTGGGCCTGGTTGTTCCTCATGGGACAAGATTAGTGTTCGGCCCCGACCATCGCCAGTTATTGCCGCTAAGCGCAATTGTTGGAGCGACATTTTTAGTAGTTGCCGACACTTTTGCGCGTATTGTTGTTGCACCGGCGCAATTGCCGGTCGGCATAGTGACGGCGATCGTAGGCGGGCCTTTCTTTTTGATTTTGTTAATTAAATATAGTAGAAAAGTTAGCTGGCTAAAATAGCCACGAAGGCACAAAGTCACAAAATAAAAATGAAAGTTAAAAAAAATATAAGTGAGTTTTAGTGTCTTGGTGCCTTGGTGGCAAAAACGGGGATTCTAAAATGAGCGGCATTATAGAGGTTGAAGGTCTTAGTTTCAGTTACACACCGCAAAGCACGGTTTTGAAAGATGTTAGCTTTGAGGTAAGGCAGGGGACATTCCTCGCAATAGCCGGTCCAAACGGGGCGGGTAAAAGCACGCTGCTTAATCTACTGAGTGGGATGCTCTCGCCCGGCTTGGGTTCGATAAAGATTAACGGGACTGCGGTGGAATCATATAGCACCGAAGCTCTTGCAAAAAAGGTGGCGGTCGTGCGGCAGGAGTTTATACCTGTGTTTGGCTTTCCGGTCATCGATACGGTTATGATGGCAAGAACGCCTTACTATAGCCCGCTGGGATTTGAAAGCCGGCTTGACAGGGAAATAGTGGCCGAAGCTCTCGAAGCGACCGATACAGCCCGCTTTGCTTTACGGCCGCTTGCAAGCCTTAGTGCCGGCGAGAGGCAGCGGGTTTTTATCGCGAGAGCACTGGCCCAAAATACCCCTATCCTGCTTCTGGATGAGCCGACAAATTTTCTGGATTTGAAACATCAGGTTGGCATATATGATTTACTTAAAACTACCCAGCTTAAAAAAGGTAAAACACTTGTTGCCGTAACACATGATATCAACCTGGCGGCCCAGTATTGTGATGCGGCTTTGCTGCTCGGTATCGACAATAGCTGCCAATATGGGTCAGCTAAGGACGTTTTCTCTGTCGAGCAAATTGAGAAAGTCTTTGGCGTAAAGGTGTTTGCGGGCAAAATCGGGCAGGAAAAATTCTTCATACCTTTGGGCAAATTTGCAAAAGATGGTTCACAAATTGCCGCCAGGCAGTATAGTTAATCGGTGAAATAGCCCCTCTATTTATGGCTGTAAGTAATTGTCAGCAAAATAGTTATAACAGTATCAATGCCGCCGGTTGGATTGTTCAGTTTCCCTGACAACTACGTTTTTGTTCCACACAATAATTTGAGTGAAAGAACTGTTATACATAATTCAAAGTAATATGTTATAATAACCGATTCTAATGAAATAAGAATTTAATGGTAATAAGGGCATTTGAAAGTAGTGCAGAAGCGTAGAAAACCAATCAGAAAAAAGATTGACTCGACTCGAACAGAGAAAAGTCATTTAACATCTGCTGATATTGAGCATTTCAAACAAATGCTGTTGGAAAAGCGAAGGGAAATTCTGCACAATGTAAGCGAAATTGAAGACGAAGCGCTGAAGAAGTCGCGGCTGGATGCAGCAGGAGACCTGTCGAGTATGCCGATTCATATGGCTGACATCGGAACAGATAACTACGAGCAGGAGTTTGCTCTTGGGTTAATGGATAGTGAACGGCAATTACTGCGAGAGATCGACGATGCATTAGGGCGTGTCGAAGAGGGAACTTACGGCATCTGTGAAGGCACGGGCAAATCGATACCAAAGGCCCGGCTCGAAGCCCAACCTTGGGCCAGATACGGTGTTGAATATGCCCGGATGATGGAACAAGGCCTCGCCGAAGAGGAAGAGGAAAAGGAAACAGAGGAGGAGAGGGAATAATACTAATCGTTATTTTGGTGGCCTGGTATGAGAAACAGGTGCCCCATCTGTCACAAGCAGGTTAAAGTATCATCTCAAGAACAAGCCGAAGAAGCAAAATTCTTTCCTTTCTGCTCACAGCGTTGTAAGCTGGTAGATTTAGGTGGCTGGTTAGATGGCAAATACAAAATAATCTCTGAATCACAGCCACAGCAGGCTGGTTCGCTATCTGATGTCTCTTCTGGTTCTGCTTCAGATAAATGATGAGTTGGAAAGTGCTGTAAATTATAAATTGTTTCAAAAATCTGTTGAAGCCGACGGCTGGTAAGGTATATATAGTTTGTATTCGTCTGTTATAAAACTGATGGCGTTGTAACCTTTTTGAAAGGAATCAAAATGGCCAACGAGGGACAATCTTTGCAATTGTTAGATAACGTTCTGTTTCCAAAGATATTCCAGACTTTTCGGATGGCAATTCAACCGACCAAGCTGATAATTGCCTTTGTATCGCTGCTGGTTATATGTCTTGCCGGCTGGGTTATGGACTTTAGCAAAACAGTGGTTGCTGCAAAAGGTTCGCAGGGCAAAGAAACTGAACTGCACATTTATGTATCCGCCCCGCAAGAGTTCCAATCATACCTTGAAAGTTCTGGTGAGGATGGAGAGCGTATAGGAGTTTTTGCTGCACTTTGGCACTTTACCGCAGCGAGGTTCACAGGCGCGGTAGATTCGGTATTTGCATTTAATCCTCTGGGTGTGGTTAGGAACGTTGTCGATTGCTTTAAGGCAATAAGGTGGGCACTGAAGTATCATTTTCTTTACTGTATCATCTTTTTTCTAATAACATTGGCAGTTATTTCTGTCGGCGGAGGTGCTATTTGCCGAATCGCTGCATTGCAGTTTGCCAGGGGTGAGAAGCCGGGCCTGACAGAGTCCCTGCGCTATAGCGTCAAAAAATTCACGAGTTTTTTCGCCGCACCTTTGGTGCCGGTTGGGATAATTATTTTCATAGGCCTGTTTGTATTAGTTCTGGGGTTGATTTGTAATATTCCAGGAGCAGGCGAGTTAATAATGGCTGTCTTTATGTTTTTAGCTTTGATTGCTGGTGCGTTGATAGCGGTTGTTTTAATAGGGGCGGTTGCAGGCTTCAATTTGATGTTTCCTGCGGTGGCATACGATGGTTCAGACTGTTTTGATGCAATAAGCCGCTCTTTTAGTTATGTCTTTTCCAGGCCTTGGCAGATGGGTTTTTACACCGCGATAGCTGCGATATATGGGTCGATTTGTTACACATTTGTTCGACTTTTTGCCTTTTTACTGCTCTGGGTTACCCACCGTTTTCTGCAGTTAGGTATCTGGGTTGATAATAGCAGTAAAGCAGTCAATAAGCTTATAGCAATATGGCCGGAGCCAAGATTTATCAAGTTAGTTACCCCATCAGGTGTGGCTGCAGGAAATTGGTCGGAATCATTGGCGGTTTTTTTGGTGCAGTTATTGTTATTAGCCGTTATCGGACTGGTAGTTTCTTTCATAATGAGTTTTTACTTTTCGGCCAATACCATTATCTATTCGCTTTTGCGTAACAAGGTTGATAATACTGCTCTTGACGACGTTTATACGCCACAGTTCGATGAGGTAAAGTCTGAGCCTGCACCGACCAAATCTCAGTCCGCAGAACCGTCCTGAAATTAGACTCATAAATGCAGGCGGATTCATTATTTTCGAAAAAGTGTCAGACCGCTGAATTGCCGATTTCCGATTGCCGATTTAGAAATCGTAAGTTGTAAATCGAAAATTGGCAATACGTTGAATCTGTAACGCTGAGGAATATGCTTGACTCAAGCACAAATACGGGGCAAACGGATAAAATCCAAAATCTGTTAGACGTCACAGCTCCACCTACTGTTAGGCTTCGTTTCCGCAAGGCTCTGATAATTCTTGCTCATATAGTTGCTTTCGCTGCCTCTTTGATGCTTTCTTTTTTGCTGGCAAACTATATGAAGTTTAGCCGAGCCTGGCTTGTAGAACAGTACCCTCCATTACTTCTATTTTTTATCGTTGTCAAACTGTTGGTTTTTGGGCTTTTTAAGCAATATCGTGGCTGGTGGCGTTATGTCAGTATATCGGACCTTGTTGGGATATTGCGGGCGTCACTTGTCAGCAGTCTGATAATCGTGCCGCTGTGGTTTGGATTTTTAAAATTTACGGACCCTTCATTTATAGAACGGATTCCGGCTCTTCAAAAACTGCAAAAGTTCAGTCAGGAGATTAGCCAAGAGAAGGTAGTAAGGGGCATAAGCGAAGTCAGCCAGGGTATATTTGTAGCTGATTTATTCGGCACATTCTTACTGCTTGGTGGGCTGCGAGTCGTTGTAAGACTATATTATGAAGAATTTCGTACTGTTGAGGCTGGCCGGCTCAAGCGGCTTTTGATTGTTGGTGCCGGAAACGCCGGCGAAGCCCTCCTGCGCGACATTCACCGTGAGTCTCCCGCTCAACATGAGGTTATCGGTCTTATTGACGATGACCCTGCCAAGCAGGGTACAACTATTCACGGAATATCCGTGCTCGGGACGGTTGAGCGACTGCCTAAAATTTGTGCTGACCGTAATATCGAAGAGATCGCTATTGCAATGCCTTCGGCAAGTCATCGGGAGCTGCGGCGTGTTATCCAGGTATGTGAAGGCACCAAGATTCGCTTTCGCACCGTGCCTTCACTTACGGATATTGCTTCGGGCAGATACCGTGTTTCTCAGATTCGAGACGTTGATATTAAGGACCTGCTTGGCAGGGAAACTGTGCAGCTTGACCTCGACCTTATAGAAGCTTTTGCAAAAGACAAGGTAATTATGGTTACGGGCGCCGGTGGCTCTATCGGCTCAGAAATGTGCAGGCAGCTGTGCAAATTTAATCCGAAACTACTTTTGCTTGTCGAGCAGGCCGAAAATCCCCTGTTCTACATAGAGCAGGAATTGCATCAGAAATTTCCTGTTGTTCGCCTGCTTGCACTTATTTGTGACATTGCCGATAGGATGCGGGTTATGCAAATCTTCGAAAGGTACAAACCGCAGATTGTTATTCATGCTGCTGCTCACAAGCATGTGCCTTTGATGGAGCTTAATGCTGGAGAAGCCATCAAAAATAATGTCGTTGGCACGCAAAACATCGCTGATGCAGCAGACCGGTTTGGTGCCACCAATTTTGTAATGATTAGCACCGACAAAGCCGTTAATCCGACGAGCATAATGGGCTCATCCAAACGGATTGCAGAAATGTATGTTCAGGATTTAAGCAGAACCAGCAAAACACATTTTGTAACTGTGCGGTTTGGCAACGTGCTTGGCTCGGATGGCTCGGTCGTCCCTATCTTCAAGAAGCAAATCGCAGAAGGCGGGCCGGTAACTATCACCCATCCGGAGATGAAGCGATACTTTATGACTATACCGGAAGCAAGCCAGCTTGTTTTACAGGCAGCAACGATGGGCAAAGGTGGGGAAATCTTTGTGCTTGATATGGGCGAACCGGTGAAAATTGTGGACCTGGCCAGAGAGCTAATTACCCTCAGCGGTTTCAGACCCGGAGAGGACATTGAGATAATATTTACAGGACCCAGGCCCGGCGAAAAGCTCTTTGAGGAGCTGTCAATAGAGGGTGAAGATATGGTGCGGACGCGTCACCCCAAAATCCTGATATGGAGGAATGTTCCTATGAACCGAGACAAGCTTTACGCCGGCATAAATGAGCTGATAGCTGTCGCCGGGTCGCAAAACTGCAGCCAAATAACTCAGAGAATCAAAGAGCTTGTGCCGGAATATATCGGCGGCAATAATAATAACGCTAAAACTTCCTGAGACTTTAGGTTTGTGTAAGTCATTATATTTGTTTTTTCATATCACTTCAGAGCAGAGTTTTTCAAGAATTGGTTTTAGCAGAGCGGCATTAGTTTAATTGTTTTTAGCAACGGTCGTGTGTGCGGCGTTGAACATTCTTACTCCGCCCGTGTCTAATTGGACTATCAGTCCCTTTTCCGGGTCGATTCCAATGCAGTTACCTGTAAATTTTGTGCCGTTGAAGGAGAGAATCACTCTGTGACCTAATTGAATACTTAGTTTTCGCCATCGGTCGATTACTATTTGGCTTCTTTGTGTTGCTGCTTCGAGCCAGTGGTCTATTGAGATTAGCATCCTTTTCGCCAGTAGGATTCGGTCACAGACGGTTTGACTTTCGATGTCAATGCTTGTTGCGAGCAGTTGCAATTCAGACGGGATAGATTCTATTTTTTGATGGCAGTTTATCCCTATTCCGAGGATACAGATATTGCTGCTGCGGTCCTTTTTGGATTCGAGCAGAATACCGGCCACTTTTTTGCCGTTAAGGATTATATCGTTCGGCCATTTGATTTTTGCTTCAGTGCCGGCTACCTTGCCGATGGCCTCGGCAACTGCTACGGCGCAGGTTAGAGATAGCAGCTCGCCGGCCAATTTGCAGTCGGTTAAAAGAATCGAACATAGGATGCTGTCTGAGCGGCCGCTGTGCCATTTATCGCCGGCTCTGCCTCTGCCTGCGGTTTGTTCCTCGGCGAAAACTACCAGCCCGTCGTTTCCTTTGTTTCTGGCATATTCGGCGGCGATGTCGTTAGTGCTTGACGTGCAGCTAAAAATCAGGATTTTCCTGCCGATGCATTTGGTCTTTAGATTTGCTTTTATCTGGTCGGCGTCCAGCAAGTCTGGGTTGGGCATAGTTTCAGTTACCTGTCGAGTCCGATGTCAACGGCTGTTGCAGAGTGGGTAATTGCACCTACGGCAATTCTATCGATGCCGCAATGGGCGATTGCTGAGACATTGTTTAATGTTATATTGCCAGAGGCTTCGAGCAGCGGCTTTTTGTTTTTGCCGCACATTTGGTTTCGCATTTCAACGGCGTGCTTTAGCTGCCACTGGCCCATATTATCCAGCAGCACAATGTCGATACCCGGGATTTCCAATACATAGTTAAGCTGGTCATCGACGTGGTCAACCTCTACAGCGATGAATTTGGTGCCTTTTATTTTTCTGGCCTCACAGACTATTTTTCGCAGTTTCGGCTGGAAGTTTCTGCCGAGCTCTGCCAGATGGTTGTCTTTAATCAGGATGCCGTCATACAGGCCGATGCGGTGGTTGTGTCCGCCGCCGCAGCGAACCGCGTATTTTTCGAGGATGCGCCAGCCGGGCATGGTCTTTCTGGTGTCATAAATCTTTGCCTTTGTCCCTTGAACTGCCTGCGCATATTTGTTTGTTGTGGTGGCTATCCCGCTGAGTCGCTGTAAGAAGTTCAGCATAACTCGCTCAGCGCTAAGCATAGAGCTCAGCGGACCTTCAATTGTAGCAAGGTTGCATCCGACATGAGCAGACTGCCCGTCTCTTACGTGGACTTTCAGTTTCAGTTTTTGGTTGTATTGTCTGAGGATTTCTTTAGCGACATCCATTCCACAAACGATTATTTCCTCGCGCGAAATGATATGCGCTTTGGCAGTAACACTTTTTTTGAAAAGAAGCTGGCTTGTTACATCACCTTGTCCGAGGTCCTCTTCAATCGCCATTCGGATAAGTGGCAGAACTTTTTCGATATTGAGTTTTTTCATTTTTACCCTTTTTAATTAACGTTTTTCCCTGCTTATGGGCAAAAGAACGAGAGACAACGTTGACAGGATGATTAGAAATCTTTCTTCCTGTACTTTCTCTGTCTTTTTGTGGCTAAAAAATCACTTTTCTTTCTTCGCGAGCTGGCGATAACAAATTCCGGCAGCTCTTTGAGTTCGCGCAGCTGGTCGCGTAGAAAAGCCGCCCGTTCAAAATCAAGGGCCTGCGCCGCCTCAAGCATTTCCTGCTCGATTTGAGCAGCCAGCTCAACTTTATCATATTCAGCATCGCCGAGGCGAACGGCCTCGCGCGCTGTTTGCCTTGCCTTTACTATATCGGACAAGCTTCTACGAATCTCCTTTTTTACCGTTTCAGGCGTAATATTATGGTCTTTGTTATATTGGAGTTGAATTTTACGGCGTCTGTTCGTTTCGTCAATAGCTTTTTGCATCGATTTAGTAACCGTGTCTGCGTATAAAAAGACAGTAGCGTTGATGTTTCGGGCGGTTCTGCCGATTATCTGTATCAGCGAAGTCTGGCTCCGTAAAAACCCTTCCTTGTCGGCGTCGAGGATTGCAGCAGCAGAGACCTCCGGCAAATCAAGCCCTTCACGCAGCAAATTAACTCCAACCAGAACATCGAAATTGCCGGTTCGCAGGTCCCGCAGTATGTCAATTCTTTCAAGCGTCTCAATTTCGCTGTGTAGATACCGGCATCTAAAGCCCCTTTTTGTAATGTAGCTCGCCAGGTCTTCAGCCATTTTTTTCGTCAGAGTTGTTACCAATATTCGCTCTTTAGCCTTGATTCGTTTTTCGATTTCGCCTAAAAGGTGGGGGACCTGATTGCGAGCCGGGCATACGAAGATTTCAGGGTCCAAAAGCCCTGTGGGCCTGATAATTTGCTCAACTACTTCATTATTGCACTTTTCAAACTCGAAAGGCGCGGGTGTTGCTGAAACAAAAATCACTTTGGCCCAATTTTCCTGAAATTCCTCAAAACGAAGTGGCCTATTGTCGAGCGCGCTGGGCAGCCTGAAACCATGCTCAACCAGAACCTCTTTTCTGCTTCTGTCGCCTGCCCACATCGCCCGCAGTTGTGGAATTGTTGCGTGGGATTCGTCGATGAATAAAAGGAAATCCTTTGGGAAGTAGTCGATAAGCGTATAAGGTCTGGCGCCGGGCGGAAGGCCGGAAAGATGCCTGGAGTAGTTTTCGATTCCGCTGCAATAGCCAACCTCCGTCATCATTTCGATATCATACATTGTCCTTGCTTGTAGCCGTTGCGCCTCCAGCAGTTTTCCCTGCTGTCGTAGTTCTTGCAGACGCTCTTTTAGCTCGGCTTTTATGCTTTCTACTGCACAGGCAATCCGCTCGCCGGGCATAACATAGTGTTGAGCCGGATATACAAAGACCTGCTGTTCGGTAGCGAGGATTTCTCCCGATACTGGATTTATGTAACTTATATGCTCTATCTGTTCGCCAAAAAATTCGATACGGATTGCAAAAGATTCGTATGAAGGATATAGCTCAACCACATCGCCGCGAACTCTAAATGTCCCTCTCTGAAATTCGATATCGTTTCTGGTGTATTGGATGTCGGCTAATCTGCCGAGCAGCTCATTTCTATCAACACTGTCGCCCGTGTGGATGGCAACCACGCTGGCCTTATAATCTTCAGGCGACCCAAGCCCAAAAATGCAGGAAACTGATGCGACAATAATGCAATCGTTTCTTGTGGATAGACTGGTAGTGGCGGAAAGGCGCAATCGGTCGAGGTCGGCGTTCTTGGATGCGTCTTTTTCGATATAAATATCGCGCTGTGGAATATACGCTTCCGGCTGATAGTAATCATAGTAGCTGACAAAATATTCGACCGCATTTTTGGGAAAAAGCTCCTTGAATTCTTCATAAAGCTGGGCCGCCAGGGTTTTATTGTGGGATATGACCAGGACTGGCGAATCCTGCTGGGCGATGACGTTTGCCATTGTGAATGTTTTGCCGCTGCCGGTAACGCCCATTAAGGTTTGGAATTTCTTTCCTGCCTGCAGCTCTTCCACGAGCCGTTCTATCGCTGCCGGCTGGTCGCCAGCAGGCTTAAGCTCAGTATTTAGTTTGAACTTCGCCATTTTGTTTTTACCACAGATGTTAAGGAGTTTATTACTTCGGCGAAGTATATTTTATGCTCAAATTCAGTGAGATTCAAGAGAAAGAGTCGGACCTAAAGCGGTACCAGCAGTCTTATAAATATACTTTTATCTTGAACTAACAGATTCGGCTTATAAAATACAGTTGAGTTATTTATGAAAGGTAATTGCCAAAAAAATGATTAAGAGTGTGAAACTATCACCAAAAGAGCAACATGCACTACTGGAAGTATCCCAGCTTCTTAAATCTGATTTACCCGTAAGCCGGGTGATATTGTTTGGCTCGAAAGCACGTGGAGAAGGTGAACCTGATTCAGATATCGACCTTCTAATCTTGACATCCTGTCCGGTCAGTGGCGATTTGCGTGATACTATTTCTGAACGATTGGCCGACATTAATCTGCGAAATGACGTTTCCTTGTCTTCGGTCGTTGTATATCAGCAGGATTGGTCAAATGGGTTAATTCGCCATACGTTAATCCACACTGAAGTTGAAAGAGACGGATGTGAAATATGAATGAGAACGATGCTCGGGAAAATCTTATCGACCTATGGCTGCAAAAAGCTAAAGATGCACTGGCCTCGGCCGAACTCGAGCTACAAGCTGGTCATACAATTTTTGCTGTGAACCGTTTGTATTATGCCTGTTTCTATGCTGTAACGGCGCTTTTGCTGCATGATGGCAAGCAGTTTGCCCGGCACTCAGCGGTCAAATCCGAATTTGTCCGAACTTATATCAAGTCCGGCCAAATCGATAGAAAGTGGAATAAGTTCTATCAAAAATTATTCGACGATAGACAGTAGGGAGATTATATACCTACAGTTACTTTTGAAGAATCGGATGTTTCAACACGCCTTCAAGAAGCTCGTGAATTCATAGATTTAATTCGCGGCCTAATTGCTTCTCAGTGAACCACAAATGGTCCACTGCGAACAACGAACTATAAGGGGTTCTTTACACTTCGTTCTTCTTTTTGTTCTTCTAACTTCGCACTTACTACTTCTACAGTGCCTTTCGTCTCCGCAGCAAGCTAACAAAGCCCACGCCAATGCTGCAAAGTATAAACGCAGCAGGCGCCGGGATTACGGTCGGTTCTGGAACTGCGGTAATAATAATCTCGCCATTAGGTGAGAAGTCGGGGCTGGCGATGCCGGAAATCTCGGCGACAATAATTCCAGACGAATCGATTATGGAACCGCCGCCGCCGCCGCCGCCGCCGTAGCTGCTGCCGTCGCCGCCGCTGGAACCGCCGGCGCCGCCGCTGTAGCCGCCGGCGCCGCCGCCGGCGCCGTAGCCGTTGTAGTAGTAGCCGGCGCCGTGTCCGCCGCCGCCGCCGCCGCCGTAGCCCCCTGTGCCGACGGCGTAGCCGCCGCTGTGGCCGCCGTAGCTGCCATTGAGGAAGCCGCCGCCGCCGCCGCCGTCGCCATTGTAGCCGCAGCCGTAGCCGTCGCCGCCGTCGCCGCTGTAGCCGCCGCCGCCACCGCCGCCGCCGTTGTAGAAGCCGTAGTAGCCGCCGCCGAAGACGCCGCCGGCGCCGCCGGTGCCGCCGGTGCCGCCGGTGCCGCCGGTGCCAGGGCCGCCGCTGGTGCCGCTGGTTCCGCTGGTGCCGACGTTGCCGTTGGCGCCGCCGACGTAGTAGCCGCCGCCGCCGCCGCCGCCTGCGATGACAAGTGGTGTGCTGCCATTGATAACGAAGCTGCCGCCGCCGCCGCCGCCAGCGCCGTAGGCGCCGCTACCGCCGCCGCCGCCCACTAAAAGAGTGAGGGTCACGGATACTGAGAAGTTAAACTCGGCACTCATCTCGGCTCCTAGTCCGCCGGCGGTGTTTTGACTGCGGCCACCTTGAGCGCCGTAGGCAGTGATGTTGTAAAGGCCAGGGTTCAGGGTGATAGTCGTCTCCGAACCAGAATAACCGTATTGAGTGGTGGGCACCGCCTGAACCACACCGGCCGCCAGAAACATCGCCAAGGCCACCATTCCCATTATTTTCTTCGCGTTCATGATATTCTCTTTTCGCTGTGCCGGGGGGCGTCGAGCAACGAGCAGGACACTGGCCCGGCGGTAAATTGTAATTAACTTTTTCATTTTGATTCTCCTCCTCAAAAAATTGTTAACATTTGTCGACGTACATAACTTGCGATGCAACAAAACCTGTTCTGAATTTATCTAACAGAAATGCATATCTTCTCCTCCTCCCCAAAATCATATTCTTTTGGTTATTTGTGGGGGAAAACTTTGGTATGAAACCAAAAAGCTCTCTCACCACTCCTATTCTTCTGCCACAGGTTGGTAAATTTGTAAGTCTATACAGCAAACCTACATACCTATACAAATAATTATTCTACCCCCGTCCCATCCAGGATGTCAAGAGTTTTTTGTCTAAAATATCAGTTTTTCAGAAAATTTTAGGTGTATCCGCTTTTTTCTCAAAAAAAGCGGCTTTATTTAAGTTGACACCTTCATATTAAACGTTGGCTGCACAGCCAAGTCCCCCAATTCCATAATAATATCAAAATCTTCCTCGAATTGCCAATTTTGTCACCAAATCTGCACCTTATTCAAAGCATTACTTTTACTTGAGAAATCCAGAATGAAATTTTCAACATCATTAAACATAAAAACTGCGAATCAAACCCATTTTTTAATTGTCCTAAGCAGTATTGACATCCACATCTACCGCTACTGGTGCGGGCACGTTATCACCGGCACGTAGTCTTTGCTGCCGCTCCAGTTGGTTGATTGCCTCCAGAAAAGAATATCATTCCTTCCTGGCTATTTAGGTTTGCAAAAACATTAACAGGAAGCAGGAAAAAGATTCCCCATACAAGTAAAGTGATTTTATTTTTCATTTTCCTCACCTCTAAAAAAGACGTTCATATCTTATCAGGTGTTCTGCCGGCACACGGAAGTCAATAACTTAGCGTCATCCATAAGCGAAATTGCCAAGGATTAAAAAGACAAACACTGATGAAAAAAAGAGATGTATTTCTACCCTTCATAACTCCTCCTTTCCAAGGTTGCGTGGCTTTCGGCCGACGCCATAGGCTATGGCCGACGGCGCCAAACCCTATCGTCTGCTATTTATCTATGCGAACGCACTTAATTAGGGGATGAAAGACATGTAGAACCCTCCATAGAGTCTTTTTCACCACTCTCCTTAATCCTAACAATTAGAAATTATATCAGACCTTCCCACGATGTCAAGCAAAAAACCTCTCAAAGTTATGGATGTTTTGTAGTCTTTTTCTGTGAGACTTCTGGTTCCTCAGTCAGCCCTTTGGGGATAGACAACTGCTGCGAGCAGTGCTTTTCCGTATTTCTGCCACAGGCCTTCGGTCGAGAGTGATGAATCGGTTGATAGCATTTCGAATGTTATTATTGGGATTCCGAGCGTCAGTCCTGCGTATGACCCAAGCGAGCCCGGCTTAGCGCCGAGTTTTTTTAGAGGCAGATTACAGTATTGCACCATTCGTGTAGCAAGGGCTAAACCTGGGCCATCGTAATCGATGCAGCCAAGTGGCTGATGAATGCTGACAATACGGTCGGGGTTATATTGCTGGATGAGCTGGTAAATGGCACGGGTCTCAGGCTCCGAAAGAGCAGTGCGGCCAAACTCTGCGTTGTTAATACGGTTGGCTGTGGCGAAGTTGCGATTGAGGTCCACGCCTTTGGCGTTTAAGCGATTGTTGTAAGTCAGGCCATCCGGGTTCGCCGCCGGCAGAAGCACGACCGTTCGTCCTTCCAGAAGGTGCGGATTCTGTTTGAGATGTTCTGCAAGTCGTCGGAGGAGTTGTGTTCCGGCTGGTTCATTGCCGTGAATGCCCCCTAAAATCAAGGTTACATCCTGGCCTCGACCTAACACAGTATAAAGAATAGGCCGATTCTGTGTCGATGTGCCGGCAATGCGGGACTGAACCAGAACCGCCGGTAGTGTAGGTTTTTCTTTAGAGGGCGGTGTAACAACTATTTGCGGATATTCAGTCGGTTGGTAGCACCCGGCAATTGCCAGTATTGCAAAAATCGCACAAATGGCGTAAGCCATCCTGGGGACTGTGAAGGTAATAGCGTGAGCCATCCTGCGGATTGGACGTTTCTTTTTTATTATACTCGATGTTTTATCAGCCATAGCACTTTCTCATATAGAAGTTAAAAAATAAAGGGTTATTATAAATGGCTATTGGACAGACAAAAGACAAAAATAAAGAATATTGCACATAGACTAATAGCAAGTTCAGAGATTTAGCCGGCAGAGCCGATGATAAATTAAAAGACACTATTATTATAGGTTAATCCGCCGGCAAGTCCTGGCGGACTGAAGGTGGCATATAAATGGCACAGAGACTGAAAATAAGAAAGATTTTGAGCTATATCATAGCTGCAATAATTATTATTGGCTTTGCATATATTGGGCGAGGCATTTATTATGGCGCTATTACCATACACAAGCTGCTGGCTGAAAATAAACAGCTCAAAGAGGCGATAGCCAATCTTACTCAGGAGGACCAAATAGGTTACGCAAAAGTAATCGCTCAGGAGACGAAGGATGGGTCGCTGTTTACGACTGTAAGATTTGTTGAGACTGCCAGAGAGGACAAGCTCAAAAAGATTTTAGAGAAAGAATACGTAATTGAGGGCGATATAATCCATTTTGATGCTCTGGTGGTAAAGTTCGGCGACAAAATGGTTATGGACGGCAAGGCAAGGGCGCTATATCTGTGGAGAAGGGTCTATGGCGAGAAGATGGCGCCGCAGGAAGGTTTTGTAATAGAAGAGCCGGGGGCAGAACCGAAAAGATACGGCGATTTGCTTGCGGCTCTACCTATAAAGCAAAGGCAGCTTTTCTGGTCGAGTATATGGGAGTTGGCGAACGACCCTGAGAGATTAAAGGAATACGGCATCACAGCCATTTATGGCAACGTGGTTTATTCGAGATTGCGGAAGGGACTTATCTATGTATTCAAGATAGGCTCAACCGGCCAGGTCTATCCTGAGATTGTGCCGGATATGTGAACTATCTTAAAATGGAGAAGTTATTAAACCGAAAAAAGGGCAAAAAACTGCTTTAGAGAATTACATCTTAAAAGGACAAAGATTGCTCACAGAGATAACTCTAAGCAGATGGTGAAAAGGTATGAAAAGGAAAAAGATAGTTATAGTACCTGTGCTGGTTCTGGTAGTTTTTCTAATTTATTGGGGATACGAAAGATGGCCGTCGCAGAAATGGAGAGAATATAGAAGCTTGGTCAGGTTATGGCCTCGGTTGCAAAAAGAAAAGATAAAAAGTATCAGTTTTTTCGTAGCAGCTAATCCAGATATCGGGAAAAATGATGTTGTTTTTGAAGTTCCCGAAGAGAATCTGCAGGAATGTATCAAATTATTTGACAAAGCGTTTGAAAATGTAAAACCTGTTTCATCGCCTTGGCAAACTATACGCGGTTTTATTCCGGTTTCACCGTCATCAAAGGTGAGAATTGTTACAGATAAGGGAAAGTATATATTCCCCGTAGAAACTGATATTTCTGGCGTGAGTAGAGGGCATGTCCATGGAAGAGAATGGTTATCCTTTGAATTAGGGGAATACTTATACAATATTGGCTTTCCCTGCAAAGAATATAAATACGAACTACCCGCAAAAGAACAAACTTTAGCTATTCTAATGTCACCTCGCAGAAAGTTCATTTATCCACCAATTGCAGTATTCGGCGATATAAAATTGGCGGAAAAAGTTATAGATATAGACAAGAAAGCGGCAGAACATATTGCAGGCGGGCCGCTTGTACTGATCTGACCCCCGAAAACTGTACCATTGCGGATTAGAGGGTATCCTGAAAGAAT